>JBGSNQ010000015.1:0-93341 GCA_041739525.1 Pseudomonadales bacterium | reverse complement strand
AGGCGCAGATCGATCGCATGCTGATCGAACTCGACGGCAGCGCGCAGCACGCGCGTCTCGGCGGCAACACGTTGATTGCCGCTTCGCTGGCGGTGCTGCAAACAGCGGCAGCCGCTGCGCAGCAACCGTTGTGGCGTTATCTCGCCGCCTCCAACGACCTGGCAATGCCGCTGCCGGAAATTCAGATTTTCGGCGGCGGCGCCCACGCGCAAGGACGTATCGACCTGCAGGACATCATGGCGTTGCCGGTTGGTGCGCCGGATTGGCCCACCGCGCTCGACTGGTGTGCCCGGGTATATCGATCCGCCGGTTCGTTGCTGAGCGATGCCGGACGACTGCGCGGCGTGGCCGACGAAGGCGGCTTCTGGCCGGACGTCGCCGGCAACGAAGCGGTGCTGGACCTGATGCTGAAGGCGATCGAGCGCGCCGGGCTCCGGCCCGGCGACGAAGTGGCCATATCGCTCGACATCGCTGCCAACCAGTTCTATCGAGGGGACCGATACGAGCTGCGTGCCGATGCTCGCAGCTACATACCTGAAGAATGGATCGAACTGTTGACATCGTGGACACGCCGCTACGCCGTGCGCCTTGTCGAAGACCCGTGCGCCGAGGACGACCGGGTGCACTATGCTGCTTTCCGAGCCGCGGTGCCCGCCTCTATCGTTGGCGACGATCTCGTGGTTACCGACGCGGCTCGAATCGGCACGGCCGCGCGGGAGGGGCTCATCGATGCCGCCCTCATCAAGCCGAACCAATCCGGAACCGTCAGCGGTGCGCGTGCGGCGCTGGACGCGTGCAGCGCGGAGGGCATCTTGCCGATCGTCTCGGCGCGCTCCGGCGAAACGGAAGACGTATCGATAGTGCATCTCGCCGTCGGTTGGCAGGCGCCGATGATCAAGGTCGGCTCGATCACCCGCGGCGAACGCACCGCGAAATGGAACGAAGGAATCCGAATCGCCGAACAGTTGCGCGGCGGCGCCATTCGACCGTTGCCGACGCGGCACTGAACACAACAGCAACACACAGCAGCAGACAGGAGCATCCCATGCAGTTTGCAATCTACTGCCTCGACAAGCCCAACTCGCTCGACCTGCGTATGGCAACCCGCAATGCGCATCTTGCCTACATGGATACGAAACCGATCGACATCGTTCTCGCCGGCCCGCTGTTGGACGATGCCGGCGGCATGCGCGGTTCGCTGTTCATCGTCGAAGCTGACGACCTCGCTACGGTGCGCCGCTTCAGCGACGCCGACCCGTATCGAAGGGCGGGATTGTTCGAGAGCGTCACGTTCCACGGATTCCGCAAAGTTCTACCCAAGTGAAAGTGATCTACAACTACGCGGCCGGGCCCGAGTTCGCGGACTCACTTGCCGCATTGTCGACGTCGCAACTGGACGTTGCCGTGTGTCCCGAAGCGGAGGATGCGCGCTTCTTCGAGCTGCTGCGCGACGCCGAGGTGTTGTGGCATTGCTTGCGGCCGGTAGACGCACGCGTGATCGACGCTGCACCGCGGCTGAAGCTCGTGCAGAAGATCGGCGTCGGCGTGAACACGATCGATCTCGAGCGCGCCCGCGCGCGCAATATCGCGGTTTGCAACATGCCGGGCACCAACAGTCGCGCCGTGGCGGAGCACACGCTCGGTTTGATGCTCGCGGTGTTGCGCCAGATCCGACGCTTCGACGGCGATACGCGGAGCGGCACCGGTTGGTCCTGGGGGGCGGAACGTCAGGACCGACTCGGCGAGATCGCCGGCCGCACGATCGGCCTCGTGGGCATGGGCGGCATTCCACAAATGCTTGCGCCGACACTCATCGCAATGGGTGCAGCCGTAATCTACACGGCCCGAGCTGCAAAGCCTCAGCTGCCGTACGCGTTCGTGACGCTCGATGAGCTCCTCTCCCGCGCCGATATCGTCAGCCTGCACCTGCCGTTGTCCGATGAGACACGCCATTTACTGAACGGACGCCGCTTCGCGCAAATGCGACGCGGTAGCGTGCTGATCAACACTGCACGCGGCGCGCTGGTCGACGAAACGGCGCTGATCACCGCGCTCGATCAGCAACGGATTGCTGCCGCGGGCCTCGACGTGTTCGATACCGAGCCGGTCTTACCGACCAATCCACTGCTGAAGCGCGACGACGTGGTCGTTACGCCGCACATTGCATGGCTGACGCGCGAGACGTTGCAACGCAGCCTCGATGTGGCCGTCACAAATTGCCATCGCCTGGCAAACGCGCAACCATTGCTGCACCGGGTCGTCTGAAGAGCGATATGAGCAGCAGGAAGGCAATCGTCATCGGCGTAGGCCCGGAAGCGGGACTCGGCGCACGACTCGCGCAACGCTTCGCGAGTCTCGGTTTGCACGTCTTCGTAGCCGGGCGTACACAAACGGATCTCGATCGTGTGGTTCGATCGATCACGACCAACGATGGAGCCGCAACTGCCGTGGTCGCCGACGCAACCGACGAGGCCGCGGTAACGGCACTCTTCGATGCGGCCGAAGCCGCGCCGGGCGGTCCGCTCGATGTGGCGATTTACAACGCCGGTAACAACACACCCGGGCGCATCGTCGACATGGATGCTGCGTACTTCGAACGCGCTTGGCGAGTAGGTTGCTTCGGTGGATTCCTGTTCGGTCGCGAAGCCGTTCGTCGAATGCTGCCGAACAAACACGGTACTTTGCTGTTCACCGGCGCGAGCGCTTCACTGCGTGGCCGCGCGAACTTCGGTGCGTTCAACGCTGCAAAGGGCGCTTTGCGGAACATGGCACAGGCGATGGCGAAGGAATACGGACCGGAGTTCATCCACGTTGGTCACGTGGTGATCGACGGTCCGATCGGCGGCGACAAGATCATCCGTGGATTTCCCGAGTACGCGACGCGGCTCGGTGAAGAAGGCCTGATCAATCTCGAGGGAATCGTCGACGGATTTCAGTTCCTGTACAAGCAACCGCGCAACGCGTGGTCGTTCGAAGTCGACGTACGCACTTCCCAAGAAAAGTGGTGACAAAACTGTGGTCGCCGAGCGCGGCCGACATCGCCGCGACACAGCTCGATCGATTCAGACGACGAATGGGACACGCCGACTACGCGGCGCTTCACCACTGGTCGGTTAGCTCCCCGGATCAGTTCTGGCGCGCACTATGGGACACCGCGGAAATCGTCGGTCACTCCGGCGACGTCGTGGCGGAACATCTCGACCGCATGCCGGGTGCGCGTTGGTTTCCCAACGCGCGAATCAACTATGCAGAGAATCTGCTGCGGCGTAGTGACGACGCCATTGCGCTGATCTACCGCGACGAGTCGGGCAATCGTGATTCGCTGACGTTCGCTGATCTGTCGACGCGGGTGAAATCGGTTGCGGCGCATCTGCGCGACCTCGGCGTCGTATCCGGCGATCGCGTTGCCGCGATCGTGCCCAATCGCATCGAAACCGTCGTTGCGATGCTGGCAACGACTTCACTCGGCGCCGTGTGGAGTTCGTGTTCAGCCGACTTCGGTGCGTCGGCCATCGTCGATCGCTTCGGCCAGGTCGAACCGAAGTTATTGATCGGTTGCGACGGCTATCGCTACGCCGGCAAATGGTTCGACTGCACCGAACGACTGACCGAAGTGGCGCAGCGACTACCAAGCGTTAGTAACACGATAGTAATGGTGACGAACTCGGCTGCCAGCGTGGTGTTGCCGCCCGGATCGTGCGCCTTCGATGCGCTGTTGGCACATCCTTCGCCCTTACGCGATTTTGTTCGGCTGCCGTTTTCAGAGCCGCTGTACATCATGTTCTCGTCGGGGACGACCGGCGTACCAAAGTGCATCGTGCACGGAATCGGCGGCACGTTACTGCAACACCGTAAGGAACAGCTGCTGCACTGCGACCTCGTGGCCGATCAGCGCATGCTGTTCTTCACCACGTGCGGCTGGATGATGTGGAACTGGCTCGTCAGTGGGTTGGCTGCGGGTGCGACGGTCTGTCTGTACGACGGTTCGCCGTTTCATCCCGACCTGGGCGTTTTGCTGCGATACGCGGAAGAAGAGCGCGTCGATCACTTCGGCATCAGCCCGGGGTTTCTATCGAACCTGGCAAAGAACCATTACATTCCGCGCGAACGACACCGGCTCGAAGGTTTGAAATCGATCCTCTCGACCGGATCTCCGCTGCCTGCAGAGAGTTTCGAGTGGACCTACCACAATCTTGCAAAGGTGCGACTGTCGTCGATTACCGGCGGCACCGACATCATGGGTTGCTTCGCGCTGGGCAATCCGACGTTGCCCGTCTATTCCGGGGAAATCCAATCGGCGGGACTGGGCATGGCGCTCGAGTTCTTCGACGACAACGGTGCACCGATAGATCATGGGAAAGGGGAACTCGTCTGCACGCGATCATTTCCGTCAATGCCGATCGGATTCCTCAACGATCCTGATGGCGCTCGCTATCGCGCCGCGTATTTCGAACGTTTCCCCAACGTGTGGCACCACGGTGATTACGGCGAATTCACCGAACACGACGGCGTGGTCATTCACGGCCGTTCAGACGCAGTGCTGAATCGCGGTGGCGTGCGCATCGGCACCGCCGAGATCTATCGTCAGGTCGAAACGATCGACGATGTACTCGAGTGCATCGCAATCGGTCGCGATATCGGCGTCGACATCGAAGTGATTCTATTCGTGCGCTTGAGAGCTGGAGTTGCGTTCGACGCCGCGCTCGAAAAGCGCATCAAGCAGGCGATTCGCACAGGCACGAGTCCACGACATGTGCCCGACGCAATCATCCCCGTACCCGATATTCCAAGGACGCGCAGCGGCAAGCTCGTGGAGCTGGCCGTGCGCGACGTGGTGAACGGACGCGAGGTGAAGAACGTCGGCGCCCTGGCAAACCCAGAGGCGCTCGACCATTTCCGGAAGCTGACCTTCTAGCGTTGCGCCTCGCCGCGCCCGTTAGTCGACGCGAGCGGTAGCGTTGCCTTTGATTACTTCCACGCCATTCTGGTTCACGGTCGTAACGACCAGATCGACGAAGTTCTTGCCGCCTTCCTTACGAACCGCTTCGACCGTGGCCGTTGCATCGAGCGTATCGCCGGGCCAAACCTGACTCGTGAATCGCACGCCGAACTTGGTGAGACGGCCGTCGCCGACGTAATTCGTCAGCATACGTCCCGTCATGCCCATGCTGAGCATTCCGTGCGCGAAAACCGACGGATAGCCGGCCACTTTCGTCGTGAAGATCTCGTCGGTGTGCAGCGGGTTGTAGTCGCCCGACGAGCCTGCGTATTGAACGATCTGCGTACGCTTCAGATCTTCGACGAGGCGTTCGGTATACGTGTCGCCGACTTTGAGTTCGCTTGCTTTAAGTGCCATTGCTTCGCTCCCTACTTCTGTTCGACGGGGCGTTCGGTGCGTACACCGACACCGCGCGCTGTTACGACGAGTTCGCCCTTCTGATCGCGGTATTCGGTGATCGATTCGGAGAACACCAGCTTGCCGGAGCGCTTACCTTCCTTCTCCCAGGTCTTGCCCGGCTTCACCGTTGCCGTCAGCACATCGCCGACCTTCACGTTGCGGTGATACTCGTAGTGCTGTTCGGCATGCAGACCACCGCCACCACCACCGCCGCCACCGCCGCCTTTCGACGGCTTGATTCCGGTCGGCTCTTTGCCCGAGCCGAACCACGCCTGGCCAGTCTTCGGACGCAGGAAATAGTCGGGGTCGAATTGGGCACTTGCCTGAACGAACGTCGGCGGCGCGATGATGCCCTTCGGCTCCGTCGTCTTCGCGTAATCGGCGTCGTAGTAGATCTGGTTATCGTCACCGATCGAACGAGCAAACATCATGATGTGGCTTGCTTCGATCGCGAAATTCTTGATCGTCATGCTTCCCCCTTCTTTGAAATGAACATCTATTGTCACGAGCATCGCCGGCATTGGACGCGCGGTGACGCAAAGGACACGCAGTATCCATCAGCAAAATAGCGGGAGCAACCGGACGGCCGAGCGTCAGCGTCCGTGGAAGTCGGGCTTCCTCTTCTCGAGAAATGCGGTGATTCCCTCGACTTTGTCGTCGGTCTGCACCAAAGCACCTTGCGCGTATTTCTCGAGCATCAACGCCGCGGCGAGACTGCCTTCCATGCCGAAATGCACCATCGCTTTCATCGTGCGCGGCACGAACGGCGCAAAGTTCGCGAGGTGACGGGCCATGCGGCGCACCTCGGGCATCAGTTCCGCGCGCTCCACCACGCGTGTCACCAGGCCGATCTGCAGCGCGCGCTGCGCGTCGATGGCGTCACCCATCAGCAACATTTCCATTCCCCAGCCGCGCCCAACAATTCTGGGCAGTCGCGCGGTGGCACCGCCACCGGGAATGATGCCGAGCTTACCTTCCGGGGTTGCAAACGTGGCGGTCGTCACCGCCACGCGCAGATCACAACCGAGCGCAACTTCCAGGCCACCACCCATGCAGATGCCATTGATCGCTGCAATTGTCGGCTTCGGTGTGCGCTCGAGTTGATCTGCGAGGCCCTGCACGATCGGCTCGAGTGCCTTCTCGAAGTCGCGGTGCAGTACTTCGGATAGATCCGAACCGGATGCAAACGCCTTATCGCCCGCACCAGTGATCGCGATGACCCGCACCGTTGCATCGTTGGCCGCCTCCGCCACCGCCGCTCGCAGATCGTCCAGGGTGGCGAGCGAAATGGCATTGAGCTTGTCGGGCCGATTGATGGTGATCAGCGCGAGTGCATCCGCGACTTCATACAGCACGTTGTCAAATGCAGGCACTACTACGCTCCAGCCGGTATCAGTTCGTGGGGTGACCGAGACTCTTCAGCGTGTCGCGCATACGTCGCGCCGCTTCGGACTGGAAATGATTCGGATCAACCCCTGGTCCGTTCCTGGCGGCCAGAAAAGCGAAACGCCGAGGCCCATCGAGGCGCATCGGCGTTTCGGGCCACCTATCAGGGCCTTATTGCGGCATCACTTTACGACGATGGCAACGCGGCGGTTCTTAGCACGCCCCTCTTCCGTGTCGTTCGGTGCAACCGGGCGCGTCAAACCGTAGCCAACAGTTGTGATGCGGCTGGCCTCGATGCCCGACTTGACGAGCACGTCTTTCACCGCGTCGGCGCGACGCTCGGAAAGTCCCTGGTTGAACGCCGCACTGCCGATGTTGTCGGTGTGGCCTTCGACCTCCGCATTCATCTTCGGATTCTCGCGCATGAACGTCATCGCCCTGCGCAACTCGCGGAACGACAGGTCGTTTATCTCCGTCGAGTTGAACGCGAACTCGACCGTCAGATCGAACGTCGTTGCAACCGGGATCGGGCAGCCTTGCGCGTCGACCTTCGTGCCGGCCGGCGTGTTCGGGCACTTGTCGAGGTAATCGGGTACACCGTCGCCGTCGCTGTCGAGCGGACAACCGCGGGCGTCGACCACAACACCCTGCGGCGTGTTCGGGCAGGCATCGGTGCTGTCGGGAACGCCGTCGCCATCCGAATCTGCCGGCGGTGCGGCAACCGGCGCGGGCGCGGGCTCTTCGATGCGGCCGACTTTGATAACGAAACCGACTCCGGCCCAGGGCTGCGTCTTCTCGGCGTCATTCAGATAGATGGCGCGGACGTCGGCGCGGAACGCGAAACGCTGGCTGGTGCCGAGGTACGTACCGATGCCGACGTTGTACTGGTTCTGCGTACTGGTGTTGCCGATGCTGTCGCGATCGTACTGGCCGCGGCCGCCGCCAATCGTGACAAACGGCGTGGCCCATCGGGACACGGGCATGTGATACAGAATGTTGCCGGCCCAGTTTTCTATGTTGCCGCTACCGCCCGGGGGAGTTTCCAGATCGGGCTCGTGATTGTCGTACTCGGCTTCCATCGCCCAGTTGTCGAGAAACGACCAACCCAGCGCGATACCCGGCCCGGTCGAGGAGTCGTCGTAACCCAGTTTTTCCGGCGGATCGTAATAAGTCATCATCGGGTGAATGTAGAACTGACCCTTCACCGGACCCGGGCCTTTCTCCCACGCCCAGACATTCGCCGCGCCGAATAGAGCGACGACGGCAATCAATAATAACCTCACGCGGCTGCTCACTATGGTGTGCTCCTCTCATTCATCGGGGGTATCCCTTATCAGCCCTAACGAGACCCACTAAGGCTGTATTATTTTTTCGGGAGTCGTAGGTTAGGCGAACGCCCACTTCTTGTACAGCCGCCCCGAAATAATTCGGCAACACGCGGCCCAACGAGCATGCGGCGCGCGGCCCAGTCAAGTCCGAACGGTAACGAAACACGCCGAAACGGTTTCAGTCACGCACTAACGATCAACGGCGCGAAAAAAAACCGCTGAGCCTTGAGGGATCAGCGGTTTGTAGGACCTAAGAGCACAAGGTCTCAAGGGGATAGAGATTGCCTCATGGGGTGAAGCCGTTTGATTTGCATCAATCGACTTCAAGGGCAGTCTGTCCGATAGCTGTTTCCCTCGAATTTCCCCGACTCGGATTTTTGTGACATTTTGTTTCATGCCACACCTTCTTTTCAGAGTCACCGACAGATCGTCAGCACCGCATCGGTGCCGCCTCCGTCGCGACCTCGAATCTCGATCAGCCAGCCGTGCGCCTGACACAACTGCTGAACGATCGCGAGACCGAGTCCGCTGCCGCCAGTCGTTTGGCTGCGCGAACGATCGAGCCGGAAAAACGGCTGAAATACCGCGTCGCGACTATCTTCGGGAATACCGGGTCCGCGATCGACTACGTGGATCTCGACGGACTTCTGCGAATCGACGACCACCTCGGGCGTGCCGGCGCCGTGCTGGCGAGCATTGGCGAGCAGATTCTGAAGCACACGCCGCAGCGAGCCGACCGCAACCGGGCGTCTCTGCGCACCGTTGCCGCGCCACTGCACCTGAACTGCGTCGTCGATTCCAGCAACGATTTCGTTGAGATATGCGTGCAGATCGACTTCCTGCGCGACCTCACTGGTGCCGCGCGCGAAGCGCAGTGCGTCGCCGATCAGTCCATCCATGACGCTCAGGTTGCGTTCGAACCGCTCTTTCAACTTCGGATCCACATCGCTCGGCAGCAGCTCGAGCGCCAGTCGCATCCTTGCCAGCGGGGTGCGCAGGTCGTGCGAGATCCCGGCCAGCAGCGTCGTGCGGTTCGACAGCAATGCAGATATCTCTCGCGCCATCGTATTGAAGCTGCGCGCCAACGTGACGAGTTCGCTTGGTCCATTCTCCGGCAGCGGAACGAACTGCTCGCCGCCGCGAAACGTCTCCGCGAGTTGCGCGGCACGAACCAACGGCCGCGCGATCCGTTGCACGATCAGCAGCGATGTTCCGAACACGATCGCCGCACCCATGACCACGATGATCAGGCCGACGTTGAGCGGCTGGATGTCTTTGCGGTTGGGAGACAATCCGATCTGCATCGTGTAGCCGCCCATCGGCACGTTCGCCCAGATCAGATCGTCGCCCTGCATCAGCCTGACGTCGGTGCCGAGCCGCTCGCCGAGTTTGCTCTGCAACAGGTCGAGGTAGGACATGCCGAGATCGGCCTTGGGCAGATCTCGCGCCTGCGGGGAGATGATCAGGTCGTGGTTCTGCGCGAGCTCGAGTTCGAAGTACGGTCGCGCATTGGGCGGCAGTTCGACCCAGGTCTGCGCAGACAAGACGAGCAGTGCGGCTTCGTCATCCGCCGAGCGCTCCGCGATCGGCCTGATCACGAACGTGTTCAACGCGAGAATTGCGGTGGCAGCGATCGCAACGGCGCTCACCGCCAATACCAGCGTGGTTCGAACGAGCAAAGAGGCTGCGCGCGTCATGGCGACGCCGCAGGGCTACGCACCTTCAGGGCAGAACATGTATCCCTTGCCCCAGATTGTCTTGATGTAGACCGGTTCCGATGGATTCTGCTCGATCTTGCCGCGCAAGCGGGTGACTCGTACGTCGATCGACCGATCGAACGGCGATCGTTCCGCGCCCGTCAGCAGATCGAGCAGACGATCGCGGTCGAGCACTTTGTTGGGATGCGCAACGAGAATCACCAACAGATCGAATTCACCCGACGTGAGCGGCACGGGCTTTCCGTCCCGCGTCAGTCGATGCGCGTTCAGGTCGAGTTCGAACGCACCGAAGCGCGTCAATGTCTCCGGTTCCACAACAGGGCGATTCTGCGCGCGTCGCAATACGGCACGGATGCGCGCAAGCAACTCGCGTGGGTTGAATGGTTTCGCGATGTAATCGTCAGCACCAATCTCGAGGCCGACGATGCGATCCACATCTTCGCCTTGCGCGGAAACAATGATGATCGGCACGTTCAGCTGGCCCTTGAGCCGCTTCGCGATCGACAAACCGTCTTCGCCGGGCAACATCAGATCGAGGATGATCAGATCGAACGAGTGGGACGCGAGCGCTGTATCCATCTCGGAGCCGTCGGCGACGGTCTCCACGTCGAATCCCTGTTGCTTCAGGTAGGCCTGCGCGAGTTCCCGCAACTCAGCGTCGTCGTCGACGACGAGTAGCCGGGCACGCTCGGAGCTCATGGACGCGGGCGCGCGTTGCCGACGTTTACGACCGGAGGCGGCTGCTGTCCGGGGGTCAAAGCCGGTGCGGTCTGCGAGGGGCCAGCCTTTTCGGGGTCAGCGGCATTCGCACCACCCCCGGCCACCACGCGTTGTTCGAAACCGAGTCCGAACGGACGATCGCCGGCACCTTCGGGGAGCGCCTGAAAACGCACGACGTGCTCGGTCGTCTCGATGCGCACCAGCGAACCGTCGGGTTGTCGCACGATGCGGCCGTACCGGCGTTCGGTCTTGATGGTCAACACCGGCACTTTGCCCGTGTTGGTGTGCATACGTGCTTTGATCTCAGTCAGCAGAGCGCGGCGCTGATCTTCCGACAACGACTCCCAACCGGCTGCCAGGTCGGTTAGTTCGCGGTCGGATTTGTCGGCATAAAGAGTGGCAGCGTTGACCCATCCGGCCAAGCTCACACATGCAGTAACTAGGAGCGCTCGTGCAATCACGCGGTTCTGCTTATTCCCAAGCGGTGCAAGTGTCTGCGATCTGAGTTTCCGATGCATGTCCGCGCAAAGCGAAATGGTTACAGTTTGTTACCGGATCTTGTTACTAGAGTCGGGGCGCCGGTTGGCGCCCCAGTGCGCTCGTTATACGGCCTCGAACAAACCGCTGGCGCCCTGCCCGCCGCCGATACACATCGTCACTACACCATACTTCTTCTTACGGCGTTTCAACTCGCGCAGAACGAGACCGGTCTGCCGGGATCCAGTCATTCCGAACGGGTGGCCGATGCTGATGGCGCCGCCGTTGACGTTGTAGATTTCGTTGTCGATTCCGAGCGCATCGCGGCAATAGAGACACTGCGACGCAAAGGCCTCGTTCAGTTCCCACAAGTCGATGTCGTTCATCTTCAGGCCGGCGTTCTTCAGCAAGCGCGGCACCGAAAACACCGGGCCGATGCCCATTTCGTCGGGCTCGCATGCCGCCACGGTGAAGCCGCGGAAAATGCCGATCGGCTTCAAGCCGAGTTGCCCGGCGCGTTGCGCGCTCATCAGCAACGTCATAGACGCGCCGTCAGACAATTGTGAAGCGTTGCCCGCAGTTACCGAACCGTCTTCTTCGAAAGCGGGCGGTAGTTTCGCAAGACCTTCGAGCGTGGTGTCGGGACGGTTGCATTCGTCTTTGTCGATCGTCACTTCGACCAGCTTTTCGGCGCCGGTCTTCTTGTCGACCTGGTTCATCGTCACTTTCATCGGCGCGATTTCGTCGGCGATGTAGCCCTTCTCTACTGCTTTCGCATATCGCTGCTGACTCTGCAGCGCGTACTCGTCCTGCATCTCGCGCGTCACCTGATAACGCCGCGCAACTACTTCTGCGGTGTTGCCCATCGCCATGAAGATTGCCGGCTTCTCTTCGACGAGACGCTTGTTCGGTTTCGACTTGCCCGCTTCCTGGCGCTGCCGCATCGAGATCGAATCGACGCCGCCCGCGATCGCGACATGCGTTTGACCCGACGCAATCTGGTTCGCGGCGATCGCGATCGATTGCAGACCGGATGAACAGAAACGGTTGATGGAGAGACCCGCCGTCGTGATCGGCAGACGAGACAGCACGACCGCGAGGCGCGCGATGTTGCCATCCTGTTCACCGGTGTGGCTTGCGCAACCGACCACCACATCTTCGACTTCGTCGGGCGATACCTTCGGATTGCGGTCGAGCAGCGCATCGATGCAGTGCGCGAGCATGTCGTCGGAGCGCGTCAGGTTGAAGCTGCCGCGAAATGCTTTCGCGAGTCCGGTCCGGACATTGTCGACGATGACGACGTCTCTCATTGCGAATCCCCCGATGGTTTGCGTGGTGAAACGGCCCGGCATCGGACCGAAAGATGCCGGATCTTACCGGGATTCATCCGCGGGTGGGAAGGCGCTCATTCGAGCGCTCGGGAAACGGAGAGGGGAGCGGCGGCGCTGACGCGCCGCCTCGATCACATCACATCGATCGTAGAGTCGGAACGACGTACCGCTTAGGAGCCTTTCTTGGCGGCTTCGGCGGCATCTTTCGCGCTCTGCGCTGCTGCGTCTGCCGAGTCAGCGGCATCGGATGCGGACTCGGATGCCGCGTCCATCGCGTTGTTGACCGTCGCGGTCGCGTCGTCTGCCATTTCGCCTGTGGTGTCAGCAGCGGAATCCATCGCGTTCGACGTTTCGTCGCCCATCGTCTTGGCGCCTTCGGCCATGGCATCGGCCGATGCGGCGGCCGCATCTTTCGCTGACGCAGCTGCGTCAGCGGCCGAGTCCATCGCCTTGCCCGCTGCGTCGCTCGCCTTCGTTGCGCTGTCGTTGCCGCCGCCGCAACCTACCACCATCGCCAGCATTGCTACGGCGACCAATCGAATCGTATTACTCATGTCCATCTCCTGTGGTCTCGTTTTTTCATACACCGCGTATCGTCTGCCGGAGTTACTGCTCGAATCCAGATTGACGGAAGTGCGCCACGAAGTGACGTCGCTTCAGCAAACTTTGTGTCCCGATCCCCTGGTCGCCCATCGCGGTGGTCGCGAGCATACATGAAAAGAACTCAATCGAATATTTGCGCAACCCGCGCGCCGCGCGGCTCTAAGCGCGCCGGACGCCTCTTGCATCAAGCCCGGGTTACTACATGATGCACGCCTTGCTGCGACTCCCCGAGTTCGAGAGATGACCCCGACAACGTGGTTGACTGGACTGTGTTTCGGCGAAGGTCCGCGCTGGCACGACGGACGCTTGTACTTATCCGACATGCACGATCATCGCGTGCTCGCGATCGACGAAAACGCCAAGCCCCACACTATCGTAGTGGTCGAACACTGGCCGTCCGGGCTCGGCTGGACGCCGTCTGGGGACCTGCTCGTGGTCTCGATGACCGACCGTCGTTTGCTGCGTTACGACGGCCAGCGGCTTTCGAGCGTCGCCGATCTCTCCACGCTCGCGAGTTTCCACTGCAACGACATGGTGGTAGACCGACTCGGCCGCGCGTACATCGGCAACTTCGGCTTCGATCTGCACAGTCGCAGCGCGTTCAAATCGGCGGAGTTGATTCGTGTCGACCCCGACGGGAGCGCGCGTGTCGTCGCAGACGACATGGCATTTCCAAACGGCACCGTCATCACTCCAGAGGGACGCACACTCGTCGTCGGCGAGAGTTATGCAGGGCGCCTGACTGCGTTCGACATCGCCGCGGATGGCGGGTTGAGCGGCAGGCGTGTATGGGCACAACTGCCGCAGGGCACGGTGCCCGACGGCATTTGTCTCGACGCCGCCAACGGTATCTGGGTTGCCTCGCCGACCACACGCGAATGCGTGCGCGTCGAGGAAGGCGGCCGCATCACACACCGGGTCGGTCTCGAAGACGGCGCGTTCGCATGCATGCTGGGCGGCGCGGACCGACGCACGTTGTTCATCCTCACCGCGTCGAGCAGCGATCCGGATGCGTGTCGCCGCAATCGCGACGGTCGCGTTCAAGTCGTTTCCGCGCCGTATCCCGGCGCCGGTCTGCCTTGATCGGTCGTTTTCCGGCGGCGCTGCGCCGTTTCGCCGCACTCGTCGTCGCGATACTCGCGACACAAGCGAGCGGCGCGACACCAGCCCTGCCCGTCGAACCGGAAGTCGCAGCGTCGAACCTGTTGACGATGCTTCAGGCCATCGACCGCGCGCTGATACAGAACTTCGACCTGCTCGCCGGTGCACAGGATGTGGTGATCGGCGCGGCCGACGTCGGCATCGCGCGCTCCGAGTTGCTGCCTCACATCGACTCTTCGCTGAGCGGCAGCCGTATCGACAGCGATCGTGCGGTCGCGGCCGTCGGCCAGACACCCGAGTACCAGTCGTTCGCATCGCTCGCACTGCGGCAGACGGTGTACTCCGACAAAGCGCTGGCCGCGTATCAGATACAACGCATGCTCGAAGCGGCGCGCGTGAAGGACCAGGAAGCTCGAGTGCTCGACACGATACTGGCAACCGCCGTCGCGTATCTCGATCTGTTGCGCGCCGAAGCGTTGCTCGAAGTGGATCGCAAGAATCTCACCGTGACAGAGTCGAACCTGCAGCGTGCGACGTCACGCCTCGAACTGGGTGTCGGTACGCGTTCCGAAATCTATCGGTGGGAAACTGCGCGCGCCAATGCACAAGCGAGCGTGGTCAGTTCCGACGCGACCTCGAAGCAGGCTCGCATCACGTTGAATCGCACCATGAACGAACCGTTGGGCAGTCAGTACGCTACAGAAACGCCGTCGCTCGATGCAGCCTACTTCATGGTCTCGTCGCCGGAGATTCGGGCCGAGCTGGCACGCCCCGGTTCGCGCGTGCTGTTACGCAAGTACTTCGTCGACGAAACGTTGCACGGCGCACCCGAAATCAAAGCGATGCAGCAACGGCTCGACGTGCAGAACCGGCAACTCACCACCAGGCAACGCGCCTTCTATCTGCCGGAACTGTCCGCGCAGGCCGGCATCGATCAGGAACTCGGCCGTAGCGGCGACGGCACAGAGCAAGTCGATTTCTCGAAACTGTTTCCGGGCGCACCCGGGGGCGTTACCGACAAGACGAACTGGGCAGTCGGTCTCGAAGCCCGCCTGCCGCTGTATCAAGGCGGCGCGCGTACGGCCGAGCGAGACCGCGCGCAAGCAGAACTCGATCAGGAGCAGTTGCGTTACGACCAGCTCGTGGTCGATCTGCAAGCCGGCGTATTGCAGCAGGTTCTCTCGACCGAGGCTCGTTTCGATCGGATCGGCTACTCGAACACCGCCGCTACCTCCGGCCACAACAATCTGGAACTGGTCACCGAAGCGTACGGACGCGGTGTAATGACGGTGACCGACCTGGTCGATGCGCAGTTCTCTGCGTTCAATGCCGATCAGAACGCGGCAAACGCCGTCTACGATTTCCTCATCGACTACCTACGCCTGCAACGGTTCACCGGCCAGTTCGACATCGTCGCAAGCGAATCGGAGCGCGCAGCGATGAAGGAGCGGCTTCGCGCGGCGCTCGCGCACTGAGCGTCAGGCGTCCCCTCCCGCAGGTCGTTGGGCGACGGCGCTGCAAAACGCATCGAGCGCCGAGCGCAGCACGCGCGATAGCTCGGGATCGGCCGCGATCGCCTTCGCATCGAGATTTCCTCCGAGCAGTGGAACGGTGATCGACGCTTCCGTCACGAAACGCCCCGACATCGTCGTTAGCGTCGTACGTAACGCATCGTACGCATACGTCGAGCGCGAAGACGCGCTCAACAGCGCCACCGGCTTGTCGACGAACTCGGAGCCACCGACGAGCCAATCGAGCGCATTCTTCAGCGAGCCTGGCACGCCCCGCGCGTATTCGGGGCTGGAAATGATCAGGCCGTCGGCGTGCCCTATCCGACGCTTCAGGTCCATCACGAATTCCGGCTCGGTCGGTTCGAGATCGGGATTGAAATGCGGCAATCGGTCGAGTCCGTCGTAAAGATCGACGGCAACGCCATCCGGCGCCAATGCCGCCAGCGCGATCAGCAACTCCGTATTCGTGGAACGCGCACGCAGGCTGCCCGAGATCGCGAGAATCGTCAGCTTCGACACGCGTCGCCTCTCATGCGGAGCCCAGTGTCAGCGGTTCGGGGCGGCGGCCGTCGATGTCGCTGAAGCCGACTTCACGCGCGTATGCGGCCGCTACGATCACGCTACCGGTGCGTCGATGTCGCTCACCGTCTGCATAAAGGTGCGCGATCGCACGGCCGGTGAACTCGGGCGACTCCGAGTTCGACATATCGAGGAACCCGGCAGACTGCATCACGAGCTCGGTGCGGACGAGGCCGGGATAAACGGAAACCACGGTGACGTCGTGCTCCGACAATTCGCGCGCCATATCAGCGGTCAGTCGGTCGGTCGCGATCTTCGCTGCACCGTAAATTGCATTGCCGAGATACTTCTGGGCGGCCCAGAACGAAATGTTCGCGATGAGTCCGCTGCGCTGCGCCACCATCTGCCGCGCAGCAGTTCGACTGCACGCGAACAGCGCGCGCACGCCGCGTGCGAACATCGCATCCCAACGCCACATCGGCTGTTGCCAGAACGGCATGGACCACGTGAATTGACCGGCTTCGACCATCCGTTCGTACCCACCCCACGCGGCATTCACCAGAAGGTCGAGCCGCCCTTCACGAGCGATCACGAACTCGAGCGCCGCCTCCGTTTGAGCGTCGTCGGTGTGGTCGCATCGAAGTGGTAGGACGACGTCGAGCGAGTCGGCGCGGGTACGCGTTGCGAGATCGGCCTGCGCACTCACAGAACGGCCCGTGACGTAAACGCGTGCACCCGCGTCGGCCAGCGCCTTGGCAACTCCTTTGCCGACACCGCGTGTCGCGCCGGTAACGACCGAAACAGTTCCCCTCAGATCGGGCGTTTGCACGATGAGTCAGCGTTTGCCGCGCATCGCTTCGAGCATCAGTGTCACTTTCTGCTGCATCTCGGCGATTTTCGTCTTCAGCTCTCGCTGTGCAGGCTCGCCCTTCGTTGCGTCGAGTTGCTCACGCAGCGCTGCGAGCTTCTGCATCATCTCGATTTCCGCAGGCACGTAGCCCGCGTCTTTCAGAATCTTGTACGCCATCCGCAACTCGCTCGGCGTTTCGAGAAAGCCGTCTTTGAAATCGAACGGTTGGCCGAAGCCGGGCGTGTTGCGCAGCTCGCCGGATTTTTCGACTTTCTGAACCCATTGCCTGATGACTTCGTCGACGCCCGCCATGACAGATCCTCGTGAGAGGACGCAAGCATACTGCCGGGGCACGCACTCGGCGAACGGGTCCGATGGGCGTCAGTGCGTCACTGTGGCGAGCCGCACACCGAGATAGATGAACACGCCGCCGATCGAGCGATTGATCCAAGTGCGGACGGCTCGAGAATCCTTCACGCCTCCGGCGATGCGCGCCGCCGACCACGCGACGAACAGATTCCAAAGCGTCGCGTTGAAGTTGAACACGCAACCGAGAAACAGAAACGCGAGCGCCTTGTGCGGCGCGTCAGGTGCGATGAATTGCGGCAGGAATGCGAGAAAGAAAAGCGCCACTTTGGGATTCAGCGCATTCGTCGCGAAGCCCTGCGCGAACACCCGTTGCAGCCGTTGCGCTGGCACCCGAGCTTCCGCTTCCGGCGTCTGCATTGTGGTCCGCAGCATCGAGATGCCCATCCACACAAGGTACGCGCCGCCCACCCACTTCAGCACGGTGAAGGCGGTTGCCGATGCCGCCAGCAACGCCGACAACCCGAGCGCCGCGGCAAAGATGTGCACGAAACAGCCGCTACCGATACCGAGCGCGGCTACCGCGCCGGCGCGCCAACCTTGATTCGTGGTGCGCCCCAGAATGTAGAACGTGTCGGGACCGGGCGACACGTTGAGCAACAAACCCGACAACACGAACAGCCACAGATCGTGTGTGCCGAACAACGTCAAAGTTCCTTCGCAGAGAGATAGTGAAATTCCACGAGATACACCTTCTCACCGCTGCCGTGTTTCGCGATTTTCAGAAGATCCACGACGCCGTTGAAACCGGATCGGCGCGCCAACTGCGGCGTTATGTCATCGAGCCCGATCTCACGCAGCGCATCGACATGGATCATTCCGGCACCGAGCTTGTAGCGACCGCCGACGCGCACGCGCGGACTCTTCCAGATGCGAACGCTGATGGTGATGTCGCCGTTGCGGATACCTTCGTGCAAACGTTGCGTGAATTGCACTGAGCCAATCGCTTAGCCGAACAGCTTCGACACGCTGTCGCCGCTGTGAATCGCGCGGATCGCATCGGCGAACAGATGCGCGACGCTGATCACCTCCACCTGGTCACGCGGAACATCGCCGCGCAACGGAATCGAGTTGGTGACGATCAACCGCTCGATTGGCGAGTCGCGCAGACGCTCTACAGCGCGCCCCGACAGCACCGGGTGCACCGCGGCTGCTTCGATCCGGCGGGCGCCGTTCGCGCGCAGAAACCGCGCCGCTTCGATCATCGTGCCGCCCGATGCAATCTCGTCGTCGATGATCAGCGCGTCGCGATCCCGCACGTCGCCGATCAAACCGACCGCCACGGGACTTTCGCTGTCGTCGCGGCGGCGCTTGTCGATGATGGCCATCGGCAATTTCAGGCGGTTCGCGTATTCGCCGAGGTCTTTCGCTTCGCCCACGTCGCTGGCCACCAGCACGCTTTCACCGAGATTGGTCGTGGCGCGCAGGTGATCGCACACGATCGGCGTTGCGTTCAGCTGGTCGACCGGAATACGAAAGAAACCTTGCACCTGCGGCGAGTGCAGATTCATCGTCAACACCCGATGCGCGCCCGCGGTTTCGAGCAGATCGGCCACCAGTCGCGCCGTGATCGATATGCGCGGGCGGTCCTTCTTGTCGGAACGGGCATACGGCAGATAAGGCAACACCGCGGTGATGCGGCGCGCCGATGCGTGTTTCAACGCGTCGATGATGATCAGTAACTCGATCAACAGGTCCGACACCGGCGGACACGACGTCTGAATCACGAACACGTCCGATTCACGAACGTTTTCCTTGCACTGAAACAGGATGTTCTCGTTGCCGAAGCGGTGGATCTCGGTTTCGCACAATGGCAGCCCGAGGTGCTGCGCGATTTCCGCGGCCAGCGCGGGATGCGAGGTACCCGAAATCAGCTTGATCGCATCGGTCACAACAACAACTCCTTCCGTTCGCGTTCGATACCGGGCTTCAGCGTTCGCAACGCGTCGTCGAGTGCGTCCACCGCGAAGTCGACTTCGGCCACCGTCATCGGCGCCGACGTGCAGTACATCAGGCGGCTCGCGCTCGCCACACCGCGCATCAGCATCGACAAGTGCAGCAGCTGATTGATGCGGCCGGAGCGACCGAGCCCCGCGATGACGTCGCGCGAGCTCGACAGATTCGCATCGGTGAGATGGATGTTCGTAAGCGATCCCAGGCCGGTCGCCTGTCCGCGAATGCCGTTGCGCCGGAACACGTCATCGAAGCCACTGCGCAAGCGTTCGCCGAGCCCGTTCATCTGCGCGATCAGTTGCGGATTTACCTGGCTCATTGCCGCTTCGCCCGCCGCCATCGAAATCGGATTGCCGCTGAACGTACTCGCGTGCATCACCGGCTCCGACTGGTCGGGATGGAACATCCGCATCAGATCGGTACGGCCGCCGAATGCGCCGATCGGCAATCCGCCGCCGATGATCTTGCCCATCGCCGTCAGATCCGGTTTCACGCCGTAGAGCGCCTGTGCGCCGCCGTCCGCCACCCGCAGCGTGATCACTTCGTCGAATATCAGCAGCACGTCGTTTTCGGTGCTCGCTTCGCGCAACGCGCGCAGAAACTCCACGGTGGCCGGAATCATCCCCATGCTCCCGAGCACCGGCTCCACGATAATCGCTGCAAGTTCGTGCGCGTGTTTGCGGATCAATGCGCGCGCCAGTTCAGGCTCGTTGTACGGGCACACCACCACGTCGCCCAGCACGCTGTCGGGAATGCTCGCGTCCACCGGAACGGAGTTCGGTGCCTCGAGCGGGCCGCATAGATCGGGCCGCGGCACCAGGCTCACTTCGGCGAGTTCATAGCTGCCGTGGTAGCCGCCTTCCATCTTCATGATCTTCTGGCGACCGGTGAACGCGCGCGCGCAGCGCAACGTCATCAGTGTGGCTTCGCTGCCGGAACTCGTGAACCGCAGTTGTTCGATCGACGTGACACGCGAACGGATCATTTCGGCCAAGGCGACCTGGCTGCGCGTTGGCGCCGCGTAGGCCGAGCCGCGCTGCATCTGCTCGGAAACGGCCGTCACAACGGCGGGATTCGCATGGCCGAGCATCAACGACGTGAAGTTGTTCATGAAGTCGACGATGTCGTGGCCGTCGGCATCTCGCATGCGACAACCCGAAGCACGTTCGATGAACAACGGATAGGGTCCGAAGTGCGCGCTCATGCGCGTGTCGCCGCCTGGGAAACTGCGACGCGCCTCTTCGATCAACCGTTCGGACGACGGCGCCCACGCGCGATAACTGTCGTGGATCTGATCGCGCAGTTGGCTCATGTTGCCGGTTTCCTAGACTAGATTGTTGAGTTTCGCGAACGGATCCCACGCGGCGTCGCGATGCCATTCGTATTCCGTGTGCTGCGCCACGCCGGTTGCCACTTCGTCAGAATTCAGACGCGCGATGATCGCGAGCGCCATGTCCATTCCGGCGGCCACGCCGCCCGACGTGAATACGTTGCCGTCTTCGACCCAGCGCGCTTCAGGCACCCACGTCGTCTTGGCGCCCTGTTCAACCACCCACTGGAACGCGCGTTTGTTGGACGTGGCGCGACGGCCGTCGAGTACACCGGCGCGCGCGAGCAGACCCGCGCCTGTGCAGATCGACGCGAGCACGGTGAGCTTCGGATACTGATCCCTGATGAACCGCAGCAGCGCGGCGTTGTTAACTTCGGCGCGCGTGCCGATGCCGCCGGGTACCAGCAACACGTCGAGCGGGCCGCAATCAGCAAACGTACGATCGATCGTCACCGAAGGACCTTGAGTGCTCGCCATCGAGGGTTTGCTTTCGGCCACGGTGACGATTTCGTACAGGTCGGGCAGCACGCCGAACATCTCCAGCGGTCCGAAGATGTCGAGCAATTCGAATTTATCGAAGAACAGTGCGCCGAGCCTGCGTTTGGCAGTCATCATCGAATTCCGATGCGTCGCGCGGCGGATCGCGCGACGACGCAATGCTACGCCGAGCCCCGCGGGAAACGAAACGTCCACGTTCGATCGGCGCAGCGCGAATTGCCGCTCGATGCGATCAGGCCGACGCGCACGTCGAACCCGTCGAGATCGGACGTCATCTCGCCGGTAACGGCGATACGCGTCTGCCAGTCGCCGCGCGCCAGTTCGAACTCGCGCGCGAACAGGGCCGTCGGGGCGTCGCCCCACGGCATTTCGTCGATGAAAACCGTCTCCGTTTCCATGCCGTTCGCGTGTCGGATGCGGCCCTGATCGGCGCGCCGTACGGTGCCGTCGTCCGAGATCGTCAGCGCGCCTTTGCGCAGCACTTCGAATGCTGCCGGTTCGGCGCATTCGGGTTCCTCGAACGAGACTGCGTCCGTCTGCGCTGTCCACACCGGCAGCACGAGCTTGCCGACTCCTGTCGTCACGCGCGGTGCCGGACCGGCCGACGGCCACACCATCGGCCAATACGACGCGGCCAACGCGAGCCGCAAGCGGTGCCCAGCCTTCACGCGATGGCCCAACACATCCATCCGCACACGGGCGCGCGGACCGCCGTCGAGCGCCTGCACTCCCCACGACAACAGCAGCGACGAACCGTCGGGCGCAACTTCACACAGCCGCGCGATCACCTGCGAGCCGGCTTCGCCTTCGACGTCCACCACTACCTCCGGCGCACCGAGCAGCGAAAGTTCCGAGGCAAGCGGCGCGGTGTCGAACGTCATGCTAACGAGATCGTCCGGCCGCTGATCGGCTGCGAGATCGCCCGGTCCGAACGGACACCACATTCCGGATGCCACGCCATGTCGCGGATCGGCCGGCAGTGTTTTCACCACGGCAATACCGGCATCGTTCTGCAACGCATTGCCCGTGAAATAGAACTCGCGCGCTGCGAATTCACTACTTGCGAGTGAACCGCCGCTCCAGCGTCCCGGCCACTTCGACGACCGCGGTGCCGCATGTTCCTGCATCCACACGCGCAGCTTCGGAACGTCGAGTACGCCGCGGTCGCGATCGTTCAGCCAGTGGTCCCACCAGCGCACCGCTTCCTGCAGGAAACCGATCGCAGGTCCGGGGCGACCCGAATTCGGATACTGGTGTGCCCATGGACCGATGATGCCGCGGCACGGCACGTCGAGATTGTTCAACACACGCATGACGGTGTTGGTGTATCCATCGGCCCAACCGCCGACCATCAGCACCGGGCAACGAAGCGCGGAGTAGTCCTCGCAGATCGAGCCGTGGCGCCAGTAAGCGTCGCGCTGCGGATGCGCCATCCAGGTTTCGATGAACGTGGGCGTGCCGTCGAGCCGCTGTTGCCAGAGTTCGCGCCAACGATCGCCGACCACCTGCGGATCCGGCGGCTTCACGTTGAAGCCGAGCATCGTCATCGCCCACCCGAGCATCTCGCGCGCAAGCAGTGCGCCACCCTGGTAGTGCACGTCGTCGTTGTAGCGATCGTCAGTGGAACAGACGCTGACGACGGCGCGCAGCGCCGGGGGTGCCAGCGCCGCCACCTGCAACGAATTGAAGCCGCCCCACGAGATGCCCATCATGCCCACGCGGCCGTTGCACCACGGTTGCGCGGCAAGCCAGCCGATCAACTCCACCGCGTCGTTCATTTCCTGCGCGCTGTACTCATCCACCAACAGCCCTTCTGAGTCGCCGCTGCCGCGCATGTCTATACGTATCGCAGCGAATCCGTGACCGGCGAAGTAACGATGCCGTGTTGCATCGTCGATAGCAGTGCCGTCGCCCTTTCGATACGGCAGGTACTCGAGGATCACCGGCACCGGCGAGCGCTCGGCACTATCCGGCAGCCAAAGCCGCGCGGCGATTCGCGTGCCATCGCGCAGAGGAATGTCGAGGTGCGGGATCTCTCGAAAGGTGTGCGGGAAATCCCTGACGATCTTCATGCTCAACGACTTCCGATCAGTGTCACGTGCACCTGCACGGTTTTGCCGATCCACTTCGGGTCGGCCCAGTCGCCAAGACCCATTTGAAACGCGAGACGATCGAGTTCCGCTTCGCCCTTCAGTTCAATGCGTCCGACCGCGTCCTTCAGCGTGAAACGAAACACCACCGGCAGCGTCACAGAACGAATCGTCAGTTCGCCACGCGCCTCGTAACCATCGCCCGCCTTCGCAAAGGTCTTCGCCACGAAGTGCGCGCGGGGGAATTGCTCCGATTCAAACCAGCCGGCGCCGCGCAGAATTCCGTCGCGCTCCTTGTCGGAGGTGGCCACCGACGCGGTGTCGATCTGCACGTCGGCGCGGCTTTCTGCCAGCGCCGCCGGATCGAAATACACGTCGGCCTCGAACGTCTTGAAGCTGCCGTCGAAGGGCGCTTCCGCCTGCTCCGCGGTGAACGCGATGCGGCTCGATGAATAGTCGATGTTCCAACGGGCCGGCTCTGCCGCAACCAACGGGCTGACGGCGAGTGCGAGGATCAATAACGCCACTTTCATCGCGCCGACCGCGGCAACATGCGACGCAGCACATCGTCGCGATCCACGAAGTGGTGCTTCAACGCGGCAACCACATGGACAAAAGCGACGATCACCAGGATCTCGAACAGCATTTCGTGGCGCTCCTCCATGACTTCTTTGAGCGCTTCGTCCGGCGCGACCACGTTCGGAATGGTGAACAGACCGAAGTACGACACCGGATAGTTCGAAGCGGCCGACATCACCAGTCCCGACACCGGCAACAGGAACAGCAACGTATAGAACGTATAGTGGGTCAGCTTCGCCACCCACACCTGCCAGCGCGGCATCGCGGTGGGAAACGGCGGTGGGGGCGACAAGAAGCGCCACACCAGGCGCAGCAGCGCCAACATCAGAATCGTCAGGCCGACCGACTTGTGGCGCGCCAGTAGAGCAAGTTGCTGCAACGCCGCGGCAGGATGTGTTGCACGATCGTGACCTGCCTCTTCCGCAAGTTCCGCCAGCACGTACTGCGTGATGATCAGCGCAACGATCAACCAGTGCAGCGCTTGAGAGACCACGCCGTAACGCGCGGAGGTGTTCTTGAAGTCCATTCGGCCGCCTTTGCCTTACTGAATTGCCAGACTGCATGCGGCTTAGCCCGCACGGCGCGGCTATGATACTGAGAATCAGATTCGCGGGGCGCTTCGCGTCCCGATTCGCGGTTCTACTTCACTCCGGTGCCAGATGATCAGCATTCGATGATCACCGATCCGTGGTTCTATGCCTGCGCGATTGTCGCGGTGCTGATCGTCGGCATCGCGAAAGGCGGTCTCGGCGGCGGTGTCGCAATCGTGGGTGTGCCGCTGATGTCGCTCACGATCGCACCGGTCAAGGCGGCCGCGATCATGTTGCCGATCCTGCTGCTGATGGACGTCTTCGCAGTGCGGGTGTGGTGGAAGCGCTGGGATGCGACGATTCTGCGCACGATGATTCCGGGCGCGTTGCTCGGCACACTGGTCGGTCTCGCGACGTTTCGCATGTTGTCGAACGACGCAATGCGTTTGCTGGTGGGCGCAATGGCAATGGCGATCGCGATCGCGTGGTACGTCGGACCGCCGCAGACCGACACAAGGCCCGCTTCGATGCTGCGCGGCACCTTCTGGAGCACCCTTTCCGGATTCACCAGCTTCGGCATTCACGCCGGCGGACCGCCGATTCAGGCGTATCTGCTGCCGCAGCGGCTCGACAAGTCGCTGTTCCAGGCAACCACCGTCGCGTTCTTCTTCGTGGTCAACTGGTTGAAATTGCCGGCTTACGCATGGCTCGATCAGCTGGATCTGAACAACCTCTCTACGTCGCTGATCCTCGCGCCGCTTGCACCGCTCGGCATCTGGATCGGCCGCATTGCGCACGATCGCATCGACGAAAGCGCGTTCTATCACGTCATCTACGGGTCGCTCATCGTCATCGGCTCGAAGCTGATCTACGACGCTGCGTTCTGACCAAGCAATTGAAATTCGTGCAGCGGCGTGTACGTCGGCGCGTCCGACCCTGAAGTACTTTCGAACAATGCTACGCGCGTGAAAGACAACTCGAAGTCGATCGGATCGTTTGCGTCGATGAAGCGTGCACCGCGACCGCACCGGATCACGGTGATATGCGCCTTGAAGGGTTTGTCAGGCGGGCCGAACACGCCGTTCAGAACGTGCGCGCAATCTGCCGCGAGCGATTCGATTCGTTGTGAAGATTCGACGGGCAACACGATCACGCTCGGTTTGCGTTTGTTCGGCAGCGGCTCTGCCGAGCGCACGCGGCCCTCGAACCGCCGGGTCGCAGCGACAACGGGCGCCACTAACGCCGCTGCGCGATCGACCTCTGCGGCGTTCACCTCGCCGAAGAATCGCAGGGTGACGTGGTAGTTCGCCGGCGGAACCCACCTATACCCGGCACCGCGGTAGGTGCGGCGCATCGGTTCGAGATCCGCGTGCACGCGATCTGCCGTAGCAGGATCGACGCTGCACGCGAGGAAGACGCGCACTAGTGGCCCGTAACAGCCAATTCAGCAGTGCCTGCGCGATGCATCAGGCCCGCCGCGCAAGGCGCACCGACGAGATGTGGCGGGCACCACACGAGGAGGTGCAACGCCGCGCCGCGGTCCGAGGCGCGCGCAGGCACTGCTGAATTGGCTGTTACGGGCCACTAAAGGGCATCACCTGCTTCGAATACGCCACGGCAAAAATGTAGCCGACGGACGCAATGGCAAGAATGTAGCCGACGATCTTCAGCGGCCGCGTGCGGGCACGCATCGCCATCACGCCGAAGCCGATGTACGCAACGAGGCCGATGATCTTCGCCATCAGCCAGCCGTTGGCGAGCGGTGAAAGCGAGAGCATGACGGCCAGTGAAATACCCAGCACGAGAAGAAATGTATCGATGACATGTGGCGCGATCCGCAGCCACTTCGCATTGCGCAGCGGCGATTCGGCGATCGACAACAATCCCCGCACCGCGAAACTCGCCAGCGTGAGATACGCGAACCCGACATGAGATTCTTTTAGCAGTTCCACGATGTTCCTCGGCCCCTTTCTTGTTGGCAAAGAGAAGGATTTGCGCGGCATTGTGCCCGTGCGCGTCGCGTCTGGCGACATCCGTCGGGCTATACTGACGACACCCATTCAAGAATGGTTTCAGCATGCCCAAGGGCGGCCCTACGTCTCACATCTATTTCTCGCAACGTCTGCGCCTGCATTACGTCGCCTGGGGCGACCGCGACGCACCGCCGCTGCTGCTCGTGCACGGCGGAAGAGATCACTGCCGCAACTGGGACTGGGTCGCTGAAAATCTGCGCAACGACTACCACATCATCGCACCCGATCTGCGCGGCCACGGCGATTCCGAATGGCTGAAAGGTGGCGGTTACACGCAGCTCGACTACGTCTACGACATCGCGCAACTGCTGAACCAGACGAAGATGACGCCGGTAACGATCATCGGCCATTCGCTGGGCGGTTCGATTTCACTGAACTACACCGGCTTGTATCCCGAGACGGTCGTGAAACTCGTTGCCATCGAAGGCATGGGGCCGCCGCCGCACATGTTGAAGATGATGAGCCAGCAGAAGACGCACGAACGCCTCCACGAGTGGATCAACGGTTTGCGAAAGGTCGCGGGCCGTTCGCCGCGGCGTTACGACTCTCTCGAAGAAGCGTTCAAACGTATGCAGGAAGAGAACCCGCATCTGTCCGCCGATCAGGCGCGCCATCTGACCATTCACGGCAGCAACCAGAACGAAGACGGCACGTACAGCTGGAAGTTCGACAACTACGTGCGCTCGTTCTTCCCTGTAGGCCTGTCGCCGCAACAGAGCAACGAACTCTACGCGCGCATCACGTGTCCCACGTTGCTGGTGCGCGGTACCGAATCGTGGGCATCCGACCCCGAGAAGGACGGCCGTGCGAAACACTTCAGGAATGCGCAGGTTCTGAACGTCGAAGGTGCCGGCCACTGGGTGCATCACGATCAACTCGACGTGTTCCTCAAAGCCGTTCGGAAATTCCTCGCCGCGTGAACGCCCGCATCGAACTGGTGCAACGCCTGCACGCACTGCCCGACAGTGGCGTGTTCGCGGTGACGGGCGGCGGTGCAATCCTGTTGGCCGATCTGCTCACTGTCCCGGGTGCGTCCGCCACGGTGCTCGAAGCGCGCGTGCCGTACGCAGAGCGCGCGCTCGCTGAATTCGTCGGCGCCGCACCCGAGCAGGCGTGCAGCATACAAACCGCCTGCGACATGGCGATGGCTTCGTTTCAACGCGCACGCTCACTTGCGCCCGACGCGCCGCAACACCGGTTCGGCTTCGGCTGCACCGCGAGCCTCGCAACCACATCGCCGAAGCGCGGCGACCATCGCGCCCATATTGCGTTGCAGACGGTCGCCGACACGCGCACGTGGTCGATCACGTTCACCAAAGGCGCGCGTGATCGCGCCGCAGAAGAACGTTTGCTCGCCGACATCGCGCTATCGGCGCTTGCGGAGACGTTTGCACTGCAAGCGAATCTGCCGCTCGATCTCAATGCGGGTGAAGCGATCGATCGCGATCGGGCGGCGGCCGCACACGGTTGGGACGACATTCTGCTCGGCCGCATCGACGCGGCTCCGGTACACGGTACCGATCAACCAAAAGTGTTGCTGCCCGGCGCCTTCAATCCGTTGCACGACGGGCACATTGCGATGGCGCAGTTCGCCGCGCGACACTACGCCGAACCGGTAGCGTTCGAAATCTGCGCCAACAATGTCGATAAGCCGCGATTGAACTACCTTGCCCTTCGCAACCGCGTAGCTCAGTTCGAGGCGTCGACGCCGGTTTGGGTAACGAATACCGCGACATTCATAGAGAAGGCGCGGCGCTTTCCCGGCGTAAAGTTCGCAGTGGGCGTGGATACCGCGAGTCGCATCGGCGATGCAAAGTACTACGGCAACGATCCGGCGCGGCTGGCCGCGGCCGTTGGCGAACTCGCCGCGCTCGGCTGCGAGTTCCTGGTGTTCGGGCGAACGGTCGGCGGCACCTTCACCGGCCTGAACGACATTGCCCTTCCAGCGGCGTTGCGCGCGATATGCACGGCCGTTCCTGCAGCCGAGTTTCGAAACGACGTCTCATCGACCGCGTTGCGGAAAGCGGGCCGGGGGCTCGACCGCGACTGACTCTACTCGAGATCTTCCAGCCGTTTTGGCCACGTCGCTTTCAGCAGGCGCGACAGCGATCGGTCTGCGAGTAACCGCCCCGCCGTCTGACACTTCGCGCAGTAGTTGCTCTCGTTCTCCGCATACACGATGCGCTGCACCGGCGCGCCACATACCGGACACGGTTGCCGGAACTTGCCGTGTACCGCCATCTCGTCGTGGAACGCAGTGACCTTCGTCGGGAAGTCTTCACCGGACTGTTCACGCAACCGTGCCGTCCATTCCGCGAGCACTTCCCGGCACGCATCGAAGAGTCGCTGCGTCTCCTCGTCGGTCAGCGCGTTGCCTTGTTTGAACGGCGACATACGCGCGCGCAACAGAATCTCGTCCGAGTACGCATTGCCGATGCCCGCAAAGATGTGTTGATCGGTCAGCGCGCGCTTCACGGTGTGATGCACATCCTTCAGCCGCGCCGAGAACTGCTGCAGCGACACGTCGAATACGTCGAGGCCGCCCGGGTCGAGCGCAGCAAGCCCTTCGGCGCCTTCAACCAGCCTCAGTGAGGCGCGACGCTTCTTGCTCGCTTCGGTGAAGATCATCGTGCCGGTATCGAAATCGAGCGCGGCGAGTCCGTTGCGCTTCGGCACGGCCGTGCCTACACGCTCCCAGCGCAAGCGTCCGGAAATCATCAGGTGAATCACCACGTAGAAGCCGCCGTCGAGCGACAGCACGAGTTGCTTCGCGAGACGATGCCAGCCGAGCACGCGATGGCCGCACACCTGTGCGATGGTTGGAGTGACCGTGCGCAGAACGAACGGACTCGCCAGCCGGATGGCGATCAGTTCCGCGCCTCGGGTGCGGCGCTCGAGATGTTCGAGATAGATGGTTAGATCGGGAAGCTCTGGCACCGAGCGTTCCGATCAGCTCGCGACGAGCTCTTCGTTACGAACCACATACTTCCAGCGGCCCGATTGGAATCGCCAAAGCAGCATCACGCCCTTTAGTACGTAGTCGCCGATCAGCGCCGCATAAACCCAGCTCACCGGCAAACCGAAATACGTGAAGATCGCGGCCAACGTACACCGCATGCCGATCAGCCCGAAGAACGTCGCCAGCATGGGGTAACGCGTATCGCCCGCGCCGCGCAGCGATCCGCCGATCGCGAAGTCCACCGCCATCAACGGCATCATCGCGCCGAGCACGTACGTGAACTCGACCGTGTGTTGAATGGTGTCGAGGTCGTTGCCGATGAAGAACGTGGCGAGATCGCGCGCGAAGTAGATGACGATGGCGCCCAACACGCCCATCGTCGCAATGGCCATGCGCAACGAACGCCACCCGGCGCGCACGGCTCCTTCGGTGTCGTCTGCACCGAGCGCCTGCCCGACCAGCGTCGAACCGGCAATCGAAAAACCGAAGCCGGCCACCATGCAGATGTTCAGCATGTTCACGCCGATGTTGTACGCGGCGAACGCCTGCGTCCCGTAGTAGTTGCCGATCAGCATCAGGAACGCGAAGAAGCCCGCCTGAAAGATGATCTGCTCGATGCCCGCGGGATAGCCGATGTCGAGCAAGCGCTTCAGCCGCTCCATCCTGAACCAGCCGCCGCGGATGTGCCTGATCATCAGCTTCTGGTTCCACCACATGCCCACGAGGATGACCCCGCCGAGCGCGAACGACAGACCCGCCGCGAGCGCAGCGCCGGCTACGCCCATCGCGGGTAGACCCCACAAGCCGAACACGAAGCCATACAGCAACGGAACGTTAACGACGTTCACGAACGCTCCGACATACAGGGGCGTCCACGCATCGCCCGCCGCGCGCAACGCTCCCGCCATGATGAAATTCGCCGCGAACGCGACGTTGAAGATCGACAGCCAACGGATATACGCTGCTGCGAGTTCGACCGTGTGCGCGTCCAGTCCAAAGATCGATGCGACATGACTGGAAAAGAACACGCCCGGGATGGTAATTGCGAGCCCGAACACGGCGCCGAGCACCAGCGACGCGATGGTGACACGACCGGCTTCGACTTCGTCGTTGCGGCCCCACGCCCGAGCAACCAACGCGGTGGTTCCCGCGCCGATCGCCATCATCACGGCCTGCAATGCGAAAAACACTCGCTGCCCGGCGCCGGCTGCCGCGAGCGCTTCGGCACCGAGTTGCCCGACCACTTTCGTCTGCACGAGACCAACGATGCCGTACAGCAGGTTGCCGAGAATCGCCGGCAACGCGAGTTGCATGATGCTCGGGCGTTCGTGCACAACTGCGGGCCGCGTCTCGTCTACCGTGGCCACCTAGGTCCGCTCATTGATTGTTGCTAGCATTGCCGCCCCGATTCATTCCCATCAACCCGTCCACATAAGGGGCCGTCGACATGCCAGCACCCGCTTTCACAGACATCAGGTTCACCGACATCGGCGTCTCGCTCGACGGACACGTCGCCACCATCGAGATTCAGCGCCCTCCGCACAACTTCTTCGACTTCAGCCTGATCGGCCAGATCGCCGATGCGTTCTCGGCAATGGACGAAGACCCGCGGTGCCGGGCCATCGTGCTGGCAGCCCAAGGCAAATCGTTCTGTGCGGGAGCGAATTTCGGAAGCGGTCGGAGCGACGGATCGGGAAGCGCGGAGTTTACAGAGGAAGGGTTCCGCAACACCACCGGCAAGCTGTATCGCGAAGCCGTTCGGCTGTTCAGCTGCAAGAAGCCGGTGGTCGGTGCGATTCAAGGTCCGGCGATCGGCGGCGGTCTCGGCCTTTCGCTCGTGCCGGATTTTCGCGTCGTATCGCCCGAGGCGCGTTTCGCTGCGAACTTCGCCAAACTCGGCATTCATCCGGGCTTCGGGCTCACCGTTACGCTGCCGCGCCTCGTCGGCGAACAGGCGGCCAACATGATGTTCCTCACTGGACGGCGGCTGAGCGGCGAGGAAGCGGTGAAGATCGGCCTCGCCGATCGGCTGGTCGATCAGGACAATCTGCGCAACGCAGCTCGCGAACTGGCTGCAGAGATTGCAGAAAACGCACCGCTCGCCGTCGTGTCTGTACGTGCGACCATGCGTAAAGGGCTCGCCGAAAGAATCGCGGCAGCCACCGAACACGAACTCAAGGAGCAGCAGTGGCTGCGCGGCACGGAAGACTCGGACGAGGGCATCCGTTCGGTCGCGGAACGCCGTCCTGGCAATTTCAAAGGCAAGTGAATCATCGCTGCCGATCACGTTAAGGGGAAGCAGGAAATGAATCTCGGCAAACTCGGCGTCTGGTACTTCACGGAAACCATGCCGGCAAACAAAGCCGCGGAAACCGCGCAACGCATCGAAGCGCTCGGTTATTCGGCCATGTGGATACCCGAAACAACCGGCCGTAACCCGTTCGCGCACGCCGCGTGGCTGCTCGCAAAAACCCAGAAGCTCATTGTCGCGACCGGCATCGCGTCGATCTATCACCGCGAACCCGGCGTGACGCTCTCGGGCCAGAACACACTGGCAGAACAGTCCGGCAACCGTTTCCTGCTCGGCCTGGGCGTATCGCACAAACCGATGGTCGAAGGCGTCCGGGGACTCGAATACGGCAAACCCGTCGAAACGATGCGCAACTATCTGGCAAAGATGGATGCTTCGCCATACGGCGCAGTTCCGCCGTCGGAGCCGCCGCCGCGCGTCATCGCCGCGCTCGGGCCGAAAATGCTCGAACTCGCCCGCGACAAATGCACCGGCGCGCATCCGTACTTCAGCTCTCCTGACCACACTGCTATGGCGCGCAAAATACTCGGGCAGAAACCGTGGCTGTGCGTTGAACAGAAGGTGATCCTGGAAACAGATCCCGCGAAGGCGCGACCGCTTGCGCGCGCCAACGCGGCGATTTATCTCGGTCTGCCGAACTATCGCAACAACTGGTTGCGGATGGGTCTCACCGAAGACGACCTCGCGAACGGCGGCTCCGACCGATTCGTCGACGCGACGTTCGCCTGGGGAACTGCCGACGCGATCAAGAAGCGCATTAAGGCGCACTTCGACGCCGGCGCCAGCCATGTCTGCATTCAGCCGATCAATCCGAACGGTGTCTTCGGCGACCTGCACTGGCAAGCGCTCGAAGAACTGAAGGGCGCGGCCGGCTGATGGACGATTTCCAGGGCAGGGTCGTCGTCATCACCGGCGCCGCCGGCGCGCTCGGCAAAGCCGTTGCGGATGAGTTTGCCGGCCGCGGCGCGAAGCTCGCGCTGGTAGACATCATCGCAACACCCGGCCCGCACCTGTCGATGATCGGCGACCTCACCGACACGAATGTGGCGCAGAAGATCGTCGCCGACGTAACGCGGCAACTCGGCAGCATCGACGTGCTCGCGAACGTGGCCGGTGGCTTCACCATGGGCGAGGCGGTGCACGAAACCACGGACAAAACCTGGAAGTTCATGTTCGACCTGAACGTGAACACCATGTTGAACATGGTGCGTGCAACCGTGCCTGCGATGCTCGCGCAGAAACGCGGCAAGATCGTCAATATCGGTGCGCGCGCCGGGTTGAAAGGCGCCGGCCGAATGGGCGCGTACTGCGCGTCCAAAAGCGTAGTGATTCGGTTGACCGAGAGCCTTGCCGACGAACTGAAAGGCAGCGGAGTGAACGTGAACTGCGTGTTGCCGAGCATCATCGACACCGCGCGCAACCGGCAAGACATGCCCGCCGCCGACTACTCGAAGTGGGTGGCGCCGGCCGACCTCGCACGTGCCATCGCCTTTCTCGCTTCCGACGCCGCACACGCGATTCACGGTGTGGCGCTTCCAGTGGAAGCGCTCAGCTGACGGGCCTCACTGAGAGATGCAGACCGAGTTCGAATCACCCGGCATCCGCTGCTGGCATGACGGCGAAGGCGCGCTGATCGTCTCACTCGATGGCGAACGTCCAACCATCTCCCGCGCTGTACTTGATGCTTATCACCGTGCCATCGCGCTGGCCGAGTCGCGCTTCGAGATGCTGATCCTCGGTGAAGGTCAGAAGGACTTTGCTTACGGCGCCGATCTCGGCGACGAACTGGGTGCGGCAATAGCGGGAGACACTGCGCCGCTCGATGGCCTCCTCCACTACTACCAGCAGACGATGCTCGCATTGCGTCACGCACGCGTGCCGACGATTGCAGTGTCGCGTGGTGTGGCCATATCCGGCGGGTGCGAAGTGTTGATGCACTGCACCCGCGTCGTGGCCGCGCCGAAGAGTCCGATCGGCCTGGGCGAAGCTGCCATCGGCGTGATGCCCGCCGGCGGCGGTGTGAAGGAGATGGCGCGACGCGCGACGCTAGGCGGCGCAAACAGCTACATGCAGAACCTCGAGCGCGCCTTCGCGGTGGTGTCAGGTGCACGCATCGCTTACGCGCGCGACGCGCAGCCATTCGACCTTCTCACCGAGCGCGACGTCGTCGCCGACGGCGATGATCTGCTCTCTGTCGCGAAGCAACTGGGGCGCTCAATTCTCGATTGTGCGCACACGCTGCCGCCACGCAACCCGATGATCCGCGTCGCCGGCTCCGAAGTATGCGAAAGATTGATTGCATCACACGCAACTGACGATTCGATTACGCCGCACCAACGCCGCGTGAATGCCGAGATTGCCCGTGTACTATGCGGCGGCGACGGTGTGGCTCGCGAAGCACCGGAGCAGCACCTGCTCGACCTCGAGCGCCGCTACTTCCTCGAACTTGTACAAACGCCGCTGACACAAGCGCGCTTCGCGCACCTTCGCAACACCGGCACCGCTCTCAAGAATTAGTCGCTGCGATTCACGCGGGCGGAACGAGTTCGATCTGCACGAGCGTGCCGAAGATCTTCGGCGCGGTAGGCCGCAACCGATCGAAAATCTGCGAGCGGCGCTCGGGTTCGTCCTCGATCGCGCGGGCTTGCCCCACTAACGTCTCACCCTGCAATAGAACTTCGACGCGCGCGCCCGCACCGGAGAGCTCCCGCCACCAACGACCGTCCGCTGCCGCGTAAACCGTCTGTCCGTCGCGCAGATAGTTGACGGGGATCGTCTTGCCGCTCGGCAGCGTTATCAGCATCACTTTGCGCGCCCGCGCACTTGAAGGATCTTCGCGCAGCTCGCGCTCCACACGAGGATTCACCACCGTGGCCGCGTACACGAGGTATGCCGCCACCAACAGCACCAGCGCAATTGCCGCTACCAATGCGTATTTCATTGCACGCCTCCTCGTTTCCACCAGCCACGATTGACCGCCGAAACCCAATATGCGATTGCCGCAAAGACCAGGAAAGGTGGCAAGAAGTTGAGACCCGCCGATTTGAACCAACCCGGAAACACCGACGGATTGGCAATGAACAACGCAAACATGGCGAAGAGCAACGCCGCGATCATTCGCCACAGGTGATCCACGATTCGTTTCGTACCGGTCGCGCTTCCGGCTCGTATCAGTCGCCAGTCCAGAACCACGAAGATCGCTGCATCGAACGCCGCGCCGAAATAGAGCGCCGCGGGCGAGCCGAACAACCAACCGCCCATTGTGAGCGCGTAGCTACCCAGCGCTACTCCCGCCAGCAGACAGCCCGTTGCAACCGCGAACCAGAAGCGACTGTCGGCATTCACTGTACCGCCGGGCCGCCGCAGCGCATTTCGGCCGGTGTCGACGAGGTACATCGACAAAACCCCGATCAGCACGAAGCCCGCCTTGGGGCGTTCGATGGCGACGACGATTCCGGTTACCGCCATCGCAATCATCGAGTACCAGAACATACGGCCCGTCAGGACATGCAGTCTCGAACCCTTCCGGGTGAAGAGCAGATTGAAGACGCCCAGCAGCAGCGCGCCTGCACCGGTCGCGATGTGCAACCAAAGCACTGCGTCCGCTGCGTAGTTCATTCCGTCTGCGCCCGCACTTACTCGCCGGATCGAAGCAGTTACAGTAGCCGGGCCAGCGACGCCGAGCCATAGATGAACGAAATCGCGCAATGGATCCAACAATACGGCTACGTGGCGATATTCCTCGGCACGTTCGTCGAAGGTGAGTCCATCGCGCTGCTCGGTGGTTTCATCGCCCACGGCGATCTGCTCGATCTGAAACTCGTGATGCTGGTGTCGTTCGTCGGTTCGTTTTGCGGCGATCAGACCGCATTCTGGCTGGGGCGCAAATACGGTTCCCGATGGAAGCCCAAGTCGCCGATGGTGCAACGGCGGATGGCGCAGGCCGAAGATCTTTTGAATCGCTATCAGATTCCGGTGTTGCTGGGGTTCCGCTTCGTTTACGGCATCCGCAACGCGACGCCGTTCGTCGCGGGCAGCATCACCGCAATCGCATGGCCGCGCTTCGTGCTGCTGAACGTTGCGGGTGCGCTGATCTGGGCGACGTCGATTCCCGCAATCGGCTACTACTTCGGCCACACCGCGGAGTCACTGCTCGGGTCGAGCAAAACCTACCAAGTAGGCATCCTGGCGGCGTTGGTCAGCGGCGCTCTGCTGATATGGTTGATACGGTTTCTGCGAGCGCGACGCCAGGCTGCACGATCGACCGCAACAGACGCTGAGAACCCGCCCCACACGCAATGACCGTTTGCAACACGTCGCTTCCGGGCATCGACACCCGCTGCACCTGCGACGGCAACACGTGCAGAATCAGACCGGTGGTCGGGTTCGGCCCGGTTGGAACGAACACGGTCGTCCCCTCAGGACCTTCGTCAGCGAGAAAACCGGTGAGGCGCAGGTCGCCTCCCACCGTTACGAGCACCGGCCGCGCAAACGGGTTCTGTTCACGTCCGCCGAGATAACTCACGATCTCCTTCACCGGCTTATAGCCCGGCACGCGCTGCACTGTGTTGCGCTCGAGCCAGTTGAAGGCACGATTGCCGAAGCGTGTGCTTACGATCGCGCCGAGTACAAAACACGCAAGCACAATCGTGGCGATCGACAGCGATTGGCCGACCCACATCGGCACGTCGAGATCGCTCGATACGTACTCAGCCACGGGAGCGGTCTTGCCACCGATCCATGTACCCAGCCAAAGCAGCAGGTTCACGAACACGAACAGCGGCAGAACGACCAGCACGCCGCCGATCAGCGTAGTGCGAATGTAGTGATGCTCTTTCGCCATGCTAGTGTCCTAGATCCAGTTCGAACTGCGCTTCAGCGCCTGTTCGGCTCCCCACACGAGCTCCTTGAAGATCTCAGCCGCCGGGCGTACCGACTTGATCAGACCGATGCCCTGGCCGGCGAACCCCGGGTTCACGTCGCCACGTTGGTCGCGCGTTGCAGCGGCGAGTACCGGACCCGACACGGCTCCTTGATACGGCATCGGCAGCGGGGTTTTCTCCGCCCGTGCCCACGCGTCGGTCCACAGACTGCGAATGATGCGGGCCGGTTTGCCGGTAACGCTGCGCGACACCACTGTGCCGTCTTCGCTGGCGTCGACGATGGCCTGCTTCTGAAAATCCTGAATGCCGGCTTCGTTCGACGCGAGGAACGCCGAGCCGACCCAAACGCCTTCCGCGCCGAGCATCATCGCCGCCGCGATGCCGCGGCCGTCCGTGATGCCGCCCGCGCCGAGCACCGGCACGTCGCCCACTGCATCGACCACCTGTGGAATCAGCGCCATCGTGCCGATCGGAGAATTGTGACCGCCGCCGTCGTGGCCTTGTGCAACGACGATGTCGATGCCGGCTTGAATCACTTGCACCGCGTGCTTCACCTTGCCGACAACGCACATCACCTTCGTGTTGTTGGCGCGTAGCCGCTTCATCCATGGGCCCGGATTGCCGAGCCCCGACGCATACACCGGCACACGCTCTTCGATCACCACTTCCATCTGCGCGTCGAAGAATTCCTTCGACAACGGCGCCGGTTCGCCGGGCTCGCGGCGCTGCCGCAACGCAGCTGGATCGACGGGTTCGAGATGCTGCGCCTGCATGAAGTGCGCGGCGAATGCCTGCATTTCCGGAAGCAGGTCCATCGGAGTGGGTCCGTCGCTGTGCGAGTAGTCCGCACGCCGCACCGACGCTGGCAACAGCGTATCGACCCCGAAGGGCTTATCGGTCAGTTCACGCGTACGCCGGATCCACTCGCGCAGCTGCTTCGGCCCGCAACCCGCTGCGCCAAGCACACCGAGCCCACCGGCGTTCGAAACCGCCGCCGCCAGTTCCGGCGTGCTCGCGCCACCCATTCCGGCCAACACGATCGGAAACTCGATCTCCAATATCTCGCAGACCCGGGTCTTGAACATGTTCGATAATCCCCAACGAATCGACTTGAGGCGCGGCGCCTGGCGAACCCTATATGAAAGTCTCGAAACGTCCGTAGGTGCCGCGGAAGAACAGCAGCGGCTCGGCTCCGGGATCGAGAATCTGCAGATCGCGCACACGGCCCACTGCGATGATGTGATCGCCGGCATCGTGCTCGGCTGCGAGATCGCAATCGATGTACGCGATCACTCCGTCGAGCACAGGCGAGCCGGTGACGCCGGGCTTCCACGCGACGTCCGCGAACTGGCCCGGCTTGGCGAACTGATCGCACACCACTTTCTGGCGCGCAGACAGAACGTTGATACAGAAGCTGCCGGACCGCCGCAGCTTCGGCCAGCTCGTGCTGGTCTTGCCGGGACACACCGCAACGAGTGGCGGGTCGAGCGACAACGACGTGAACGATTGAGCGGCGAAGCCGGCCGGCTGACCGTCGAGCACGCCGGTCGCAACTACTACGCCGGTGCAGAACTGCGACAGCGTGTTGCGAAAAGACCGGCCGTCGAAGGCCGCATCGGTGCCTGCCATCGTTTCCTCGTGTTCCGTGAATCCGCGGCACTATAGCAAATGCGCCACGCTGAACGCCCGAAGGGCTGCGCGCGCAACCGTAACCTCGCTAAAATCACTCCCTGCCGACTGATCAAAGGTGATGACCGTGACCGATCTCGACACGTTCCGAAGCCAGACCCGCACTTGGCTCGAGGCGAATTGTCCGCCGTCGATGCGTACCCCCGGCAACGAAGAAGAAACCGTTTGGGGAGGACGTCGCGAGAAATTCGTCAATCCCGAATCGCGCGTGTGGCTGACGCGTATGGCAGAGAAAGGCTGGACGTGCCCGATGTGGCCGAAGCAATACGGCGGCGGCGGATTATCGATCGACGAGAACCGCGTGCTGCAGCAGGAACTCGGCCGCATCAATGCACGCCCTGCGTTGTCGAGCTTCGGCATCTGGATGCTCGGGCCCGCACTGCTCGAGTTCGGCAACGAAGCGCAGAAGCTCGAGTACCTTCCGAAGATCGTGCGCGGCGAAATCCGCTGGTGCCAGGGTTACTCGGAACCGGGATCAGGTTCGGATCTCGCGGGCTTGCGCACGCGCGCCGAAGACATGGGCGACTACTATCTGGTGAACGGCTCGAAGATCTGGACGTCGTACGCCGACGAAGCGGATTGGATCTTCTGTCTCGTGCGCACCAACTTCGACGTGCCTAAGCACGAAGGCATCAGCTTCCTGCTGTTCGATATGGAGTCGCCCGGTGTCACCACGTCGCCGATCAGTCTGATCAGCGGTTCGTCGCCGTTCTGCCAGACGTTCTTCGACAACGTCAAAGTGCCGAAACAGAACCTCGTCGGCACGATGAACCACGGCTGGACGATCGCGAAACGCCTGCTGCAGCACGAGCGCCAGATGGTGGCGGGTATCGGAGGCAACTCCGCGCTCGGCGCAACCGGCCGCAAGATGGAAGACATCGCGAAGGAATACGTCGGCGAACAGGCCGGTCGCATCGCCGACGCTGCGATCCGCTCCAAGATCACCAGCCACCGCATGAACGACCGCGCCTTCCAACTGACGTTGGGGCGTTCGGTAGAAGAGACGAAGGCCGGCCGCGCCGACGGCAACCTCAGTTCGATGTTCAAGTACTACGGCACCGAGCAGAACAAGCGCAAATACGAAGTGCTGCTCGAAACGATGGGCACGCAAGCAGTGGGTTGGGACGGCGCGGCATTCAGCGATCGCGAACTGAATACCACCCGGCAATGGTTGCGCTCGAAAGCCAACTCGATCGAAGGCGGTACGAGCGAAGTGCAGCTGAACGTGATCGCGAAGCGCGTTCTGGGACTGCCCGACTGAACCGAGCGGCCGCTTACACGGACGGCCTGACTTGCTCCGATGGGGTAGTCACGATTCGTCCACAACGCGCGGACGATCTCGACGCCGATCTCGCGGCGAAGGACGACGAGCAGATCAGCTGGCTCTGGCAACCCGAAGAGCGCGAACGGTGGCAGGCGATGACGCCCGACGAACAACGGGCACACGTGGCACGTGTGCTCACCGCCAATAGCATTTCGTTCGGCAGTGGCCCGAAGTGGTGCTTTGCGGTGGACACGAGCGACGCGAGGTATGTGGCGTACGTGGATTTCGATCTCGCGAACAAGCACGTGCCTGCGGGCGAAGCCAACATTTCGTATTCCTCGCACCCGGCGCATCGCGGGCGCGGCTACGCGGCGCGGGCGGTGAGACTCGTTGCACGATTCATCGCAGACAACACGAATGCGCGGCGCGCGCATCTGATCGTCGACTCGGAAAACACCGCTTCGTTGCGCGTCGCGCGCGCAGTCGGCGCGGTCGAAACGGGTCGTTGGGTCAACGAACGCGGACGCTCCCTGATCCGCCACGAGATAGAGATCCGCCACGAACTGAGGTTGTAGCAGCATCATGATCGATCCGATACGCAGCGACATTGCCGCGCTTACCCCAAGCGGCATCACGCTGGTCAGCCGCGGTCGGGGCGATCGGCCCGGTCTGATCCCGCTGTGGTACGGCGAGAGCGATCTTCCAACGCCGGATTTCATCCGCGCCGCGGCGAAGCGCGCGCTGGACGACGGCATGACGTTCTACACGCCCGCGCGCGGCGTGTTGCGGCTGCGCGAAGCGATTCGCGACTGGCACCGGCGACGAGTGAACGCCGAACTCGACATCGAGCGCATCACCGTGCCGGGGTCTGCGATGCTCGCGGTGATGCATTCGGTTCAGTGTCTCGTCCGCAGCGGCGACGAAGTGATCGTGATCGCGCCGATGTGGCCGAACATCTTTCAGGCGATCCAGATTGCCGGCGGGGTGCCGCGCTTCGTTTGGCTGAAGCGCGATCAAGACGGCCCGTGGCGGCTCGACATGGACGAAGTGCTCGACGCGATGAACGCGCGTACCAAAGCGGTATTCCTCGCATCGCCTTCGAATCCGACAGGCTGGGTGATGTCGCGGGCGGAGCAGCGCGCGTTGCTCGAAGCGTGCCGCACCCGAGGTATCGGCATCATCGCCGACGAAGTGTACGGCCCGATCATGTACGACGGCTCATTACATGCACCGAGCTTCGCGACACTCGCCGCGCCGGACGACGCCGTCTTCATCGTGAACAGTTTTTCGAAAGCCTGGGCGATGACCGGCTGGCGAGTAGGCTGGGTGATTCATCCGAGCCACCTCGGTGAAGCGCTGGGCGTCGTGTCGGTTTCGAGCAACACCGGTACGACGAGCTTCGCACAGGCCGGCGCAATCGTGGCGATCGAACAGGGCGACACATTCGTTGCATTGCAGCTCGATCGCTGTCGCCGTAACCGCGCGCAGCTCGCCGAATTCGTCGGAACCCATCAACGGCTGAGTTGGGCCGAACCGCCCGGCGGGTTTTATGGATACGTTGCAGTGGAAGGTGTGACCGACAGCCTCGCGTTTGCCGACTCGCTGTTCCTCAACGCGAACATCGGCGTCTCGCCAGGTATGTCGTTTGGTCCACGCAGTTATGTCGACAACGAGCGCTACGTGCGCATTTGTCTGGCGTACGATCCCGACAAATTCAAACAGGCGCTGGATCGCTTCGGCAAGGTGTTGTGAGGCACTGGCCTCACGAAGGGTCCATTAATGGACCCCGTTCGAGCGCTTCAGTCGTATCCTGCTGGCGACGACGTTTGCCGCTATCGCGCTTCGCAGCACGCTTGCGACCATAGTAGGGCCGTGGCCTTTCTTCGGCCCTGAATGCTCGGTTCGTTGCGATCGATTGCCCACTACGATCTCAGCTCAGTGCGCTGCGTCTCGAGCAGGGATTCAACAACCCTCGTCAATGCGTTGCCAAGCGTCAGGTGTTGCTCGAGGTCGAGATGTACCCCGTCTACCGCGCTTGAAGTAACCACGCTGCCCGCATCGAAATAGCGGCAGTCCATTTCCTCGCAAACCCTGCGGTATGCGCCGGCCAGGCCGACGCACCTTCGCCCTCCCCCTTCGAACTTCGGCGCAATCGGTCCCTTGGGCGTCTGAATGGCCGGCGGCACGACCACCAGTATTTCCGGTACCGGCATGCCCGGTTCGATCGGGGCGGTACGGATGGCAGAAACGAGTGCCGCTATGCCCTGCGCCGAATGCCACGCGTTGTGCTCGTGCATGGATTGGAAATCGTTGGTTCCGAGCATGAGAACGACAAGCTCGAGCGGCGAGTGAATCTCGATCCGCTGTGCCAGTCCGACAACACCGTTTCGTCCCGGTTTGAACGGATCGTCCCAAGCAGTGCGCCGACCATTGAGACAATCCTCTATGACACGAACCCTCCTGCCGGAGGCGCAGAGCGAGAGTTCCAGCACCCCCGGCCAGCGCTGCTCGAAAGGCAGGCGCCGGCGTGTTGCGGGGATGATGCCCCAGGACAACGAGTCCGCGTAGACGAGGATGTGCTGCATCAAGGGGCCCAGCGACGTGCTCCGACCAGGACGAGAACGATACACAGAAAAATGGACGTGCTCGAAGCCATGAATGGCTGAGAGCCCGAAGAAAATCCGCGATCGCAGAGTTTTTCCGCAGCCTGCTAAGAACCTTCGTCGCGATAGTCGAGCCGGCGGCCCTCGCGCGTCGTCGTTGCAAGGGTTTGCCACACCCCGCCCGCATATCCGAGGTCGATGCGGAAATCGCCACCTTGCAGAGTCAACACCGCGCCGTCGTCCGCAAGCACGCGTGCAACCTGCTGGTATGCACCCGTCTGACCGTTCAGAAGCGCATCGTGCCGAAGCAACGTCGCAGCGTCCCAATATGCAAAAGTCGCAACACAGTCGGGCAGCATCTCCTGCGTCGGGCCGTCCTTCGAAGTCACTGCGATGTCGAAAGCCGCCGCGACGCGGCGACCTGTCAGCGTGGTTGTGCTGCCGTTGATCTGTGTCTGCGTGTCGATCGAGTCGAGGCAATTGCCGCGCCACAGTTCCACAGCCGAATGTCGATAGCGGAACACCGGCACCTTCAGCACCTTCACATCGAACGCCGCCTGCGACGTGACACGAAACGCATCGTCATCCGTTCGCTCTACGTCGAATCGATGCACGCCGATCCGCTTCCCATCGAGGTAAACCCCGAACGCCCATTGCTGCGCGTGCGATGGGCACGCGAGCGCCACTAGCAACAACGTCACACCGACGATCCGCACCCTCACGGCTTTCCCGCGATGCGCGCGTCAACGAAGCGGATCGCCGCCCCGAGTACCGGCACGCGCCGGTACACACCCTCCGAGCTGTCCCAGAAGTCCTGATGCAAGCTGATGCGACCGGTCTCGTCGAAACGCAACTGCGTCATACCGATGGTATGCGCTTCTGAGGATCCGCTGGAGCTTCCGGTGCGCATGCGCCAGCGTAAGTACAGGTTGCGCCCACTGATCACCGCATCGTCCAAATCCACATCGATGCGCACGCCGCTCGCCTGTAGCCGCTCGAAGTGCTTTTCGAGCGCGGCGCGCTCTTCGGCGACGAACAGCGTGTCACTGAAATACACCGCTGTTCCGTAAAGGGCATCGACGCGCTCGACCAAACCCGGCTGATCCATCGACTCGAAGAACGCAACGAAGCGCTCCGCGCCGTCCTGCGGAACTTCTGCCGATGCGGTGGTCGCCTCGAGCGCACGCTGATAGAGCGCGGGATAACGTGCGTCGACCGGATCCCGGCTGCAACCTGCCAACAGCGCCGCGACGGCGAGTGAAGCGATGCGCATGCGACTTCTCTTGATGGGTCCAGGACAACGACGCTACGTGTCGATGTGTGAAGAGCATGTGAAGGCGATTGCTGCTTTCGTTCACGCCGCGCTCACACCGCGCTTGCGATAGTGCAGGCGTCGAAGACCAGGGGACTGTTGATGGATGCGTTGCGCCGATGGTTCGTCAGTGACGGTGTCAGCATGGCGGAGGGCCGCATCGACTACGCACGCGTCGTGCCGTTCGCGCTACTGCACCTTGGAGCTGCGCTTGCGTTGTACATCGGCGTCGCTTGGCTCGATGTCGCCGTTGCCGCCTTCCTGTACCTCGTTCGAATGTTCGCGATCACCGCCTTCTATCACCGCTACTTCAGTCACCGCGCGTTCGACGCGTCGCGCGGCGTTCAGTTCTTCTTCGCATTGCTTGCGGCCAGTGCTGCGCAGCGCGGCCCGTTGTGGTGGGCAGGCGTGCACCGACGACACCACGCGCATGCCGATACCGACGCCGATCCGCACTCGCCGCGTGACGGCTTCTTGCGCGCCCACATCGGCTGGTTTCTGACGCGCGAACACTTCGCGACGGAAATTGCACGCGTGAAGGATTGGACACGCTTTCCGGAACTCGTCTGGCTCGACCGGTACGACTCGGCCGTTCCAATCGCAACCGCTGCGCTGCTGTACGCGTTCGGCGCACTGCTCGAACAACGTGCCCCGTGGCTCGGTACCTCCGGATTGCAAATGCTGCTGTGGGGTTACTGCGTGTCGACGGTCGTGCTGCTGCATGCAACGCTGTTCGTCAACTCGATCACGCACAGTTTCGGTGAGCGTCGCTACGAAACGCGCGACGGCAGCCGCAATCTACGCTGGCTCGCGTACCTGACGCTCGGTGAGGGCTGGCACAACAACCATCATCGCTATGCCGCATCGGCACGGCAGGGATTCTTCGCCGGCGAATTCGATCTGTCGTATTACATCCTGCGCGTGCTCGAGCGCATCGGACTGGTCCGCAATCTGCGCCCGGTTCCGGCGGCTGTGATCGAGGAAGGCCGCGCGCACGGCGCGCACGGATTGCTGCGATGAATCGCATTGCAGTGGTAGGCAGCGGCATCGCCGGCATCGCGTGCGCCGACGCGCTCTCGGCGTGGGCAGACGTGACGCTGTTGGAGTCGGCATCGCGTCTCGGCGGACACACCGACACGCATCAGGTGCTCATCGACGGCGTCGATGCGGCAATCGACTCCGGGTTCATCGTGTTCAACTCGCGCAACTATCCGCTCTTTTCGGCATGGCTCGACTCTTTGGGCGTCGCCACGCACGGAACCGACATGAGCTTCTCGGTATCGGATCGCTCGCGCGGCTTCGAATACGGCACGGCGCACTTCCGTGCACTCGCCGCGCAGCCGACCAATCTCGTGCGCCCGCGTTTCCTTCGCATGCTGACCGACATCGGCCGCTTCTATCGCGATGCACGCGCACTCTCGACAGCCGAGGCGCAGCTGACGCTCGGACAGTTCTGCAGGCTACAAGGTTATGGCGCAGGGTTCGTCGAAGATCACCTGCTGCCGATGTGCGCTGCGCTCTGGTCGCAGCCGGCCGCGCAAGTGCGCGACAGCGCGATCGGCCAGATCGTCGCGTTCATGCGCAATCACGGCATGCTGACGCTCAAGCATCGGCCGCAGTGGCGAGTCGTCAGTGGCGGTTCACAGCGTTACGTCGATGCGTTCCTGAGACGATATCCAGGCATCGTGCGAACGAACGCCCGCGTGCGGTCGGTGCGTCGAACGCCGCAAGGCGTCGAACTCGTCACTGCCGACGCGATATCGAGCTTCGACGCTGTCGTGCTCGCTTGCCACTCCGATGAGTGCCTTGCGCTGCTCGAACGCCCAAACGACGCAGAACGCCGCGCACTCGGCGCGATCCGTTATCAGCGCAATCGCGTGGTCGTGCATACCGACGCGTCGCTGATGCCGCATCGTCGCCGTGCATGGAGCAGTTGGAACGCGTTCGTCGGCAACGATTCCGATTCAGCTTGCACGGTGACGTACTGGATGAATCAGCTCCAGCGCATCGAAACGCCGCGACCCGTCTTCGTGAGCCTCAATCCGGGCGACCGCGTTCGTGTCGATGAGATCCTCGCGACACGCAACTACACGCATCCGGTGTTCGATCGCGCGGCAGTCGCTGCACAGCGGCGATTGCCCGCATTACAAGGCCGCGGCGGGGTCTATTTCGCCGGCGCCTGGTTCGGCTTCGGCTTTCACGAAGACGGCTTCGTGAGCGGCTGCAATGCAGCGGCTGAAGTTCGGCACCACATGCGGGGCGATCGTGCAGCCTGATTCGACGAGCCGCATCGCCGAGGGTTTCGTGGTGCATGGACGCGAGGATCTGCCGCACGCCTTCAATTATCGGATCTGGATGTTGCTCGCCGACGTCGATCGACTCGACGCACTGGCGGCGTGCAGCCGCTGGCTGTCGATCGACCGCGCCAACCTGCTGACCATTCGCACAAACGCCTGTCTGTCGCGGCAACGCGGCACGACGCTGCGCCAGCGCATCGAGTCGTCAGTGCGCGACGCCGGGCATCCGCCTCCGAGCGGCACGCTGCTGTTGTTGCAGCAACCCGAATCCTGGGGGTTCGGATTCAATCCGGTGCGCTTCGTCTTCTGCCTCGACGCCGATCGGCGCATCGAATACGTGCTCGGCGAAATCAACAACACGCCGTGGAACGAACGCCACACATACGTGTTGCGAGCCGACACGCCGGCGCAGCGCGTGCAGTTCGAGTTTGCAAAGGCATTCCACGTCTCACCGTTCAATCCGATGTCGCAGCGCTATCGATGGGATGTCGAAGTGAGCGACACGCAAGTGAACGTGCGGATGCAACTGGTCCGAGGTGGGCACGTCGAATTTCGCGCCGGATTGCACTTGCGCCTGTCGAGCGTATCCCCGGCAGGATTACGTCGCGGCGCATGGCGCTACGCCGCGCAACCGCTCGTGCAGCTCGCGCGGATCTATCGCCAGGCCGCGGCATTGTGGTTGCGCGGCGCTGCCTTGCACGATCATCCAAAACACGGAATGCAACGATGACCACCACCGCCATAGAGGGCAGCCGAACTCCGATCGGCGTGCTCAACTTGCATTGCCGCCGCTTGCTTGCGGCACGCCTAACCACGCTCGCCGGCGGCGCACTGACGATCCGTGACAGGGACAGCGTGCATACGTTCGGGTCCGGAACGATCGCGAGCGAAGTCGTGGTGCGTAACCCACGCCTGTACCGACGGCTCGCACTAGGCGGCACGCTCGGGGCTGCCGAGTCGTACATCGACGGCGACTGGGACTGCGACGATCTCGTGGCGCTCATACGAATGCTCGCGCGCGACCACGCACACTCGAGCGCACTCGAGCGCGGTTTGGCGCGCCTGACAGGCCTGCTCGCCCGCGGTGCGCACGTTCTGTTCGCCGATAACACGCTGCGCGGCAGCGAGCGCAACATTGCCGCGCACTACGACCTTGGCAACGGCTTGTTCGAGCGAATGCTCGATTCGCGCATGCAGTATTCGTCGGCGATTTACGAGTCCGGCGCGGATGATCTCGAGGACGCGAGCCGGCGGAAGCTCGATCGTATCGTCGCGAAGCTCGGCCTTCAGGCCCACGACCATCTGCTCGAGATCGGCAGCGGCTGGGGCGGGCTGGCCATTCACGCGGCACGCGCGTCGGGCTGTCGCGTCACGACGACGACGATTTCGCGCGAGCAGTACGACTACGCGCGCGCGCAGGTCGCGGCAGCAGGACTCGAGTCGCGCATCGACGTGCTGTGCAGCGATTACCGCAAACTGACCGGAACCTATTCGAAGCTTGTGTCGGTTGAAATGGTGGAAGCGGTCGGCGCCAATCATCTCGACGGTTACTTCCGCGCGCTTGGCCGGTTGCTTGCGGACGACGGTCTCGCGTTGCTGCAGGCGATCACCATCGAAGACCGTCGCTACGAACAAGCACTGCGATCGGTCGACTTCATCAAGAAGCACATCTTCCCCGGCAGCTTCATTCCGTGCGCGTCCGTGTTGATCGGCAGTGCTGCGCGAGCAAGCGACCTTGTCGTCGTCAATCTCGAGGACCTCGGTGCCGACTATGCACTGACGCTGGAAGCATGGCGGCGCCGTTTCGACGCGAACTGGAGCGAGATTGCCGCACTCGGCTACGACGAGCGCTTCCGGCGCGCGTGGCAATTCTATCTTTGCTACTGCGAGGGCGGATTCCGCGAACGCGCGCTGTCGAATGTGCAGTTGCTGTTTGCGAAGCCCGGCTATCGCGGCAGACCCTGGCGCGCGTGATGCGGCAGGCGCGCTGCGACTACCTGATCAATGCCGCGCTGCTGTCCGCCGCGTGGATCGCGGCAGTGCTCGGCGGCGATATCGTGGCCCTTACCGCGTGCGCGTTGTTCGCGGCACACATCCTTGCGCGTGGACATCGCGAGCGCGACCTGACGATCGCCGCGGTTGCCGCGGCGATCGGCCTCGGCGTCGATACGGCCTGGATCTGGCTCGGCGTACTCGACTATCACGCGGCGCCGGTGGCACCGCTGTGGATCGTCGCCCTTTGGGGGTGTGTTGGTCTCTCGGCGAATCATGCGTTCAGAGGGTTGCTCGGCCAGCCGTGGCGGGCTGCATCGGCAGCGGCAATTGCGTGCCCGCCCCTGTACGCCGCGGCGGGCATGCTGGGTGCGGTACGAACGCCCGCACCCTGGATGCTGCTGGCAGTGGCCGCCGGGTGGGCGATGTTGTTCGGCGTTTTGCTCGGTCTGGTCGCGCCTTTCTTCAATCGTCAGTTCGAGGAGACAGCTTGATGGGATTCGCTCAGGAGATTGCCGAACGTGGGTTAGTGCCGGATTTCATAGTGCGGCGCGAAATCCGCCGTCTGGTCACCGAGCGACTGCACGACGAGCGCAGCGGCACGTCGGACGAGCGCTCAGCTCGCTACGCGGCCGTGATCGAACAGCTGCGCAGCGCACCGGTCGCCCTGCACACCGCGACTGCCAACGCACAGCACTACGAAGTGCCGACCGCGTTTTTTCGCATCGCGCTCGGCGGCCACCTCAAGTACAGCGCGTGCTTCTGGGACGACGGCATCGTCGATCTCGACACGGCCGAAGCGCGCATGCTGTCGCTGTATGCGGAACGGGCGGAGCTGTACGACGGCGCTCGTATTCTCGACCTCGGCTGCGGTTGGGGATCCTTCTCGCTGTGGGCAGCTGAGCGGTATCCGGGGGCGCACATCACCGCGGTGTCCAACTCGCGTACGCAGCGCGAGTCGATCGAGGCGCAGGTCGCCGCACGCAAACTCTCGAACGTCACCGTGATCACGGCAGATGCCAACGCGCTCGAATTTCCATCGCACTCATTCGATCGTGTGGTCTCGGTCGAGATGTTCGAGCACGTGCGCAACTATCGGGTGCTGCTTGAACGCATCGCCCGCTGGCTGACGAGCGACGGCAAGCTGTTCGTGCATATCTTTTGCCACCGGAACCTCATGTATCCCTTCGAGACCGAGGGTGACGACAACTGGATGGGACGCCACTTCTTCACCGGCGGCCTCATGCCGGCGTCCGATACGCTGGCACAGTTTCACGAACATCTGCGCATCGAGTCGACGTGGTTCGTCTCGGGCCGCCATTACCAGCGCACCGCCGCATCCTGGCTCGCACGTATGGACGCGCGCCCGACGGAGGTCCGCCGCGTTCTGTCGGCCGTTTACGGCAACGATGTCGATCGCTGGGTGCAACGCTGGCGCTTCTTCTTCATGGCGTGTGAGGAACTGTTCGGCTACGGTGGCGGAAACGAATGGCACGTGTGTCACTACCGCATGGTTCACAGCACGACGGCCCCGTGAAACGCACCGGCGTCCGCGCTCGACTGGGTCGCGCCTTTGCACTGCAGATCGCAGTGATCAGCGCGGGAGTGATCGTGGGCGTGTCGGGCATCACGTTCATCGTTTCCGACGTTCTCACGCGTGAGGCGCTGCAAGGCGAAGCCGCACATTTTCGTGCCCGGCTCGCCGACAATCCCGATCAGCCTCTGCCGGACACCAACAACATGACCGGCTATCTCGCGCGCAACGGCGACTCGAGCAACTTGCCGACAGAACTGCGCGCACAGCCGCCGGGCTTTCGCCGCATCGAGTTCGCCGGCGAACGGCCGCTGCTCTTCGTCGACGACGGTCCGGCCGGACGCTTGTACCTCGTGTTTCGCCAACAACAGGTCTCTGACCTGACGCTGTACTTCGGCGTCATACCCGGCGCGATCGTGTTGCTCTTCATCTATGGACTGTCGTTTGTTACGTATCGTCTGTCGCAACGCGCAGTGTCTCCGCTGGTGAGCCTTGCGGAACGCCTCGAAGCATACGACCCGACCCGCGACGTGAATGCGCGCCTTGATCTCGACGACCTACGAAGCGGCGCTGACGCCGAAGTTGCATCGATGATCGAGGCTCTCGATCGATTCACGCACCGCCTGGAGGCGTTTCTCGTTCGCGAGCGCAACTTCACCGGCGACGCAAGCCACGAATTGCGTACACCAATCGCGGTCGTGCGCGCCTGTTTGGACCTGTTGGAACGCGACGCCGATCGTCCCATTGCCGACGCCGCAGCGCTGGGTCGCATGCGGCTCGCCGTCGCGCAGATGCAATCGCTGATCGACAGCCTGCTGCTGCTCGCGCGCGAAGACGAGTTGCGCGCACGCAGCGAACGCACCCAAGTGAAGACCGTCGTGCTCGAGCAGGTGGATCTGCTTGCAGATTTGGCGCGCGAAACGGGCGCTTCGGTGCGAGTCGTCGACGAGGGTGACCCGATCGCAACGGCGCCGCCGCGCATCGTCGCTATCGCGTTTGCGAACTTGCTGCGTAATGCGCTGACGTACGGTCGCGACGCAGAGGTGACGATCACACTCGGTAGCGACAGTGTCATCGTGCGCGACACCGGCGTAGGTATGAGCGCGACGGATCGCGAGCGCATCTTCGAACCGTTTTACCGCGGCGACGCCGCGCAGTCGCAATCGAGGGAGGGCCATGGCCTGGGGCTTGCGATCGTTCGCCGGCTGGTCGATCAGTTCGGCTGGTCGATCGACGTGTCGAGCGCGCCCGGCGAGGGCACGACAGTCACCCTGACCTTCGACACGGATCAGGGCGAACGAATACGAAATCCGACACCGGCGATGGTCTCCATCAACTCGTGATCGAAACCGCGATCGATTGCGCGCCGCAGGTTGTACAGATGGCTGCGCAGCGCATCGCTGTCGGGAACGTCGTCGCCCCATAACGCGCGCTCGAGTTCTTCGCGAGTAACGACGGCGGGCGACGCCCGCATCAGCATGCGCAGTATCTCGAACTGCTTCGGCGAGAGCCGCAACCGCTTTGTCGCCCGCGTGACCTCGTTGGTCGATGTATCGAGCGTGAGATCGCCGATCGTAAAACTTGTCGCAAACGCTTCGCTCCGGCGGCGGCGGATGATGGCCGCGAGCCGCGCTTCGAGCTCCGGCATTGCAAAGGGCTTCACGAGATAGTCGTCGGCACCGGCGTCGAAACCGGACAGCTTGTCGGTGAGTTGGTCGCGCGCCGTCAGCATGATGATGGGCACGTTCGAGTGCGCGTCCTGACGCAGGCGGCGACAAATCTCGAGCCCATTGACTCCGGGCAGGCCGATGTCGAGCACGATCGCGTCGAACGGCTGCGTCACGGAGAGGTGCAGCGCGGTGAGCCCGTCGGACGCATAGTCGACGACGAAGCCGCTGGCTTCGAGGTATGCGCCGATGCTCTCGGCGAGCGTCCGGTGGTCCTCGACGAGCAACACGGACAGGCGTTCGCCCATGACGCTACTTGCCAAACTCCATCCCGCGCGGAACCCCCGTCGTGCGCACCTTCTGCACTTCCTTCATAACCGCATGCGCCCTAGCACGCTCGTCAGGCGTCGAATAGCGAACGTTGCCGAGCGTAGTGCGCTTGGCGTACTCGCGATGCTCGCGCAGGAATTGCGGCATCTTGTCGTACGTCGACACCTGCGCAAGCTCCAGCAACTCCTCGTCGGTGATCACCTCGCGCATCTTTTGCCACTCACCGCGCAGCGACAGTTGATGCAGCTTGTCGCCGAGATACTTCAGGCCGTGCAGTTCGAGCACGTCGTGATACGTGCGTGTGGAGCCGTAGAACGACAACGCCTGCCGCAATCCGTCGAGGTTTTTGTGAATCTCCGCATCGTTCTCGCCATACACCGTGTAGCCGCTCGCGCTGATGTCGATGTCGTCCCAGGTGCGCCCCGATCGTTCCAGACCGATCTTGATGTTCGGCAGCATCACTTCGCGCATGTACTTGTCGGTCATGATGCCGCCGTGCGGCAGAATGCCGTCGGCCACTTCACCCGCAACGCGCGCCATCGCATCGCCGACGACAGCGAGGAAGATCTTCGGTCGCGGATAATCGAGCGGCCCCGGATTGAAGTTCGGCGTCATCAACGTGTACTTGTACGACTTGCCTAGGAACTCGGGCTTCGTGCCGTTCTGCCAGCTGTCCCACACCGCCTGCATCATCTGGATGTATTCCTTCATCCGCGGTGCGGGAGCGCTCCACGTGCCGCCGAAGCGGCGCTCGTTGTGGCCCTTCACCTGGCTGCCGAGTCCGATCGCAAAGCGGCCCTTCGTGTAGTGCTGCAAGTCCCACGCTTCCATCGCAAGCACCATGGGGCTGCGCGGGAACGCGATCGTCACGCCGGTGAGCAGTTCGATGCGCTGCGTCGCGGTCGCTGCAACCGTCATAGTCAGCATTGAGTCGTGCGACAGTTCGCCGCACGTGACGAAGTCGTAGCCCTGCTCTTCCGCCTTGCGCGCGCCGTCGCCGATACCCGTCAACCATCCGCCGATGCCGGTGCCGATTTTCATTTCGTCTCTCCCCCGCTGGTTTCGCGAACGATAACCGATTCGTGGAACGCCGCGCCTGACGGATGTCGCCTCGACTATGCGAGCGTCTCGTCGAGCCAGTCGTAGATGCGACCAAGCGCGAGCCGGCTCGCGCCCACTTCGCAATGCGCGCCGGCGCCTTCCGCTTCGGTGAAGCGGAACATCGTCTTGCGACAGGTGAGGTGGTCGTACAGTTCGTCGGGCTGGCCTTTGAAGAACAGATCATTCTCGGCATCGGTCACCAACATCGGGCACTTGATCGATTCGGCGACACCGTCGCGCAGGTTGTATTGCAGCGTCATCGCGACATACGCGCGCGCGGTCGGCGCGCCCATCGCATACATGCCGTGCGTAAGCGCCCAACGCGCGGTCGGGCTCGCCGCCATCGCCTGTTCCAACGCGCGATCGATTTCCGGTGCTTGTGGTGCACGGATCGCCGCGATGAAAGCCTCGCGCTGATCGGTCGGCACGGTCGCGAGAAACGGCGCGCCGAAGTCGTACACACCGTCATTGGCGATACACGCTACGAGCCGCTTTTCGAATGCCGCCGCGCGCGGCGCGAGCAAACCGCCGAGACTCATGCCCATCAACGCTACTCTCTTCGGATCGACGTCTTTGCGCGCCACCACGTAATCGACCACCGGCGTGATCACCGCTTCCCAATCCGGACGAAACACCATGCCGGCGCGATGCAGCGGCCCGAATTGCCCGGGGCCATCGAACACCAGCACGTTGTAGCCGCGTTCGACCGCGGCGCGCGCCGCCATGAAGTGCATCTCTTCTGCGGAACCATCGAAGCCGGTGTGTGCGATCAACGTCGCATGCCGCTTGCCCGACCCGATCGCATGCTCGATCGCATGGTGGAAGTAGCCGGGCAGCGTCGTGCCTTCATAGGGAATCTCGACAGGTTCGATCTCACCGTTGAAGCATTCGACCGCGCGCAGATAGCAATCGACCGAACGGCGATATGCGTTTGCGATGCGTGGGTCTTTCGCGTCGGCATGCAGGAAGAATTCCGACGAACGGAAATAGTTCGACGCACGCAGCCAGTTGTCGCGCGCGCTCACGGGATGTTTGCGCGCCGCCTGGTCCGCAGCTTCCGCCGCACGACGTTCCGCGAACGCATTCCACTGCGTGTACCAACTCTCGTAGTCGCCCGGAGTGATCGCATGCGAGATGGCAAGCACTTCGCCGAACTCGGCACCACCGTAGTCGGCGGCGCCGAACACGCGCTTGGTCTCGAACCAGAACTGCGGATCGTTCGCGAACAGCAGCGCACCTGACCCAGTCGCCGGAGGGGATGCCGTCGACGCGGAGGGTATCGGCGGCACCTCGGCGGCGGTTGCCGCACTCACCGCCGCCGTCGCACCGGCTAAGATCGCTTTTCGTCGGGTCAGCATCGAATGCCTCCTTCATCGGGTCGCTGCAGAATGGCGCTAAATAACTAACGCAACTAAAATAGCTTTAATGGAAAAGATCGTCAAATCCAGACCCGGCGGACGCAGTGCCCGGGTCCGAAATTCGGTCGCCGATGCGGTCGCCGAACTACTGAGTGAACGATCCGCTTCCGACATTTCCATGGCGGCAATCGCCGAGCGGGCCGGTATCGCGGTGACCAGCCTTTACCGGCGCTGGGGCGATTTGCCGACGCTGCTGATGGACGTGGCGGTGGACCGGCTTGCAGCAGACTGGCCGTTGCCCGATACGGGAAGCCTCGAGGGTGATCTGAAGGCTTGGGCCGGCAACGTCGCTAGCAGTCTCGCGCGAGGATCGGCCTTTTATCGCATCGTCATTGCAACCGCGCCGGTCGATCTCGCACCATCTGCGGGACGGACGACTGCGTTGATGCGTCGATGGATCGACCTCGACGAGATGCTCGAACGTTCGCAACGTCGCGGCGAGAAGGCACCGAACGCGTTCGAGATACTCGATCACGTGCTTGCACCTCTCTACTGGCGCATGTTGACGGGGAACGCGCAGGACGAAACGTATGCGCACGCTCTGGTCGACCGTCTGCTCGCGACCTCAACGTGGAACGAACGCAAATGAAACAACCGGTAGATCGTGTGCTCGACGAACTCGGAATGCCGAAGCTCGTCGCTGCGCTTGAAGGGTTGGGAGGTGCCGACCTGACGTCGTTGCTGCTCGATGTTCTGCGGCGTCGCGCCACGCGCGTGCGCCCAAGCGAACTGCTGCACCGCTATGCCACCGACCGCTTCGTGCTCGCACCCATCGTGCCGTTCCCATTGTTGCGCCGGGTCGAAGATGCGCTGATCGCGGCGAGCGCGGGCGCGTTCGAGATGCTGGCGCTCGCCCCGTTGGTACCGTTGGGCACGCACAGCGCAATTGCGACGGTTGATCAGAACAAGGTCGTCTCGACCACGCGCCAGAACGAAGTGGCGGCCGATCCGACCAACGCGCTTTCGCTCGAAGCGGCAACGCGGCGCATCGCGCGATTGCGTCAGGAGCCGAAGTCGGCGGACTTGATTCGCCTCGGCGCACTACAGCGCGTCGTTCGGGCTCAGAAGGTATCGGGGCCGGGGCGGTTCGCACACTTCCAGTTATTCGGTCTCGTCAGCGCCGGCCGCGACGCCGGCGGACGTGCATTCGAAGCGGCCGAGGCTTCCGAACATCTGCGAACCCATGCGCACGCGCTGGCCGCGCTCGGCGCAAAATCGGTCACGGCATTTCTAACGGATCTCTCGGGGGGGAGTGCCGCCGGGATCAAGGATTCCGTTCGATCGGCACTCGCAACGGTTGGCACCGTAACCTGCGTCGACGACGATGCACGCGAGAGCGGACGCGGCTACTACGAGACGTTCTGCTTCAAGGTGCACGCGTCCTTCGGTGGCGACGCCTTCGAAACCAGCGACGGCGGCAGCGTTGACTGGACGCAGCGTCTGGTCGGCAGCGCGAAGGAACGCTGCTTCATCAGCGGTCTTGGCATCGACCGAGTTGCACTCGCCATCGGAGCATCCTAATGTCGCGACGAAGACCGCACCGCCCCGCCACGGGCCGACCCCATGGCTGGCAACCCAAACAGAAAGGAAAAACCATGGCCGAGAAGATCAAGCTCGACGATCTCATCGAAAGCCTGCGTCAGGAACGCGACGAATTGAATCTGCAACTCCACCTCGCCAAGGCCGAGGTCAAGCAGGAATGGGAAGAGTTGGAGAAGAAGTGGGAGAACCTCGAAGAGAGGTTCGACTCCTTCGGAAACGAGGCGAAAGCCTCCGCCGGAGAAGTGGCAGCCTCGTTGCGGCAGGTGGTCGCGGACCTCGACCGGGCCTATAAGCGCCTGCGCAAGAGCTGGCGCTGAGCGCTGAGGCTATTGCCCTCGACCTCAGAAGTAGTTCGCTTTGATCGTGTAGTCGAAAACTGTTCGATTCTTCGCGAAGGTCACGATGACCGTGACGGTACGAATCGACGAACCCGTGCTCAACGCACTTGCAGATTGCCCGGTCGAAGCGTTCGCGCCGGCTTCCCCGGCGCTCCAGAAGGCCGAGAAATCGACCCTGCCTGAGGCCGAGTTCGTCGCGCTACGCGTCTCTGTCTGGGTAGTCGAGCGCTCGTAGACCCACACCTCCCGACCTTCGGCGTCGCGCGTCGTCAGGTTGGGTCCGCCGAACAGGCCGAGCAGATCTCTCTGCGTCGTCACACCCTTTACGACCTGATTCAAATTGCCGCCGGATGACCCCGGTGCCGCAGCGCCCGCCGCCGTCGTACCGCTGGATGGGCTCGACAGAACAGGTACGTCCGCCGGCGATTGTGTCGGCATCGGCGCGACCGCATGTGCGGGTTTGTCGTTGGCAACCGGCTCTGCGTTCAAGCGATCCCGTATTGGAGAGCGAACCGTGAAGGCGTATTCGCTCGGCCTGTCGAAACGTGGGTCCGCTACCAGCAGATAGGTCCCGGTCCGCGGCAACTTGATGGTCCCGGTGTCACGATCGGTAGCGAAGATCTCTTGATTGCCATTGGAGTCGATCAACCTGAAGTCCGTGGCCTCGGATGCTCGATCGAGCGCAAACGTGATCTGCTGGCCGGCCTTTGCATCGATCCGAAACTGTTCAACCTGACCGGGGATGTCGGTTCGCCCCTCGACCAGTACGTTGGGCTCGATTTTCCCGCCGTCGATTGTCGGCTGCGTCAGACGCCACAGCGTGAATTCGATTTCCGTCGGTACGTCGCCCTGCGGTTCGACCGTGAGTCGGTATGCTCCCGTTTGGGGCAGCACGCGTGGACGGTCGCTCGACGTGGTTTCGAACACGTGCCCCCCGTCCGGCGCCGTCAATACGAAGCGTGTTGTCGTGTTGCCGCGTTCGTGCGCGAAAAAGACCGTCGCACCCGAAGCGCCATCGAACGTGTACTCGAACCGATCACCGGGATGCTCGGTCTTCGCAATCGTTGGTTGATCGAACGTCAATCGGGCGATCGTCGCAGGCGAAACTGCCGCAGCAACGACCCTCGACGGTTCGGCGCTCACTCCGGATGCCGCGACTGCTGCCGAGGGCTGCACCAAAGGTTCGGTGTGCACGCGTTCGCGCGACATCCAAAGGTATGCAACGGCGGCCAACGCCAAACCCGCACTGGCACTCGCAATGAGCGCGCGACTTTTCGGAGCAGTTGCACTCGTCTTTTCGCCGCGAGCGTATGCACTCACGGTCGGAACCACGGTAGCGCCCGCAAAACTGTCTTTTGGTGCTCCCTCCTCGAGAGTGCGTTCGAGCGCGTGGCGTAGTTGCGATACGGTCGAATAGCGATCCTCGGGCGATTTTGCCGTCCCTTTGATAATGACTGCCTGCAGCGCCTCGCTCATTTCGGGCCGCAAGCTGCGTGGCATCGGCAGCGGATCGCGAATCGACTTCAGGATCACGGCCACGGGTGTATCGGCTTCAAACGGCACGCGCCCCGTCAACAGTTCGAACAACACCACGCTAAGCGCGTAGATGTCTGCCTCGGGGCCAACGTCGGAGAGGCCCTGCGCCTGCTCTGGCGACATGTATGCGGGCGTGCCGATGCCCGCGCCCGTTTGCGTGAGGTTGCTACTGCCAGTGATGAGCTTTGCAATACCGAAGTCCGTCAGGACCGGGCGCCCTTCTGCATCGATCATGACGTTTTCGGGTTTGATGTCGCGGTGAATCAGTCCCCGTCCGTGCGCGTACTCCAACGCTGCGGCGATCTGGAGCACCAGTTCGACGGCGCGTCGAACCGGATCGATTCGTCCTTCGGCTCGCAGCAGCTTCTTCAGGTCCCTGCCTTCGATGTACTCCATCACCATGAAGAACGCGTCGCCGTGACTGCCGAAGTCATGCACCTGGACGATGTTGGGATGGCGCAACTGCGCCACTGAACGGGCTTCCTTCTGAAAGCGGGTGCGGAAGTCGTCGGAGGTCACGAACTCGGAACGAATCACCTTGACTGCGCGATAGACCGACAAGCTGGTGTGGAACGCCTTGTACACGTCGGCCATGCCACCGCGACCAATTCGCTCGGTGATCATGTACGGACCCAACGATTCGCCGACGAGGTCAGCCATCACAGTTCCGTTGTCGGGTGCCGATGCTCCCGAAAGGCACACGACCCCGATCGGCACCCACGATCAGTCGAGCCCGCTATCGAGGAACATCTGTTTGTCGACTGCCGCCCAAACGATTTTGTAGTACTCCTCGATCAGGGCAGGGTAGTAGACCTTGTCGAAACGCAGTTTCACTTTGGTCATCGCCGGTCCTTGTTTGACCATCGAAAGCGTCAGGCCCGCCATCTGCCGGTTCATCGTCGCGCCGATGTCTACGCTGAAGTCGTAGGGCGAGTTGCTTTTCTCGACGATGGACGCCGGATAACCCTTAGCAACCGCGTACTGCCGATTCGCATCCATGTTCAGGCTTTCGAGTTGGGCGGGTGGCAGTTCGGGAATCGACGACGTGAGGTAGCCCGACACGCGCTCCATGTTCTGCACACGACAACCGAGACCGGCAAGTGCGACGGTCATCGCATCGAATACGGCGTCGAATCCCCTGTCGAACTGGCGATCGCCGAGGGCGAACGACATCTTCTCCCGCTGATCGTGCCACGCCGGCAGATCCGGATTGGCCATCATGTCCTGCATCAGCTGCTGCTTTGCCATCATCGTGTCGGCATCGGGCATCTGGCCGAGCAAGGCTTGCTGCTGTCGCGCCACATCGGCCGCAGCACCGCCGCCATAACCGTAGACGCCACAACCGACGTTGACGCAGGCAGCAACCCAAATCAGCACGGCAAACTTCATCCGCTCTTCAGTCGAGTCCTCTATCGAGGAACATCTGCTTATCGACGGCCGCCCAAACGATCTTGTAGTACTCCTCGACCTGGTTCGGATAGTAGACGTTGTCGAAGCGCAACTTCACTTTCGTCATCTGTGGCCCTTGCTTGACCATTGAAAGGGTCAGACCGGAGACCATCCGGATGTACATGGAGTTCATACCGATGCTTCCGTCCTCGTCGTCATCTACGATCGAGGCCGGGTAGCCTTTGGCTACCGCGTACGCGCGCGCCGATTCTCTGTTCAACGCCGCGAGCTGGGCGGGTGGCAGCTCCGGAATCGACGTCGTGATGTAGCCGGACGCCCTCTCCATGTTCTGCACGCGGCAGCCAAGTGTCGCAAGCGCAACCGTCATACCGTCGAATACCGAATCGAAGCCCTGGTCGAACTGGCGATCGCCCAGCGCGAGCGCGAGTTTCTCACGTTGCTCATGCCACGCCGCCAGATCGGGATTCGAAGACATTTCCTGCTCGAGGCGACTACGCGCTAGCTGCTCCTCCTGTGCGGCGGTCACCTGCGCCATTTGCTGGCGCATCAGCTCGCCGAGATCCTGACCGCCGCCGTACCCACGACAGCCGACAACCGAAGCCGTTAGCACGATCAGTAGCAACGCAGATCTCGTCCCGAAACGATTCATCAGAAGTAGCTCGCGCGGACGGAGTAATCCGAGACGATCTTCTGATCGTTGAACTTGACGATCACGGTGATCGAGCGGACCGAGGTCACCGTGCTCGCGGTCTGAGTGGACTGACTGCCGGAAGCGCCGCCTGCCACACTGCCGAAATTGAAGAACAACCCGAGATTTGCAGCGCCCTGGACGGCCTTGCTGTTCGACTGCACATCGGTCTGTGAGACGGTTCGCTCATAGACCCAGGTTTCGATTCCCGCGGAGTCGTAAGTCGAAATATTCGGCGAGCCGAACAACTGCACCAGATCGAGTTGAGTCGTTTCACCCTTCCGCACAGCGGAGGTCACAGTCCCGTACGAGAGCGCGCTCGGTGCTGCAGGTTGCGGTGCAACGATGGGAGCCGCTACAGGTGTGGGTGATGGCGCCGTCGATTCCGGCAATTTGGGCGCGGAGACGCAGGCGACCAAGATCACTCCACAGACACCCACGGTCAGGGCTCTGACGAGCATCGGCCTTCTCCGCTGACGATTGGCAAACTGAAACCAGATAGTCGCGAAGTCTCGATACTTCGCACTGAGGGGCGATTCTCCCACAGCTAGAGCGGATTGCGACACCATCCACTAAGCTACGCCGGTCAAAGCGAATGGAGTTGCGCATGGGATTCGGGACATTGGTGTTCCTCGGCATCATCGTCGTACTCGTCGTCTGGGTAATAGCGATCTACAACAAACTCGTTACGCTGAAGAACCGTTACGTCAACGCGTTCTCGCAAATCGAGGTGCAGCTGAAGCGCCGCTACGACCTGATACCGAACCTCATCGAAACGGCCAAGGGTTACCTCGCGCACGAACGCGGCACACTCGAAGCCGTCATCGCGGCACGCAACCAGGCGGTTGCGGGGTTGTCGGCGGCAGCAAAAGATCCCGGTAATGCGCGCGCCATGGAGCAACTCGGCAGCGCCGAGGGCGCGCTCGGCGGCGCGCTCGGGAGACTGAACGTCGTGATGGAGGCGTATCCCGATCTGAAAGCGAACCAGAACATGATGCAGCTCTCCGAAGAGCTGACGAGCACGGAGAACCGCGTGTCGTTCGCGCGCCAGGCGTACAACGACCAGGTCACCGAGTACAACACGTACAAACAGACGTTCCCGCCGGTGCTGCTCGCTGCAACGTTCGGGCACAGCGTCGACGCATCGCTGCTCGAGTTCGCTGATCGCGCGGCAATTCAGGAAGCGCCGAAGGTCAAATTCTGACCAACTGACGAGCCGCGATGGATTTCTTCGCCGCGCAGGATCGCGCCCGCCGCAAGACGTGGCAGCTCGTCACGCTGTTCGTGCTTGCCATCGTCGGGTTGATCTTTGCAACGAACGTGCTCGTGGCCATAGCGGTTTCGTTCTCCACGACCACCGGGCTCGCTCGCGGCGTCGGCCAGACGATGCGCGATCAGTCGGCCGAAACGTGGTGGCTCATTTCGTTCGCAGTGCTGATCTGCATCGCCGGCGCGAGCCTCTACAAGTACTTCGCGCTCCGATCGGGCGGGCGCGCCGTTGTGGAAATGTTGGGCGCTCGACAGATCGACCCGGCGTCGCAGATTCTTTCGGAACGGCGCCTTCTCAACGTAGTCGAGGAAATGGCCATCGCGTCGGGCATCCGCGTACCGGCCGTGTATCGCGTCGACGAAGAGGGCATCAATGCGTTTGCCGCGGGGTTCGGCACCGACGACGCCGTGGTGTGCGTCACCTCGGGCACGCTCGATCATCTCAATCGCGAGGAGTTGCAGGGCGTCATCGGCCATGAGTTCAGTCATCTTCTGAATGGCGACTCACGGCTCAATCTGCGGCTGATCGCGCTGCTGAACGGCATTCTGTTCCTCGGCATCGTCGGCCGCCTGCTGCTGCGCGGCGGCGCCCACACAAGCGGCCGTCGCAACTCCAACGCAATGCCGTTGATCGTGCTCGGCGTCGGCCTGCTCGTGATCGGTTATGCCGGCACGTTCTGCGGCAACCTGATCAAGGCGGCCGTGAGCCGGCAGCGCGAATTCCTAGCAGACGCTGCGTCGGTGCAGTTCACGCGCAATCCGCATGGGATCGCCAATGCGCTGAAGAAGATCGGCGGGTCCGTGAGCGGCTCGCATCTGACGAACACGCGCGCCAATGACGTGAGCCATATGTTCTTCGGCCAGGCCGTCACGCTGTTCATGAACGGTCTGATGGCAACCCACCCACCGCTGCCGCAACGAATACGCGCGATCGAACCTCGCTGGGACGGGAGGTTTCTCCAAGGCGCCCTCGTGAGCGAAGCTGCAGACGTCCCCGAGGGTGCTTCCGGTCTGACGGGGCTCTCCGGCGGTTCATCACTCAGTGCGCACGAAGCCGTCGTCGATGCCGTGGGCAACCCGAGCGCGGCGAGCCTGGCGCAGGCGCAGACGATGATCGCCGGTCTACCCGCGCGCTGTGTCGATGCGTCGCACGATCCGTGGTCCGCCCGCGCGCTCATCTGCGTGCTGTTGTTGCCCGACGATCGCACTGCGCGCGCCGCACTCACCAATGTGCTGGAGCCGCAGGTAGTCGCGCATCTGCCGCAGATCGAAGCGGTTGTCGGCGCGCTCGATGACCTGCAGCGGTTGACGCTGGTGTCGATGTCGGTGCCGGCGTTGTTGACGATGTCGCGCCCGCAATACGACCGCTTCGTGGCCGACGTTGTGGCGCTGATTCGCGCCGATCGGCGTATCGATCTGTTCGAGTGGGTCATGCATCGTGTGTTGCTGAAGGGTTTGAAGTCCCACTTCGAAGGACCGCCTTCGGTGGCCGTTCGGCACCGCGATCTCGATGCAGTGCGCGACCAGGTTGCACAAACGCTGTCTGCGATCGCACGCGCTGGTGGTCACGATGACGATGCGCAACGACGCGCATTCGACGCCGGCGCCGCTGCAATTGAACTCGACTTGCAGTTCGTCGCGAGCGATCCGAACTTCACCCGCCTCAACGAGGCGTTGCGCGATTTGCGCGCGCTGCATCCGCTGGCGAAGCCGCGCCTGATCAAAGGTTGCGCCGCGTGTGCGCTCACCGATGGTGCCATCTCGTCGGAGCGCGCGTTGCTCATCGGCATTGCAGCGACGCTCGACTGCCCTCTGCCACCGGATCTCGCGCTGTAGTCACGCAGTTGTAATCGCGTCGTGCTGGTGACACGGAAGTAGTCGTGTGCGCTTCCCTGTCCGCGCCGAGTCGTTACAATTGCGCTTTCCCCGGCGGGCAAGCATGGCAGAACCTCTCACCACCGCCTCTCCGGAACCCGATACTCAGCTCGCCGCTCTCGATCTCGGATCGAACAGCTTCCATCTCATCGTCGCGCAGCAACACAACGGCCGCATTCATGTTGTAGACCGGCTGAAGGAGATGGTTCGACTCGCCGCGGGTCTCGATGCGAACGACACGTTGTCGCGCCAGGCGATGGATCGCGGCATCGACTGTCTGTCGCGCTTCGGCCAGCGTTTGCGTCATCTGAAGTCCGACGCGGTCCGCGTGGTCGGCACCAACACGTTGCGAAAGGCGCGCAACGGCTGGGAGTTCATTTCTCGTGCGGAAGCGGCGATCGGCCATCCGATCGAGATCATCTCCGGGCGCGAAGAAGCGCGCTTGATCTACAAAGGCGTTTGCTACGCGATGGGGCCGGCCGCCGATCGCCGCCTCGTCATCGACATCGGCGGCGGCAGCACCGAGTTGATTCTCGGCCGCGGTTACGAGCCGGAACTGATGGACAGCCTCTACATGGGCTGCGTGTCGATGTCGGAGCGCTTCTTCGCCGACGGCGAACTCAAAGCCGGCCGCTTCAGTGCGGCGGAACTGGCTGCCCGGCAGGAACTGGAGCCGGTCGAAGCGCTGTACCGCCGGCGTGGATGGGACACGGTGATAGGTACGTCCGGCACCATCACCGCGATCAACGACGTTGCCATGCAACGCGGCATGATCGATGGACTGACGCCCGCGGCGCTCACCGACATTACTAAGGCGCTGATCGGCGCGAAGCGCATCGATCAGGTTTCCTTGGTGAATCTCCCGAACGAGCGCGCGCCGGTGTTTCCCGGAGGCGTGGCGATTCTGCGCGGCGTCTTCGAGGGTCTCGGCATTCAACGGCTGACGGTTTCGAGCGGTGCGCTGCGCGAAGGCCTGCTACAGGAACTGATCGGGCGCGTGCGTCACGACGACGTGCGCGAGCACAGCGTTTCCGATCTTGCACGCCGCTATCACGTCGACGAGCCGCACGCGCAGAAAGTTGCCGAAGCCGCGCAAACGCTGCTGGTACAAGTTGCGGCGGCATGGGGTCTCGGCGACGACGAGTTCGAGCGACTGTTGCGCTGGGGCGCGGTGTTGCACGAAATCGGCATGGACGTGTCGCACAGCCAGTATCACAAGCATGGCCACTATCTGCTGCAGTACATGGATCTCGCGGGTTTTTCGCAAACAGACAAGCTGCGGCTTGCGCTGCTGGTGCGCGCGCATCGCAGGAAATTCCCGGTGGTCGAATTCGATCGTGTCGACGACGACGAACGCTTGACGTTGATGCGGCTCGCCGTCCTGCTGCGTTTGGCCGTCGTGCTGCGACGCAATCGCAGCGGCGAACCGCTGCCGCGTATCACGCTTCAGGCCGACGACTATCGCCTGAAGATGTCGATTGCACCGGAATGGCTGAACGCGCATCCGCTGACGCGCCTCGATCTCGAACAGGAATCGGATCTTCTCGAGGCAGTGCCGTTGCGCCTCGAAGTCATCGGCTAGCACGCCCTCGCAGAGCTAGTCGGGTATCGGACTGCGCGAAGGCGGCAGACCGCTCACCTCGGCCATGGACTGCAGCAATGTATCCTGCGCGCTACGGCGACGGGCCGCCCCCGAGCGAAGTCGTTTGTAACGCCCGTCGGATTGCAGTACCCAGGCCTGACAGTTGTCGGCGTTGTACAAATCGAATGACTCGCTGATCACGCGGCGCGCCATCACATGGTCTTCGATCGGGAATGCCGCTTCTACGCGGCTGAAGAAGTTGCGCTCCATCCAGTCGGCGCTCGAAAGATAGACCTTGGGATCGCCGCCGTTTTCAAAGTAGTACACGCGCGCGTGTTCGAGAAACCGGCCGATGATCGAACGCACCTGGATGTTGTCCGAAACGCCAGGCACACCGGGCCGTAGCGCGCACATGCCACGAACGATGAGATCGATTTTTACGCCGGCTTGCGACGCCCGATACAACGCCTGGATCACCTGCGGATCGATCAGCGCATTCATCTTCGCCATCACGCGCGCGCGCTGGCCTTTCGACGCCTGCTCGGCTTCGTGTGCAATCAGGTCGAGCACCGACCGATGCAGCGTGAACGGCGACTGCAGCAATTTCTTGAGGCGACCCGGACGACCCATCGCGGTCAGCTGCTGGAAGATCTTCTGCACGTCTTCGCCGATGCCCTTGTCGCACGTGAAGAGTCCGTAGTCCGTATAAATGCGCGCCGTTCGCGCGTGATAGTTGCCGGTGCCGAGGTGAACGTAGCGACGCAGTACGCGCCCTTCGCGTCGTATCACCATACTCATCTTCGCGTGCGTTTTGTGGCGGACCACGCCGTATACCACCTGCGCGCCGGCCGCCTGCAGCTGGTTGGCGAGTTCGATGTTCGCCTGTTCGTCGAAACGCGCGCGCAGCTCAATGACGACCAACACGTCTTTGCCCGCGTTCGCCGCGTCCACCAACGACTTCGCTACGGTTGAATCGAACCCCGTGCGATACAAGGTTTGCCGGATCGACAACACGTCGGGATCGGCGGCCGCTTGTCGCAGAAAATCGACCACCGGTGTGAACGCCTGAAATGGATGATGCAGTAGCACATCGCCCTTGCGGATCACCTCGAAGAGGTCCTTGGTTTCCTTCAGGCGCTCCGGCAGTCCTGGAATGAATCCGGGGAACTTGAGATCGGGGCGGTCGACGAGATCGGGCAGCGCCGACAGACGATTCAGGTTCACTGGACCGCGGCACGGATAGATGTCGTTCTCGGTGAGACCGAACTCGGCCATTAGCGACGCGCTGATATCGGCCGGCGCATCGTGCGTGATTTCGAGGCGCACCTCGTCGCCGAACCGGCGCGTCGGCAGTTCGCCTTCGAGCGCGCGCAACAGATCGTCGACTTCTTCTTCGTCGACGAACAGATCGCTGTTGCGCGTCACTCTGAACTGATAACACCCGGTCACTTTCATGCCGGGGAACAGATCGCCGACGTTCGCGTGCACGATCGACGAGAGGAATACGAAATCGTACGGCGCTTGCGCGACCGAAGCAGGTAACCGCACCAGTCGCGGCAGCGACCGCGGTGCCTGCACCACTGCTTTTCCGCTGGCGCGGCCGAAGGCATCTTTGCCTTCCAGCGTCACCATGAAACTGAGTCCTTTGTTCAACACCTTCGGGAACGGATGCGCGGGATCGAGCCCCACAGGGCTCAAAATCGGCACGAGGTCGTGTGTGAAGTAGTGCCGCAACCACTGCGACTGCTTCTGATTCCACTTGTCGCGCGGAATGAAGCGGATGCCTTCGGCATCGAGGCGCGGCAGAAGCAACTCGTTCAGCACCCGGTATTGCTCGTCGAGCAATTCGTGCGCCACCTGCGAGATCGCGCGAAGTTGTTCGGCGGGCGTCTGATTTTCGGGCCCGCGCTGAGCGGCGCCGAATGCTTGCTGATGAATCAGGCCGGCAACACGAATCTCGAAAAACTCGTCGAGATTCGCATTCGCGATGCAGAGGAACGACAAACGCTCCAGCAACGGCACGTCGTCGTCTTTAGCCAGTTCCAACACGCGTCGATTGAATTCGAGCTGCGACAACTCGCGGTTGATGTACAGCTCCGGACTGGTGAGATTCGGGGTCGGTGCGTTCATCGCGCGCGTATTCAGCGGGTCGTCAACGGTCGGAGAGCTTATCATGTTGCCTTCACGTGACCATGAGATGACAGATGCGTGACGAGGTGTTCCGCAGCCCACGCAGCCAGATCGTCGATTTCGTTTTCGATGAATCGGTTGCCGCTGCGTTTCCAGACATGATCCGCCGTTCCGTCCCTGGCTATGAGACCGTCATTCCGCTGACCGGTTTGATCGCGGCGCGGCACGCGCGTTCCGGCGCAAAATGCTACGACCTCGGCTGTTCGCTCGGTGCCACTTCGATGGCGGTTCTGCAGCAGCTCGAAACGCCGAACTGCTCCATCGTCGCCGTGGACAATTCCGCCCCGATGCTCGAACGCGCGCGAGCGCTCCACGGCAATCAAACGCGCATCGAGTGGGTGCAAGCGGACGTGCGCGACGTGCCGATCGAAAACGCGTGTGCCGTGTTGATGAACTACACGCTGCAGTTCGTGCCGATCGAAGACCGCCTGCCCCTGCTCCGCCGCATCCGCGAAGGCCTCGACCCCAGCGGTGTGCTGATCGTGTCGGAAAAGGTACGTTTCGCCGACGATTGGCAGCAGAACTACTTCGATCACACCCACGTTGCCTACAAACGTGCGAACGGATACAGCGCACTGGAAGTCGCGCAGAAGCGGGCCGCTCTCGAAAAGGTGCTCATTCCGGATCGTATCGAAGATCACGAAGCACGCTTTCGCGCCGCCGGGTTTGGTCGTGTGCACACCTGGTTCCGGTGCTTGAACTGGGTATCGTTCGTCGCGATGTTGTGACTTCGCGCGAACTGCTGGCTGCATCGTGGCAGCGCGCGGCCGAGATGGTTCCGGAATGGCGCGCCCTCGTACCGTTGTTGGAACGCAGGCTTGCCGTTCACGGTGACAGTGCGGCGTGGCTCGCGTCGATCGACGCGCTGCCTGACGTTCATACGGACGACATCGACATCGGTGCGACCGTTCGCGTCGGCAATGCGGCCGACCTCGAGGGCTCTGCGCGCGAAACTCTGCTGCGCCACCTGCACCTGTTGCAGCCGTGGCGCAAAGGTCCGTTCTCGCTGTTCGGCATCCACATCGACACCGAGTGGCGCAGCGACTGGAAGTGGAGTCGCGTTGCGCCGTACATCAGCGCGCTCGACGGTCGACGCATACTCGACGTCGGTTGCGGCAATGGCTACTACGGCTGGCGCATGTGCGCTGCAGGCGCGCGCGTAATCGGCATCGACCCGACGATCGTCTACTCGATGCAGTACCTCGCTTTTGCGAAGTATCTGACGGACGCACGCCCGGAATTGCACCACGCGCTGCTGCCGGCGCGGCTGGAAGACGTCTCGCCGCAGCAGTCGTTCGACACGGTGTTGTCGATGGGCGTGCTCTACCACCGGCGCGATCCCGCCGAACATCTGCACGCACTGCGCGCTCAACTGCGACCCGGGGGCGAGCTCGTGCTCGAAACGTTGATCGGAGCTTCCGGCTCGACCGAGGTGCTGATTCCGAACGGCCGCTACGCTCGCATGCGCAATGTCTGGCACATCCCTTCGCGAGCGACATTGGAAGGATGGATCGAGGCTTCCGGCTTCGAGTCCGTTCGTGTCGTGGACGTCACGGCGACAACCGTAGCCGAACAGCGCTCCACGGAGTGGATGCCGTTCGAATCACTCGCGGATGCGCTGGACCCACACGATGCACAGCGCACGATCGAAGGTTACCCGGCGCCGGTGCGTTGCGTGGTGATCGCGCGCAAATAGTCCGGAAGGATCTCCTCTTGGGGCGAGCTTTCGGCAGACTTCAGACGAGGCGGCGTTTGCGCTCGGCTTCGGCCGTCAGAGGCGCTTCGCGTTCGACGGTGATGCTCACGGGCGCACCGGCAATGAACGCTTCGGTCATCTGATGCGCCTGGTCGTCGGTGTATTGCCGCGGCGGATGCTTGCAGAAGTAGGCGGCCGGACCGTCGAGCACGCCGGACTGGCCGCGTTCGAGCGCGAGTTTCGCGCAACGCACCATGTCGATGGCGACGCCGGCGGAGTTCGGCGAGTCTTCCACCGAAAGGCGCAATTCGAGATTCATCGCGACATCGCCGAACAGTTTGCCTTCCATGCGCAGGAAACAGACTTTGTTGTCTTTCTGCCACGGCACGTAGTCGCTCGGGCCGATGTGGATGTTGTCGTCGTCGAGCCGCTCTTCCGCAACCGACTGCACCGCTTCGGTCTTCGACGTCTTCTTCGAGCGCAGCCGCGAGCGGTTAAGCATGTTCAGGAAATCGGTGTTGCCGCCGGTGTTCAGCTGATACGTGCGTTCGAGTTTGACGCCGCGCTTGTGGAACAGATCGGTCAGCATACGATGCGTGATGGTGGCGCCGAGTTGCGCCTTGATGTCGTCGCCGATGAGTGGCAATCCCGCGTCGCGGAAACGCTGCGCCCATGCGGGGTCGCTGGCGATGAACACCGGCATGCAGTTGACCAGCCCCACGCCCGCTTCGAGCGCGCATTCCGCATAGAAGCGCACCGCCTCTTCGGAACCGACAGGCAGGTAGTTCAACATCACTTCCGCGTTCGAGGCGCGCAGCGCCGCAACGATTTCCGCCTGATCAGCTTCGGCCACGTTCGCGCGAACGAACGTCTGGTGATCCGGATAGTCCTGCAGATGCTCCGAGAAGCCGTCGAGCACCCGCCCCATACGCACTTTCACGCCGCTGCGCGGCAGGTCATCGCAGAACACTTCGGTGCAATTGGGCAACTCGAAAATGGCTTCGTTGACGTCGCGCCCCACCTTGCGTGCGTCGATGTCGAAAGCGGCGACGATTTCGAGATCCGACGGGCCGTATTCGCCGACGCGCCAGTGCATCAGGCCGATGGCGTTCTCCGGCGTTTTATCACGGTAGTAGTGGATGCCCTGGATCAACGAACTCGCGCAGTTTCCGACTCCGACGACGGCCACCCTGATGGGGCTGGGGCTCATCCACTTTTCTCCTACAGCTCGACCCGAGTTAACGGTGAGAGGGGTTGTCTATCAATCGCAGGGCGCGAGGATACTTGGTCGCGCCCCGAATTTCGATGCTCTAACGCACCGCCACTGAGGCGCGCTGCCACATCGAACTTCGATGGTAGAGTAGCCGCCTTCACAACCTGCTTCGCAAATGGACCCGCCGATGCCGGAGTCGATCTCGGGTGAACTGGTAGCGCTGCGCGAACGCGCCGAGCGGTTTGCACGGGATGTTCTCGTTCCCAACAAGCAGGCAATGGCCGCCGGATCTGCCGAGCCGAAGGTTCGCGCCGAGGTCGTTCGCGCGGCACGTGACGCCGGCTTCTTCGCGATGACGCAGCCGCGTTCGGTCGGCGGTGCAGAAGCCGGGCTGCTCGCACTCACGGTGGTGCGGGATACGCTCGCCGGCTTCAACACCGGCCTCGCTCACCATGCATTCGGACCCGGCCCCGGCGTGTTGGCCGGCTGCGCGGAGCCGCTCCGCTCGCAATATCTGTTGCCGCTGCTGAACGGCGAAAAACGCGCGGGGTTCGCGTTTACGGAGCCCGACGACGCCGCGCATTTCACGCGTGCGGTTCCCACCGCCGACGGTCTGCGTGTTACGGGCCGCAAATCGTATGTCACTGGCGGCGGCAGCGCGGATTTCCTGAACGCGCTGGTCGAGATACCCGACCAGGGCCGCGCGATGCTGGTGATCGACACCAACGCCCCCGGCGTCGTAATCGAACGTCGCTTTGCATCGCTCGACGGCAGCCATCACGCGGCATTCCGCTTCGACGACGTGCGGGTGCCGTCCGATCGCATCATCGGTCGACCCGGCGAGGGGTTGCCGCGGGCCATGCGGCAGATCGGCGACACTCGTCTGTTGATCGCGGCCGAAGCGGTCGGTCTCGCTCGTTGGGCAATCGAATTCACCACCGACCACCTGAAGGCGCCGCACCATTCCGGCGAACCGCTCGGAGCCCGCGAGGGCGTGCGGTTGCGCTACGCCGATCTGCGGATTCGCACGTTCGCCGCGCGCAGCATGCTGTATCGCACCGCGCGCCTCGGCGAAGCCGGCGCAAACATCGTGAACGAAGGGATCGCGTGCAAGGTGTACGCGACCGAAACCCTGAGCGACGTGGTGGACGGCGCCATCCAACTGGTGGGGGGGAAGGCGCTCACGGTAGGACATCCGCTCGAACAGCTGTATCGCGAAGTGCGTTCGCTACGGCTCGCCGAAGGCGCGAGCGACGTACTGCGCCTCAATCTCGCACGCGGCAGCCTCGACCTCGCCAAAGGCGTCTTATGAAAGAGGGGCGTTTTATGAAAGAGGGGCGTTTCATGAAAGAGCGCGTTTTAAGAGAGGGCGCTTTGTGAAAGAGGCCTTCGTGAAAGAGGGAGTTTCCGTGATGAGACGTACGTTCGCCATCGTGTTTGCTTCGACGTTGTTCGCCACCGGATGCGCCTGGGTGAAGACCACGCCGGGCGGCGAACAGGTTCGCGAAGCAACCGCCGCGGATGTCGGTGGATGCACCGAAGTCGGTACCGCAGTGGGCACGACACAAGCGACCGCAGCCGGCATTCCGCGCAACAAGGACGTGATTCGCGACGAGCAGGTAACGCTCGCCCGCAACCGCGCGGCCCAGATCGGCGGCGACACGATCGTACAGAGCGGCGCACCATCGGGCGGCACGCTGACGTTCACCGTGTATCGCTGCAGATAATTCGGACGGACTACTCGGAACTCTTCTGGCCGTGGCGTTCGCGGTTCTCTTCGCGCTTCGCGGGCGACTTTCTCAGCAGCACGTAAACCGCACCGGCACCACCGTGACGGCGCTCGGGATGGTGGTACGCCAGCACTTCGGGCATCTGCGCAAGCCACGCGATCGTATAACTCTTGATGCGCGCCGGAGTCGGACTCTTTTCGCCGCGGCCGTGATTGACCAGCACGCAGCGCCAGCCATGCGCCACGGCCACGCGCACGAAGTCGAATAACGCTTCGCGCGCCTCCTTGACGGTTTTGCGATGCAGATCGAGCCGGCCCTCCAACGGGTACGCACCGAGCCGCAACTTCCTGAACACGCCTTCCTGGACGCCATCCTTCTTCCAGCTGACGAGTTCGTGTGGGCCAAGTTGCTTGACCTCCCCCAGCGTCAGGTAGTTGGGATCGACCGCGGCGCGGCGTTCCTGTTCCGCGTTTTCGCGGTGCGCGCGCTGGCTCAACGTCGGTTCGGCGCGTGGCTTCGCGGGCTTGGGCGCCGCGTTCAGCCGCGCAACGTCGGTCATCGCAGCTCGAAACGCCTCTTCATCGTCGTCCATTTTTCGTGCTTCACACCGGCAACTGAATCGATGGATAGACCGCCGACCGTGTGCCCGGGTTCGCCCGATTCGATTCGTCGTGATAGCTGAACACAAGCGAACACTTCAGCGTGTCGGTTTCGTTCCGGCCGGCAGCGTGGAACAGGCGGCAATGGAAGAACAGCATGTCGCCTGCGTCGAGTTCGACCATCTGCGCCTTGTCGATCAACTCCTGGTTCTCCGGCAGATCGGTGCGCAGGAACAGCGCCTGGTCGTATCGCAGCGCGTCGACCTGCAGCCGATGGCTGCCGGGAATCACCAGCAACGCGCCGTTGGCTTTTCGTTCAGGACCCAACGCAAGCCAGGTAGATATCAGGTCCGGGCGCTGAAACGACCAGTAACGGATGTCCTGGTGCCACGACGTGAGGCTCGAATACCCCGGGTGCTTGGTCATGATGCAGTTGTGATGACACTGCGACACGTACGGCGTGCGTCCGCCGAAAAATGCCTCCAAGCGGCTGCCCACGCGAGTGTCGCAAGCCCATGCGCGCAACAACGGATCGCGTGAGTAGGCGTGCAGCAGACGCCGCGGTGTAGTGCCGCCGGCATCGAGTTTCGATTTCGGCGCGCCGGGGTAGCCGACGTCGGCCTCGAACTCCACGGGCCCCTGAAGCGGGTCGAGCATTTGACCCGCGAGCGAACGCAACGCGGCGCACTCCTGTGCACTCGCCAGTTGGCGTACGACGAGGAAGCCGTCGCGCTGAAAGCGTTCGACTTCGGCTTCGAGATTCGATGCGACCATGACCCTACCGCGGCAAACAACGCCGCATTATCGCACCGTCAGACTTTTTCCAGATCGTTCTCCAGATGCTTGCCGGCAAAGTAGTAGTGGGCGGCTGCCCAGATGTTCACCACAGAGCACAACAGCAAGGCATAGCGCAGCGATTCCGCGGCGAAGCGCGGCGACAGCAGGTCCGCAATTATGCCGACCACGGTGGGGCCGGCACCGAGACCGATGATGTTCACGATGAACAGCAGCACGCCGGCAGCGATGGCACGCATGCGCAACCCCACCAGACCTTGCGTCTGCGCGAACGTCGTACCCTGGTAGAAGTTGCCGAGCATCACCGGCACCACGAGGAACCACAGCGCTTCCGTCGACGTCGGCGCCAGGAATGCGCCAACCGAAAACGGTAACGAGACGATCAACGCGACGGAGACCAGCCATAAATACCAGCGCACGTCGCGACGTCCGAAGCGGTCCGCAAGAAAGCCGCCCAACGCGATGCCGATGCCGCCGGCCACGCCGATGATCAGCCCCAGCCATTTGCCGATCTCCGCGGTGTTCATGCCGTGCGAGCGGATCAGAAACGACGGCGTCCAGTTGACGAATCCGTAACCGACGAACGCCGTGAGCGCAGCACCGAACGCAAGGTGCCGGAACGAACGCTTCGCCCACAGGAACTTCAGCGTTTCGACGACGCCCGGCTGATCCGCGGTGGCGGTGCGTCCTTCCGACATGCCGCGCGGCGGTTCGCGCACCGTGAACCGCACCAGCAAAGCGAGCACCAACCCCGGAATGCCGACGATGAAGAACGCCGCGCGCCATCCGAACATTTCATTGATCGTTCCGCCTGCGTAGAAGCCGAACAGAATTCCGAACGGAATGCCGAGCGAATAGATACCGAGTGCGGTGGCGCGCGATTGTGCGGGGTAGTAGTCGGAGATGATCGAGTGTGATGCCGGCGAGCAGCCTGCTTCGCCCACGCCTACACCTATCCGCGCGATCAGCAGGTGCCAGAAGTTCGTGGCAAGCCCTGACAGCGCCGTCATGGCGCTCCACACCGTCAGCGCGACTGCGATCAGGTTGCGGCGGTTGCTGCGATCGGCGATGCGTGCGATCGGCATGCCGAGCGTCGCGTAGAACGCCGCGAAGGCAAACCCGGTGAGCAAGCCCATCTGCGTATCCGACAAGCCGAGTTCCAGCTTGATCGGTTCGAGCAGAATCGAAAGGATCTGCCGATCGATGAAGTTGAACGTGTATACGACAACGAGAACGCCCAGCACATACCGCCGCGTGGCGTCGCTGATCGTCATTTGCCGATTTGGGTCTTCAGCAGCTTCTCGATCTTCTCGCCGTACGGCGGACGCAGGCCGACGAGTCCGGCGAGGTCGATTTTCGACTGCGTGAAAATCGACTTCGCATGGCTGAACGTCTTGAATCCATCGTGGCCGTGATAGGCACCCATGCCGGAAGGTCCAACGCCGCCAAACGGCAGATCTTCCTGTGCCACGTGCATGACGACGTCGTTCACCGTGACGCCGCCGGAAGTCGTGTGCGTCAACACGCGCCGTTGCTCGTTTGCATCGGTGCCGAAGTAGTACAGACCGAGGGGCCGCGCATGTTCGTTGACGTAATCGACCGCCTCGGAGACGTCGTCATACGTTTGCACCGGCATCACCGGCCCGAAGATCTCGTCCTGCATCACCTTCATCGAATCGTTGGCGTCGAGGATCAGCGTCGGCGCAATCTTGTGGTGCGGCTGCTGCCTGAAGTCCTCATTCGCCGGATTGATCTCCACGACACGAGCACCCTTCTGCTTCGCGTCTTCGACGTAGTCGTTCAGACGATCGAAGTGGCGCTGATTGACGATGGATGTGTAGTCGTCGTTCTCGATCAGGCTCGCGAACATCTTCTTCACCGAACGCTGTGTCGACTCGACGAACTCGCCGACGTTTTCCTTCGGCACGAACACGTAGTCCGGCGCGAGACAGATCTGTCCGGCGTTCAACATCTTGCCTGCCATGATGGCGTCGGTGGTTTTCTCGATGTTGGCGGAACGACCGACGATCACCGGTGACTTGCCACCGAGTTCGAGCGTGACGGGAACGAGGTTCTCCGCCGCCGCACGCATCACGTGGCGTGCAACCGACGTAGCGCCGGTGAACAGCAGATGATCGAACGGCAGACCTGCGAAATCGGCGCCCGTCTGCGGACCGCCCACCACGACAGAAATCTCGAGTTCGTCGAACGCGGCAGCGATCAGTTCGGCCATCACCTGCGACGTCGCTGGCGTGTATTCCGACGGTTTGATGATGCAGCGGTTGCCCGCCGCGAGAATGCCCGCAAGCGGTGTGAACGTCAGATTTACCGGAAAATTCCAGGGGCTGATCACGCCTACGACACCGAGCGGCTGATACTCGACGCGTGCCTTCGCACCGAGCAAGTTCATCGGGAAATCAACCTTGCGCTTCTCGGGCTTCATCCAGTCGGCGAGGTGCTTTTTCGCGTGTTTCAACGGGCCGATCGATGCGGCGATGTCGGTGAACAACGACTGGTGGCGCGATCGATGGCCGAAATCGGCAGACAACGCGTCGACCAGGCGTTGCTGATGATCCACCAACAACGCGATGGCGCGATCGATCCGGTCTATGCGCGTCGATGCAGCGACTTCGCCGTGCTTCAGATAGTCGGCGCGCTGGCGATCGAGCAGACCGAGCATCGTGGCACGGCTGGTTTCCTGCATGTTCGTCCCCCCTCTGTTGAACCGGTCGCGATGATACCCAAATCTCATCGCTCGGGCGTCGGTGTCGCGGCTATGCTTGCCCCACAACCATTCGAAGGGGACATCCACCATGGAACTGAATGCGGTGCAACGCGTCGGTGTCGTCGGCGGCGGCGTGATGGGCGGAGGTATCGCGCAGGTGCTCGCGCTCGCCGGCTATCGAGTGACCATCCGCGACCTCACTCAGCAGATTCTCGACGAGACGCGCGCCGAGGTCGTGGATCGAAAATGGAGCCTCAAACGCTCCGTAGAACGCGGCAAGCTCGGCTTCGACCTCGCGCTGGCCGCCATAGAGCGCGTCGACTACACGCTATCGCTCGAAGATCTGCGCGATTGCGACCTCATCATCGAAGCGGTGCCGGAGAAGCTCGATCTGAAGCAGCGCGTGTTCGGCGAACTCGACTCGATCATCAAGAGCGAGGCCATACTCGCATCGAACACCTCCGGCTTTCCGATCTCGGACATCGTGAGGGCCCTGCCGGCCAAGCGACAGCCGTTGTGCGTCGGCATGCACTTCTCGAACCCGGTCCCGGTGATGCGGATGTGCGAAGTCATCTACACACCACAGACGAGCCAGACCACGATCGACACCGCGCGCGGCGTGGCAGAGAAAGCCGGGCGCAGCGTGTCGATGGTGAAAGATTCACCGGGAACCTACGGGTTCATTCTGAATCGCGTGTTCGCGGCGGCGTATCTCGAAGCGAAGAAAATCGTCGACGACGGCCTCGCCACGGAAGAAGACGTCGACAAGGCGATGATCACCGGCCGCAACTGGCCCGCGGCTTTCTTTGGTCATCGCGGCGGTATCGGCAAGCAGTGGTGAACCAACGGCGCGACCCGCTCTCCTTTTCGGATAGCTAAGTCAATGTCGATCGCATCTGCGCGAACGTGTCGCGGATGCACTGCTCCATGAACTCCGGATCGGGCAGCATCTCGCGACATGCGGTGAACGACACCATGAACTCACCGCAATAGCTGCCCACGGGGAACATCAGTCCCACACCGTCCGTAAGCGGGCCGAAGCCGATCATGGTCAGAAGCTTCGCGCCCATCGAATACAGCGGCACCTGCGGTCCGGGTACATTCGTGATCGTGCAGTTGTAGACCGGATTCTGCACGTTCGGGATGCCCATCTGACTGGCGAAGCGCGTGCCCATTACCATCAGTGATCCGGGGATGAAGCGCATCGCGTCAGTCATCTGGCGCGCCCCAATGGCGTTGGTGAGCGCCTTCGATTGCGCAGAGCTGCGCTGCACGTGTGCGAGCCGCTCGCGCGGATCTTCGATGTGGCTGCCCGTCGAAATAATCATTCCCGAAACACGGTTACCCATCGCGCCTTTCTCGTCGGCACCGCGCACGCTGACCGGCGCCATCGCGACCAGCGACTCCGTACGTAACTCGACCTTCGCGGCGAGGTACTTACGCAACGCGCCGCCGCACAGGCTGACCACGGTGTCGTTCACGGTCGCGCCTTTGACGCTTTTGCGCATGGCACGAATGTCATCGAGGCTGAAGCGGCAGAATCCGATCACGCGGTGCGCAGTGATGGTTTTGTTGAAACGCGTGCGCGGAATCGGCGCCGGCGGCTGCATCGGCCGGTCGGCAAGGCTCGACATCGCCTTGGCCATTCCCGGCAGCGACCGCGCGAATGTTTCAGCGGCGCGCACCGGTTGCAGCGCGTTGTTGGCGAAGCTGCGCAACATCAGTTCTGCAACCGCAGGATCTTCCTCGCCACACCACGCTTGCGTCGGTGGGGGTATCTGCCGCGGCTCCGGCGTAAGGTCGTGCAGCAACTCGGCGAGATCGACGCTGGAGGCGCCGTCGATCGCACAGTGGTGCGTCTTGGTGATGACCGCGAAGCAGCGCGGCGGTAAACCTTCGACGTGATCCAGACCTTCGACGTAATACGACTCCCACGGCGGCTTCGACATGTCGAGCGGAGTTGCGAGGATGCGCGACGCCAGGATGTACAGCTGCCGCCAGTCTGCCGGCTGAGGCAACGCGATGTGACGGATGTGGTATTCCAGATCGAAGTCTTTGTCGTCCACCCAGTACGGATGGTCGATGTCGAACGGCACCCGCACCACCTTGCGCCTCAAAGTCTTCGTCAGATGTAGCCGCTGCGCGTTGTAGTTCAGGATCTCCCGGAACCGCAGCAACCCGCCCGGTACGGTCGATTGGTCATATATGGCGACCGACCCGACGTGCAGCGGTGCGTGTTTCGACTCTGCATAAAGGAACGACGCCTCCTGCCCCGACAGCTGTTCCATAGCGGCTCTCCTCCCCAGGTTCACCGGCACACCATGCTACGCCTCTGCTGCGCGCACCAGTCGGTTGCACCCACAGCGCCAGAAACTGGTTTACTTCAGCCATGGTGCTATGCAGCATTGAACGCCGTTTCAACCGTCACGCCAGGTTCATCGATGCCCGTCAACGAAGCTCCTCGTGCCCTGCTGGGTGCGCTCGAACTGCCTCGTACGATGTGGGAGATGGGGTCGCTCGCTGCCTCCGCACCGTATCTGCAACTGGTCGAACGCGGCGACGGCCATCCCGTGGTCGTCTTACCGGGATTCACCGCCAGCGATCAGTCGACGCGCCTGTTGCGCCAATATCTGCGCTCCATCGGGTACGACGCCCGGCCGTGGAATCTCGGCCGCAATCTCGGTTTGCGAGAGGCCGGCGCGTTCGATGAACTGCATCGCGAACTCGCGCGTGTCGCTGAGGAAACCGGCAAACGCGCAAGCCTGGTCGGGTGGAGTCTCGGCGGCGTGCACGCCCGCAACCTCGCGAAGCGCGCGCCGGATCAGGTGCGCCAGGTGATCACGCTGGGCAGTCCGTTCGGCGGCAGCGCGCCGCGCACCGACATTCCAAGCACGGCCATCTATAGCCGGACCGACGGGGTGGTGGCGTGGCGGATGGCCATGGAAGAACCGAGCGCGCTCACCGACAACATCGAGGTGTACGGCAGTCATTGCGGCCTCGGATTCAACCCGGCGGTGTACTACGCGATCGCCGATCGACTGTCGCAGCCGGAAGGACGCTTCGCCCGGTTCAGCCGCGCCGGCTGGCGCGCCGCGGTGTTCGGACCCGCCCACCCGCACTGATAGCACCCTCGCCCTGCGAGGCGTGAAGGCACTACTACACTTTCCGGATGAAGCGCCTCCGTCATTGTTGCCGCCTGCTGGCAGGTCTTGCCATGTTGGCGGCATCGTTCTGTGCTGCAGCGGATGCCGGACCAGTCGACGTCGGGAAGATCACCCACTTCCTCGATGTCACTTCCCGGACGACGTTCCAGACCGCGACCTCGGAAGCGCCACCCGATCCGGCACTGTTTCGGGCCGTCTCGCGCGACGACCCTACATTCGAGCGCTACGACGGCGCGTACTGGTTCCAGATCGAGTTCGTCAATCACTCATCGGTCCGGGCGAGCCGGCTTTTGGAACTCACGCACGGTCGTCTGGGATCGCTGGTTGCACGACTGCAAACGGCAGACACGGATCGCGAGATTTTGCGCACGGGTGCGGGACTACCGGTCGCGACCCGCGGCGCGAGCTTTCCGAATGCCGTGATCCCGCTGCAGGTGGAGCCGAACGGTCATGCCACGCTAACGATCTACGCCGCATCCAAGGACAACATGGTGATGTCGGCGCGATTGTGGAGCGAATCCGGATTCAGTGCCTACCGACTGCGCCACGAGATGCTCGTTGGGGCGGGGCTTGGCGCACTTCTCGTACTCGGCATCTACAACCTGGTCGTGTTCCTGATCACACGAGCGCCGAACTACGCCTGGCTGTCCGCCCTCCTCGTGCTCATCGCGTTCTGGCAACTCGTCGGCATTGGTTACGCGGACCTGGTGTTATGGCCTGAGACTCCGTGGATGACGGGGCGAGTGTTGCCCGCGGTGATGCCATTGTGCCTTGCTGCATTGATTCAATTCAGCCGTGGTTTCCTCGGTGTGGATCGCACGAGCCGTATCGGGCGTGCATTGCACGTGTATCTCTTCGCCTGCCTCGGCGCCGCGACACTATTGGTCTGTTGGCCAATGCCATTGCTGTTCATGCCGCTTTCGGTGTCACTGATACCGAGCCTCGTCCTGTTGCTCGTCTATGCGGTCGTGAAGGTGCGCGACGGCGATTCGAACGCGCGTCGCTTCGCGATCGCAACCAGCCCGCTGATCGCGACCATGGCGATTGCGGCATCCGCCCGAATCATCGGCTCGAGCTACGAAACCGGCATCGTGCAATCGTTGATTCTGCTGTTCAGCGTATTTATGGGAGTGATGCTGGCCATCGCACTGGCACAACACATTCAGGTGCTCTCCAGCGACCGGCGCAATGCCCACCATGCAGCACTCGTTGCGAAGTTGCGCGCGAAGGAATCGGAACTGAAGGCCGACATCGCGGAACAGGAAAATCGCGCCAAGACATCGTTCCTCGCAACGATGAGCCACGAAATCCGCACACCGATGAACGGCATTCTCGGAATGGCGGAGCTGTTGCGCGGCACCGCGCTGGACGAACAACAGCATTACTACATAGCCACGTTGAAGCGCTCCGGCGAAGCCCTGATGAACATCCTGAACGACGTGCTCGACTATTCGAAGGCCGAAGCGGGCCGGATGGAGCTCGAGCTGATGCCCGTGGATCTGCTCGAACTGCTGGATGACGTGAACGTGCTCTATCGCGAGCACTTTCGCCGCAAGAGCCTCGACTTCTATACCTACATCGAGCCGGGCACTCCGCTGGTCTTCAAATCGGATCCAACGCGCCTCAAGCAGATCGTTGGCAACCTCGTGAACAACGCGATCAAATTCACCGAACATGGTCAGGTTTCCATTCTCGTCCGCCCGCACGCCACGCGCGCCGAGTGCATCGAGTTCCTAATCCAGGACACCGGCATCGGTATCGCGCCGGACCACGCATCGCAGTTGTTCGACCGGTTCAAGCAGGCGGATTCTTCGATCAGCCGTCGCTACGGCGGCACCGGCCTGGGTCTCGCCATCTCAAAACGTCTGATCGAGCTGCTCGGCGGACAAATCGAAGTGAGCACGGAGCTGAACGCCGGCACGACGTTCACGTTTTCGATGTCGGCGCCACCGATCGAAGTGGCGATGACTACGAGCCTCGACCCATCCACCCGCGTTTTTCTGGTCTCCGACGATGCCGCACTGGCGCGCTCGATCGGTCTCGTCATGACACGATGGGTAGACACGTTCGTCGTACTGGAAGATATCGACGAACTCGAAGTGCACATGCCCGGGAAGCACGATCGCGTGATACTCGACGAAACCTGTGTGGAACCTGATTCCGAGATCGACGCCGCAAACGTGGTGTGGATCGGCGACGGCTTCGACGGCAAGTCGCTTGCGCGGCCGGTTCTGTTCGCGCAACTGGTGCGCCTCCTTCGACCTGCCACAGATGCCTCAGCTACAGGAGCCGAACAGCGCCCGCTGGAGGATCTCGCCGTTCTGGTAGCGGAGGACAATCGAACGAACCGGCTCGTTGTCGGCAAGATGCTCAACAATTGGGGCGCCACCGTGCATTTCGCGGAGAACGGCGTGGAAGCAGTTGAGATGTTCGGCAGCCACGCCAATGAAATCGACGTGGTGCTGATGGACTGCGAAATGCCCGAGATGGACGGCTACTCCGCAACTCGCCACATCCGCACCGTGGAGCGCTCAGCTCGCCGCGAATCGACGCCGATCATCGCGCTGACCGCGCACGCAATGCCTGAGTTCCGGCGCCGTGCGCAGGAAGCCGGAATGACCGACTACGTTACCAAGCCCATCCAGAAATCGACGCTGCTGAAAGCGATGCTGAACGCGCGCAACTCATCGGCGAATGACGCTAGCCAGATTCGCCACTAGTTTACGGGTCACTGGGCAACACGACGTCGAGCAGCGTGTTCCCGTTCACGGTGAGGTGAACACGCCGCGTCGCGGGCCACCAACGTGCTTCGATGTAATGGTGTTCTTCCCAATGCAACTCGACGTTCGTCCATACATAGACACAATTCGTGCCCTCGCGCCGGCGCCGCTTACGAACGACGCCATCGAGGCGCAGCAGCAGCTCGTTGTCGTCCACGATCTCGAGTTCGACCGGACGATTGCGGTAGTTCAGTTGAAGTGTCTTCGAGCCGGTCACGATGTCGTCGAACGTTTCTGGGTTGAACGGACGCGCAATTATGGTTGCCCCGCCCGACGAACGCGACCGGCGGTGGCCACCCGCCTCGTTCACCTGAACATGTCGCTCTGGCACGCGGCATTCGGATTGCGAAACAGATCGGTGCGCAACTTCGACATTCGCGCGCCGTCGAGACCGTTGCGCTGGCGGGCGAGTTCGAAACGCCGCGCCAACAAGCTCGCGAACGGCCCTGTGCCCTTCTGCCGCTGGCTCCATTTCGAGTCGTAGTCTTTGCCGCCGCGCATGTCGCGAACGATGCTCATCACTCGCGCGGCTTTTTCCGGCACGTGGGTGTCGAGCCATTCGCGAAACAGATCCTTCACTTCGTACGGAAGCCGCAACACCACATAGCCTAGGCTGCGCGCCCCTGCTGCCGCGCTCGCGGCCGCTACGGCCTCGATCTCTTCGTCGTTCACACCCGGTATCACCGGCGCCATCAGGACGCTCACCGGTATGCCCGCAGCGGACAACTCGCGCACACAACGCAGCCGCGCTGCCGGCGCTGCCGCACGCGGCTCTAACGACGTCTTCAAGGTGTTGTCGAGCGAGGTGATACTCATCGTTACCGATGCGAGCTCTTGCGCCGCCATCTCACTCAAGAGATCGATGTCGCGCAGCACCAGCGCGCCCTTGGTGACGATGGACACCGGATGCCGCCAATCGCGCAACACCGTGAGGATCTGCCGTGTGACCTTCAGGCGCTTCTCTACCGGCTGATACGGATCGGTGTTGGCGCCCATCGCTATCGGGCTGCAAACGTAGCCCCGCTTACCGAACGCCTCGACCAAGCGTTCCTGCACGTTCGTCTTGTAGAAGATCTTCGTTTCGAAATCGATGCCGGGCGACAGATCGAGATACGCGTGACTCGGCCGCGCGAAGCAATACACACAACCGTGTTCGCACCCCTTGTACGGATTGATCGATTGATCGAACGGTACGTCGGGCGATTGGTTGCTCGCGATGATGTTGCGGGTCTTGTCGGCGAACAGCTGCGTGGCGGGTTGGGTGTCGGGAGTCGGGTCTTCGCCCCAACCGTCGTCGACGATCTCGCTGCTTTGCTTTTCGAAGCGGCCGGCCGGATTCGATAGTGCGCCGCGTCCTTTAATGAGCGTCGGTTTCGTCTGCACGGAGGCGTCCTCCCGAAAGCGGACGGCAACACTAACTGTATATCCGTACAGTATCAATCGAAATTACCCTCGTTCGCGCTCTCCAAACGGGCAACGTGGACGTTTTGAGGTCCGCTCGCTCCCGTACGAGGTGTACCGCATCGCCGATCATCCGCGAACCCTCGTGCGAGGCAATGTTTGTCCAGCGCGGCTTCACTCAGCTCTGCGCCGAATACCACTTCAATACGCGAAGCGCGCGCAGCGTGTTCCAGCGGCTAGCGGTTCCGGTTCCGCCCTCCATCACGAAGTGCACCGCGCCCGCGTGTTGATGGTCGAGCGGCCACCGGCCACTACGATTGCGTTTGCTGACAACCAGATCGAGCGCCTCCCGCAATCGTTCGTCGGGATGCGCATGCGCTCGTCGCAGATAATCGAGCGCCCACAACACGTCGTAGTGCCAGCGCGTTGGAAACGAGAACTCCCTCCAATCATCGTGGCTCTTCCGGTCATGAACGATCGCCTCGCCCGTAGTGCGCGATCTGAACAGACTTCGCTCCAACAGATATTCCTGGCCGCGCAGGCGCGCTTGTGTCACCGCGTTGTGGCCGCCGTGTGCCTGCTCGTATTCCAACAGACCCTCGAGAACACAGAGGGTCGAGTTGAAGGAAGAACGTGTGCTCGGCGGCGCATCGCAGTTCCAGCCGCCGTCGGACAGTTGCTCACTCAGAAGCCGATCGACCAACCGCTGGCTCGCGTGACCGAAATACGCGCCGCACGCGAGCACCCTGCCGTTGATGCAGGGCTCCGACTCTCCTTCGAAGAATGGTGCGTGGCCGTGATACGGCCCCCAGTTGCTGCCGGCACATACCAGATCGATCGCCTTGCGGCTTTGTGCGCTCGTTGGGTCGAGTCCCAGTTCACGCAACAGCGTCAGCGTTTCCATCGTGGAAGCCCAGCTCTGCCGAACCCAAGCGCCGCCTCCCCAGTTTCCATCACGTTGCTGTAACCCAAGTAACCGCGCGCCCCATCCTTCCACCGCTACGCGCGACCGCTCGGCTGCCACCGCCGCTTCGGGTTCGTCAAGCAGATCGCGTTTCACCTGCCATCGGATCGACGCATCCGAATCCATCAGCCAATGCAGCACCGCTTGCGTCGGTGCGAAATCACGTTTCCTGGTTGTCACGCACACCCTCCCGCGTCGCTTCATGGGCTTTATAGCCCTGGCCCTGCCTTCAGCGCACGCCCGCCGCATGGACAACGTAATTCACATCCATTAACGTCCGGTCACACCTTTTCGTCCCGCAGACAGCACACAGTGAGGAGAGCACCGTGCACGATCTGATCATTCGCAATGGAACCGTGGTCGATGGCAGCGGCAATGCCCGCGTCGCTGCAGACATCGCCATCGACGGCGACCGAATCACCGCCATCGGCAAAATCACCGGCGACGCGAAGCGCACGATCGACGCAAGAGGTTGCCTCGTCACTCCGGGCTGGGTCGACGTGCACACACACTACGACGGCCAGGCCACGTGGGATCCGATCCTCGCGCCGTCGAGCTGGCACGGCGTAACAACGGTAGTGATGGGCAACTGCGGCGTCGGCTTCGCACCGGTGCGGCCGGGACAGGAGAGCTTTCTAATCGAGTTGATGGAAGGCGTCGAAGACATTCCCGGCGCCGCACTCGCAGAAGGCATCGACTGGCGCTGGGAGAGCTTCGCGCAGTATCTCGATGCGCTCGAAGAACTGCCGCGCACCATCGACATTGCTACGCAGGTGCCGCACGGCGCAGTGCGTGCATACGTGATGGGAGAGCGCTGCAACACCAACGACGACCTGCCCACGAACGAAGAAATCGCCGAGATGGCCGCCATCGTTCGTGAAGGCATCAAAGCCGGGGCGCTCGGCTTCTCCAGTTCGCGCACGCTGCTGCACAAGGACAAACACGGCATTCACGTACCGGGAACGTTCGCGGGCAGCGATGAAATGCTGGCGCTCGGTCTGTCTATGAAGGGGCTCGATCACGGCGTGTTCGAATTGGTGTCGGACCACCTCGGCACCGACGACGAGTGGGCTTGGGTAACACAATTCGCGGAAGAGACCGGCCGGCCGGTAACGCTCGTTGCAACGTCCGCAGGCGCGTACGAAGGCAACAAGATGTTCAACATCGCAGAACAGGCGCGTCTGCAGGGCATCGAAGTGCGTCCGCAGATGGCGGGCCGCCCCACCGGCGTGCTGCATGGTCTGCAGTCGAATTTCCACATCTTCATGCGCCACCCGACGTTCGCCAACGAACTGAAGGCATTGCCGCTCGACGAACTCGTTAGCCGCATGAAAGATCCTGCCGTGAAAGCGCAGATCCTTGCCGAACACAGCACGTTGACACGCACGCTGTCCGCTTCGAGCCTCGATGAACTCTTGTGGCAGATCTTCCCGCTCGGCGAAAAGCCGAATTACGAGCCCGATCGCGAAGACAGCGTCGCCGGCATCGCCCAACGCGCGGGGAAGGACGCGTTCGAAGTGATGTACGACATGCTGGTGGATCACGACGGCAAAGAGCTGTTCTATCAGCCGCTCGGCGGATATCGCACGTACAACTTCGATTTCTTCCGCGCCAACATGCAGCATCCGAACATCATGTTCGGCCTGTCGGACGGCGGCGCGCATTGCGGCGTCATCGCCGATGCAGGCATGCCGACATTCATTCTCACGCACTGGGCACGCGACCGCACGAAGGGCGAACACCTGCCCCTCGAGTATCTCGTCAGGAAGCTGTCGTTCGATACCGCAACGGCATACGGCATGAACGATCGCGGCCTGCTCGCTGAGGGTAAACTCGCCGACGTCAACGTGATCGACTTCGAGAAGTTGTCGTTGCACCGCCCCGAAGCGATCTTCGACCTCCCCACCGGCGGGAAGCGCCTGGTGCAGCGGGTTGAAGGCTACAAACACATCATCAAGAGCGGCGTGCCGATCTTCGCCGACGGCGAACACACCGGGGCGCTGCCGGGCAAACTCGTCCGCGGATGATCCTGTAGAATCCGACCCTCGTTCGCGGGGGTCCCATTCGACGTGTGCATCGGCTCAATGCAGCCCGGGCCAGTTGTCGCCATGCTGATGGCGCTGCTGGCGCTCGGCTGTGTGCCGATTCCGCCCGCTCCACCTGCCGAACCGGCGGAGAATCCCTCTCTCGACGCACTAAAGGCGGAAGTCGCGCGACTGAACGGCGAGTTGTCGAACGTGCAGTCCGCACTCGCCGACGTGCGCACCGAACAGAAAAGCGTTGCCACCGAACTCGACGTTCAAACCCACGCGATCGGCCGCGTGGAGGGTGCCGTTGCAACGTTGCCCGAATCTCTTAAAGGTCTGTGCCCGACGCCACAGCGCGCAGAGACGCAATGCAAGGATCCCGAGATTCAGCGCGTGGTGATCAAAGGGTCCAAAATGGTCGTCGGCGACGTGGAGCAGGTATGGATCGATCCGCCCGGCATTCCGCTGATCGCGCGCATCGATACGACTACCGCGAACAATGCGTTGCTCGGCGAGGAAATCGTCGAGTTCGAGCGCGACGGCAAGTCCTGGGTGCGGTTCGTCATGCGCGCGTCCGATTCGGATGATCCGATTGCGCTGGAGCGGCGCGTCTCGCGACACATCCGAACGGTTCAGTCCGGTGGCGGCGAAGGCATCAAGCGGCCTGTCGTGCGGATGCGGCTGAGACTCGGCGACGTGCAGGACACGTTCTGGTTCATGCTCACGGACCGCGCCGACCACTCGGTGATACTCGGCCGCAGCTTCCTGAAAGACATCGCGCTGGTCGAAGTGGGTGCACGTTTCGTGCAGCCGCGCGCTTCGGCACCCGCGAAAGAAAGCAGCAAACCGGCGCCATGACGCAGCGCGGACCCTTCCTGTTCCTCGTGCTGTTACTCGTCGCGATAGGCGTGGGCAGCGCCACCTTCCGCCACATCAACTTCAACATTCCGTTTCTGCCGGGCACACAGGAAACGGTCTGGCAGATCGAGGCGAAGATCAATTTCTGGGGCGACGGCGAGCCGGTTCAGGCGATTCTCAGCCTGCCGTCAAACCAGGGCGACTACCGCATCGTCAATGAAAACACGGTGTCATCAGGATACGGCTTCGTCATCGAAGAGAGCGACGGACAACGGCGCGCGCGCTGGTCCAAGCGCGCCGTCACCGGTGAACAGACGCTGTACTACAAAGTCGAACTCGTGGCCGATTCGAACCCGCTTCGCGGTTCGGAGCCCGAGCCTGCAGTTGCGTCGGTTCGCCTCGACGAACCCTATGCAACCGCGGCGCAAGCGATCGTCAACGCTGTGGTGCCGCGCTCCGCCGACGCGCTGACGCTGGCGCAACAACTCATTCGCGAGATGACCGTCGTTCCGCACGATCAGAACGTGGCGTTGCTACTCGACCGATTCGCGCTGCCTGACCTCTTCAGCGACCTGCTGGCCCTATCGAACGTGCCCGCGCGCCGCGTAGAAGCGCTGATCCTCGAGGAAGGTCGGCGCAGGCAGTCACTCGTCGAACTGGTGCAGGTGTGGCAAGACGGCGAATGGCATTTGTTCAATCCGTTGACCGGCTTGATCGCCGACACTTCCGATCTGCTCCTGTGGCAAACCGATACACCGAGCGTGCTCGACGTGATCGGCGGCAAACGCAGCCGCATCAGCTTCGCGATCATCAGTCAGACGCGGCCTTCCCTGTCGCTGGCGACGTCCGGCGCACAAGGCATGGATGCGCCGAGTCTGTCGCTGTACAGCCTGCCGGTCGAAGAACAGAACATGTTCAAGCTGATCATGCTCCTGCCGATAGGCGCACTCGTAGTGGTGGTGTTGCGCACGCTGGTCGGGTTGAAGACGTCGGGCACGTTCATGCCGGTGTTGATTGCGCTTGCGTTTCTGCAGACTCAGCTCATCCCCGGTGTGATCAGTTTTATTGCAGTGGTAGTCGTGGGGTTGTTCATTCGCAGTTATCTGTCGACGTTGAATCTGCTGCTGGTGGCGCGCATCGCGACACTCGTGATCGTGGTGGTCGCGATCATGTCGATCGTGAGTGTGATGAGTTATCGTCTCGGCCTTGAGGCCGGCCTGACGATCACGTTCTTTCCGATGATCATCCTGGCGTGGACGATCGAACGGATGTCGATCCTCTGGGAGGAAGACGGTCCCAAAGAAGTGTTGGTTCAAGGCAGCGGCAGCCTGTTCGTTGCGGTGACGGCATTCCTGGTGATGGACCAACCGCTGACCCGGCATCTCGCATTCAATTTCCCCGAGCTTCATCTCGTGGTGCTGGCGGTAATCCTGTTGCTCGGGCGCTACACCGGCTATCGCCTGCTCGAATTGCGCCGCTTCTCGACGATGATGGGGAGCGACTGAACCGTGTGGGCGAATCCGATCACGTTGTGGCGCAAGGGCATTCTCGGAATGAACTGCCGCAATGTCGCGTACATCGGCCGCTACAACCCGCGTGCACGCTACCCGCTCGTCGATGACAAGCTGCTGACGAAGACGGTGGTTCGCAAAGCCGGCGTCACCGCGCCGGAATTGTTGCTGGTGATCCGGACGCAGAACGAGATCGAGCACATCGAGCAGGTTCTCGCGAAATTCACCCAATTCGTTATCAAACCGGCGCGCGGCAGCGGCGGCAAAGGCATTCTCGTAATCGTCGGCCACGACGGTGACAAGCTGGTCAAATCGAGCGGCAGCCAACTGTCGCTCGCCGATTTGAAGCGACACCTCTCGAACATCATCAGCGGTTTGTACTCGCTCGGCGGGCGCACCGACGTCGCCTTTGTGGAAGCGTTGGTAACCACCGACTCGACGTTCGAACACATCAGCTACGAAGGCGTGCCCGACATCCGCTTGATCGTGTTCAAGGGCTATCCGGTGATGGGCATGCTGCGCCTCGCAACGAAGGAATCCGACGGCAAAGCGAACCTGCACCAGGGCGCTGTGGGCGTCGGCCTCGACATCGCCACCGGTCGCAGCATCGCCGCAGTGCAATTCAACCGGCCAATTCATCGGCATCCCGACACCGGCCACAGGCTGTCGAACATCGAAGTGCCGCACTGGCGCCAGCTCTTGTCGCTCGCGGCCCGGTGTTACGAAGTGACACGGCTTGGCTACCTCGGCGCCGACATCGTGCTCGACGTCACTCGCGGGCCGCTGCTGCTGGAACTGAACGCGCGGCCCGGTCTTACCATCCAGGTTGCCAACGACCGCGGCTTGTTGCCGCGGCTGCGTCACGTCGAATCGCTCGACGAGTTGCAGCACTTCACGGTAGACGAGCGCGTGGACTATTCGATCGAGCACTTCGCTCATTCCATCGGCGCATTGCAGCCGTCGTTATGGGACGCCGAGGACGTAGTCGACGCGGCAACCTCCGACTGACCAATTTCGATGAGGGGACACACACCATGAAAGGAGCACGAGCATGATCGTCCTGAACGTGAAGATCGAAACGAACCCCGGCACCGCCGCTGCACTCAAAGACGCCGTTGCGGCGATGGAGAAGGCGAGTCGCGCGGAGCCCGGTTGTATCGAGTACGTCTTTTCCACCGAACTGAACAACCCGAACAGCCTCCGCATCATCGAGCATTGGAAAGACATCGACTCGCTGAAGAAACACTTCACGCTGCCGCACATGGCAACGTTCACCGCAGCGATGCAGAAACACCCGCCGAAAGCCGTGGACGTAAAGATGTTCGACGCCACGTCGATTCCGTTTCCACCGCAGTAGCGGCGGCCATGTAAACTGGCGCACAAACGGGCGAGGAGTGGGGAAATGCCGTATGTAGAGGGGCGCATTGTCCATGACGCCGATGCACACATCATGGAAACCTCCGAGATGCTGGCGGACTTCGCCAGCGAGAAGGTCAAACGGCACTTGCTCGGCTTCGACGGCAGCGCCTCTGTAGCCACCAGCTTCAAAGAACTGGAACGAACGCTCGCGCGGCATCGCGATCCGGCCTATCGCGCCGACGACGAACGCGAAATTCTGCAGCGCAAGAACTGGGCCGCCACGGGGGCGTACTACAAGGAAGACCGACCGCGCGCGCTCGATCTGCTCGGCTTTGCGAGCCAGCTGGTATTCAACACGTTCGTCAACGGCTACAGCGCGCGTCTCGAACGCACGAGCAACGATCTCGACCTGATCTACGGCACGGCCGATGCGCACAACCGCGCCATGCTCGACTTCTGCAGCGTCGACCGCCGGCTGTTGCCTTCCGCCTACATTCCGCTCGCCGACTTCGCGCGTACACGTGAAATTGCTGAGCGGGCGATAGCAGATGGCTTTCCGGCGCTGTTGATTCCCTCTGCGTGTCCGCGCAATCACTCGCCCAGCCATGTCGGATTGTTTCCGCTATGGGCAATGGCCGAAGAAGCAGGCATTCCGATCGTATTCCATGTCGGTGGCGGCGGCGTGCTGCTCGATCCGAAGTACTTCGCCAACGGCCTTCCTGTGCCGCCGGACTTTCACGGCGGCGCGGAGAACTTCCGTTCTGTCGACTACATGGCGATTCCGACACCGGTCATGCAGACGCTGGCGACCATGATCATCGACGGCATCTTCGAGCGGCACCCGACGCTGATGTTCGGCGTGATCGAACAGGGTGCGGGCTGGATTCCGAGCTGGATGCGCTATCTCGACAGCGCGTACGACGCGTTCGCGCGGCACGAAGAACGTTTGCAGAAACTCTCGATGCGGCCAAGCGAGTACGTGAGGCGTCAGCTGCGTGCCACGCCCTATCCCACCGAGGACGTCGGCTGGATCGTGCGCGAAGCCGGAGCGGAAGTTCCGATGTTCTCGTCCGACTACCCGCATGTCGAAGGCGGCCGCAACCCGATCAAACGATTCGAGACGACGCTCGATGACGCCTCGGCGCAGGCGCGCGATGCGTTCTATCGCCAGAACTTCGCCGGCCTGATGGGGCGTGCGCTGGGCGAGCGCGGTCTCACGGCATAGCGATGCCTCGGGGTTTTTCGAAATTCGCATCGGCCGGTTTCGGAACGAGCCTGCTCGTTCTGGCGGCGGTGTTCCTGCTCTCGATGCTCGGGTCCCGCTCGCCGGAACCACTCGCCCCCGACGCGCCGGAGGATGCATTTTCGTCGGCGCGCGCGCGCGCGCAGCTCGTGCGACTGCTCGGCGATGAATCGCCGCATCCAATCGGCAGTGCTGCCAACCGCCTCGTAAAGGCGCGCCTGATTGAACAATTGAAAGAACTCGGGCTCACGCCGGTGCTACAGGACACCATCGTATGCGGCGGCAAGTGGCCTGTGTGCGGTCGTGTCGAAAATGTGCTCGCAAGGATCGACGGCGAACGCACGTCCGGCGTCCTTCTCATGGCGCACTACGACTCCGTGGCGTCTGCACCCGGCGCGGGCGACGACGGAGCCGGCGTCGCGACACTGCTCGAAGTGGCACGTGCACTGCGCAGCGCGCCAACGCCGCACAACAGCATCCTGTTCGCGTTCACTGACGGCGAAGAACCCGGATTGCTCGGAGCAGAGGCGTTCTTCTCGCAGCATGCGTGGGCAAACGACGTCGAGGCGGTGATCAACATCGAAGGGTCCGGATCGACCGGCCCCTCGCTGTTGCTGCGGCCGGGACCGAACAGCCGCTTCATCGTCGATACGTACCGGGCGGAAGCGAAGTTCCCCGTCGCGTCGTCGTTTTCCCAGGAGCTGTTCAAACGGATGCCGAACGACACCGACTTTTCGGTGTCGAGCCGCTACAACAAGCGTGGACTCGACTTTGCGTTCGCCGGTGAACGCAACCACTACCACACGCCGCTCGACACGATTGCGAACCTTAGCCCAGCCACCCTGCAGCACCACGGCGAAAACGTGCTGCCGCTCGCGCGCGCGCTGTCGAATGCAGACCTGGCATCGGTTGCGCCAAACGACGTATATACGACGCTGCTGCAATCCGTATGGCTCCAGTACACGCCGGCAACCGGACTGCTGCTGTCGATCCTCGTGATCGCCGCACTGGCGCTGGCCACGTGGCGGCGCTGGCAGGGCCTCGCACACTTCATTGGCGCATTCGGCATCGTGCTGCTCACGATCGCGGCGATCATCCTGATTGAGGTTGGTGCATTCGCCCTCGCCGATCTCATTGCGGGCACGCGCGTGTCGTGGCCGGCAAATCCATGGCCGTGGCGTCTGATCGTTTACGCAGTGCCGGTCATTGCTCTGGCACTGCAGCGTCCGCTCGTGCGTCGAGTCGGATTCTGGAACACGCTGCTCGCGGCATGGTGGTGGTGGGCGCTGCTGACGCTCGTGCTTGCGTGGTATCTGCCGCTCGCAACTCATCTGATGTTGCCCGTGGTTCTTGTGGCTGCGGTCGTAATCGTCGTGCTTGCGTTCGTACACGCGCTCGACAGCCCGTCGTTGCGCTGCGGCGCTGCGATGCTGAATGCAGCGATCGCCGGACTGTTCGTGTTTCCGCTCGCCTACATGGGAGAGCTCACACAAGGGTGGGCGCTCGCCCCGGTCATCTACGTGCCGCTGGCGCTCGTTGCAGTGACGCTGTTGCCGCTGGTCGATCGCGGTCGGGTGAAGGCGGCGCGGTGGACCGCCACAGTCGCGGCAATCGCCGGGCTCGCTTGGTTGGGATGGACGCCACTGTACTCGGAGCAGCGTCCGCAATACCTCAATTTCACCTACGTTCTCGACGCCGATTCGATGAAGGCGAGCTATCAGGCGTGGACTCCCAACGCGTTGCCTCCGCGCGTTGCCGCGGTGATGCCTTTCGTGAAGACCGCGTCACCGATGCCGTGGACCAAAAGCGAAGACTACGTGGCGCCAACGACCGTACTCGAGCGCGCGACCACCGGCGTCGAAATCAACCCGCCGAGCGGCACCACACGCAGCCTGCATCTCTCGCCCGCCGAAGCCACTGACACGATCGGCATCGCCATCCCCGCCGCTGCAAAGGTTACCGGCGTACGCATCGACGGACACCCGGTGGTGATCGATTCCGAGCCTCACGACGGCTACAGAATCGTCCGGTTCGTCGCGCCGCCGCCGGACGGCTTTACGGTCGAGATCGACGCCGGCGCCGAACCAGTCGAGACTTACCTGATCGACCAGAGCCACAGCCCGCCCGACAGCGCACGCAGCCTGATCGACGCGCGCGGGCGAATGGCCACACCGGTCCATTCCGGCGATTCCTGGGTGGTTTACCGGCGCCTGACGCTATAACTCTGGCGCGCTCAACGTCCCGCAAGAAACCAATCGAGGATGCGCGGATTCTCGTCACGCGGATACGTATGCGACAAATCGTCGATCTCGCGGAACGTGACGTCGGCGCCGGCGGCAGTCAGAGCCGCATGCGCCGTACGAGCCATGTCGATCGAGAACATCCAGTCGAGCGCGCCGTGCACGAGATAGATCGGCAGACCGCGCACGTCACTCGCGCCCTCGAGCAGCATCGGATGGAAGCTACCGGAAATGGGCGCCAGGTGTGTGAACGGACCGCGTTCGATCAAACCCGTCAGCAAACTGAACGTGCCGCCGTCGGACATACCCGTCAGCAGAACACGATCGGTGTCGATGGACCAGCGTTCCGCGACGCGCGCCACCAATGCGCGCAGCGCGTCGCCATCGAGCGGCGGATTCATCAACGACCAGGTACCCTCTTGCGATGTAGGGCTGATCAGAATGCAGCCGCGCGTGCGCGCTTCGCGCAACCAGCTCCAGAGAAAATCCGCGCCGTGCCCGCTGCCGCCGTGCAACGCGACAATCAAAGGCCAGCGTGTGGAAGCGTCGTAATACTCTGGGACGTACAACGAAAACCCGCCTCGTTCGTCGCGGCCGTTGTCGACGTTGAGAATGCCGACGTTTTCGCGCATCGCATCCGCGTCTGCAATGCGTCGCACCAGCGCGTCGTCCTGCCGGCGTTCGGGTTCGAGAAAGAAGCGGCTTACCGGCGGCAACATGAATGAAAGCGGGTAGAGCGCTTCGACGGCCTGCGTGCTGCTGCGCATCGAACGGTAAGCGCGCATCACGCCGTTCGGATCGGTGGCACTCTCTGCAACACCGTCGAGCGCGCGTAGCGCCGAATCGCTCGACGCGACCAATTGTGAACGGAAGAACTCGAGATCGCCGGGCCACTTCGCGGCATCGAAGCGCGCGCGGCCCGCGC
>JBGSNQ010000157.1:0-18694 GCA_041739525.1 Pseudomonadales bacterium | reverse complement strand
GACTGCACAGCTCGCTTGGATATACTCCACCGGCACACTTTGAGGCAGCGCCATGCTAACCAACGGGTGTCAACGCAATCGGGTGAAGTTCCCGCCCCAGCCAGTCATCAAATTTGCATACGCAAATTTGCCGCCTGTCTGCTGGGCCGCTCAACTTGGTTGTTAGGCGTCACTGTCGGCCGCGTGGCATCTGCAGGAGAAGACGATCGACACTCTAGAGAAGGTTCGTCAACTCGTGAGCGCAGGCGAAGTCCGTATTTCGGACCACGGCTACGATGAAATTGGCGGAGGACAAGATCCGGGTGCGAGACATCCTGGACGGCCTTGCAGATGCCAAAGTTGTGGAAGACTGTCCGGGCTTCGGCAAGGGTCCGTCGGTGCTCGTGTTGCAGCGGGACCATGACCGTAACCCGATCCATGTGGTGTGGGGGATTCCCAAAGGCGCGGAGCGGCCCGCAGTCTTGGTAACGGCATATCGCCCCGATTTGCTACGTTGGACGGATGATTTTATGGAGCGGCTCAAATGAAAAAGCGCACGAAGTACATTCACGAAGGCAAGTATGTTGCAGCGGTGGACGTGCAACTCATTGAGTCCGAGGACGAGTGGGCGCCCTATCTGTCGGTCGAAGATGCCAGCAAGTTGGACGATGTCCGGGATCTGCTCAGGTCGGGTCAGATTCAGGCAGCTGCGAAAAAGGCCAAGGTCTACCTGCTCACTCCTGTTGCTCAGTCGAGGTGACGCCTAACCACTGCATGCAGCCGACGCCCCAGCCAGTCATCAAATTTGCATACGCAAATTTGCCGCCTGTCTGGGTCGCGGCTGATGCTGGCTGTTAGGCGGCACTTCAAGCGTCCCGCCCACGCCGTCCCGAGGCAATGTCTATTGCGGGGAATGTCCCTAGCCTGATATAGGATCGGCCAGCCCAATTTAGGTGCACCCGAATATGGCGACGAAACTACAGGACCTGCCGCTCGAACAGCGATTGAAGCTCGTCGAGGATCTTTGGGACACCATAGCGGCAGAGGAGGGGGCATTCCGCTCACCGAAGCTCAACGTCGCCTTCTGGACGAACGGCTGAACGAGTACGAACTTGATGGTGAGCCCGGAGAACTTGCTCACGTCGTCGCGGAACGCATTAGACGAGCGCTTTGAGTCTTTCCGTCAGGATCCGTCCGGCGGCGCAGCGCGACATCGATGACGCCGCCCGTTGGTACGAATCTCGCGACCTGGTCTCGGCGCTTCGTTTCTAGATGAGTTTTTGGCGACTGCCGGACGGATCAGCGCGCGGTGGTGAGCTCAGCGTCCAGGCTGGACGGTCGACGGCTGCGTCTATAACGTCGTCGACAGCACCTCAAGCGATGGCCGCTGGGCATCAACCTCCGGGAGCAAGCGATGAGTGACTGGAAGCTGAACCGTCTCTTCCACACGGTGGTGAACTGCCGGGACATCGAGGAGTCGGTGAACTTCTACAAGCTGCTGGGATTCGAGGTTCTGCACGATCGCCGCGATATGGTGTGGCCTGAGTACTTGGCCGCCACCTTCGGCTTGAAGCGCGCTCAAGGGCGGGGGGTGCTGATGGGGCTACCCGCCGACCGCGGAGGGCCGATGCTCGACCTGATCGAGTGGGTAGAGCCAAAGGTGGTGTTTACTGACCCGGCCGATTACTCGGTGACAGTACCCAAGACGATCGCCTTCGAGACCCGCGGGGTCATCGCTGCATACGAGGCGCTGTCGGCGAAGGGCGTACGTTTCACGATCGCACCGACTCCGCTCCCCGAAGCGATGGGGATTATCGCCGTCGCGTTCTGCTACGACCCGAGCGGCAACGTCGTCGAACTGATCGAGCCTGTGGCGGAGTTTCGGCATTCAGACCTCGACGACGCTCTGAAGCAGTCCCAATGAGGGTGCGGCAAGGTACACCCGTTGGACAGCCCAATCGGGAGAGGTAGACGCTGGTTGAAACGCTGTCGCGTTGACTCGCCGGAGTGGATGGACGACGCAACGTTGCATTGCATTGCGATACTCTGACGTCTAGAGGCGGCGCCATGCTAACCAACGGGCGCCAACGCAATCGGGTGAAGGTCCCGCCCCAACCAGTCATCAAATTTGCAGACGCAAATTTGTTGACTGCATGGTGCGCGGCTGATGCTGGTTGTTAGGCCGCACGAAGCCATCTACCGCACACCCCCACATTCGGAGCCCTGCATGTCATCCGTAAAACGCATTCAGTTTACTGCCACGATCAACGCGCCAGTGCCTACGGTTTGGCGTCTCATGATCAGTCCTGAGGGCTACAAGCGCTGGGCCTCTGCTTTTACGGAGGGCTGTTACTTTGAAGGCTCGTGGGAGCAGGGAGCGAAGATCAAGTTTCTCTCCCCCCCTTCCGGAGATGGCATGGTGGCGGAGATCGCGCAGAACCGGAAGAATGAGTTCATCTCTATCCGACACCTGGGCTACATCTCCAATGGTGTCGAGGACACGACAAGCGAATCTGTTCGCGCCTGGGCGCCTACCTGCGAGAACTACACGTTCGTCAGCGTTCCCGAGGGCACGAAGCTGGTCATCGAACTGGAGGTATTCAGCGAGTGGGAGCAGGACATGAACGAGGCTTGGCCAAAGGCACTGGCCCTGCTCAAGCAGTTGAGCGAGGCCGAGCGTGCGGCCTAACCCCTCGCTTGAGCCTACCCGCTACGGCAGGCAGTGTCTGACCGCTCCAGGGCGCGGTGCTTCATCGTCCTTCCACGGCCAGCCACTGCTGATGCTGGCTGTTGAGACTGTAGAAAAACGCCGATCGAGATAGACTGGCGTATCGCCCCTGTGGAGATCTGTTAGTGCACGTTGTTCCGCGAAGTGCTGGTGGTTTGCAACGACGTTGGCCTGATCGGCCATGAACACTTTGCGATCGATGGTGTGAAGTTGCCGTCAAACGCGTCGAAGGAGTGGAGCGGCCGGCGTGTCGACTTCGAGAAGAAGCTGGCGAAGTGCGAGACGGCGGCAAGGGAGATCGTGCGGCGGCATCGACAACGCGACAAGCAGGAACCCGATCACGATGGCGACGAGCGGGATCAACAGACCCGGCAGCGCCTGGAGGCGAAGGCCAACAAGCTGCGCGATTGGCTGTCGAAGCACGACGATGTGGTGAGTAAGCGCGGCTATGTGAAGACGCAGAACATCACGGATCCGGACTCGGCCAAGATGAAGACCTCACACGGGGTGATCCAGGGCTATACCGGCGTGGCGGCGGTGGATGATCGCGATCAGGTAATCGTCTATGCCGAAGCGTTCGGCGAAGGTCAGGAGCAGTCGACTCTGGTACCGGTCATTGACGGCTTGACCGATTTGCCTTACGCAGTAAACCGAAGGTGAATGGTCAGTGGTTATTGTACTGTCTGGTGCACACCATCACGAAGCTGATGAAAGTTCGACAGATCGCCTTAGCGACCTAGTAGATCCGTTAGAACGAGGATTCCGATCGTGTCGAATCGTTCGAGTCATGAAGAGTGCGTGCAAGGTCCATCATGAAACAGCATCTGTGCGATACCTTCGACCACGTTTTTCTACAGCCTCGCTAGGCGTTCGCCCGTGACCATCGTCTTCACATATGGTTTTGAGGGAACCTACACGGGTAACGCGAGCTACGAGTACGATCACCCGGAAGCCGGCGCAACGCACAAGTGCATTCTCTTTCTTAAGCAGAGCGGCCAAGAGAGCCTGTTCGACCAGGCCTTGCTCGAATGCAGCAAGTACGGATTTTCCAATGTTGCCTTTGGTACGAGTGGCCGGATTTTGGACAACCGCGGCTCAATCTATCCGTAGCATCGTGAGTGATGATGCCGTTCAACATACAGTCGCGCGAAGTGCGCGGGCACCTGGAGGTTCGAGAGAAGCCGTATTTCGCGCGGGTCACGTCTTCGATTCACCTCGGCTACCGCAAAGGGAAGTCGATATCGCGATGGGTCGTGCGCTGGCGGACAAAATCCGGATACCGCACACGTGTACTCGAAGATGCCGTACCCGATGATCGTTTGAGAGCGAACGGATCGTCTGTCTTGAGTTATCAACAGGCGGTGATAAGGGCGATGAACATGGACACGAACGATGCGATCGCGAATCCAAAATACTGTAGCTTCTGCAGCAAGCCGCAGTTTGAGGTAAAGGTGCTAATAACGGGTCCCAACAACTTCATCTGCGACGAATGCGTTACGCTATGTGGTCGGATCGTTGCCGAACACGAGCAGAAATCGAACGAGCGCCAGCGCGACGTCTAACCACTGCATGCAGCCGACGCCCCAGCCAGTCATCGAATTTGCATGCGCAAATTTGCCGCCTGTCTGGCGCGCGGCTGATGCTGGCTGTTAGGCGACCATGCGACTCGACTGCCTGCGGCATGGGCTCACGATCGAGAACACCAAGGGCATCTACCACGGCCGCGCCGATGGGGTTCTGACCGAAGAACAGGTGCGGTCATTGGCCACAGCGCGATTTGACGCATCGGGATATGACGCGATCTATTGCAGTCCGCTGGGGCGTTGTCGCGACACAGCGAACGCGCTAGGAATCTCGGCATGGATCCCCGAATCCCGAATCGCCGAGCGAGACTTCGGGATCTTCGAAGGTCTTAGCGCATCGGAGTGCGCGAGTCGCTATCAGAACGAGTTCATGGCATTTCAGCGCTTCGACGCGGACTACCGCATTCCCGGAGGCGAAAGTCGTGCGCAGCATCTGGCACGCACGGTTGAGTGGTTGCGGGAGATTGCAGATATGCGACGAGTTCTAGCCATAACGCATGGCGGAACGATCGACTTTCTCTACCGCGTGGCCCGTGGCATTCCGCTGCACGGTGGCGAGAGAATCTTCAGTGGCTCTGCTGCGTCCATCTCGAGCTTCGAGGTTGAATGGCCAAATGTGGTGCTTATTCGCTATGACCATCATGTGGTCGGCTAACCACTGCATGCAGCCGTCCCGGCCGGTCACCGGTAGGCGTCAGGATCGCGCTGCCGTCAAAACTGGCGAGGATATGTCTTTGGAGGCTCATTGCCATGCTACGAGGAAGTTGTTTGTGCCGAGCCGTGGGTTATGAGATCGAAGGCCCGTTCGTGCATATCGGGAACTGCCACTGCTCGGTGTGCCGAAAATCTCATGGTGCTGCATTCGCAACCTGGGGAATCCTCAGTCCACAACAGTTTCGGTGGACTTCAGGTGAGTCGATGGTGCGAGCCTATGAATCATCTCCCGGACGACAGCGTCTCTTCTGCGGCAACTGCGGGTCGCCACTCGCCAGTGCACATGACGGTGATGTCGGAGAAGTGGTACTTGGCACGCTGGATGACGACCCCGGCGCACGTCCTGCGGAGCACATCTTTGTCGGCTCGAAGGCCTCTTGGCATCAGATCACTGATTCCCTCCCACAGCACCCGAGTTGGCCTCCAGGCTACGCGCCATGACATCGGCTCCGTGGTTGAGCAGTCGGGGACATGAGCAACAAAATGGTCCAGATACACACTCGATTGAAAAATGCTCGTGAACGCTGATGCGATCAAAAAAATGGCAGAAGCCACACTCTCGGGTTCAATGCCTTTTCCCGAAATTGTTGGGAATCTCATCGAGCAGGGTGTGGAGTACTATCACGTCGACTATGTATCCCTTTCGTTTTCCTTCTACAGCGCAAACGGCGGAGTGGTAGTCGCCCCGTTGACTTTAGAAGGCCTGCCAGGGGTGGCAGCTGACTTCAACGTCGCTGAGCTTCGTGCAGCCATCGTGGATAGTCAGCAAAACGGCCAGAAGTATCAGCAATTCTGCGTCAGAGCATTGGCATCTGGGGTTCAATCATATTTTGCTTTTCTCCGGGGACAGCGGGTGCTCTATATCGGGCGGCAAGGTGATCAGCACACTGAATGGTTCCCGGGGGCAAAGCGTTGAGCCGGCCAGCCTGGTGCGCGGCTGATGCTGGCTGGTTAGGCGGCAGCGAGGTTTCGCGATGACCTTCGAGCTTTGGATACTGCTTTCTGCGGCGCTGCTCGGTCTCGTCCACATGACGGCTGCGTCGTTCACTTTCAAGGCGCAAGTGGGCAATCGATACACCGTCGGAGCGCGCGACGAAAATCTGCAGCCGATGGGCGTGGCCGGACGTCTGTATCGAGCTCAACAGAACTTCCTGGAGACATTTGCGATCTTCGCCGTGTGTGTTGTTACGGTTCATCTCACCAATGCATATGGTTCGCTCAGCTACTGGGGTTCCATCTTGTATTTGGCTGGTCGGCTCCTTTTTCTTCCATTGTATGCCGCTGGGGTTCCGTGGCTGCGAACATTCAGCTGGAATCTGGCCACACTCGGGCTCGTATTGGTGGGTGCGCAGGTTGTGGTGAGTAACGTATGAACATCATCGAACTGCCGCCTGACCACTGCATGCAGCCGAGGCGAATCCGGGCCGCTCAACTCAGTTGTTAGGCCAACGGAGCCCTTGCAGCACGGAGCCGCGACATGACTTGGCAAGCGAAAATGACTCGCGTGTTACTCTGGGTTTCGGTCGTCGCTTGGGGAATCCTCCTGGGCGGCAAGCTGTTCGACCACGTAGTGTTAGTTGGAGCTTGGAGCGCGAGTCCTCCAGAGAGCTTGAGTCTTCTGCCATACGGCGAGCGTTTTCCCGTCGACACCGGTGACTACTTCTTCCCTAGCTCGGTAGCACTGTTGGTGTGTTCGTTCGGTCTCTTTATCAGCGGGTGGAAGACGCCATTGCGATATCGTGTCTGCCTCTTTCTGCCGCCGTTCATGCTCCTGATTACTCTGGTGTTCACGGTAGGTTGGTTCTGGCCGGCCAACGCGGCCCTATGGCACGTAGCCCAGGGTGCGTCGGACGCCATGCAGGATCCGAGTGAGATCGCGACTCTGGTACGCCAATGGGTGGCATTCGACCGGGTCAGAATCGTCGCCGGGCTGGTGGGGTTTCTGCTGAGTGTCTGGGCGCTGAGCGTTCCGTTTCCGGGCTCGCGGAGTCGCGATGTCGCCTAACCATTGCATGCAGCCGGTGCCCCGCCAGTCATCAAGTTTGCATGCGCAAACTTGTCGAGAACTGATGACTGAGGGCTGAGCATGACTGACATTCGCCGGATTCAGCCGCCCGATCTCGTAGACTCTCGGCCGTCGGGATTTACGCAGGTCGTCTCGGTGCGCGGAGAGAATCTGATCTTCGTCTCGGGCCAGGTCGCCATCGATCAGGCGGGTCGACTCGTCGGTCGCGGGGATATCGGCGCACAAACACATCAAGTGCTGAAGAACATCGACGTGGCATTACAGGCGGCATCCGCCAGCCTGGAGGATGTCGTGAAGTTGACGATCTATGTCGTCGACTACAAGCCGTCTGATAGAGCGAAGATCCTCGATGCGCGCCAACAGTACTTCACGAATGAGCAACTCCCGGCGAGTACGCTTGTAGGTATTCAGGCGCTTGCGGCGGATGGCTACCTGATCGAGATTGAGGCGATCGCCGTTGTCGGATGAGTGGAGGTCCGAGGCTGTGTGCGGAAATTTGATGATGAGACAACTCGAGGAAATCAGATGACCAAGCGCTTGGTGAACCCGGTGAGCCTTTACGACGGAAGTCCGCTGGGTTTGTCGCATGGCACGATTGACGACGAAAGCTCACTACTGTTCATCTCGGGCCAGGTGGCTTGGGACCTTGCACACGCAGTGACCGAAAACTCAGTGGCAGGTCAACTTGGTCTTGCCCTCGAGAACTTGCGAACCGTGCTTGCCGAAGCCGGTTGCGGCGTCGATGACATCTTACATATGAGGATCTATGTCCGCGGGGAACTCGAGGACCATATGGAAGCGGTGGCGCCCGTATTGTCGAGTTTCCTTGGGACCGCTCGCACGGCGATCACGGGAATCGGCGTTTCCTCCCTCGCGTCCAGAGCAACGCTCGTAGAAGTGGAGGCCGTAGCGAGCGTGCGGCGAAAGTAGGCTGCCAGATGATTGTATTCACGAAGGCGGCCCATCTCTAAATCCCAAGCGGAAGCTCGATCGCGGGGCAACCGTCGCATCGCAACAGCAGGCAAAATCGCGTGAGGTATTCTCTTGCGGCCGTCACTGGACGAGAATGACCGCCTTCAACTCACTCACCACGGCGAAAAACGTCTTGCCGCCTGCCTCGTTCTCGCAGCTTCCAGTCGGAACGCTCGTACGCGTAACGGGCCTCCTTGCGGAGATCCGTGCCATGGATCGGAAACAGCGTTTGAACCGAATGCAACAGGGCATTGTGGGCGGCGTCATCGCGGTCATCGAGGCGATCGACGGGGATGCTGCGGCCTTCCGCTGGCTCGCGGCCAATCGAGAACTGATCATCGAAGCGCTACGATCCGCCATCTGAGGCGATGACCCGTTCGCCGAATCGCGATGGTCGCGACGTTTTCTCCCAATGGCAGACGGTGAAGCAGCGATGAATATGAAGCAGAAATCCGTTGGCACTCGATCCTGTATGTCGGCATTGCTGCTGTTCGCGCTGTGCCAGGTGGCGCTGATGCAACAGGCGCAGGGCGCTACACCAACGGCCGCTCCGGCCGCCGGCGAGGTAACGCTGTTCCAGAACGTGCGGGTCTTCGACGGCAAGAGCAGCGCGCTTTCCGGGCCGAGCAACGTGCTGGTGCGCGGCAACACGATCGAGCGCGTCGCTACAGGGCCGATTCCCACCGACGCAGGCGCCGCCACCGTAGTCATCGAAGGTGGCGGGCGTACGCTGATGCCCGGGCTGATCGACGCGCACTGGCACGCGATGATGGTGCGGCCGTCGCCGGCGCTGCTACTCACAGCGGACGTGGGTTACCTCAACCTGATCGCCAGTGCCGAGGCTACCGACACGTTGATGCGAGGATTCACCACCGTTCGAGACCTGGGCGGGCCCACGTTCGGGCTGAAGCGCGCCATCGACGAGGGCGTGGTGGTAGGCCCGCGCATCTTTCCGTCCGGCGCGATCATCAGCGTCACCGGCGGCCACGGCGATTTCCGCCAGCCGTTCGAATTGCCGCGCACGCTCGGTGCTCCCCAGTCTCGGGGAGAGCAGCTCGGCGCAGCGATGATCGCTGACAGCCCGGATGAGGTGCGCGTGCGTGTGCGCGAGCAGCTCATGTTGGGTGCGTCGCAAATCAAGTTGACCGCCGGCGGCGGGGTGGCATCGCCGCATAGTCCGCTCGACGTGGCCACCTTCACCCAGGAAGAGCTGCGCGCCGCCGTAGAAGCGGCCGAGAACTGGGGAACATATGTCACCGTGCACGCATACACACCCACCTCTATCCAGCGGGCAATCGCCGCCGGTGTGAAGTGCATCGAACACGGTCATCTGATGGATGAGCCGACGGCAAAGCTGATCGCCGAGAAAGGCATCTGGCTCAGCACTCAAGCGTTCCCCGATGCACTGGGCGAAGCGTTTCCGCCGGGCTCTTCAGAGCGGGAGAAGGCGATGGAAGTGTTCGCGGGCACGGATAAAACCATTGCGCTTGCGAAGAAGTACAAGATCAAGACGGCGTTCGGCACCGACATCCTGTTCTCTCCGGCGCTGGCGCAGATACACGGCGCGCTGCTGACCAAGTGGGTGACGTGGTACACGCCCGCCGAAACACTGGCCATGGCTACGGGGACCAATGCCGAACTGCTGGCGTTATCGGGAAATCGCAATCCGTACCCTGGCAAGCTCGGCGTGGTCGCGGAGGGAGCACTCGCCGACCTGCTGCTGGTCGACGGTGACCCCATCGCGAACATCAGGCTGATCGAGAATCCTGAACAGAACCTGCTCGTCATCATGAAGGATGGCAGGATCTACAAGAACACGCTGCCTCGCTGAGGTCCGATCGCTGGTTTGCGCCCGGCGAGCCCCTCAGCATAGCTGTTAGGTGAGTCGCGGCGCTACGTTTTCAGGAAAACTCATGTTTGACCACGTCGTAATCGGAGTGAGTGACTATGAGGCGAGCAAGGCATTTTTCCTCGAGGCGCTCGAACCGCTCGGCGTAGCTGTGGTGCTCGAAGGGTCGCTAGGTCTCGAGATCAGCGCAGACGGAAAGAGCTCGTTGTGCATCTTCCAAACCGACGAGAAGCCGGCGCGCCTTCACCTCGCGTTTACGGCCAAGCATCGCGAGCAGGTCGCTGCCTTCTACCGCGCGGCTCTGAAGGCGGGTGGCAAGGACAATGGTGCGCCCGGGCTGCGTCCGCAGTATCACGCGAACTACTATGCCGCTTTCATCATTGGTCCGGACGGGCACAACGTCGAAGCGGTGTGCCATGAGCCTGAGGCCTGAACGCTCCACAAACGCACTCCGAGGAATCCCCGCATGATGTTCTGGAGAATCTGGGCGGCACTCTTAGGCTCTTCGCTGATGATCGGCGAGACCATTCGAAGCTGGGGGCAAGGCCGTAACCTCTTGTTCGTTCTCGACGATTTCTGCATCGGCGTACCGTTGGTGGTGGTCGCTGTGCTCATGGCTAATCCCACGCCGGCCCGATGGTGCGCGTTCTCTGCGTTGATTGGTCTCGTCGTCAGCATTCGCCTTGCCGGCACCGCGCGGTCCGCGCGGCTCAATGCGACTGTTGGGCGGTAGCGGCGATGAATCGCAAAGAGCTGGCTGCCGCGATCCGGCGGGTATCGAAACTGTCCGGCCAGTTCGTCTTGCGTTCCGGAAAGACCTCGAACACCTACTTCGACAAGTATCTGTTCGAATCGGACCCGATCGTGCTGCGCGCAATCGCGGAGCACATGTCCGGGCTCGTGCCGGATGACGTAGAGCTACTGTGCGGGCTCGAAATGGGCGGCATTCCTGTTGTAACGATGCTGAGCCAGGTTACCGGCGTTCCGTGTGCGTTCCTGCGCAAGGAGCGCAAGACCTACGGAACGATGAAATACGCCGAAGGGCCGGAGCTGGCCGGGCGCAGAATCGCGCTGGTCGAGGATGTCGTATCGAGCGGCGGCGCGATTCTGGATCAGGCGAAGGAATTGCGCGCCGACGGCATCGAGGTGAATCTGGCGATCTGTGTGATCGACCGGCAAACAGGCGGCCTGGAAGCGTTGGCCGAAGACGGCATCAGGTTGATCTCGTTGTTCACGATGCAAGAAGTCGAAGGTGGAGTGTTGTGACTGCGCAATCTCTCGGCATTTTTGTACTGCTTGTCGCCGCTCCATTGACGTGGGCGGACGACTTCCTGTGGCTCGAGCGCGAATGGGTCTCGGACGTTGACGCCATAGTGGCGGCAAACCCGCAGCTCAAGAAACTCGATGACAAGACTTATGCCAACCTCAAGAGCATCTTCGGCGAAATGCGTTGGCAGTTTTCCGACGGTATGTTCGTAGTGACGCGCGACAATTCGACGGAGCCCAGTTCGGTGCCGTATTTCATAAAGCCGGTTGACAGCGAGAGGTTCGAGATCGTCTCCGAGCTGGACGGTCACCAGAGCGTTTTTTCCATTCAAAGAACGGCTACGGGATTCTGCACGAGACTGGTGCCCGATTGGATTCCCGACGATCTGGAAGCGTGGAAGGAATCGGCAATCACCGAGTGCTTCAAGCCGTACGGCTACTGGCATGGAGAGGGTGAACGGTGAGAAGGCTGGTAGTGGGCACCTTCGTGACGCTCGATGGCGTGATGCAGGCGCCGGGTGGCCCCGACGAAGACCGCGACGGCGGCTTTCAGCACGGCGGGTGGCTGGTGCCGTATTTCGACGAGAAGCTGGTCGAGATCATGACCAAATGGACGAAACGCGCCGGTGCGTTCGTGCTCGGCCGCAAGACGTACGACATCTTCGCGGGCTCCTGGCCGAATGCCACCGATCCTGCTGACGAGATTGCTGTGGCGCTGAATACCCGGCCGAAGTTCGTGGCGTCGCGCACACTGAGTAAGCTCTCCTGGAACAACTCGACGCTGTTGAAGGGAGACGTTGCAGTAGAAGTGGCGAAGCTCAAAGCGCAGGATGGCGACGAACTGCAGGTGCACGGCAGCGGTGAGCTGCTGCAGACGCTGCTCCGGCACGATCTCGTCGACACGCTGCGCATCTGGCAGTTTCCGGTGGTGCTCGGCACGGGCAAGCGCCTCTTCGGCGAAGGAACCATTCCGCTCGGCTTCCGCCTCGTCGACACACAGTTCACTACAACCGGCGCGGTGCTGCATGTGTACGAACGCACCGGCGCCCTGAGATACGGCGAAGTAGAGGTAGGGCAGGAGACTGTCGTTTTCGATGCGCCGTCGCGATGAGTGGATATCTGACTGTTTCCGGTGCGACGAAGCGGGATCCGAGCATCGATCTCTGGCTGAATGCCGCGCCGGACGAGCTGCACTCGATCGCGAGCAAATGGTTCGCACGGATGCGCAAGTGCGGCGGCGATGTTGGCGAACTCATGCACGATGGTTGCCCTGTAGCGTGCGTGGAGGATGCGCCGTTCGCATACGTGAACATCTTCAAGGCGCACGTCAACGTCGGCTTCTTCAACGGCGCGATGCTGGCTGACCCCGCCGGCCTGTTACTTGGAAGCGGGAAGCGCATGCGGCACGTGAAACTGCTGCCGTATGTCGACGAGAACGCTAAGGCGCTCGAGGCGTTGATCGTCGCATCGTATCTGGGCATGAAAGCCGAGCTGAAGCGGGATTGAGGGGAAAGCACTGGGAGGAACGACATGAAACGCACGTGGACGATCATTGGCGTACGCGACGTGGCCGAGAGCTTTCGCTGGTACCAGTCGTTGTTCGGTCAGCCCGCAACGGCGCCGGCGCACGATTTCTTCGGACAGCTGGTGGACACCGACGGAACCGTCCTGCTGTGCCTGCACGAGTGGGGAGCGCACGAGCACCCTTCACTGGAAAGCCCCGACCGTGCGACGCCCGGCAACGGCCTGTTGTTGTTCTTCCGCGTAGATGATTTCGACGAGGCGTTGGCGAGGGCGCGCAGGCTTCCCACGCGGTTGGAAGAAGAGCCGAACCTCAACCCGAGCACCGGCACACTGGAGTTCTCGCTGCGAGATCCCGACGGCTACTACGTGACGATCAGTGCGCTCTAACTGTGACCGGACTCTTCCGAAAGATCGATTGCCACAGCATTCCCGTTTCGAATCTCGACGAGGCACTCGCCTTCTATCGCGACGGTCTCGGGCATGAGTTGATCTGGCGCGATGCCACGGCGGCGGGGCTGCGGCTGCCGGAGTCCGATGCGGAGCTGGTTCTGCACACCGACGCGCGACCGATCGAAACGGATCTGTGGGTGGTGTCGGTTCCGGCTGCCATCGACGCGTTCGTGGCCGCCGGAGGAAAGCTGGTGCTGGGGCCGTTCGAGATTCGCATCGGGTTGTGCGCCGTGCTCGAAGACCGCTGGCAGAATCGTCTCGTGATTCTCGATTCGTCGAAAGGCGCGCTGCGAACGGATGCCAAAGGTAATGTGGTTGCATGAATGCGCGCCTTAGATCAACTGTCGGGGGCCTGACGGAATTCGTCGATGTCTCGAAGCGCAAGCCGGGTGTCGAGCGATTCGGGTGCTACTGGCGGCGCGCGTGAGTAATCGAGCACCGGGTCGATGGTTTATCTGATCAAAACCGAGATCGACGATCCGAAAGCGAAGACGTTCGCATTCGATGCGCAGAAGACCATGTACGGCGCTAAACACATTGCCGAAGGGGACACGATCTTCGTCATCGCGAGCGAGACCGAAGGAGGGATGGGATTGATTGCCATGGGCGTTGTAACGTCTGCCAGCCCCACTCCGAAGAAGCCGGGCATCGCCAGGCAAACGCCGCGCGTGAGCATCGCCGTCAGATGCACCGCGCTTGCGAAGCGGCGCCTGGGTCGAGGTGAACTCAAGGCGTTCTCGAACTGGAACGACGGCCGGCCCGAGACGGAACTCAACTTCAAGTTCTACCGGCAGGCGACGAACAAGATCGGCGGCATTTCGGACGAAGCGGCTGTATTCCTCCGTGGCTTCTTCTAAGTCGCGAAGGCCGCCTGCGTGTTGAACAACTCCAACTATCTCTACGCGCTGATCATCGGCAGCGAAGCCGCGTTCTGGGTGGTGCTCGCGCTGGCGCTGATTGCGCGATACATACTTCTATACCGGCGGCTCAGCCGGGTTTTGCTGTTGGCCTTGCCCGCGGTCGATCTGCTGCTGCTCGTGCTCACCGCGCTCGATCTGCGTGGCGGCAGGCCGGCAACGTTCGCGCATGGTCTGGCTACGGCCTATGTGGGTTTTACGGTTGCGTTCGGCGGGCTCGTCGTCGATTGGGCCGATCGACGTTTCGCGCACCGGTTCGCGAACGGCCCTGCGCCCCTTGCGGCACCCGTTGGCTGGGCGGCGGTTCGTTACGAAATGAAGCTGTGGCTGCGCTGCATCGTGGCGTGGCTCATCGCAATAGTGCTGCTGATGGCACTCATCGCCTACGTCGACAACGAAACGAACGCACGGGAACTCTACGGCTGGTTCCGCTTCGCGTTCGTGTCGGTGATCCTGTGGTTCGTGTTCGGTCCGGTGTGGAGCGTGGTGTTCTTCCGGCGGGCCGCTCCCCGTTAAAACCCGATGCGCAGCGCGTCCTAAATTCCGATTCGCCGCGCCCTAGATTCCGATTCGCTTCGCCCTAGATTCCGATTCGCTGCGCGACGCCGCCGTAGAACGTCTCTCGCACATGCGGCGCGAGTCCCGCGAGTTGGCGCTCGCAGATGGCAACGGCCGATGCGGTTCCTTCCACGTGGGGATAGTCGCTGGAGAAACACAACATTTCGGGCGGAACTGCGTCGAGCACCGGGCGCAGCGCTTCGTTCACGACCAGTGGTGTCACGGTCACCTGGCGTTGTAGATATTCCGACGGCTTCAGCGGCAGCTTGTATGCGGGGCCGGCGAAGTCGGGGCGAAACTCGCCGTCGGCCAGCAGCGAGTGGTCTTTGCGTCCAACTACGTGATCGAGCATGCCGAGCAACGCCGGCAGCCACGAGATGCCCACTTCCTCTACGACCACCGTCAGTTTCGGATGCCGCTCCAGCACGCCGTCGAGCGCCAATGCACCGAGCAGCAGTTGCGGACCGATCTGCGAGGTAACCGCCGAGTTCAGCAGCGTGTACGTGGAGAGATCGTCAGCGCCGTTGTTCGCCCAGCCGAACTGGATGCGTTCGCGCGCGAAACCGACGTGCGCAATGGCCGCCATGCCGAGATCTTCGGCGGCGGACCACAACCGATCGAAGTCGGGGTGTGTGATCGAACGCGCGAGTGGACTGTTGCCGTCGCTGTCGAAGCGGCCGACGCCCACCGGAGATTCGTTGATGGCGAACCCGCGGCTGCCGAGCGCGCGCATACGCGTCATCTCTTCGATCGAACCGTCGAGGTCGTTCAGGTCGATCTGCGTGACGGGCATCAGGCGATCGGTGCGGCCGTGCACGAGATCCATCGCCCATTGATTCCAGCATCGGCGAATGCGCGGCATCAGGTCGCGCCGGCGCGCGCGGGCCGCCTGCACGAACGGGCCGACCAGGAACGTGGGGTTGAGAAACTGCACGTCTATGCCCTCGGAGTCGCACAGCTTCAAGCGCGCGGCAGGGTCGCAGAATGGATCGCCGGCCAGTTCGCTTTGCCTCTCCGGCTGCCGAACGTCGGTCATCTCGAGGTGCCGCACGAAACCCGGCAATACCGTGTCCCACGCCTTCTGCGGACGTTGCTGCTGCGGCAGTTGTGCCACCGCGGGGTTCGACACGCCGAACACCGCATCGGCCACTTCGAGAAAACGCGCCGGCGGGCCGAGTTGTTTCGCGAGATCGGGGTCGGTGCGCTCCACCCAATCGAGCGGCTCGTGCAGATGTGCGTCTACATCGATGATGCGCATGGATCGTCCTCCCCTGAATGTGCTTCGAGTCTAACCGCCGTCTGCCGGCAACGTCAGCCGGTACGCGCGCGCCGCGGTGCCGCTGAACGCATGCGCCTTTTCTGCCGCGCTGAGGCCGGCCTTCGCGGCAATACGTTTGAACGTATTCCACAACGTGCGGTACGAGACGCACTCCTTGTCCACCGGGAAATTGCTTTCGAACATGCAGCGGTCGGGGCCGAATGCGCCGAGCGCGTGCTGGTACCAGGGAAACACGAGTTCCGTGAGTTCCTCGGAACCGATCGGCTTCGCGCGCTTGTGCATATGGAATGGCGGTTCCCATGGGCCAACCCGCTGCTGCGCACCGCCCAGCTTGATGACGACGTTCCTGCACTCCGCTATCACGTCGATGCACGCGCGCCACTTCGCGAACTCGTTGGCGTCTGCGTTGGGGTCGACCCGCCCGCCGAGGTGGTTGACGATGATCGTTACGTCGGGTTGTGCCTGTGCCAGCCGCGCCAGGTCGCGCAGGCGTTCGCAGTCGGGCGAGTAGTGGTCGTGGCTCAAATGGTGTTTCGCGAGCATTGAATAACCTTCGAGGAAGGCACCTTCGAAGTTGCGCGGTATCACCGTGCGGATACCGCGAAAGTAGGGCGATGCCGCGATGTGCGCGCGCAGCACCGTTTCCACGTCTTTACCTGCGCGCAGATCGGCCGCGCTGAAGATGCCGGTGCAGAGGCGAGTGGGGCCATAAATTCCCGAGCGGCTCATCGCGGCAATGCCGTGCACGAACTCGGTTTCACCGACGCAACGCATCGGCTCCGGCCCGTCGGCGCGATAGAACGCGGCGCACTGCGCAAACACCGTCTGCACGATGTTGTGCCCCGACGTTGCGATGTCTTCGTTGATCTCGTCGCAGAGATACAACTTCTGCTCGAAACTCAGGAACGGTTCGATGGTGGCGGTGCGCAGATCCCAAAGATGATGGTGAGGATCGACGATCGGAAGGTCGGGTTCGAGCACGGCCTCGGGGGTCTCCTGGTCGAGCCAGTTCGTCAGTCGTTCGTTGGCAGGGTGCTTCATGGTCACGTCCGTCTTGCGATGCATGGATTGGAGGATACTCTTGCGCAGGCGGCGGGGAGACGCACATGCAGCAGGCACAGAAAATCGTGGGGATGGGCGCCGTGAGCGGCGTGGCGTTGTACCACGTCTTTGGGTCCGCTGCTCGATGATCCGGATCGGCATCGACGTAGGGGGTACCAACACCGATGCCGTGGTAATGGATGGGGTCGATGTGCTGGCTGCCGTGAAGACCGCGACTACGCCGGATGTATTGAGGGGCGTGGTAGGGGCGCTCGACGACGCACTTCGTGCGGCGCGCATGAAAGCGGATGCGGTGGATGCGGTGATGATCGGCACCACACACTTCACCAACGCGGTGGTGCAGCGTCGCGATCTTGCGCAGACCGCCGCGGTACGGCTGGGCCTTCCGGCCACCGCTTCGCTGCCGCCGATGGTCGACTGGCCCGATGATCTTCGGCTTGCCATCGGCAACCACGGCTATCTCGCGCACGGCGGCAACGAATTCGACGGACGGCCGATCTCGACGCTCGACGAAACGGAACTGCTCGGCATCGCACGCGACATTGCAGCCAAAGGCATCGACACCATCGCGATCACATCGGTGTTCTCGCCGGTGAGCGACGAAATGGAGCAGAAGGCCGGCGCGATATTCCGCAAAGCGCTGCCGGCTGCACACATCACGCTGTCGAGCCAGATCGGCCGCATCGGGCTGCTGGAGCGCGAGAACGCGGCGATCATGAACGCGTGCCTGCGCGACCTGTCGGCGAGCGTGATCGCGGCGTTTCGAAGCGCAATTGCGCAAACGGGCATCAAAGGGCGGTTCTACCTGACGCAGAACGACGGCACGCTGCTCGACGCGCAAGCCGCCGAGGCGTTCCCGGTGCTCACGTTTGCGTCGGGCCCAACCAACTCGATGAGGGGTGCCGCGTTTCTCTCCGGCGTTTCCGACGTGATCGTCGTCGACATCGGCGGCACCACGTCCGATGTCGGGAGCCTGCGCAACGGTTTTCCGCGACAGGCGACGATGGCAGTGGATGTAGGCGGGGTTCGCACGAACTTCCGCATGCCGGATGTGTTCTCGATCGGCCTCGGCGGCGGCTCGCACGTGGTCGACAGCCCGCGCGGCATCGAGATCGGTCCCGCTTCGGTGGGATATCGGTTGACGAGCGATGCGCTGATTTTCGGCGGCACCACGTTGACGACGTCCGACGTCGTTGCGGCTGCGGGCCGCGCCGGTTTCGGCGATGCATCGTATGTGGCGCATCTGTCGAGGGATCTCGTCGCGCGGACGCAGCGTCGCATCATGGAGATGCTGGAGCAGTGCGTGGAACGGTCGCGGCTGTCACCGGAGCCGCTCCCCGTCATCGTCGTTGGAGGCGGTTCGATTCTGGTGGACGGACCGATCGGCGGACTCGAACTGATCAAGCCGAACCACTTTGCCGTTGCAAACGCGGTGGGTGCCGCGATTGCGCAGGTGTCCGGCGAGATCGATCGCGTTTACGCGCTCGGGGAAATCGGCCGCGAACGCGCGTTGGACGATGCGAAGCAGCGCGCAATCGAATCGGCAGTGGCGGCGGGTGCAACGCGCGAGAGCGTCGCGATCGTCGACGTGGAAGACGTGCCGCTGGCCTACCTGCCCGGCAACGCGACGCGTATTCACGTGCGTGCAGTGGGAGATCTCGGTGTCGGTTGAAAAGGGCTACGTGCTGCGCGAAAGCGACCTGCTGCCGCTGTCGATCGGTGCGGCGCTGCTCGGCACCGGCGGTGGCGGCAATCCGTACATCGGCATGCTGCGCACGCGCGAGTTG
>JBGSNQ010000144.1:0-36450 GCA_041739525.1 Pseudomonadales bacterium | reverse complement strand
GAGTGCCGCAGCGCGTGTGCCGGTGAACGCGCGCCAGGCGGCAAGCACGAACTCGCGCAACTCTCGTGCGATGCGCGCACCGCGCGTTTCGTGCGCTGCGCCGATCGACCACGGCACTTCTATGGCGGTGTGTTCCCGCAGCCGCCACGACACGCCGACGAGAATCAGCGCCATCAATCCGACCGCGATGAAGTAGGTGCTCTCGAACGGCAGCGACGCGCCCAACAGCAGAATGCCGGCGCCGCCGACGGCCTGGCCAACCGACTGTCCACCGAACATGAAGCCGTTCGCTGTGCCGCGTTCCTCGGGCGGAAGCACCTGAACGGCGAGTGCGTCGATCGCGACGTCCTGCGCGGCAGCGCAAACGTTGTGCGCGAAGATGATTGCGGTGAACAGCGCGGTGGCGGTTGTGAAATCGATCGGCGTCGCAGCGAGCAGTGCCAGCATCATTGCGATCTGCGCGCCGACGATCCACGTCCGCCGCCGGCCGAACGTGTTGGACGTGATCGTGTCGACGATCGGCCCGAACACCCATTTGAAGGCCCATGGCAGATACAGCGATCCGACATACGCGCCGATCACCGCCGGGTCGAGGCCTTCTCGACGCATGTGTGTGGCGATAACCGTCGCGGTGAAGCCGAGGGGAATGCCTTCAGAGACGTATAAGAGGAAGAAGGAGAGGAGGCGTCCGGCGCGGGTCGCGAGCGGATCGGACCAGTAACCGGAAAGGCCCGTCGACATTGAATGCGCATTTGAAATGGGTTGGGCGGAGCGTAACCCAAAATGCCGCGGCCCACGCGTCAGAGCGATGTTCATGGCGAAGGCTCGCGACCATTCCAGAGGTCCACATACGCGGGTAAGGGTGTACCTACGCCGTTCCGCTGAGGCGCGCGGCGCGTTGAACGAGCAGGTCTCGCTCGCGCGTGTTGTTGGCGAGCGCAGCGGCGCGTTCGAACTCCACGCGCGCTTCGGCACCGCGGCCCAGCTTCTCGAGCAGATCGCCGCGGACGCTCGGCAACAGGTGATAGTTCGCAAGCGACGAATCGCGAGTCAGCTCATTCACCAACTCGAGGCCTGCGGCAGGGCCGAAGGCCATGGCAACGGCGACGGCGCGATTCAGCTCGATGATCGGCGACGGAGCAATCTGCGCGAGCGCATCGTACAAGGCGACGATGCGCGGCCAATCGGTCTCGTCAGGGATGCGCGCGCGCGCATGACATGCCGCAATGGCGGCCTGTACCGCATACGGTCCGAGCCCGTCGTGCGCATTGCCCAGCGCTTCGGCTTTCGATAACGCAGCGAGACCGCGGCCGATCAGCAGCGAATCCCAGCGCGACCGGTCCTGATCGAGCAGCAGCACCGGTTCGCCGTGCGGCCCAACGCGTGCGCGCAGGCGCGATGCCTGGATTTCCATCAGCGCAACGATCCCGTGCACCTCGGAATCTTCGACGGCGAGCGCAGCCAGGATGCGACCGAGCCGCAAAGCCTCTTCGCACAGAGCAGGGCGCATCCAGTCGTCGCCCGCCGTGGCGGCATAGCCTTCGTTGAAAATGAGATAGATCACTTCGAGCACGGACGCGGTGCGCGCAGCCAGTTCCGATGCGGCCGGCACTTCGAAGGGCACGCGCGCTTCCTTCAGCGTCCGTTTCGCGCGGACGATGCGCTGCGCGATGGTTGCTTCCGGCACGAGAAACGCTCGCGCGATTTCCTGCGTGGTCAGGCCGCCGAGCATACGCAGCGTCAGCGCCGCGCGCGCTTCGCGTGACAGCACCGGATGGCACGCGATGAATATCAGCCGTAACAGATCGTCGCCGATCGGATCGTCGAAGGCGGCATCGGTGGATGCCGCGAGACTCGCGGCGGCGTCTTCGAGTGCGGCTTCGGTCTCGTGCGTCAGTGCGTCCTGCTTACGCTCGTGCAGCGAACGCCGGCGGATCCAGTCGATCGCGCGGTGCTTCGCAATGGCGGTCAACCACGCGGCGGGTCGTTCGGGCACGCCCTGCTCCGGCCATTGTTCGAGTGCTGCAACGAGTGCGTCCTGCGCGAACTCTTCGGCAAGGCCGACGTCGCGCAGGATGCGCGCGAGCCCCGCGATGATGCGTGCGGACTCGATGCGCCACACCGCTTCGACTGTCCGATGGATGTGTCCCGTGTCTGGCACGTTCGCGCGCGCGTTCGAGTCAGGTGTAGCACGGACCGAATTCGCGCACCTCTACGGTGGCCCACTCGGCCGCGGGACATTCGCGGGCCGCCGCAACCGCCTGGTCGCGCGTCTCGCATTCGAGCAGATAGAAGCCGCCGATCATCTCTTTCGCTTCGGCGAACGGTCCGTCCATCAACGTCGGCTTGCCGTCGCGCACACGCACTCGGGTGGCGGCTTCGTCCGACCGCAATGACTGGCTCGAAACGAGCAGGCCGCGTGAGCGGAGCGAATCGGCGAATTGCAGCATCCGCTCGTGCAGCTGGCGCCCGGCTGAGTCGCTGCGTTCACGACGCTGGCCGGCGGGTTCGACGATCAACAACATGTACTGCATGGTGCCCCGGCCGCTCGATCTTTTAGAGGACTGCCATCGTAAACCCGCCGTGTCGGTCACGCGGTGAGTTGTATCGTCCAACCCACGCCGAAGCGGTCGGTCAACATGCCGAAGCGCGCTGCGAAGAACGTTTTCTCGAGCGGCATGCGTACCTGGCCACCGTCGGCGAGGCTCGCAAATATCCGCTCGACGGCCGCGGCATCCGAGAGCGACAGCGACAGCGAAAAACCGCGGAAGCCGGGCTCTGGCGTCGGCCCGTCGGTCATCAGCACCATCGACTCGCCGATGCGCACCGCCGCGTGCATCACCTTCTGGTCCATGCCGGGCGGCAGCCGTCCCGGTTCCGGCGGTTCGGGACTTTCGCCGAAGCGCATCAGCATCTCTACCTTTGCGCCGAGGACACGGCGATAGAGTTCGACCGCTTCCTCGCAGCGACCGTTGAAGAACAGGTATGGCTGAATTTCCATTTCTAATCCTCCGTGGGTGCGGCCGTTATCGGCCCGTGGAGAGTTGTGCGGTGCGTTCGCGCAATCGTTCTTCCTGCGCGCGCAGTTCCGGCGTCAGCTCGGCGCCGAAATCCTCGGGTTCGAACACCGGCCGCAGTTCGACGATGGATTCCGCGCCCGTGGGGTTCGGGCAGCGCTTGATCCACTCCACCGCTTCTTCCATCGACTTCACCTGCCACAGCCAGAAGCCCGCGATCAGTTCCTTCGTTTCGGCGAACGGACCGTCGATGACCGTGCGTTGCGTGCCGTAAAAACGCACGCGTTTACCCTTGGATGTGGGATGCAGACCTTCTCCGGCGAGCATCACGCCGGCCTTCACCAGCGCTTCGTTGTACTTGCCCATTTCGGCGAGCAGTTCCTCGCTCGGCATTACGTTCGCTTCGGTGTCGCTGTTTGCCTTGATCAGCACCATTACTCGCATGGTTGTCGTCTCCTGTTGATAAAGCGTCCTGTCGATAAGAGAGAGCACTAGCGGCTGCTCTTATTGGTACGTCGAACGGCCTTTCAGGAAATCGACATGGCGTCGCAGGGAAAGTTCGGGAGGATCAAGCGCCGCCGGGAAGCGACAACTCTGCGCAGTCGATGCGCTGCGATTCGTAGTAGATCTCGGTCGACAGCGACTCGTATCGCATCGCCTGGTCGGTGAGGCCGTACATGACGTAGCTCTGCAGATCGTCGATTGCGCTGGTTCCGGTTGCGGCCTGCCGGGTGAGCAAGCGAACGGTCAGGATGTCGCCGGACGATGCCCAGCGGCCGGTATCCGACGACATTGCCAGCAACCCGTCGTTGTCATCGAGCGTAAGAAAACGCGCAACGACGTTTCCTTCCGCGCCGAACGACACTTCCCACTGCGAATAGCGGTTCTCTTCGATAGCCAGTCTGCCGGTCCAGCAACCCACGAGGCGCGCGGCATCGAACGCTTCGCCTGTCCCTGCGGACTCGGCCATCTGCTTTGCAACGATCAGCTCGAGCGGATCGAATCCACCCGCGGCTTCCAGTGCCGCATCGATGCGTTCCTGCGATGCCGGGTGCGTCGAGATGTAGGTGGATGCGCTGCCCGGATCCATCGAGACGGGAGAGTTCGCTTCGAGGGAACGCAGTGCGTTCGCGAACCACTCGGGAGTGATGTTGCGCTCGCGTAGCGCGGCGAAGGCATAGGCGTCCGCCTCCCGTTCGAAATCGCGCGAGTAGCGGCTGCTCAACAGGAACGTCGGCACGGCCAGCACCACACCCGTCGCGGAGCTGACGTCGCCGGTCAGCAGCGTTGCGGCGACGATGACCGCGGAACCCTGCAGGACGTGCCGCAACACGTGCCGGTGCGCCTGGTGTCCGATCTCGTGCGCGACCACGGCAAGAAACGCGTCGTCGTCCGGCAGCGCATCGATCAATCCGTCGCTCACCACGATCGGTCCACCTGGAATTGCAAACGCATTCGGGAGATTGCCCGGAAGCTTGCGGAACACGAGGGTGTACTTCCCGGCATCCGGCGTACCGGCCACGAAGCGGCTCAGCGTAGCCGTTAGATGATCTTGCACCTCCGGCGGCAACTCGCTCGGCTGCAACGTCGTCCGGTCGAGAATCTCCAACGCCTGCGTGCCAATGAGCGTTTCGGCGGCCGGCGGAATTTCGCGCGCGATCGACTTCGCGATCTGCGGCAGTCCGAAGAAGAAAAACCACGCGATCGCCAGTCCGCCGACCAGCAAACTCGCGGCAACCGCCGCCGGATGCCGCTCCAGCCGATCGACTATCGTGCCGCCAGCATATTCGGGCAGTAGCGCGTCGATGGCGTCGTTGTCGTCGCAGTGGATCTGCGCGCCGTCGGGCAGGCGGAGGATGCGGCGAATGGCGGCGAGTCGCGACGTAACGGCGACGTTGGTGCGCGGCACCGTGGTCACCAGTTCGCCGTCGGCCGCTCGGTTGCGAACGTGCAGATTGGGGCCTTCTACCGACAACTCCACCGGAATGGCGCGCGCCGTCGAACCGTCGTAGTAGATGGCGGCGACGGGGCTCACAACGATACGTCCAGGTCGAAGATGCTCGCGGTCTCGGCGCCGCCGGCAAAACGTTCGGGGTTCAGTTCGGCGCGAAACGACTCGAGGTCGCCAACGCCAACGAGTTCGATGTGCTGCGCCCGGTAATGCGCGAGGCGGATCTGCGCCCATGGAATCAACAGACCGAGACTGACGAGAATGCATGCCGTGTTGCTCGCATAGATCCACAACAGCGCGCGTGCCGTGATCGTCGAGTGGAAACCGACCGAACCGAAGCGTGTGCGGTTGTAACCGACGTTGGTCACTCGCGACATGATGAACACGGCGCCCACGAAGATGGCTAGGTACATGACGCCTACGACGGCGTATGACCAATACGGAATGATCGCTGCGTTACCGATGCCCGGCCTGGTCAGTAGAAAGACGAGCAAGCCGCCTATGAACGCCGCGGTGACGATGCCGATGCACCAGCCGAGAACGTATGCGGCGTAGAAGTCGGACGGCGCGCCGCTGAACTCGAACGGATGTCCGCCGAACCGGTGCCGGCCGAGCACGAACGCACGCTGCCGATAGCGCACGTACGGATACAACAGTCCGAACGACGGAATCAGCAGCACGTACGCGAACAGGTAGTAGTTGAAGCCCTGCCGCACGGTGCCGGTGAAGCGGAAGCCGACGCTGCTCCAGGCCGAATAGCGGGCGCGGAACCGTAACGTGCTCACCACGATCCACGGCGTTGCGATCAGTACGAGCGCCACCGCGACGAACTGCATGTACGGGCTCAACTGGCTCGCGCCGACGTACACGATCAGCAGTGCGAATGCGATCAGCCGCCCCTTCAGCACGTTGATCGGCGAGGCGAGGTACTCGAACGGTGCGCCGGCCACCCACGTGTTGCCGTAGAAGTAACGTTCGCGGCGCACCTTCGCCCAGGCGGAGAAGATGCCGAGGGTGAGCAGCGACAACGCGAGATTGACGACCCAGATGCGGAAGTACTCCGCGGAGTTGCCGCGAAACTCGAACGGATGGTGCGCGTTGCCAACGGCGGTCGCCGCTTCCACACCATCCGGCAATTGCGCACCGTCGTTCGTTCCGCTCCCCATGCACCTTAGGTTACCCGAGACCGGCACCTTCGGTGCCCCCCGTGCGCACGCGCGCGTGCAAATCGTTAAGATTCGACTTTCGTAACCGGGTTTTGTTTCCGAACGAGCCAGCCAAGGGGCAGGGCGGCCAACAGCATTAATTGAGGAATGGAGATGAGCAGTAGCGAACGACAGAGCGTAGAGCGCGATGCGGGCAAACAGTTCGATGTGATCGTGGTGGGCGCCGGATTTGCCGGCATGTACCTGCTGCACCGCTTGCGTGGAATGGGATTGACCGCGCGCGTGTACGAGGCGGGCGACAGCGTCGGCGGCACCTGGTACTGGAATCGTTATCCGGGTGCACGTTGCGACGCCGAGAGCCTCGCGTACTCGTACTCGTTTTCGAACGAGCTCGAGAACGAGTGGAACTGGTCCGAGCGATATGCGACGCAACCGGAGATCCTGCGTTACGCGGAGCGCGTTGCCGAGAAGTTCGATCTCAAGCGGGACATCCGCTTCGAGCGCCGCGTAACGAGTGCGCGCTACGACGATCGCAGCAATCTGTGGACCGTCGAAACCGACCGTGGCGATCGCGCCAGTGCACCGTTCTGCGTAATGGCAACCGGTTGTCTCTCCGTGCCGCAGGAGCCGCAGATCGCCGGGCTGAAGGACTTTGCAGGCAATCTGTATTGGGCAAGCCGCTGGCCGCATCAGAGCGTGAGTTTCGCCGGACAACGCGTCGGTGTGATCGGCACCGGGTCGTCGGCCATTCAAGCCATTCCGGTGATCGCGGAACAGGCCGGCCATCTGACGGTGTTCCAGCGCACGCCGAACTTCAGCGTGCCGGCGTGCAACGCGCCGCTCGACCCCGCATTCGTCGAGGCGTTCAAAGCGAACTATCCGGCGCACCGCCAGAACCACCGGCTCGGCATGGGTGCCGGTTTCGGCGATCTGCGGATCGAACCGCACCCGGGTGGGCCGGTGCTCGAAACGGCTGCCGGAAAGTCGGACGCGGAGATTCGCGCGCTGCTGGAAAAAACCTGGCGCATCGGCGGCGCGAACTTCATCGGCACGATCGCGGACACGATGATGAATCCGGAGACGAACCGGATCGTTGCCGACTTCGTACGCGACAAGATTCGTGCAGCCGTGAAAGACCGTGCGACGGCCGACGCCTTGTGCCCGACGTCGCATCCGATCGGCACAAAACGCATCTGCGTCGATTCGAATTCCTACGAAACCTACAATCGCCCCAACGTGAAACTGGTTAACCTGCGCGCGAATCCGATCGAGCGCGTGATGCCGAACGGCATCCGGATGGCGGACGGCGCATTTCACGAACTGGACACGCTGGTGCTCGCGACCGGGTTCGATGCGATGACCGGCGCGCTGTTGCGCATCGACGTGCGTGGATCAGGTGGAGCGTCGCTCGCGGAGAAATGGGCCGCGGGGCCGCGTACCTATCTCGGCATCGGCATGGTCGGTTTTCCGAATCTGTTCACGATCACCGGCCCCGGCAGCCCGTCGGTGCTCAGCAACATGCTGGTATCGATCGAGCAGCACGTCGATTGGACGGTCGACTGCATCAACTACATGCGCAAGCACGGTCATCGCCGCATCGAGCCGGTGGCTGGTGCGGAAGACCAATGGGTCGATCACGTCAACGAAGTGGCGAACGCCACTTTGTTCCCGCAAGGCGGCTCGTGGTATCTCGGCGCCAACATTCCGGGTAAGCCGCGCGTATTCATGCCGTATGCGGCCGGTGTTGGTGTGTACCGCGAAATCTGCGACCGCGTTGCGGCGAACGGTTACGAAGGATTCTCGTTCGGCGCGTGACGACGCTGTGGTAGCTTGCGCATCGAAATTCTTGGCGCTAACGCTTTTCGGAGGGTGAGATGTCGAAGCAGAAAGATCGGCCGACGGTGGGTACGGATGGACGTGCATTGCCGCTGCTGCCGCCCGACCGCGACGCGCGCGTGTGGGCACGGCTCGTCCGCGTGATGTTCTATACGCCCGGCTTCCTCGGCTTGTTGCTGATCAAAGCGGGTGAACCCGCCGCGTTCGGCATCACGGTGGAACTGCTGATGCTCGCAAGCGGTGCCGCGATCGTCGGCGGCCTGTTCATCGGCACTCAGTCTGCGGGTGACAACTCCGCGAAGGTGGGCACCTGGAGCGGGGCGCTGATCCTGGAGTTGCTCGCAACCGTGCCGTTCCTGGCGGCGGTGCCGTCGTTGTTCCACGAACTTGCGAACAGCACGCTGCTGCATGCGGCGGCACCGGATGCCGTGGACGTTGCGCTGGGCCCGTCCGAATTGTTGCCCGCGGTCGCGATTCTGCCGTTCATGCTGTATCAGCTAGCGGGCTTCGGCACACTGCACTACGTGGTGTCGAAAGCGGCGAACTGGATCATCAACGGCGGCATTCTGGCGCTCATCATCGCAAGCTACATCGCGAACCGGATGGGCGACTTCGTAGCGGAACGCATGCTCGTCGGTGCACTCGTCGTCGCGATGGCGATCACGGTGTTCTACGGCGTGATGAAATTGCGTTCGATGCAGGCCGACTTCGACGCGCGTGCGCCCAAAAAGGAACCGAAGGAAGCGTAGTAGCGGCGACGCTCACCGCTGCAACGCTTCCTGGGCAAACGCGAGCACGCCAGCGGCATCCACGCGCTTCTCGTACCCCTCGATGAATATCTTGCCGACGACGCGCTGGCTCGTGTCGAGTATGAACACGCCCGGAATTGCGACGCCGTAGGCCGAGTCGCCGGGTTGGTAGTCGGTATTGAGCACGCCGAGTGCGTTTACCGATTCGGCGGAAACATCCGACAGCACCGGATACGTGATGGAGAATTTTTCGACGAAGCGCTGCTGAAGCTCGGGCGAATCGTAGCTCAGCACGACCACGCCGATTCCCGCCTGTTGGAAGCTCTCGATACTGCCTTGCAACTGCACGAGTTGCTTAATGCAGAACGGTCACCAGTCGACGGAACGATTGACGAACAGCGCGAGGCCCTTCGAGCCCATGAAGTCGCCGAGTTGGGTGACCTCGCTGCCCAGATAGCTCGCATGCATTGCAGGAAGGGTGGTGCCCACGGCGGGACCGGGGTCGTAGGCGTCCGTATCGCTCGCCACGAACATGTCGGCGGTCATCTTCTCGAACAGCGCAGTCATCAGCGGCTCGCGAAACGTGTAGATCACAACGCCGGCGACGACGATTACCCCTGCCGTGATCCCCAAAGCTCTCTTCACCCGCATCTGCTTCCCTCCGGTGGATGTGCGATGCGAGCTTCGCATGCGCGGCCGGCCGGCGGCCAGTAGCAGCGGCGATCAGGCCAGGCGCGCCTGCGCACGCCATGCGGCCGGCGACAGATTCGTCCACCGTCTGAAGGCGCGCGTGAACGCGCTGGCGTCGGCGTATTCGAGTACGCCGGCGATGTCGGTGATCGCCATGCCGGTGTCGGTGAGCAGTTGCCGGGCGATTTCGTAGCGCGTCTCTTTGGCGAGGTTGCGAAAGCTCGTGCCTTTTGCCACGAGCTGACGCCGTAAGCTGCGCGACGGTACTCCGAGCACGGCGGCGATCGATTGCTCCGTGGCGCGTCCGGTTGGAATCATCGTGCGCAACGCGACGCGCACCTGTTCCACCAGATCGCTGAACTGCGCCGATTCCGTCGACAACGTGCGCAGCAGCAACGCATACAACGCGGCATCCGATCCTGGAAGCGGACGATCGAGCCATGTCTTTTCGAATCGCAACTCGGTTGCGTCAGCGTCGAACTCGAGCGGCGACTTGAAGAAACGGGTGTACGGTTTCACGTCGCGCGGACGCGCGTGCGAGAACGTCACGGCAGTGGGTCGCCAACGATTGCCGCACAACGACCGAAGCATGTTGTAGCTCAGCGCCGCAACGAGGTCATTGACCTGCGCGGTGCCTGGCATGTCGCGCTGATAGATGACGTAGCCCATGGACGCATGCGCACCCTCAACGGTGCGCGTTGGGATGCCGCCGCGATTCTGCAGATGCAAATGCAGAATCAGACTGCGCAGCGCGGCATCGACCGTCGGCGATTGGCGCATGAGCGCACCGACACGGCCTAGCGTCTCGACGTCGGACTGTTGGCCGACGAGCAGACCGAAGTGCGGGCACCCGGTTGCCTCCGTGCAGCGCTGCAACAGCAAGCCTGCGGTTCGGAACGGCATCTGGTTCTCTGCATCGTCAAATGCGGTCGAGTCGAGGCCGACGCTCGCCAACAAATCTGTTGGGCCGACACCCTTGTCACGCAGCAGCGCTGGAATCGGCAATAGTGTAGCGAGCCGCACGATGCCGCCATCATTGAAGTCTGGCTGCTTGTTGTCGGGTCGGTTGGAGGGTGTATCTGCGCGCCGCGGCATAGGGTTGCGACACTTGCGACCTTGGCCGAATAAGTCAAGTGAATGGATGAGGTGCTGCCGTAGTCTGCGCCGTGATCAATTGTCGGTGCATCGGGAGCACACAGAATGAAGCGGGGACTCGGAAACAAAAGTGTCATTGCAACGATTGGCGCAATCCTGTTCGCGACGACGTTCAGTGGCGCCGCGCTGGCTGCGGATCAGGTGACCGGCGAACTGGGTTCGCCGAGCGCAACGACCACGATTCCGGGGAATCAGCTTCCCGCGCCCGCGCCGAAATTCGGCGGCGTCATCAAAGAGGAAGCGCCGGGCTCGAAGACCTGGTGGCCGCCGAAGATCGTTCCCCCCAAGGGCGCCCCGAACGTCCTGTTGATCATGACGGACGACCAGGGTTACGGCGTCAGCGGCACGTTCGGCGGAGTGATACCCACGCCGGCGCTCGACCGCATCGCGAAATCCGGTTTGCGTTACACCCAGTTCAACTCGACCGCACTGTGTTCACCGACACGCGCCGCGCTGATCACCGGCCGCAACCACCACTCGGTCGGCAACGGCGTGATCACCGAACTGTCGACCGGCTACCCGGGCTACGACTCGATCATCGGACTCGACAACGCGAGTATCGGTGAAATCCTGAAAGGAAACGGCTACGCGACGTCGTGGTTCGGCAAGAACCACAACACGCCGGCGTTCCAGTACAGCGTGGCCGGACCGTTCGATCAGTGGCCGTCAGGCATGGGCTTCGACTACTTCTACGGCTTCATGGGCGGTGAGACCGATCAGTGGGAGCCGTATCTGTTCCGTGATCACACGCAGGTATTTCCGTGGATCGGCAAGCCGGGCTACAACCTGACCACCGACATGGCCGACGAGGCGATCAACTACCTCAAGCAACTGAACGCCGCGGCGCCCACCAAACCGTTCTTCCTCTATTACGTACCCGGCGGCAGCCACTCGCCGCACCAGCCGACGCCGGAGTGGATCGCCAAGTTCAAAGGCAAGTTCGACATAGGCTGGAATGCGCTGCGCGAGCAGATCTTCGCGAACCAGAAAAAAGCGGGGGTGATTCCGGCGAATGCCAAGCTGACGCCGTGGCCCGACAGTCTCGCGAAGTGGGATTCGCTGTCGCCTGACGAGAAAAAACTGTTCGCTCGTCAGGCGGAAGTCTATGCCGCGTACACCGCGTACACGGACCACGAGATCGGCCGCGTCATTCAGGCCGTGCAGGATCTCGGCAAACTCGACAACACGCTGATCATCTACATCGACGGCGACAACGGCACGAGTCCCGAAGGCACATTGCTCGGCACGCCGAACCAGTACACGTCGTACAACGGCGTGCTCGACTTCCCGGTGACCGAACAGCTGAAGTTCTACGACGCGTGGGGTTCCATGGCGACGTACCCGCACATGGCGGTCGCATGGTCGTGGGCATTCGACACGCCGTTCCAGTACACCAAGCAGATCGCGTCGCACTTCGGCGGCACGCGGCAGGGTCTCGCGATCTCGTGGCCGGCCGGCATCAAGGATGCGGGCGGCGTGCGCACGCAGTTCCACCACGTCATCGACATCGTGCCGACCATTCTCGAGGTCATCGGTGTTAAAGCGCCGGAACTCGTCAATGGCATCAAGCAGGAGCCGATCGAAGGCGTCAGCATGGCGTACACCTTCGACAAGGCGAACGCGAAGGCTCCGTCTACTCGCAAGACCCAGTACTTCGAGATGATCGCGAACCGCGGCATCTATCACGAAGGCTGGTTCGCGAACACCACGCCGCCGCACGGTCCGTGGGTGCTGAATGCGGCGCTGCCCGATCCGAAGGATTACAAGTGGGAGTTGTACAACCTCAGCGAAGACTACTCTCAGGCCAACGACCTGGCCGCGAAGATGCCCGACAAGCTGAAGGAAATGCAAAAGGTCTTCGAGCAGGAAGCGGCGAAGTACAACGTTTATCCGCTCAGCAACGACACGTTCGCGCGTGCGACCGCGCCGCGGCCCAGCGCGACTGCCGGACAGACGCAGTTCGACTACTCGGGCGTGATGCCCGGTATCCCGAACGCGAATGCGCCGAACATCCTCGGCAGGTCTTACACGATCACTGCCGAGATCGAAGTGCCGCAAGGCGGCGGCAACGGCATGCTCGTTACGCAAGGTGGACGGTGGGGCGGCTTCGGTCTGTATCTGCTGAACGGCAAGCCCGTGTTCGACTACAACATGTTGATCCTGGCGCAGTACCGCTGGGTCGGCGAGCAAGCGTTGACAGCCGGTAAACACACGATCGTGTTCGACTACACGTACGACGGTCCGGGCATCGCGAAGGGCGGGTCCGGTGTGCTGAGAGTGGACGGTCAGGTCGTGGCCACCGGCAAACAGGCGAACTCGATCGCGTTCCTCAACGTTGCGGACGAAACCTTCGACGTCGGTGTCGACACGCGTACCGGCGTGAACGACAAGGACTACCAGGTGCCGTTCGCGTTCAACGGCACGATCGACAAGCTCTCGGTGAAGATCGGTCCGTCACAGTTGAGTGCTGCTGAAACGAAGACGGCAGCGGCAGCCACCGCTAAGGCGAGCGACTGAGCCGCGCGTGTCGACGAAACGGTGGCGTCTCGAGGCGCCACCGTTCTTACATCTGCGTCATTTCGACGGATGGTGGGGAAATGTGTTTGGCATGCGACCACCGTCGAGTTCACACTTTGGTCCGATTGGAACTCGCGGTCGGTGCCGGGATTGAATCAGATCATCGTGTTGCTCCTGATCGGCGTCGGACTGTGCGCCTGCAACGCGGCCGGTCCGTCTGCGATCCGCAATGGCCGCATGGCGTATAACGAAGCGATCATCGCCACCAACAACCAACAGTTGTTGATGGTCGCGATTCACAATCGCTATGAAGAAAGCGCCAGCTTGCTGACGGTGGCCAGCGTGACGGCGAACGTACATACCACCGGAAAGGCTGCGCTGGAGGCGGGATTCGGCGGCGTCGAGAACTACCGGGGCAACCTGGTGCCGTTCAGCGCCGGATTCACGTATGAGGAGAATCCGACCATCTCGTATGTGCCGGTCGCAGGTGCGAAATACACGAGCGCCGTGATGGCGCCGATCTCGATCGCGACGCTCGCGCAGTTCACCAGTACGCTCTTCGACCCGACCGGAATCTACTGGAGTCTGGTATCGAGCGTGAACGGCATTTCAAATCCGGCGTTCTCGGCCCAAACACCCGATCCGCGCTTCGAGCGCTTTGTGACGTTGATGGCGGAGTTGACCGAGTACGGTTGTCTGTACTGGGTCGAAATGAAGCCCGGTGAGTTTGCCATCGCGATCGCGCAATGCGGCGTAGAGCACGCCGAGTCTGTCGCTGCATTGCTCGAGTTGCTCGGTGTCAAGGCACAAACAGCGGGTTCGAGTCTGCTGTTGCCGGTTAGTCTCGCATTCGAACGTACTACCGATACTGACGTCTCGTTGACGACCCGGTCGATCGTCGGACTGATGGAACTCCTGTCCGCCGCCATCGACGTGCCTCAAGCGGATCTCGCCAGCGGTGCAGCGAAGCGATTCTCGGCGCCGGGGTCGGTGGGCGCGAAACTGAAGGTAGCCTTTTCGAAGGATCAACCAGAGCACGCGGCCGTTGCGGTGCCGTACCGCGGCGGATGGTTCTACATCGACGAACGAGATCAGGCGACGAAGCGCTTCTTCCGATTGCTGACGACGCTGTGGACCGTGGCGCTGGCTGACAACACCACTACCACGAATGCGCCGGTTCTGACGGTTCCAGTGAGTCGCTAAGACGCTGCCGAGTTCAGCTCCGATGCGCTGAATGGCTCGCCGAATTGCTCTCCGAATGGCCCGGCGCATGGAGCGCGGGCTCGTGAGTTGCGTGGCCGGGCGCATGAGTGGCATGGCCCACCTCGTGCTTCTCGTGTGTCGTGTGTTCGGAAGCACCACCCTCGTTGTGCGCCGGGTGCGCGGCCGGCGCCAGTTGAATGCCGTCCTCCTGCAGGCGTTGGAGCACCTGCAGCGTGACCCGCTCGTTGAAGGCGGCAAAGGCAGCGGTGTCCGGCGAGCCATAGTAGTAGGTCATCGTGACGGTTACGGCGGCGTCGCCGAATCCGATCCGCACCGTTGGGGGGAATCGGGCGTCATAGCCCTCGTGATTCGCGAGAATTCCGCGGATGAACTCCGCGAAGCCGTGAATCGTCTCGGGCTTCGTATCGGTGCGAAGCCGCAACACTTCCTGGCGTCGAAGGTGGCTTCGGCTGCTGAGATTCTTCGAATCGAGCCGCGCCATTTCTTCGTTCGAGATGCTCACGACATGGCCGCTGATGTCGCGAATGCGTGTGGATCTGAGGCCCACCGATTCGACTTTGCCTTCGTGCCCCTTTATTCGGATCAGGTCTCCCACCTGAAACGGTCGGTCCAACAGAATCATCAGGCTGCCGAACAGGTTCTTCAGCGTGTCCTGCGCAGCGAGCGCCACGGTCAGACCGCTCACGCTGACGCCGGCAACGAGCGTGGTCAGCGGCACGCCGAGATAGCGTCCGCCCTCGAACACCGCTACGAGAGCACCCACTATTCCGATGGCGCGAACGACCAACTGGGCCAGCTGCGCAGTCAACTGACGATCCTTGGACCACGGCAGTGCGGCCAACGCAGCTGCAAGCCGGTTCGTCAAACTGAGGATCACCACAACCAGTGCGCCGAGTGCAACGAGATCCAATGCAAAGTCGACCACCTCGAAGAGGCGGCCGGAAATGAACACCTGCTCCGACAGAAAGTCCGTAGCCGCTATCGGAACGGCGATTGCAAAGACAGGGAAAACCGCGCCCAGGTAGTAACCGGGGCCGTGTCGACCCCCTGCCAGGCGTCGCGTTACCCGATAGGCGAGCACCATGATCGCTGCCGTTGCTGCGAGGGTGAGAAACAGCGCAGCCCACTGCCAGACAGCCTGGCCACCGTGGCGCGACTGCATCCACCCCGGTAGCGCCCGAATCAACTCACGCGGAATCATCCAACCGGGTTCCGATACGAACAGGTCGTGCAGACCCTCGGTCGCGCCGGGCTTGTACGCGAGGTGCTTCACGCGCTCGTAGAACTCGGGCACGCGCTCGTCGGTTTCGGCGCTGAAGACCCACTGTCCCTCGCGCAGCCCCTCCTTGATACGCACCAGCGTGATCTCGGTCCGCGGGATCGTCCATTGCGTGAGGCGCTCCGGATTCGCCGCGACCTGATCGGCGTCTGGAATCTGCTCCCATGCGGGCAACTCCACCCGGTCCAGGATCTCCTTCATGTAGACGGCGGTCTCGCGTCCCACGTTCTTCCTAACAGCAGGTGCGATGTCGCTCAGATCGAAGAACTGATGCGCAACCCTCGCGATCGAGTTGCGCTCCGCGCGCTGTTCCTCGCTGCGGCCGTTCGGCGTCCAGCGGCTGTGCGCGTCGTTCATCAACGACAGGAAATTCATCAGCGTCGCGCGCGGGCTCGACAGATCGGGCGGCGCAAGCGGGTGTGGGGTTGTGTCGGCGGCAACGCTCAACGCGTGGCCGCACAAGGCCGTCACAAGAACGATGCGCGTGATGTGGCTGATCGGTCGCAACGATCGCAACAGCTGAGTGCGCAGGAGAGTCACCACCCCCATCATCGCGTGGGAATGCCGCGGCTGTCCGTCATCTGGACGACTGCTCCATGCGCTTTCTGAACGCGACAGCTTCCTTCTCGGTCATGCCGCGCTCCACCGCCACATACTTCGTCGGTCGTACGGTGATGACAACGCGCACATCCGCGTCGAGCACCGGAAATTCGACACCGTAGCGGCGCTGCAGCGAAACGTAGAACGCGCCGGTGGGATCCGGTTCGATCGACTCCACTTCGCCGCGCACTTCCAGAAACCGGTACGGGTTCGCTTCGTCGCGAATCGAGAACGCCACGCGCGCATCGTGCGCGAGATTGCGGAACTTCTGTCGCGTGCGTGTGTGTGTGAACTTCACACGGCTGCCGTCCCAGCCGAACCACATCACGCTGCTCTGCGGCGAGCCGTCAGGGCGCACCGTGGCGAGGTGCGCGAACAGCGGTTTTTCGAGCAGATCGACGTGGCTGGCGGGAACAGTGGGCGACGGCATGATGACTTCTCCGTGGTTCGTGTCAGCGTATCGATTTGACTACCTGGCGCGCCAGTTCGCTCGCTTCGTACGAAATCGAACTCACCTCGAAGGTTTTGCTGCGGCCCACCCACACGACTTCTTCTGTTCGCGCATCGAAGATCGACGTGGTCAGCACGAACGTGGTCTTCGTATCGACATAGGATTCACGCGTCATCGTAGTGCCGTAGCCGCTCCAGTAGCCGGCATACGTGTAGTAGGTATACACGGATTCCGGAACCAGCTCTTTCACCACTTCCGCGCCGCCGAAGCGTGTGGCCAGAACGTATTTGATGTTGTTCTTCTTTACGAACTCGGTCACAGCTTCGCGTGTCAGCGTGCCCTGGCCGAGTACTTCGTAACTCGCCGTCGCGTTGATGCCCTTTGCCTTCAGCGCATCGACGAAGCCGCGTTCGAACAGAATGCGGTTCGTCGTGTTCATGTTCGACAGGACGCCGACGACGAGCACGTCGTTCATCGCCTGACGATGCAACGAGGGCGCTTGCCACGAATCCGTCAGCGAGGTCGCGCTGCAACCGCTGATCACCAGCAGAAAACCGCAGCAGAGGCGCTTGAGGTTAGTCATCGCGGTCATTTCTCCTTCGGCTTTTCGCCATGTTTTTCACGTTGTTTTTCGCCATAGTCCTGCCACGGCGCGTCGCGCTCGCGGATCACCTGCCTGAAACCCTTCTCGTCGAACGACTCCGCCCAGCGATACGCTTCTTCGGTGTGCCGCGTAACGCCGTCGAAGAACGTGCCCAGCATCTGCGTCGTGCGCAGCCCCATGTTCTCGAATGCCTGATTGATCAGCAGCTTGTTGAGTGCGAGCTGATTCGCCGGAATGTGTCTGAAGCGCATCGCTTCGGCTTCGATGAAACTCGACAGCTTGTCAGGCTCGACGACATACGAGACGAGCCCTATGCGATATGCGGTGGCTGCATCGATGGCGCGCCCGGTCAGCAGAAACTGCTTCGCGTGTTCGAGCCCGAGCCTATACACCCAGAGCATGGTAGTTGGCGTGCCGTAGATGCGGCTCGGCGCATAACCGATGTGCGCGTCGCTCGCCATGAAGAGCAGATCGCAACACAGCACAAGGTCCGTGGCGCCGCCGATGGCCCAGCCTTTGATCTCGCCGAGCACCGGCTTCGGGCATTCCCATATGCGCATGAAGCGGCGCACGTTGTTGCCCATGAACTGGTAGTCCTTCACCGGATCCCATGCGCCTTCGCGACTGTCGATGTCCGGCGCACCGTATGGCAAGTCCCAACGACCTCGATTCGTGAGGTCGTAGCCCGCCGTGAACGTATCACCCACGCCGCGCAACACGATCGCGGCGACGTGTTTGGCGCGCGCAGCGCGGTCGATGCCGTCGGCGATCCCTTGCACCACTTCTTCGGTCAGCGTGTTCTTTTTCTCCGGACGGTTGATCGCAATGATGGCGATGCCGTCGCGTTCTTCGTAGAGGATCTCGTCGGCCAAGCGCGTCGCTCCGTGCAATCCGTTACGCACTCTATCAGTTCGGCCAATACACGTAGTCGTCGCCGGGTGCGTACGCTTCGGCACCGGTCTTGTCGATCAGCTGCGGTGACTCGATGACGCTTGGCCACATCGGCGCGGCCTGTTCTGCATTGTGTGCATCGAGCAGCGCCTGCAATTGCGCGACGATCTCGGGATGCTGCGCGGCGAGATCCTGATGTTCCGTCGGATTGTCGGTGAGGTGGAACAGCCACTTCCTGTCAGGCACGCCGCTGACGATCAACTTCCAGCCGTCGTGCAATACCGCCTGGTGATAACCCTCGCGCCAGAACAGCGTTTCATGCGGTGCATCGGTACGTTCGCCGCGCACGAACGGCAACACGTCGACTCCGTCGATGATGCGATCGTCCGGCAAACTCGCGCCTCCTGCGGCTGCGACGGTGGGCAGAATGTCGATGTGCTCCACAGGTTTGTCGTAGCGCGTGCCCGGCGCGATGTGTCCGGGCCAGCGCGCGAAGAACGGCACGTGCGTGCCCCCTTCGAACAGCGTCAGCTTCCAGCCGCGATACGGTTTGTTGATCTCGGGCAAGCCGAGATAGCCGGCGCCGCCGTTGTCGCTGGTGAAGATCACCAGTGTGTTGTCCTCGAGCCCGTTTGCTTTCAACGCATCGAGCACGCGACCCACGCCGCGGTCGAGCGCGGCGATCATCGCCGCATACACGCGCAAGCGGTGGTCCGTGATGTGACTGAGCGCGTCGTAGTCTTCTTTCTTCGCCTGCAGCGGGTTGTGAATGCCCCAGTGCGCGAGATAGAGGAAGAACGGCCGGTTGCGGTTCGCCTCTATCACCTTAACGGCCTCGTCGGTGTAGTAAGTCGGTGATGTAGCCCTTCGGCGCGAACGGATGGCTGCCGTTGAACTGCGTGGAGTAACGCGCCGATGCCCAGACCATCTTGTCGACCGGATCGAAATCCTGTTTCGAGTTCACTACGTCGGGCGAATCGGCCGGCAGGTACGAGATGCCCGACAGATACAGGCTGTCGTCGAAACCCTGCTTCTCCGGACGCATGTCGCCGACTCCGCCGAGGTGCCACTTGCCGATGTGCGCGGTTTGATAGCCCGCGCTCTTCAACACTTCGGCAACGGTCACTTCGGACGGCGGCATGCCGTTCTCTTCGAGCGGCTTCATCGCATCGGCTTCTTTGCGATGCACGATCAGCTTGAGCGGGCTCGGGTCCTGCTCCGACATCGTTTCGAAGATCGACACGCCGATTTTGAAGAACGGCGTGAACTCGTAGCCGAATCGCGTCGAATATCGGCCAGTCATGATCGACGCGCGCGACGGCGCGCACACTGCGTTTGCCGAATAACCGTTGGTGAATGCCACGCCGTCGTGACCGATCGAATCGATGTTCGGCGTTTGCAGCGTGCCGTCGGCCGCACCGCCGTTGTAGAACGACACGTCGTTGAAGCCCATGTCGTCGGCCACGATCACGATGATGTTCGGCGGCCGATCCGCCGGCGCCATCGCTGCGGTCGCCGGCCCCTGACTCCACGTCACTTCGCGATGTGGATCGATCGGGTCGCGCAGATCGGCGATCCGCGGCGCGGCGGCGAGCATCATTTCCAAACGGTAGTGGTAGCCGATCGCGAAAATTGCCAACAGAACGACAATGGCGATGCCGAGCTTCTTCATCGAGGTCCCCCGGTGCGACCGCGTGCACGAGCGTCACATGCTACGCGATCGTTGGTTGACAGAGGGCGCGTGGTCGCTATGGTGCGCGTCACGGGCTTAGCGGCCGATTCGGCGATGGAGCAGATGAACAAGTCAATGTTGGTAGGAACGGTGCTGGGCGCAGTCGCGGCGACCGCGGTCGGCAGTTTTGCCGGCTACAAGATGCTGAATAAGGAAGAGTTCGCGGAGGTCGTGTCGGTGACGCCGTTGACCGAGCAGGTGAAAACGCCGCGCGAGGAATGCCACGACGAAACCGTTACGCAACAGGCGCCCGTGAAGGATGAACACCGCGTGACCGGCACCGTCATCGGCGCCGTTGCCGGCGGTTTGTTGGGCAACGCGATCGGCGGTCACGGCAGCAACACGGGTGCGAAGGTCATCGGTGCGGCGGCGGGCGGCGTTGCGGGCCACGAAGTGCAGCGCAAGATGCAGGAGAACGACACGGTCACCACCACCGAGCAACGCTGCAACACGGTGTTCGACGTGAGTGAACGTACCGTCGGATACCGCGTCGACTACAAGATCGGCGACGCGGCGGGGCAGGTCAGGCTCGATCACGATCCGGGTCCGCGCATCCCGGTGCGTGACGGTCAACTGGTGCTGACGGAAGCGCGGACTGTGCCGGTGCAGGCAAGTCCGGCCGACGTCAGATAGAGGCTTCCGCTTCGCGCGCGATACTCAGCCCGATTGACCAACAGGCGGTTTATGCTCCCTATCGTTGGATGCTGATGCGATTATAGGTATCTATCGAGTCGATCGGATCAAACTACTGGTTGGCTTGCGGCGATGGTGTATTGTCGTCCCGCGTTTGACCCTCCCGCTGGATTCAGGAGAACCCCAATGTTCAAAAAGCTTGCGACGTCGCTCGCTGCTTTCGCCATCGCTGCGCTACCGTTGGTGCCGACGGTTGCAGTCAGCGCGCAGGGTGAGCCGAGGCCAAACCAGTTCTGGTGGCCTGAACAACTCGACCTGTCGTCTCTTCGGCAGCACGGCGTCGAGTCCAACCCCCTGGGCGGTGAGTTCGACTACGCCAAAGCATTCGCAAGCCTCGACCTCAATGCCGTCAAGCAGGACATCGCGAAGGTCCTGACGACATCGCAGGTTTGGTGGCCGGCCGACTACGGCAACTATGGACCGTTGTTCATCCGGATGGCCTGGCACAGTGCCGGTACTTACCGTGTGAGTGACGGGCGCGGCGGCGCAGGCGGCGGTCAACAGCGGTTCGATCCGTTGAACAGCTGGCCGGACAACGCCAACCTCGACAAAGCGCGGCGACTGCTGTGGCCGGTCAAGCAGAAATACGGGCAGAACATCTCCTGGGCCGATCTGATGGTACTGGCTGGGAATGTCTCGCTGGAGTCCATGGGCTTCCAGACCATCGGCTTTGCCGGGGGGCGCAAGGACGACTGGGAACCAGACCTCGTGTACTGGGGGCCTGAAACGAAGTTTCTCGCCGATGAGCGCTACAGCGGCGATCGGAAACTGGAGCAGCCGCTGGCGGCTGTGCAGATGGGGCTGATCTACGTGAACCCGGAGGGTCCGAACGGCAATCCGGATCCGCTGGCCGCCGCGAAGGATATCCGCGAGACCTTCGGTCGCATGGCGATGAACGACGAGGAGACGCTTGCGCTCATCGCCGGCGGCCACACGATCGGTAAGGCGCATGGCGCCCACGATCCGTCCAAGTGCGTGGGACCCGCGCCGGCCGCTGCCGGTATCGAGCAGCAGGGATTCGGCTGGGAAAACAAGTGCGGCCGCGGCAATGCGGGCGATACGGTCACCAGCGGTCTGGAAGGCGCGTGGTCGGCCAGTCCGGTCGCGTTCACTATGCAATACCTCGACAACCTGTTTGCCTTTGAGTGGGTGCAAACCAAGAGTCCGGCCGGTGCGATCCAGTGGATTCCGGCGCAGGGTCAGGCAGCGGACCTCGTGCCCGACGCGCACGACCCGTCGAAGCGGCATGCGCCGATCATGTTCACGACGGACCTTGCGCTGAAGGTCGACCCCAGCTACCGGAAGATAGCGAAGCGGTTCCACGAAAATCCGGAGGAATTCAAAATTGCGTATGCGAAGGCGTGGTTCAAGCTGACCCACCGCGACCTCGGTCCGCGCTCCCGCTATCTCGGTGCGGAGGTTCCGCGTGAGGAATTCATTTGGCAGGATCCGGTCCCAGCGGTCGACTATCCGCTGGTCGACGCGCAGGGCGTTAGGGCGCTGAAGTCCAAGATTCTCGCATCGGGCCTGACTGTCCCCGAACTGGTCAGAACCGCCTGGGCTTCGGCTTCGACGTTTCGCGGCACTGACATGCGCGGTGGCGCGAACGGGGGGCGCGTTCGCCTCGCACCGCAGAAAGACTGGGCCGTCAACGATCCGCGTGAACTGGCCAAAGTGCTGCAGCGCCTGGAAGCCATCCAGAAGGACTTCAACCGCACGCAATCCGGCGGGAAGAAGATATCGCTCGCCGATCTGATCGTGCTGGGTGGCGACGCCGCGATCGAACAGGGAGCGAAGAATGCGGGGTACGCGGTGGAGGTTCCCTTCACGCCGGGGCGCACGGACGCTTCGCAGCAGCAGACCGACACGGTCTCCTTCGCCGTGCTCGAGCCCACCGCGGACGGATTCCGGAACTATTTCGGCAACGGCCAGAGCCGATCGCCAGCGGAAATGCTGGTCGAACGGGCGAACCTGCTGACGCTGACCGTTCCTGAAATGACCGTTCTGGTTGGCGGTATGCGGGCCCTCGATGCCAATGCCGGACAATCGGATTACGGCGTATTGACCGCTCGGCCCGGGAACTTGAGCAACGACTTTTTCGTGAACCTGCTCGACATGTCCTCCAAGTGGAGCAAGTCCGCAACGATCGAAGGCCTTTACGAGGGGCACGATCGCGGCACCGGCGAACTCAAGTGGACGGCGACCCCCGTCGACCTGGTGTTCGGGTCGAACTCCGAGTTGCGTGCCGTGGCGGAGGTCTATGCGGCGACCGACGCACAGGAGAAGTTCGTGCGTGACTTCGTGAAAGCGTGGAACAAGGTCATGACCCTCGACCGTTTCGACCTGCACTGAGTGTGTAGCGGAGCCCTGCGGGCGCACCCCGATTCGCTTCGTCGCCAACAGGATTAAAGAGGGGCGACGATTGGCCGGTTCACTCACTCGCCACGCAACGCGGTAGTAATCGGCATACGCGCCGCGCGCAAGGCTGGCAGCAATCCGCCGATGAAGCCGAGCGCCAACGCCCACCCGATGCCGAGTTGCAGCAGCTGCGGCGTGACGCGGAAACCGAACGCCACTTGCGCGTGGGCGGTGTTGTTCAACGTGGACGCGCTGTAGCCATCGAAGGCCAGATACACCAGCACGCCGCCCAGCACACCGCCGAGCAGCGCAAGCGCGAGTGCCTCGATCATCACCGACGCCACGACCGGCGCGTTGCCGAAGCCGAGCGCGCGCAGCGTTGCGATCTCGACGGTGCGCGCGCTGACCGCCGCATACATCGAGTTCAGCGCGGCGATTACGGCACCGATCGCCATGATCGCGGCCACTAAGTACGCAAAGGTTTCGATCAATGCCGTTTGTGCTTTCGATTGGCCGCCGTAGAAGTCGCTTTCGGAAATCACTGCGGCGCGCAGGCGCGGGTCGTTGGCAATCTGCGCGTTAATGCCGCTGATCTCACCGGGATCGTGCAACTGCACGCGAATCGAATTCACGGCACCGCTACGGCGGAACACCGCCTGCGCGGTGGCGAGATCCATCCACACTTCCGATTCGGTAGCGCTGCCGTCGGTTTCGAAATGTCCTACCACTGTCCACGGTTGATCGCGCAGTTCGACGCGATCGCCCACTTCGAGCCCGATGTATTCGCGCGCCGCCGCCGCACCGACGAGCATTTCGTTGTGGCCCGGCGTGAACGTCCGCCCTGCGACGATGTGCAACTCGGGCCGCACCGCGAACGCCTCCGCTTCCACGCCGCGCCCGACGACGGTGGCCATCCTGTTCGTGGCGCGCTTCGGCAGATCGAGCGCCACGTAAAGTTCGCCGCTCGCCTGAACGATTCCCGGCAGTTGTTTGGCGATGTTCATCTCGTCGTTGGTCAGCCAGCTGTCGAGTTCGTCGCTGCTGCCGGCGCGCATGACGATGGCGCGGTCGGGTCTGCTCGAGTCTTTGAGTGCCGCGCTGAATCCGGCGGCCATCGACAGCAGCCCGACGAGCACGGCAACGACGCCGGCGATGCCGACCACGATCACCGACGACGCGCCGCGCCGCGAGTTGACGTTGCGCAGGTTCATCAATGTGATGGCGAAGATCTGTTTCAGCATGTCAGTGCCCCCGCAGCGCGTCGACGATGGTGAGCCGCCGTGCGGCATACGCCGGCGGCAGCCCGATGCCGAAGCCGATGGCCAGCGCCAGCGCGATTGCTATCAGTACGCTTTGCCAGGTCATGTCGAAGCGGCCGACGATCGAGATGAGTTTGCTGTTGATGGCCGGCTCCAACAGCAGTGCTAAGGCGATGCCGAGAGCCGCGCCGGTGACACACAGCAGCAACGCTTCGCACAACATCAATGTACCCACTGCGGAATCGGTGAAGCCGAGCGTCTTCAGCACGGCGAGTTCCGGCACGCGTTCGCGAAACGATTGCAGCGCAACGTTGCCGGTGAGCAGCACGATGGTGAAGAACACGGCAGAGAGGATCATCGTGGTGATGAACCCCATGTCGCCGAATTGTGCCGCTTGCGCGCGGCTGTATTCGTCCTGCGACACGCTGCGCGTCGGATCGGACGAGTTCTTGTACAACGCGTCGATCGCGCCGCCCACTTCGTCGAGTCGTTTCGGATCGGCCACACGCACGGCGAGCCACCCGACCTGATCGCGCGCCCAGATTGCGACCGTTTCGTTGAAGTAGTCGTAGTGCAACAGCAGCAACGGCTGGTCCGGCGCGCCCTTCGGATAGTCGAACGTGCCGATGAACTGGAACTGCCAGTCCCACGAGCCGTCCTGCTTCGGCCAGATCAAGCCGTGCAGCGAAAGCGCATCGCCGGCGTGCCAACCGTATTTCTGCGCGAGCGAAGTCGAGGCCACCACGCCGATGCGTGTGGATGCGAACTGTTTGAGCACGTCCGGCGCAATCAGGAATTCGCTGAAGACGTTGAAATACGCCGCGGGGTCGATGACGAACTGCGCGAAGCTGTTCTTCGGATCCTGGTAATACGCGCCGAACCAGTTCATCTGCGCGACTTCGGCGACGCCGTCGATCGTGCGCACCTGCGCGACCGATGCCAGCGGCAGGTTGTCGCTCATGGAGTACTTCGCGTCGACGATCAGGCGATCCATGCCCGCTACCGTTACGCCGCCTGCGAACGCCGCCGCGATGGCGCGCAGCAGCATGAACAGCAGGAACGCAATCATCAGCGAGAGCAGCGTGAGCGTGGTGCGCGTGCGATGCCGGAACAGGTTCGCGAACAACAGTCCAGGCATCGTCATGACACGTTCGCCGCGTCGACCAGGCGACCTTTGTCCATGTGCAGGACCGTGCGCGCGTATTCGGCGGCCTTCGGATCGTGCGTCACCATCACGATGGTTTTGCCGTATTCGCGGTTGAGCGTCTGCAGCAGTCCGAGAATTTCGTCGGCAGTGGCGCGATCGAGGTCGCCGGTAGGTTCGTCGCAAAGCAGCAGCTTGGGATCGGCGACGATGGCGCGGGCAATCGCAACGCGTTGCTGTTGCCCGCCCGAAAGCTCGGTGGGTTTGTGTTTGGATCTGTCGGACAGGCCGACGATCTGCAACGCGGTTGCCGCATTCTTCCGCCGCTGCGACGCACCGAGATGCGTCAGCAGCAACGGCAGTTCGACGTTGTGCTGCGCGCTCAACACCGGCAACAGGTTGTAGAACTGGAACACGAAGCCGACGTTCGCGGCGCGCCAGTGCGCGAGCCCGGCGCTCGTCATCGTGTTGAGCATCTGCCCGGAAACGTCGAGGGTGCCGCGGGTGGGCCGGTCGAGTCCGCCGAGCAGATTCAGCAGCGTCGTTTTGCCCGATCCTGATGGGCCCATCAGCGCGATGAAGTCGCCGCTTTCGATCCGCAGGTCTACGGCGGTGAGAACGTCCACCGGCTGATTGCCTCTCATGTAGCGTTTGGCCACGCCGTTGCAGTTCACCAGGCTCGTCATCGGGTTCCTCCGTTGCTCGGACACCCGTGCAACCTAGCCGGCGTGGCGCGCGGAGTCTTATCAGAACCTGCGAAGGCTGGTCGATTTCAGAAAGCGGTGAGGGATTGCAGTAGCTGGTGCTATTTAACCGGAGCGCTGCGACTGGGCGCGGAACGCCGATGGAGTGACGCCTTTGCTCTCCTTGAACGCGCGGTTGAACGGATTGATCGACTGATAGCCGGCCGTAAGGGCAATCGTGAGGATCGGCAGGTGCCGCTTCTCGGGATCGGCAAGCGCCTCGGCCGCCTCGGCCACGCGGTACGCGTGCAGCATCTGGTTGAAGTTGCGGTAGCCGAGCTTCGCGTTGATCAGCCGGCGCAACCGGTATTCCGGAATCGAAAGCTGTGCCGCCAGCGAAGCGATGCTCAGGCCCGGTTCCTGATAGACGCGCCGGGCCATCGCGGCGGTGAACGCGGCGTAGTCGAGATCGAGCATGGGATCGATGTCATCGGCAACCGGCTCGCCGGTGAGGGTTGCCGGCATGCTGCGCACCGGGCTCCAGAGCCACACGATGAATGCGGTCTGCAGCACCAGCAGCACCGCCGTGTAACCCTGCGCGACGTAGAGCATCAGGATGTCGTCGTTCGGGATCACCACTCGGGTGAGCAGCGTCTCGGAGACGATGTTGAATCCGAACACCGCGGTCACCAGCATGCGCAGGAAGCGGCGCATCTCCACCAGATCGGCGCGCCAGTCCTTCACCGTCCAATACAGCGCGAACCCGACGAACACGGACTGCAGCAATGCCGGCAGAGTTTCGAAGATCAGATACAGAGCGAGATTCGAGTCGGTATCGGTAACCCCGGAGCTCTGCGGACGCGTGGTGATTCCGAGCAGATAAGGCAGCAGGTCTTCGAGTGCGGTCTCGAGTACGAACAGCGCCGTCAGAACGCGTGGAAAGCGTGTGCCCGGTTCCTGAAACAGAAAGAAGCACAAGTACATGAACACGCCCGCGGTGGTGTTCATCATCACTTGCGGAACGATCAGCCACGGGCCTTGCAGATCGAACTGATACGGTTCGGGAATCCAGCCGCTGAAGATCGCGCGTTGAAACGCGATGAACGCGGCCGCGTTCAGCAGTGTCAACGCAGCCAGCCGCGCAGGCAGGCTGCGCGGCCGCGACGTGAGCAGTCCGCCGGCGAGCAGCAGCGCCGAGAACATCGTCAGGCAATCGACTATGAAGAAGACGGCGTGAAGGCTCATTGCATCGCCACCGGTCGGATTGGGCACTTTACACGCACGAACATGCGGCCGTCGCGATCAGTTGAGTAGAGTCGTAACGATCGCCTTTACGGCCTCGTTGGTGTTAGTCCAACGAGCAATCGAGGCCGCGTTCGTTAGGAAAATTCGATCCGTACCGCGTCGTCTTACCGGGCGTAGGGTAGAAGCGCACGAGCCCACTCTGAGGAGCGGAACATGGTCACCACGAATGCCGTTCGTTATCCCGTTTCGTCGGTCATCGCCGTCGGCCTGATGGCCGGCTTTTTCTTTGCGCTGTTCACGATCATCTCGCAACGACCTCCAATAGCGGTGACTTCAAATGCGCAGCGAATCGACTTCACTCCGAAGATCAAGTCAACGGAGCCAGAGCACGTCAGAACGGTCAAGCCGATACGCGAAATCCTTCCCACTCCGCCGTCGCCCGGATTGACGCGCAGCGGAGACGTTCCGCTCGATGCTCCGCTGGTGCCGCAAGCAGACGTGGTGGTGCCGCCAACGGGCTTCCGGGGTTTCGTCGACACGACCGAAGCACCGCTGGTGCGACAGGAGCCGGCGTACCCACGCAACCTGATCACGCGTGGAATCGAGGGATGGGTGGAACTTCAATTCACCGTCAGCGGTTCGGGTGCCGTTACCGATGTGATGGTGGTAGACGCCGATCCGCGTGGAGCGTTCGACGCAGCAGCGATCAAAGCGGTGCAATCGTGGAAATATGCCCCGCGCGTTCGCGAAGGACGCGCCGTCGAACGACGCGGCATGCGAGTGGTGCTTCGCTTCAACCTCGACTGACGGCCGAAATCTGCCGATGAGCGGTGTGTGTCGTTGCACCGCCGCTACACGTTGCGCCCAACGCCGCGATGCGCCGCGCATTCGTGTCGTGCTCATGAGCTAACGGTCACACTCCTGGGGAAGGAACGCGCGGACTGCTGTCGTTCCTGTGACAATGCCCGACAGACTAATGGCGGGATGGGCGAAGAATGCGTCAGAAGATTGACGCGCGGCATCGTCGCGACACATCAAAGCTGATTCGTGGTTCGATCGCGATCCTGTTGCTGACGGACGCGTCGTTCGCGCATGCGGCGCCTAGTGGCGGTGAAGTGACGGCTGGAAGCGGCACGATCAGCCAGGCCGGCAACGCGGTCACCATCGATCAGTCGAGCTCGCGGCTCGCAATCAACTGGCAGAGTTTCAACATCGGCAGTGGCGAATCGGTGACGTTCAAACAACCGTCGTCGCAAGCCATCGCGCTGAACCGCATTCTCGGCCAGGACCCTTCCACGATCCTCGGCTCTCTGTCGGCCAACGGGCAGGTATTCCTGCTGAATCCGAACGGCGTGCTGTTCGGTGCCGGTGCGCAGGTCGACGTAGGCGGCATCGTTGCGTCGACGCTATCGCTCTCCAACGACGACTTTCTGGCGGAGCACTACACGTTCGCTGGAGACCCGACGGGTGCCGGAGGAGACACCTTCGGTGCTGGGGTTGTTAACCAGGGCAACATCACGGCTTCGCAAGGCGGATACGTCGCGTTCATCGCGCCGTCGGTTACGAACGAAGGCGTGATCCGCGCAAACGGCGGCACCGTGGCGCTCGGTGCCGGCAGTCAGGTCACGCTGAACCTTGCAGACAATCAACTGGTCGGCTTCACGGTCGACAAGGCGGCGCTCGGTGCGCTCGCACAGAACCGTCAGCTGATTCAGGCGGACGGCGGAACGGTGATCCTGTCTGCGCTCGCAAAAGATGCGCTGCTGTCGAGCGTAGTGAACAACGACGGCGTGATCGAAGCGCGCAGCGTCAGCAGCCGCGACGGTGTGATTCGCCTCGACGGCGGCGACAGCGGCGTAGTGTCGGTAGCCGGAAGCCTCGATGCTTCCGGAACAGGCGTGGGTGAAACGGGCGGACGCATCACCGTAGGCGGCGACAAGGTGGCGTTACTGGATGGTGCGCGCCTCGACGCGTCGGGTGCGGCGGGCGGCGGTTCGGTCCGAGTCGGTGGTGGTTACCAGGGTGGCGATGCCGACGTACGCAACGCCGAACGCACCTTTGTGGGCTCGTCTGCAGAGGTTCATGCGGATGCGCTCGACACCGGCAATGGCGGCCGGGTGGTGGTATGGGCGGATGGCGACACGCGCTTCCACGGTGCCATCAGCGCAACCGGTGGTGCAGCGGGAGGCGACGGCGGCTTCGTCGAAGTGTCGGGCAAGCAACAGCTCGGTTTCGACGGTGCAGTCGATACCTCGGCGCACAACGGTTCGATCGGCACACTGCTGCTCGATCCGAACGACCTATATATAGCCGCGGCTCCGGTCGGCGGTGCGATTCCGGATACCACGAACCCGTTTCAGTCGAATGACGGTGTGAACGACTACTACGTGCTCGGCAGCACGCTGACGGCATTGCCGGTGAACACGGCGGTTCAGTTGCAGGCGAACCGCGACATCATCTTCCAGACCAGCCTCGCGATGCCGACCACCACGGGGTCGTTGACGTTCAACGCGCTGAACACCATCCAGATGAACGGCTTCGATCTATCGACTGCGGGCGGCGCGGTTTCGATGACCGGCGCGAACGGCATATCGAACCTCGGCACGATCAATCGCGGCGCCGGTGCACTCACGTTGAACTCGTCGGGCGCGATCACGCAAAACGCCGGTGATTCGATCGCAGGGTCCGGTGCGTTGATCAAACAAGGTATCGGAACGCTGACGCTGTCGAACGCGAACACCTATACCGGCGCAACGCTGATCAACGCGGGCACGCTTGCCGTCACTGTGAACAATGCGCTCGGCACCAGCGCAGGCGGAACGACGATTGCTTCAGGCGCAACGCTCGATCTGCGCAACGTCACCTACAGCAGTACCGAAGCGCTGACGGTAAACGGCGGTACCATTCTGGCGAGCACCGGCACGAGTTCACTCGCGGGCAACATCGCGCTCGGTGCCAACAGCACGGTCAACGTCACCGGCGCACAGTTGACGTTGTCCCGTGTGATCAGCGGCGCGACCTTCGGCATCGACAAGCAGAGCGCCGGCACGCTGGTACTGGCCGGCGCGAACACGTACACGGGTTCGACTAACGTGAGTGGTGGCACGTTGCGTCTGAATGCGACGAACCGCATCGCCAATACCAGCGCGGTGACGGTGGCGAGCGGCGCCACGTTCGACATGAACAACTTCTCCGACACCGTCGGCTCGCTCGCAGGCTCTGGCAACGTCACGCTCGGCAGTGCCACTCTCACTGCCGGCGGCAACGGCACGTCCACGACCTACTCAGGTGTAGTGAGCGGCACCGGCGGGCTGACGAAAGCGGGTGCCGGTGTGATGACACTGAGCGGCGCCAACACCTACACCGGTGCAACCAGGATCAGTGGCGGAACGTTGCGCGCCTCGGGCGGCAATGCCATCGCCGATGCGTCGGCGGTGACGTTGGCGAACGTCGCCGGCGCATCGCTCGATCTGACCAACGACGAAACCATCGGCAACCTCAGCAGCGGCGGTGCAACCGGCGGCAACGTCACCCTGAACACGAACACGCTTACGGTGAACCAGGCGGGTACCACGACTTACTCCGGTGCGATCAGTGGAACCGGCGGCCTGGTCAAGAACGGCGCCGGCGCGCTGACGTTGTCCGGCGTGAATTCGTACAGCGGACAAACGCTCCTCAATGCCGGAACGCTGGCGGCCGGTGCGAACAACGTGTTCGGCAATTCGACGAACCTCGTGGTGAACGGCGGCACGCTGTCGATGACCACGCGCAGCGACACCGTCGCCGGTGTGCAGTTGCTTGCGGGCTCGATCACGGGCACCAGCGGCATACTGACGTCCACCAGTAACTACGATCTGCAATCCGGGACCATCACCGCGGCGCTCTCCGGAACCGTGGCGCTGAACAAGTCTACTGGGGGGACGGTACTGCTCTCCGGCGCGAATGCCTATGCCGGTGCAACGAACATCAATGCCGGCACGCTGCGTCTCGGTGCAGCCGCACGAATTGCCGATGCCAGCGCAACGACGGTAGCGGGCGGCGCCACGTTCGATCTCAACAACTTTGCGGAGACGGTCGGCTCGATCGCCGGCGCCGGAACGATCAGCCTGGGTTCAGGGAGGCTGACGGCGGGCGGCAACGGGACGTCCACGACGTACTCCGGTGCAATCGGCGGCACGGGTGGTTTGACCAAGACGGGTGCGGGCGTGCTGACGCTGAGCGGCGCGAACACCTACACCGGTGCAACCACGATCAATGGCGGAACGTTGCGGGCCGCGGGCGGCAATGCAATAGCCGACGCCTCTCAGGTGACGCTCGCGAACACGGCAGGCGCGACGCTCGATCTCGCGAACGACGAAGCGATCGGCAATTTGAGCGGCGGCGGAACGACCGGCGGCAACGTCACGCTGAACGGCAACACGCTCACCGTGAATGCAGCGGCCGGTACGACCTACGCAGGCCTCCTCAGCGGCAGCGGCGGTCTCACCAAACAGGGAGTCGCGTCGCTGAGGCTTTCCGGTTTGAACACCTACACCGGCGCTACCACGGTAACTGCCGGCACGTTGGCGCTGGGCGCGAACAACGTACTCGCGAACGGCACTCAGGTTGTGGTGAACGGCGGCACGTTGGCGCTGACCACGCGCCGCGACACGGTTGCCGGTGTACAGCTGCAGTCGGGTTCGATCACCGGTACCACCGGTGTGCTCACCTCTGCCACCGATTTCGATCTGCAGTCCGGCACGGTAACGGGCGTTCTCGGCGGCGCCGTTGCCCTGAACAAGTCGACTGGGGGGACGGTGCTGCTCTCCGGCGCGAATACCTACACCGGCGCCACCAACATCAACTCCGGTACGCTGCGCCTTGGCGCTGCGAGCCGTATTGCCGACACGAGCGCGGTTACCGTGGCGAGCGGCGCACTGTTCGATCTCAACAGCTTTGCGGAAACCGTGGGTTCGGTAGCGGGCGGCGGCGACATTACGTTGGGCAGCGCGACCTTGACGGCCGGCGGGAACGGCGCGTCCACAACGTATTCCGGCGCGCTGAGCGGCACCGGCGGACTCACGAAGACCGGCGCCGGCGTAATGACGCTGAGCGGCGCGAACACGTATTCCGGCGTCACCACGATCAGCGCGGGAACGTTGCGCGCGTCGGGCGGCAACGCAATCGGTAACGGGTCGCAAGTGATGCTCGCGAACGTAGCCACCGCGTCGCTCGATCTGACCAGCGACGAAGCGATCGGCAATTTGAGCGGCGGCGGCACCACCGGCGGCAGAGTCACGCTGAACGGCAATACGTTGACGGTGAACGAATCGGGCGCCACGACTTACTCGGGCGTGATGAGCGGAACGGGTGGACTGACCAAGGAGGGCGCGGGTGCACTGACGTTGGCAGGGGTCAACACGTTCACAGGCCCCGTTACGATCAATGGCGGCTCAGTGGCATTGTCGGGCGGTTCCGCGCTCGCCGATACCGGTGCGGTTGCGCTCAACGGCGGCGCGCTGCAGGTGAGCAGCGCGGAAACGATCGGCGGTTTCAGCGGAGCACCCGGCACCACAGTTACGCTCGGTGCCGGACTCACGTTCGGCGACGCCACGGATACGACGGTGGCGAGCACGATCGGCGGCGCAAGCACGTTGACGAAGCGTGGCGCCGGTACGGTGGTGCTGACCGGTGCAAACACCTATTCGGGCGCTACCAACATCAATGCCGGCGTGCTGGTCGCCTCGAATTCAACGGCGCTCGGCACCACCGCCGCGGGCACGACGGTTGCGAACGGCGCGCAGTTGCAGATTGCCGGCGTAAACGTCGGCGCCGAAGCGCTGACGTTGAACGGAGTCGGTCCCACCGGTGCCGGTTCTTTGACCGGCGTCGGTACCGCCTCGCTGGGCGGTGCGATCACGCTGGCAACGTCGAGCACCATCGGCGTGCCGAACGTCGGCAACTCCCTGGTACTGAACGGCACTGTGAACGGCGCCCGTGCACTCACACAAACCGGCTCCGGTACGCTCACGTTCGGCGGCGCGGTCGGCAACACCACTGCGCTGACGTCGTTCGCGAATACCGGCGGCGGCACCACCGCAATCGACGGCGGTCTCATGCGCACCACCGGCACACAAATTTACGATGGCGCGCTGGTGATTGGTTCACCGGCCACACTGCAGACCACCAACGCGGCCATTGCTGCGAATGGGGCGGTCAACGCATCGTCCGGCGCGCTGACGTTCGTCGCAGGTTCGGGCACCGTAACGATGCTGAATCCGCTGAACGATTTCAGTAGCGTCGGCTTCACGAATGCGGGTGCGGTGAATCTGGTCGACACGAACGGAATGTCGTTCTCGAATTCGAGCGTCGGTTCTTTGCGTGCGCAGACCTTTGCCGGCGACATCACGTTGAACGGCTCCATCGCAACCACCACATCTGGCGATGCGCTGGTGCTCGTTGCAGCGAACAACTTCGTCAACAACGCGGGTCCCTCGGCATTGGCGGCCGGCGGCGGTCGTTGGCTCGTGTGGTCGGCAAACCCGGTCACAGGAAACCGCGGCGGCCTTGCGTACGCATTCAAGCAATACGACGCGAACTACGGCATTGCGCCGGTGTTGGGTGGCGGCAACGGCTTCCTCTATTCCGTGGCGCCCGTCATAACGCCGTCGCTGGTGGGCTCAGTGACGCGTGCGTACGACGGCAACGCCGTCGCATCGCTGACGCCGTCGAACTATGCAACGGCTGGTGCGATCGACGGCGACATAGTGACGCTGAACAATCCGGCGAACGGCGCGTTCGATAACCGCAACGCCGGAACGGGCAAGAACGTGAGCGTCGGCGGGCTCGCCATCACGAACGCGAACAACGGCGGTGCGGTCGTCTACGGGTATCAGCTGTCCGGCACGTCGGCGAACGCCAATATAGGCAGCATCACGCCTGCCGGTTTGACCATCACCGCGACGACGAACACGAAGACATACGACGGCACCGTCAGCGCCGCGGCGATACCGAGCGTGACGGGGCTGTTGGGCGGCGACACCGTCGGCTCGTTGAGCCAGGCATACGCGGACCGCAACGTGGGAGTCGGTAAGACACTGTCCGTTGCGACCTACGTGATCAACGACGGCAACGGCGGCAACAACTATACGGTTGCGTTGGTGAACGACCTCACCGGTGTCATCGATCCGGCGACGTTGATCGGCAGCATTGCGGCCGCGAACAAGGTCTACGACGGCAACAACGTTGCGACGATCATGCTCCGCACGCTCGGCGGCGTCATTGCAGGCGACGACGTCTCGTACGTCGGTGGCGCGGCGACGTTCGCGGACAGGAATGCGGGAGCAGGCAAAGCCGTAACCGGAACCGGCTTGTCGTTGGCCGGCGCGGACGCCGGGAACTATGTGGTGAACAGCACGGCTGCGACCACTGCGACGATTACACCGGCATCGCTGACGATCACTGCGGCGACCAACACCAAAACGTACGACGGCACTGTGAGTGCGGCCGCAACGCCGACGGTAACGGGTCTGGTGGGGGGCGATACGGCGACCAACCTCGTACAAACCTACGTGGACCGGAACGCAGGCTCGGACAAAACGTTGTCCGTTGCGGGATACACGGTCAACGACGGCAACGGCGGCGCCAACTATGCGGTGACATTGGTGGACGATTTGACGGGCGTCATCGATCCGGCTGCGCTGGTCGGCGCAATTCTCGCCGCGAACAAGACGTACGACGGCACCGTCGCTGCAACGATCACTGGCCGGACGCTAACCGGCGTAGTAGCCGGCGACTCGGTGAGCTACGTGGGCGGGACGGCCACGTTCGCAGACAGGAACGTGGCGCCTGTCAACACGGTAACGGCGACGGGTTTGTCGCTGGGCGGTACGGATGCCGGCAACTACACGGTCAATACTATCGCGACCACGACCGCATCGATTGCGCCGGCCGCGTTGACGATCGCCGCGACGACCAACACCAAAACCTACGACGGCACGCTGAATGCGGCTGCAACGCCGACAGTAACGGGCCTGGTGGGGGGCGATACGGTGACTGGTCTAAGCCAGACCTACGCCGACAGGAACGCGGGCACGGGCAAAGAACTTTCAGTTGCCAGCTACACCCTCAACGACGGGAACGGCGGCGGCAACTACACCGTGTCGTTGGTAGATGATCTCACCGGCGTCATCGATCCAGCCGCGCTGGTCGGCGCGATCCTGGCGGCGAACAGGACGTACGACGGCACGGTCGCTGCGACGATCACCGGCCGGACGCTTACGGGTGTAATCGCGGGCGACTCCGTGACGTATGTCGGCGGTACCGCTAGCTTTGCGAACAAGAATGCCGGCACCGGCAAAGTCGTGACGGCAGCCGGGCTGTCGCTCGCCGGCACCGATGCCGCGAACTACACCGTCAATTCCAGCGCGACCACCACGGCCGATATCGCGACGCTGGGTGTCACCGGTGCGATTACCGCGGCAGGCAAGGTATACGACGGCACGACCGCCGCGACGATTTCGAATCGAACCCTGACGGGAGCAATCAGCGGCGACGACGTGACATACGTGGGTGGCACAGCGACGTTTGCCGACAGAAACGTCGGAACCGGCAAGACGGTGACGGGTTCGGGCTTGTCGCTCGCCGGCGCCGATGCCGGTAACTACACGGTCAACACGATTGCGACCACGCTGGCCGACATCTCGCCCGCATCGCTGACTTACGTTGCCACGCCGGATCGCGTCGCGGTGAACACGCCGTTCCCGACGTTCGGCGGCAGCGTCGTCGGCTTTGTCGGCGGAGACACGCAAGCGTCGGCCACAAGCGGTACGGAGGCATTCGAAACCACCGCGCCGGATTCGAGCCAGATCGGCGTCTACGCGATCAACGGATCGGGATTGTCGGCGAACTTCGGCAACTACGTGTTCACACAGGATCCGGCCAACGCGACCGCGTTGGTCATTACACCGCGCGCCGACCCGGCACCGCCCGAAGATGGGCTAGAGGGTCTTGCAGGCGCCATCGCTACTGCCTTGCAGACGCAAGGCTCGTGCACAGGATTGCAGGAAGCAGAAGGACAGGCATGGTGTTCGCAGAACGCACGTGGCCCGCAACCGAAGGAAGACGCAGCGTTTACACGCGAAGGGGCCGGCATCCGGCTGCCGGCCGGCGTTTCGGTTCAGTAACCGTGGCCAACACATTCAGATGCGCCGCGGCGCGCACGGCCG
>JBGSNQ010000134.1:0-5222 GCA_041739525.1 Pseudomonadales bacterium | reverse complement strand
CGAAGTACACCGCGCCCTACGCTATGTGCTGCTCAATCACCGGCATCACGCCGCGCAGCGGCGCAAGCCCGCACACTCGAAGAGTCAGCTCCAAGTCCAACCCGATCCGGCCAGTTCAGGCCGCTGGTTCGACGGCTGGCGTATCGCCACCGCCCCACCGAACCCTACAGACACCTGCGAAGTCGCCCCCGCTCGAACCTGGCTCCTGCAAACCGCCTGGCGCCGCCACGGGCTCATCCACCCCGCAGACGTTCCCTAAACGATCGCAAGAGCCGCTGCGCCAAGCTGTGGGGCACAAGACTCCATGCCAGCGAGCACGGCTCGATCTTGCGAAATAGTCGCGCCACTGCACGCCCGTTAGGCGACGTCCGCTTGGATGAGATACGGCCCGTCAGCTTCGAAGCCACGCTGCAGCGCCAGCACGAACGCGTCGCACGTGGCCGCTCTTGCACCCGGCACGCCCATGCTTGCCGCCAGGCCCACCCAATCGATGTTCGGGGTAGAGAGATCGAACAGGCTCGCGGCGGTTTTGCCGATGTCGTTGATACCGAGCCGCCGATATTCGACTTCCAGAATGTTGTAGGCGCGGTTCGAGAAGATCACCGTCACCACCTTGGTGTTCTCGCGCGCCTGCGTCCACAGACACTGAATCGTGTACATCGCACCTCCGTCGCCGAGCAGCGCGAGCACTTGTCGATCGGGGCACGCGATTGCGGCGCCAGTGGCGACAGGTCCGCCCTGCCCGATCGCGCCACCGGTGAGGTTCAACCAGCTGTTGCGCAGCGCGCGTTGCATCACGGGATACGCGGCACCGCCGCCGCCCGAATCGGTGGCAACGATGCAGTTCTCCGGCGCCATCGCCCCGAGAATACGCGCGACGTTGCCTGTGCTGAGCGCGCCCTGCGGCAAGCTCGGCCGCGCCGGATCGTGGCCGTTGGCACTACGCGGCGCATCGAGCGCATCGGCCACGCCTTCGAGCGCCGCAACGATGTCGTCGTGACGGTGTGCAAGGCAGGCCACTTCGCAGCCTTCGGGCACCAGGCTGCTCGGCAGGTTGCGGTACGCGAAGAAACTGACCGGCGCTTCAGCGCCGGCGAGCATCAGCAACGGCACGCCTTTCAACGTGTCGAGCACCTGCTCTGGGAAATACGGCATGCGGGTAACCGCGGGTAATCCGGGACCCGATTCGACGCGCGCCGGGAACGTGCTCGAGAACAACTTGCACCCGGTAACCGCAGCAATGCGGCCCGCGGCGCGCACACCCGCTTCGCTCAAACCGACACCGTCGAGCAGCAGCACGCTTTGCGCATTGAGACGCCCTGCCATGGCATCGATCACGTCGTCCGGTACGCGTGGGCGCACACCCGCGGTGATCGGACCCTGCGCGGAGTAACGGCCCTCACCCCACGCGCAATCTGCCGGAACGATCAATGTGGCCACGTTGCCGATCGGATTCGGGCTGGCCGCCATGGCCGCACGCACCGCTGCCCGGCCCTTCTCCGCCAGAATCGTCGACGAAGTGGCCGTGCGGATCCACGCCGACACCGGCTTCGCCACACCTTCGATGTCGGACGTGAGCGGCGCATCGTACGCAACGTGATGGATCGCGTGATCCCCAACCACATTGATGAGGGGCGTGCTCGCGCGGCGCGCGTTGTGCAGGTTGGCAATTGCATTACCGAGGCCGGCACCGAGGTGCAGCAGCGTCAACGCCGGCACGCCGCGCATACGACCATAACCATCGGCGGCACCGCTACAGACACCTTCGAACAGCGTGAGCACCGCGCGCATCTGCGGTACGGCATCGATCGCCTGCACCAGGTGCATCTCCGACGTACCGGGATTCGCAAAACAACACGTCACTCCCGCATCGACGAACGATCTGATCAACGATTCCGCGCCGTTCATGTGGATTCTCCTGATGCATTGGCCGGCATCGTAGCAGGGCCGCCGGTGAGTTCATGCAGATTGGCAGGCGCCGCAAACGAGTAACGCGGACGCACCTCGGCGAGTTCGGCGGCGCTGCCGTAACCCCACAGCACGCCTGCTGCGTGAAGGCCATTCCGATGTGCGGCTTCCACGTCCACCGCACGATCGCCGACCATCAGGCTCGCGTTGCTCACCTTCCCTTGCGCGAGCAGTGCTTCCATCTGGCGCCATTTCGGCGTGCCGATCTCCCCGCCGCTGACGAACTCGAAGTGCTCGCGCAAGCCGAACATCGCGAGAATCTGTTCGGCGAAATCCTGCCGCTTCGACGTACATACGCCGAGCGGAATGCCCGCGCGCCGCAACGCGGCCACGGCGTCGGGAATACCCGGATACAGCACGTTCTCCGCGTAGCCGATTTCGCCGTACCGCTCCCGGTATTTCGCAACCAAGGCGGCCAACTCGGGCCTCGCCACAACGCCGGTGATGGCGGCGAACGATTCGTCGAGCGGTGGACCGATGTAAGGCGCGAGCGCTTCCAGCTCGTGCGTCGGGTAGCCGAAGTGCGCGAGCGCGTGATTGATCGAGCGACCGATACCGACCAACGGATCGCTGATGGTGCCGTCGAGATCGAACAGAATCAGATCGTAGCGGCTCATCGTGCGGAACCGTCGAGCATGAAGGTGATCATGACGTGGTCGCTCGGTGTCTGCGCGCCTTCGATCGAAGCGTACGTGCGCATCGCCGGTATGTTGTCGCGTTCCGTCAGCACCCATGCTTGCGCGCACCCAAGCGCGCGCCCCGCGTCGAGCAGGCAATCCATCACCGCCTTGCCGATGCCGCGCTGGCGGTGCGTGGAAGCGACGCCGAGCTCATTTACCCACAACTCCGGCACCGGCTTGTCGGGATGCACGTAGTGCACGCCCGATGCAAAGCCGACCACAACGCCGTCGTCGATGGCCACTGCAATGTGATGGCGCGGATCACCCAGGAACTCACGCGCACCGCCGACATCGATCGTCTCGTCGAACAGGTCGTCGCCCACACGATCCAGCACACCTTCGTCGCCGGATTTCAGCAGCCTGATTTCCAGTCGGTCGGACACGTCCTCATCCCCTTATGCGAGTTGCAGTTGTGAGAATCATTGTTTACTGAACCGTTCGAGACCGAGGAAGCCGATCGGCAACCCCGTGCGCCCTTCCAGCGCGAGATCGGCCAGCGCTTCGCCGATCACAGACGCGAACTTGAAACCGTGGCCACTGAATCCACACGCAATCGCCACACGCTCGCTCTGCGGGTATCGGTCGACGATGAAGTTGTGATCGACCGTAGACGTGTACATGCACGCTTTGGTCGCTACGACCGGACCAAGGTCGCACGCGAACACCGACTGCAACGCAGTGCGTATCGGTGCGAACTCCGCAACCTCGATCGGGGCAACGTTGTCTGGTTGCGTGGGCAGCCCCTTCACGTGGTGCGCAATCTTGAGGCCGAGCTGCCCGCCCATGCTCGCCGGCAGCACGGGGAAACCGTAGAACGTACCGTCATAACCGTCGATCTGTGCAGCCCAGCACGCGAACGTGTCCAGCGCGAATGCATCGACGTTGTTCGGCCAGACCCAGAACAACGCCTGTCGAGTGACATCGAGCGGTGTCTTCACCCGAGGTAAAAGCGTGCTCGCCCAACTGCCAACGGCAATGATGAGGTGCGCGGCGCGATACGTGCCGGTGTTGGTGACGACCTCCACACCGTCTGGCGTTTCGTTCCACTCCTGTACCGCCTCTCCGGCCTGCACGCGCGCGCCGTGGCGTAGTGCCGACTCGCAGTGCAGCCGTATCGACTTGCCGGCGAGCACGAAGCCGCCCTCCGGTTCGTGCAGCGCGTCGTATCCTTCCGGCACGCGCAGCGGATCCCAGCGCCGCGCAACCGTCTCGCTCGACAATTCATCGCAGACGAGGTCGTAAAGTCGCGCGGACTCGCGTGACCCGCTGATAAGGTCAGACTGCCTTCGGCCGATGTACACCGCGCCGGTGCGGAACAGCACCCGTTCGCCGCTGCGCGCGGCGAGGTCGTCCCAGTTCGAATAAGCCCGTTGCAGCAGCGGCACATAGTCCGGGTGTTCGAAGTACGCCTTTCGGATCAACCGCGTGTCACCACCGCTGGAACCGTGCTCGTGCGGGACGCCGTATCGTTCGAGGCCGAGCACGTCGGCACCGCGTCGCGCGAGATGATCGAGCGCGGCCGATCCCATCGCGCCGAGTCCGATGACGATCACGTCGTAACGGTGCACATCGGCCATCGAGAGAGTTCCTGCGATATCTGAGTCAGTCGCGCATTCGAACCCGGGCGGTACACTGGGTCAATGCCATTGCAGCCACGTCGCATCAAAAGCCGACGGGGACACGATTCATGGCGACGCGGCGCGTCACGACCGCTTTCCCGAAAGTTGAAGGCCCAGACGACCCGCCACGACGCACACCGGGACAATCAGCCCGAGGAACACGAGGTGATACCACACAGGCAGCAGATGCCACACGCCGCTCTGCACACCGATACCGGTCACCAACAGCAGCGCTGCGGTTGCCAACACGGCCACGCTGGCGCGCTCGCGCGCAATTGACGCCGCGCTGATACCTGCCACGATCGCACACACGACACTGAGCGCCACGACACCGAGTAGCGAACCTATCTGATCGAAACGCTCGCCCTTTGCGACGACAGTGGAAACCGTATCGAACAGGACCGCGTTGCCGCCGAGCCAGAGCACGGTCCACGCCGCGTAACCGACCACCACCGCCAGTACTGTGCGCAGCATTACCTAACCTCCAATCGCGTGATGAATGTCATTGTGTACCGGCTTGGGGCGGTTTCTCTTCCGGCGCCAGTTCCGGCAGCCGCGCGTTGATCAACGGCTTCGCCAGATACTCGAACGCGACCCATCCCGCGCCCAGCAGCAGCAATCCCCAACCACCCAGATAGTCGAGCACGAATACCGGCCAGCCGAACGCGATGAAACCGTTGATGAACGACTGCACAGCGAAGCGAAAGAAGAACTGCAGCACTTCCTGCACGATCATGCTCGCGACGTCGCCGTCACCTTCGAAGTTGCCGACGAATGCGCGCACCTCGAGTACTACAAACGCTACGACGTAGCCGAATCCATAAAAGCCGCCGCCGCGCGTGCGCCAGATTTTGAGCAGCGCGGCGCGAATCTGCGAGGGCACTTTGTGCGGCTCCGCCACCACGCCGCGCACCGTCTTTACCGACCTCTTGATGCGCCGCTTCAGCCACGGCCG
>JBGSNQ010000126.1:0-13859 GCA_041739525.1 Pseudomonadales bacterium | reverse complement strand
GCACAGGTGGCCGGCGCGAACCGCAACCGCCGCGCTGCCGGCGCGACCGTTACCGACGCGATTCATCCGGTGGTTCGAACACACCCCGACAGTCGAATGAAGGCGCTTAACGTGAGCCTCGCGCACACGCGCTGCTTCGTCGGACGCACGCGCGAGCAAAGCCTCCCGCTGCTGACGCAGTTGGCAGAACACGCGATCCAATCGGAATTTCTGACGCGCCTGAGTTGGACGCGCGGCACGCTCGCGATCTGGGACAACCGTTCGGTGCAGCACTTTCCGTTAAACGACTATCCCGGCGAGCGGCGCGTCATGCACCGCGTAATCCTCAAGGGCGAACGCCCGCGGTAGCGGGCGTCTTCGAACCTCAACCGGCGCCTGAGGCGTCGGGAACGGGCACTACCGCAGGATCGAGCCGCACCAGACGACGAGGCGGAAAACCGGTCAGCACGCGCACCACGGTCGGCAGGGCGTGCTCGGTGTTCACACGATCGAACTCCGCACCGGTAACGGGCACGGCGACGTATGCCTGAGTCGTGCCGTCCAAGGTCACATCCACCTTTGGATTCTCGAGCACTTCGTTGTACCAGCGGCGCGGCCAATGATTGGCGGCCACGTACAACTTGCCGTCGCTTTCGATGCGCGAGACGACGCGCTCTTTCGTATTGCCGCCGTCGTCGTGTGTGGCGATAACGATCGTGCCCGCATCCTTCGGCTGGAAGTAGCCGATCAGCGATTCGAATCCGACGACCACGCCGACGTAGACGAAGAACAGGATCGCAACGCCCTTCAGGATGGTTTTCATGGCTTCTCCGGCGTTTGGTTATTTGGGGTCGAAGTCGCGAGCGCTGTGCCGCTCCACCACACGATCCGCTTCCGGACCCCAGGGTCGATTGACGCGGCGACCGCGCTGCACCGCCGGGCGCTGCTCGATCTCCTTCGCCCAGCGGATGACGTTCGTGTAACTGGTCACGTCGAGAAACTCCGCGGCCTCGTAGATGTTGTGCAGCACCACCGCGCCGTACCACGGGTAGGTCGCCATATCGGCGATCGTGTATTCGTCGCCGCCAAGGAAGCGACGGTCGGCAAGGTTGCGATTCAGCACATCGAGTTGTCGCTTCACTTCCATCGCGTAACGGTCGATCGGGTATTGCATCTTCGTGGGCGCGTACGCGTAAAAGTGGCCGAAGCCGCCGCCGAGGAACGGTGCGCTGCCCATCTGCCAGAACAGCCACGACAGACATTCGGCGCGCTCGCTCGGGTCCTTGGGCATGAACGCTCCGAACTTCTCGGCGAGATAAACGAGGATGGCGCCGGATTCGAATACGCGCGTCGGCTTCGGCGTGCTGCGATCGAGCAGCGCAGGAATCTTGGAGTTCGGGTTGATCGCGACGAAGCCGCTGCCGAACTGGGAACCGTCGCCGATGTTGATCGTGTACGCGTCGTACTCGGCGCCGCTGAAGCCGCGCTCCAGCAGTTCCTCGAGCATCACCGTCACCTTTACGCCGTTCGGCGTCGCCAGTGAATACAGCTGCAATGGATGCTCACCCACCGGAAGCTCTTTCTCGTGCGTGGCGCCGGCGATGGGGCGATTGATGTTGGCAAAGCGCCCGCCGTTGGCCTGATCCCACTTCCAGACTTTCGGCGGAACGTATTCGGAGTCGCTCACGGGGTGACCTCTTTGCGATGCGGATTGCTGCAGACGGTCTCGCGGCGTCGCGCTTTAGTCAACCGGGCTGGTCGAGACCGATTTATTCGAAGGTTATTCGAACGGCGCGGGTCGAGTACCATTTGCTTGCTCCAAGAAAGGGCTCGCTCCAAGAAAGGGCCCATTCCAAAAAACTCAACGCAGGAGAGAACCATGTTCAGCCACGTGATGGTCGGCGTTAACGATCTCGAGAAGTCGAGGAAGTTCTACGATGCGGTGCTCGGTGCGATCGGCATCGCGCCCGGTGTCGCAAACAAGAACCGCTATTTCTATCGCAGCCCCACCGGCATGTTCGGCATCACCACGCCGATCAACGGCAAACCCGCGACGTACGCGAACGGCGGCACGATCGGATTTGCAGTGAAATCGGCCGAGCAGGGCGCGGCGTTTCATGCAGCGGGAATCGCCAACGGCGGCGTAACGTGCGAAGACCCGCCGGGTTTCCGCGACAAAACGTATCTCGCTTATCTGCGCGATCCCGACGGCAACAAACTCTGCGCGCTGTACCGTCAAAGCTGAGTCTCGATGCCGCACGAGCGCGCGAAGCCCAGGTGGTCCCGAAAGGCGGTCGGCCTAACGAGCCTCATCGAGGCGCGCGCGCAGGCGTTCGATCTCGGCCTGCAGCGGTGCGACGAGGGCTTCCACCTCGGCGACGGTGAATCGCTGCGTGATGTGCTGCGGGCAGTTCCAGTCCCACGCCTCGACGCTGATCACGACGGCGCGCTCGACGGTCGCCTTGTAGCCCGGCACCGTCACGCGGGCGATCAACTCCGGATCGTCAGCCGCCTCGACAACTCGCGCGCGGCCGAGAATTTTCAATCGGCGTTTGTTCGCGTAGTCCATCAGGATCAACGAAACGCGGTCGTCGCCCGTCAGATTGCCGACGCTGATGTATTGCACGTTGCCGCGGAAATCCGCGTACGCGATCGTCCGATCGTCGAGCACGTTGAGGAAGCCCGCCGGTCCGCCGCGGTGTTGCACGTAGGGCCAACCGGTTTCGCCCACCGTTGCCTGAAAGAAATGATCGCTGTGCCGGATGAACTCCGCCTCGCGTTCGCTGAGCTGATCCCTGCGATCGGTGGCGCGATCGAACGCTTCGTATTTCGAGCGGCTGCCCATGCGTGTTTGCAGTTCCCGCACCGTGGGTGTGAAGGCGATGTCTGAATAAGCGCGTGACATATCGGTTCTCCTGTCGATGCCGCGCAGTCTGATTGATGCGTCGGATGACATTAATACCCCATTTAGGTAAGACTCCATTTCGGTTGGAGGAACAATATGGATCGTCTTTCCGCGATGGCGGCGTTCATCGCGATCGTCGATGAAGGGGGTTTTGCGGCGGCGGCCCGAAAGCTGGGGCAATCGCCGCCCGCCGTGACGCGCGCCGTTGCCGAACTCGAATCGCGTATGGGCGTCAGGCTGCTCACGCGCACGACGCGTTCGGTGCGTCTGACCGAGGCCGGCTCGCGCTACGCGGCGGATTGCCGCCGGATTCTGGCGGACGTCGCTGATTCGGAAGCTTCCACCATCGGCGCGCATTCGCAGCCACGTGGACATCTCGTCATCACCGCGCCGGTATTGTTCGGTTCGATGTACGTGGTGCCGATCGTCGCGGAGTATCTCGATCGTTATCCGGAAACCGACGTCTCGTGCTGGTACGTCGACCGGGTCGTCAACCTGATCGAGGAAGGAATCGACGTTGCCATCCGCATTGGCGAACTGGCCGATTCGAGCCTGCAGGCGGTCGGCGTAGGTAGGGTCGATCGCGTGGTGTGCGCGTCACGCCGTTATCTGAAGCGCTACGGCATCCCTCGTGAACCACGAGACCTCGGCGAACATCGCATCGTGTCCGCGGGTGCTGTGACGCCGACCCAGGAATGGTCGTTCACGATCGAGGGGCGTCCGTTGCGGGTGCGCATTCGACCGCGCTTGACGACGACGAGCAACGATTCGGCGATCGTCGCCGCGCTCGGCGGTTTCGGCATCACGCGTGTGTTGTCGTATCAGATTGCGCCGCACCTGAAGGCGGGCAAACTCGAACGGGTGCTTCACAACTACGAACCGCCGCCGTTGCCGATCCACGTCGTGCACCGCGAGGGGCGTCATGCCGCGCAAAAGGCACGCGCGTTTGTAGATCTCGCCGTCGAGCGCCTGCGGAGCGATGTTTCTCTGCGCTGACGCGACGTACGCTCCGCCGTCGACGTCGAGCCACCGATCATCCTGCGTTTGAAATCGCCGGTCCTGGCGCGTCAGCCGATCTGAATGATCTGAATGATCTGATTGAGTCGTTCGCACACCTGTGCAAACGAGGTGTTGGACAATTCGCCGAGAGGGTGCCTCCGGCCTTTGCGCAATCGCCAGTCGAAAGACTTGGGCTGGTGGCAAAGCACATAGCTCTTTTGCGCGGACTTGCGTGTCGAAGCCTTGCCGACAGCAACGGCAAACGGATTGTCGGAGTTGTATTGCGCCGTGGTCATTGGCAATCCGATGACGAGCGATGTCTTCTCGTTGAAGTTGCGCGGCGAGAGCACCAGGAACGGGTGGACATCGCGCATTTCGTGACCAACCTGAGGGTTGCAGTCGATCCAGATGACCTCCTGCCGGTCCGGTGCCCAACGCCGGCGCGTGCCGGAGGTCGATCGCTTCGCGGTTACCAACGCTCGGCACCGAGGGTTTTGGTCGTGGTCATCCGCTCCCCACCGTGACGTTTTGGATCGAAGGCTGCCAGCCGTTGTTCCAAGGTGAGTCGTGCACTGTCCACCGGCGTAATGACGACTCGATCGCCCTCAACGCAGACGCGCACGCGCTGATCCACATGCAGGTTCGCTTCCCTTGCCACTGCAGCCGGCAGGCGAACTCCCAGATTGTTGCCCCATTGCTTGATGTCGAGCACGGCTTCGGCCACGGCACGCTCCGATCGGAAATGTCTAAACGCTAGTCTATACATTGTTGGATGAAGTAGAGCTAGTCGGATTCTTGTGGTTCAGTGCTTGCGGGGTCTATGGGTCAGCGCCTGTTTCGCAAGAACGAAATCGCCCATGAGACCTTACCGATGGGCGCTGCCGCCGTCGCCACGACCACGTACTATTCCGTGGTCCTCGCAAATCTGCGTATCAGCCGGAATAACGGGTGGGGATTCTCAGCGGAGGCAACAACGCATGACTGCGCCACGGCACCATCGATGGAGAAGCCTTAGCATTGACATCGATCCAAGCTCACTGTGCGACCCGTTCCGAGTGCATCGTTCAGCGCCTCGCGGAGTGAATCGGCTGTCTCGCACGTCAAGTGTGCCACTAGTCATACAACATGAGGACTTTTATGAAACGCAATCGCCTGGGCCGCAGCGGCATCGTTGTCTCCGAAATCTGCATGGGCACGATGACGTTCGGCTCGATGGCCGACGAGAAAGCCGCGATCGAAATTCTCGACAAGAGTTTCGACGCGGGTATCGACTTCTACGACACGGCCGAAAACTATCCGGTACCGCCTGATCCGAGCTACGCGGGTCGTACCGAGGAAATTCTCGGTCGCTGGATGAAAACCAAACCGCGCGACGCGCTGATCATCGCCACGAAGGTGTCGGGACCGAGTCATGGCTGGATCAAAGCGGCCGTGCGGTCCGGAATGACGACGCTCGACCGGCACAACATTGTACGCGCAGTGGAAGCGAGCCTCACGAAGCTGCAGACCGACTACATCGATCTGTATCAGACGCATTGGCCCGATCATGGCGCGCGATACGAAGAGACGCTCGATACGCTCGATGAGCTGGTGCGTGCCGGCAAAGTGCGCGTCATCGGCTGCAGTAACGAAACCACGTGGGGTCTCACGAAGAGCCTCGCAGTCTCGGAAATGAACGGCTTCGCGCGATACGAAACGATTCAGAACAACTTCAGCCTGAACAACCGCCGTTTCGAAGACGAACTCGCGCAAGCGTGCCGCAGGGAACAGGTGAGCCTCATTCCGTATTCGCCGCTCGCGGGGGGCGTGTTGTCGGGCAAGTACAACGACGGCGCTCAGCCGCAAGGCGCGCGGTTCACGAACTACCGCAACGCCGGTGCGCGGCAGGCCGCGATGGTGAACCGGTTCATAAACGAGAAATCGCTGGCGTCTACCGCGCGGTTCAAGACGATCGCCGAAGAGGCGGGGATATCGGTGGTCACGCTGGCAACGGCATGGAGCAAACAGCACGACTTCGTGGCATCGACCATCGTCGGCGCAACGCGCGCTTCGCAGTTGCCGGAAATTCTCGCTGCGGCGGATCTGACACTCAGCGCCGACGTGATGAAGAAGATCGACGCGGTGACGAAGGAGATTCTCTATCCCATGGGATGAAGGCATCCCTTGGGCGACCCGTCACACTTCCTGGTGTGACCGATCGGGTCAAACCTCCGGGTCGAGCATCGGCGTCCAGTTGTCCATGTAGTAGCCGCCGTCGGCGATGATCGATGCGCCGTTGATGTAGCGCGCGGCCGGTGAGCAGAGGAAGGCGCAGATTCCGGCGACTTCCGACGTTTCACCAAGCCGGTGTGCGGGAATGTCCTTAACGGCAACGGCTTCGTAGTTATCGATGTCGGAGTATGCGAACTCCTCTTCGCGTACACCTGCGGTTGCGATCGTTCCGGGTGCAAGCGCATTGATGGTCACGCCTTTGCGCGCCCAGTAGTACGCGAGCGAGCGAGTCATGCTGACCACGCCCGCGCGTGCGGCACCGGAATGCACGAACGGCGGTGCGCCGCGATCGAACGAATAGATGTGCACGATGCTGACGATCGCACCGAAGCCGCGCTCGACCATGTGACGGCCCACGCGACTCGTGACGTTCCAGGTGCCGTTGAGATTCAGGTCTACGACAGAGCGCCAGCCGTTGTCGCTGATGTCGAACGGCCGCGCCGGAAACTGGCCGCCTGCGTTGTTGATGAGGAAATCGATCTTGCCGAACTTCGCCATTGCTGCCGCAACGAGTGCATCCACTTCTTCCGGCTTGCGCACGTTCGCCACCTGTGCGAGACAGCGCCGCCCCAGTGCTTCGATGTCTCGTGCGGTTGCATTCACGTTGTCGACGTTGCGACTGGCGATGACGAGATCGGCGCCGAGGCCTGCAAATGCCAGGGCGATTTCGCGCCCGATCCCTCTGCCGCCGCCGGTGACCAGCGCGGTGCGGCCCTCGAACAGATTCGGAGCGAAGGTCGACAGCGGTGCGATTTCCATGGATATTCCTCAGCCCAACGAGTTAGCGCACGACGAGTTAGCGATGCAGTTTGTGATGGTACCGCAATGATCAGGTGGGCTCAGGCGCTCTTGCTCGCGTTCGCGATGCTCGCCGGCGCGGCTGTTCGAGCGGACGACGCGGCCGATGCCGCGGCGCGGGGTGTCATGGATGCGTTCATGACGGCGTTCAATAAGAAAGACGGCGCAGCGTGGGCGGACACGTTGCTGTACCCGCACGTACGATTCGCCGGCGGCAAGGTCGTCACGTTTCCCGATCGCGCCGCGTTCGTTGCCGCAAGTCACATCGACGCGCTGATCGCCGGCGAGGGATGGGACCACAGCAAGTGGGATGCGATGCAGATCGTGCAGAGTTCACCGACCAAGGTGCACATCGCGGTCGAGTTCTCGCGCTATCACAAGGACGGCACCAGGTACGCGAGCTATCCGTCGCTGTACATCGTCGAGCAGGTCGACGGCAAATGGGGCATTCGCGCGCGGTCGAGTTTCGCGCCCTAAAGCAGCCCAAGGAGAGGGCAAACCAAGGAGAGGTAACAGATGAACTGGTCCGAGGACGAGTTCGGATTCGAAACGCGCGCCATTCACGCAGGGCAGGCGCCCGATCCGACCACGGGCGCCATCGTCACGCCGTTGTATCTGACGTCGACGTACACGCATTCGTCGCCCGGAGTGCACCAGGGTTACGACTACACGCGCAGCGGCAATCCGACACGTCGTGCATTCGAAGACTGCGTTGCGAATCTCGAGGGCGCGCGTTTCGGATTTGCGATGGCGTCCGGATCGGCCGGCACTGCGACGATCGTTCACATGCTGTCGACCGGCGACCACGTGGTGGCGTGCGACGACATGTACGGCGGCACATATCGGCAGTTCGAACGCGTGTTCAAGCAGCAGGGCATCGAGTTCAGCTATGTCGACATGGCCGATCCCAACAATCTCGCAAAGGCGATGCGCAAGAACACGCGGCTCGTCTGGGTGGAGACGCCGAGCAACCCGCTGTTGAAAGTGGTCGATATCGCGAAAGCAGCAGATATCGCACATGCGTCCAAAGCGTTGCTCGCAGTGGACAACACGTTCATGAGCCCGTATTTCCAGCGGCCGATCGCATTGGGCGCAGACCTGGTGATGCACTCCACGACGAAGTACATCAACGGCCACAGCGATCTCGTCGGCGGTGTACTGATTACCGACGACGAGGAGTTGGCGGAGCGGCTGAAATTCATGAGTAACGCCGTCGGCGGCATTCAAAGCACGTTCGACGCGTATATGTGTCTGCGCAGCCTCAAAACTCTGGCAATTCGTATGAGGGCGCACGAGTCCAACGCGCTCGCTGTGGCGCGCTTCCTCGAATCGCATCCGAAAATCGCGGCGGTGCGTTTCACCGGGTTACAGAGCCATCCCCAGCACGCGCTCGCGAACAGGCAAATGACGGGCCACGGCGGCATGCTGACGTGCAACGTGGCGGGCGATCTCGAAGCGACGCGCCGGTTCCTGTCGTCGGTGCGTGTGTTCTCGCTCGCGGAGAGTCTCGGCGGCGTCGAATCGCTGATCGAACATCCCGCGATCATGACGCACGCGAGCTTGCCGCAGACGGTGCGCGAGCAGCTCGGCATCGGCGACAACCTGGTGCGCGTATCGGTCGGCATCGAAGACGAGGCTGATCTGATTCGCGACCTCGATCGCGCCCTGGCATCGGTGTGACGTCGATGATCATCGACGACATCGACCTGCACATCGAAGAGGCGGGTTCCATCGATCGCGCCGCGCTGGTGCCCGGTATGTATCTGGCATGGTGCGTGAATCTGCAGTTGGTCGCGCCGAAGCTCGAAGCGTCGAACGGCCGCGACATGCTGCGGCTGCGGTATCGGGAACTCTCACCCGCGGCATTTTTCACGAAGGTGGCGCACGGCCGATTGACCGACGATCTGCTGTCCGAGCAGGGCAGCGCCTTTGCCGCGCACCACTACGCGCAGTACCGTGCGGATAACGCCGCATCGCTGTACGACGCAAAGGACGACTGGAATACCTACGACTCGATTGCACCTGCATTGACGAAGGCGTATTACGCCTTCGCAGAGGGCGGCCGCAAATCGACGCGGCCGGCCAAACACTGGTGGCAGGGCTGGCGTTCGTGACGATCCTAAGTCCGTTCTTGGGGCCAGCACTTCGGTTTGGGAGGGTGCAATGCTGCGACCGACACCTGAAATCGAAGCGGCTCGACGACGTTGGAAGTTCCGCGGCGACGTGCGTCCGGATTTTGCACACGCCGACGCTGCGCACGAAGAATCGGTTTGGGACTACCCAAGACCGCCGATGATCGTTCCCGACACACGTTTGGTACAGGTATTCGCCGAAGGTTCGTTGATAGCCGATTCGCGCGACTGTGTGCGCGTGCTAGAGACGGCGAGCCCACCGGTGTTCTATCTACCGCCCGACGATATCGAATGGGATGCACTCGAAGCAACCGACGTACGCACCGCATGCGAATGGAAGGGCGTCGCAACCGCATACGATGTCGTAGTGGACGGTGAGCGGGTAAAAGGCGCTGCGTGGAGTTACCAGGAAGTGTTCGCCGATTTCAAAGACCTGCTCGGTTGGGTGGCGTTCTACCCCGGCCTAGTCAGTTGCTTCGTGGAGCGCGAGACGGTGTATCCGCAACCGGGCGGCTACTACGGCGGCTGGGTAACGCGCGAGATCATCGGCCCGTTCAAAGGCGCAGCGGGCACGGAAGACTGGTGAAGAGCTTCGACCCTCGCGACGTGCGGTTTTACCGGCCGTACCCGGAAGAACTGCCCTGGGATCTGCTGCTCGATGCCGATCCGTCGCGTACGCGAGTGGAGAGCTACCTCTCCGACACGCTGACGCGGATTGCGAAACACGACGACGAGGTGGTCGGCGTGTACGCGCTCAGGCAGATGGACGCGACTACGTACGAATTGATGAACATCGCGGTTGCGCAAGGCTATCGGGGCACCGGCCTGGGCCGTCGTTTACTCGGGCATGCGATCGGTCTCGCGGAGTCGACCGGCGCGCGCGTCATCGACGTGGGAACCGGCAATTCGAGCTTCGGGAACTTGCGTTTCTATCAGCGCGCCGGCTTCCGGATCATCGGTGTCGAACCGGATTACTTCACCAACAACTACCCTGAGCCGATCGTCGAAGACGGTATCCGTTGCGTCGACATGGTGCGGCTGCGGCTGGTGCTGACGCCGGAGTGACCGGTGGTTCGTACACCGGCTGAAAACGGGAGGGTAGCGACATGCTTCGAGCGGTTGTCCTGTTGGCGCTCGTCGGACTCGTCGCCGCGGTGGTGTGGCAACAGATGCGTTATCTGCACGCGCGCCGCGACATCGTGCAAGACGCGCAACCGCTGATGTATTCCAGCGACGCGTTCCATGTCCTGACGTTTCTGCACAACGAACGCGGCGCAACGCCGGGCGCCGACGATCGCGCACTGTTCGCGGCAATGCGGGATCTGCGCGCCGCCGCAGAGTCCGAGGGCGATGCGCACGTCGTCTACGCCGGCAAGGTCGCGGTCAACGCGCTCGCGTCGACGGGACTCGTCGCCCGGTTCGGTGGCGAAGTGCCGTGGAGTGCCGTTTTGTTGACGCAGTTCGATTCGCGTACCGCCGCCGATCGAGTGCTGGCGAGAGAGACCTATCGTCAGGCGTCGGCGCGCTTCAGCCACGCCTATGCCTGCGGCATGCAGCGGTCACCGTGGTTCAATCTCGGACTCCCGATGGTCCTGCTCGGCAAGCGAGCCGTACAGGCGGTCACGCGAGCGCCGTCGCACTTTCCATTCGTCCCTGCCGAGCGGAATCCAGAGATCGAGGCGCGCGCTACTCGACTGCTCGCGGCACGCGAGTACGGCGAACACGCGGTCGTCGTCGTCAATCTGCTGCTCGAAGGGACATCCCAGAATGCGGCCGCCGATCGCAAATACACGCAGCAGATGTTCGGATTGATGGCCGAAGGCGTGCACGGGCCGATGCACATCGGCGTCGCGGTACCGCTCGAAGCGGGTGACCGCTTCGACCGAGTCGCGCTCGTCTACTATCCCGGCGTGCAGTATTTCGCCGACATGATGCGCAGCCGGTTCTACCGTGGCATCGTCGGCGACAAACAGCTCGGCGACACCCAGGCGTCGATCACCGTGCCCGTGCTCGATCGCCTGTGAGCCGTGCGAGGATATTCTTTTGTTGCTGGTGACCACGGAGACGCACGTGACGCAATTCATTCGCACACCCGACGAGAACTTCGCGAACTTGATCGGCTTCGATCATTCCCCGCGTTATCACGCGTGGCAGGACCTGAGGATGCACTACGTGGACGTGGGTCCGGCCGACGGCCCGGTCATGTTGTTGCTCCACGGCATGCCGACCTGGTCTTACCTTTACCGCGAGATCATTCCGGTGCTCGTTTCCGCGGGTTACCGCTGCATCGCACCCGATCACATCGGCTTCGGTCGCTCCGACAAGCCGACCGACGTTCACTGGTACACCATTGCGCGGCACGTCGAAATTCTGACGTCGCTGATCACCGCTCTCGATCTGCGTCGCGTCACGCTGGTCTGCCAGGACTGGGGGGGTCCGATCGGACTCGCACAGGCGGTGATGATGCCCGAGCGCTTCGACCGGCTGATCATCATGAACACATGGCTGCATCATCCCGAGTACGAGTACACCGATGCGATTCGCACCTGGAACAGAAACTGGCACGATGGCGGCATCTTCTGTCGCGATCGACCGAACGTCGCGTTGCTGATGGTGCTCAGCGCAAGGCTGGCCGGACCCGACGTCATCTTTCCGGCGCTGACGCAAGGTCATCGGCCGGATTTCAAGGGTCTGGCCGCTCAGATCTACCAGGGCTTCTCCGCGCCGTTTCGAGATCTACCCGACGCCGCCTACAACGGCTTGCGCCGATTTCCGCTGTCGATTCCGTTCGACAGCTACGACAACGGCAACGGGGCGGCGCAGACACACCATTACCGTGCGCTGCTTGCGTGGAACAAACCGGTCAATTTCATCTGGGGTTGCGCTGACGACGTGTTCACGGAAGCCTGGGGAAGGCAATGGGCGAGCCGGATGAAGGCGACCTTCGACGCCGTTCAGGATGCGGGGCACTTTCTGCAGAATACCCACGGCGCCGTCGTCGCCGGACACATTCTGCGCAGAATTGCGCAGCCCTGATCGCTCGTCGCGATCGTCCCCTTCCGACGGCGCCGGGTCGCGCGATCCTCCGCTCAGGACAATTTCGCCGGCCCGTAGAGCTGCGTGAACTCGTTCTTCCGCGGCCCCGCATAGCCGAAGAGATATGCGCCCACCTTGCGCATCTGGATCTCTTCCGAGCCTTCCGTGATGCGATAGCGGCGGTGGTGGCGATAGATGTGCTCGAACGGCTTGTGGCGCGAATAACCCATGCCGCCGTGCGTCTGCATCGCCTGGTCGGCGGCATCGCAGCAGAGCCGGTTGCCGATGTAGTTGCACATCGACACACGATCCGAGATCTGCCGCTCGACTTCCTTGTGCGGCATGGTGTCCATGGCGACCGCGGTCTCGTGGATGAGGAGCCTGAGCATCTGCGCCTGGGTGTGCAATTCGATGAGCGGCCACTGGATCGCCTGGTTGTTCGAGAGCGGTTTGCCGAAGGGCTTGCGCTGGCGCGCATACGCCACACTCTCGTTGATGCAGTAGACGGCCGCACCGAGGGAGGAGGCCGCCTGGCGGATGCGATTCTGGTGCACGAAGCTCTGTCCGATCGCGAGGCCGCCGCCGATCTCGCCCCAGTAGAAGTCCTCGGGTATCCACACGTCCTTGAGCGACACGCGCGGGTGGTCGGTCGGCATGTTGAAGGTCCAGAGGTACTCCTCGACCTTCACGCCCGGCGTTTCGGTCGGCACGATGAAGCACGTGATGCCGCGCGCGTCGCCGTCCTTACCGTCGGTGCGGGCGAACGTCATGATGTAGTTGGCGTGGTGCATCCCCGTCGTCCACATCTTCTCGCCGTTGATGAGCCAGCCCTTCTTGCCGTTCTTCGTGTGAGGCACCGCGCGCGTTTCCATGAACGTCGCATCGGAACCGTGTTGCGGCTCGGTCAGGCCGAACGCGGTGCGCAGGCGCCCGTTCTGCACGTCGTCGCCGTAGCGCTCGAACTGATCCGGCGTCGCGAACTCCTTGAACATCACGATGAAGGGGTTGTTGCCGACGATCGAGTGTTCGGTCTGCAGGTCGTTGAAGAGGCCGAGGCCCTTGGCCGCGAGGTGCTCGCGAATGACGGCCATCCACAGGTTCGAGCCACCTTTGCCGCCGTATTCCTTCGGCCATCCGAAGCGCAGGTGACCAGCGGCGTCGGCCTTCTGCCGCGCCTGGCCGAGGAGCGCTTCCCACTCGGGGCGAGGAAGTCCGTTGTTGTCCCAGTCGGTGCGCGCGTGCTCGCGGCGGTGATCGAAGAAGCGGATGTTGTCGTCGCGGTCCTGGAGCGGCTGGATTTCCTTCTCGATGAAGAGGTCGAGCTCGTCGAGGTAGTCCTGAAGTGTCTTGGGAATCTTGAAGTCCATGGGTCGTTTCCTCGGTGAAAATGGGTGTCAGGCGCGCACGATCGTCGTGCCGATCGTCTCGCCGTGAAGGAGCTCGATGAACGCGCGTGGCGCGGACTCGAGCCCTTTGAACTCCGTGACGCGCGGTGTGAGCTCGCCGCTCACGATCCAGCGTGTCATCTCCGCGCGCGCCTCGTCGTAGCGGTCCGCGTAGTCGAATACGAGAAAACCTTCCATGCGCACGCGGTTGTTGACGAGCAGCCCCGGAATGCCGCGCGGGCTTCCGGTGGGATTCGCGGTGTCGTACTGGCTCACGGCGCCGCAGCAGACGATGCGGCCGTGGGTCTTCATCCGGAAGAGCGCGCTGCCGAGGATGTCGCCGCCGGTGTTGTC
>JBGSNQ010000113.1:0-68041 GCA_041739525.1 Pseudomonadales bacterium | reverse complement strand
GCGGCGGCCGGCGCAGCACGTATTCCTGCGCGCCGAACGAGATCAGATAGGTGAGGTTTGCGCTACCGCCCGGAAACTGGCGCACCTGCATCGGCCCACGCGCGCCTTCGACGCGCGTCGCCAGATATTCGGCAGCCTTCGGCCAGTCCATCTCCTCATCGGGACGGACCGCTGCCGTTTCCGTGTTGATAACCGTCCCGGTTCAGCGAACGGCTTTCAAACGCGACATCGCCTCGACCTTTTCGGTGAGCGTCGCGAGTTGCGCACACACCTGATCGAGCGTGACGTCCGCCATAATCATAGAAGGGGGCGCAGCAGCGGCACCGTGCTTCAACGTGTCGTAACACACCTTCAAACGTCGCACCGTATCGCGCTCTTCGCAGATGAAGCGACCGAGCAGCGCGCCGGTTTGCGGGTCGATGGTCGTGTCTTCGAGCAGTCGCAGCAGTCCGTCGGTCTGCTCGTCTTTGGACTTCTTGCCGTAACCCAGATGCTGGAATTTCTCGAGATCGGTGCAATCGGACTTCATCACCTTGACGGTCTTCTTGAGCTCCGGATTCTCCTTCTCGCGCAAGCTGAAGCCGAGTTCACACAGGCGCTTCTCGAACGCGAGCGCGTGCTCCGCTTCGCGGATCGCAACGGTCTGCAAGGTCGGCTTGATGTCTTCGCACGTCGTCGCTTCGGCCCACTTCTTGAAGATCCTGGCGCCGCCGCGCTCGCCGTTGGCAATCGCATTCAACAGTCCGATGTAGCTCGGTTTGTCCGCCATCTCCGCTCTCCTCGTAAGACGATTGGGGTTGTCGCGATCATAGGCGCAGCGATTCAAGAACACCAAGCAGACCTTCACGATATGATCGCCGCATGATGGACCGCGCACGCAAGCTCCTCTCGGAGGCCTATGGCTATTCCGCGTTCAGAGGCCAGCAACACGACGTAATCGAGGCCGCGCTTGCCGGCCACGATTGCCTCGTTCTGATGCCTACCGGCGGCGGTAAATCGCTCTGCTATCAACTGCCCAGCCTCGTGCGCGAAGGCACCGGCATCGTCATTTCTCCGCTGATCGCGCTGATGCGCGACCAGGTGACCGCGCTCACGCAGATCGGCATCCGCGCGGCGTATCTCAACTCGTCGCTGAGCTGGCATGCGCAAGAGCAGGTGCTCGACGATGTTGCGGCCGGCGGGCTCGATCTCGTGTACGTCGCGCCGGAACGCCTGCTGCAGCCGCGCACGCTGGAACGGCTGGTGGGATTGCCGATTTCGCTGATCGCCATCGACGAGGCGCATTGCGTGTCGCAGTGGGGCCACGATTTCCGCCAGGACTATCTCGGGCTGGACGTACTCCAGCAGCACTTTCCCGGCGTGCCGCGGATGGCGTTGACGGCAACGGCCGATGCCCGCACGCGCGACGAAATCGTGACGCGCCTCGATCTCACGAATCCGATTCGTTTCGTCGGCGGTTTCGATCGTCCGAACATCCGCTACAGCGTCGCCGTGAAGACCGACGCGCGCGCGCAACTGCTCGAATTCCTGGCATTGCACCGCGACGAAGCCGGCATCGTGTACTGCCTGTCGCGGCGCAGCGTCGACGCCGTCGCCTCGTGGTTGCGCGAGCATGGCTACGATGCGCTTCCGTATCACGCAGGACTGTCGGCCGAAGTACGCGCGGCAAATCAGGATCGCTTCCTGAGAGACGACGGCGTAGTCATCGTGGCGACCATCGCCTTCGGTATGGGCATCGACAAACCCGACGTTCGCTACGTTGCGCACCTCGATCTGCCGAAAAGCGTCGAGTCGTATTACCAGGAGACCGGTCGCGCGGGCCGCGACGGCGAACCGTCCGAGGCGTGGATGGTGTACGGGTTGCAGGACGTCGTGCGGATGGGTCGCATGATCGATCAATCCGAAGGCGACGAGCGTTTCAAACGCAACGAACGCGACAAACTCGACGCTCTGCTCGGCTGGTGCGAACTCACGCAGTGCCGGCGCAACTCGCTGCTGCGGTATTTCGGCGAAGACTCCGCCGCCGACTGCGGCAACTGCGACGTCTGTCTGAACCCACCCGTCACGTGGGATGCAACAGTCGCCGCGCAAAAGCTGCTGTCGTGCGTCGTACGAACGGGACAGCGGTTCGGCCCCGGCCACGTCATCGACGTGCTGCTCGGCAAAGACAGCGACAAGGTTCAGAAGCACGGCCACGACACGCTGAGCACGTTCGGCATCGGCGGCGAGCTAACGGACGCACAATGGCGCTCGGTGATTCGACAATTGCTCGTGCGGGGTTATCTGCGCGCCGATGTCGACCGTTACGGCGCGCTGGTGCTCACGCAAGCGAGTCGGCCGCTGTTGCGCGGCGACGTAACACTGCATCTACGTGAAGACCCGACCGCGCCGGCCCGATCGCGCAAACGTCGCGGTGCGCAACCGGTTGCCGAAGAAGACATGGGGTTGTGGAGCGCGCTGCGCGCCTGCCGCAAGGAACTCGCAGACGCTCAGGGTGTTCCACCGTACGTAATCTTCCACGATGCGACGCTGGCCGAGATGATTGCCGTTCGCCCCCGCAGCGCCGCCGAACTGCTCGGCATCAACGGCGTCGGCAGAACCAAACTCGAGAAATACGGCGATGCGTTCCTGCAGGTCATCCGCGCAGCCGACGACGATGCCGAAGCCGCCGCCTGGGCGATCGAGGCCGACGAGCCCTCCACACCGTGAGCCTCATCGCGCTGACCGACGCAACGCTCGCGTTCGGCCACAAGATGCTGCTCGACCACGCGAACTTCCAGCTCGAAGAACGCGAACGCGTCTGTCTCGTCGGCCGCAACGGCACCGGCAAGTCGACGTTGCTGAACGTCGTGCGCGGTGCCGTATTGCCCGACGAAGGCAGCATATGGCGGCGCGACACGTTGCGCATCGCGCATCTGGAGCAGGACGTACCGGAGGATCTTTCGGCAACGGTGTACCAGACGGTGGCCGGCGGTCTTCCCGAACTCGGCAAAGTGCTGGCCGACTATCACGACGCGAGTCACTCCATTGTCGATGGCGACGAGGCCGCCCTGCAGCGATTGGCCGCTTTGCAGCAGCGCATCGATACGCTCGGCGGATGGAACTTCTCGCAACGCGTCGAGGAGGTGCTCAGCCGTCTCGCCTTGCCCCCCGATGTCATCGTCAGCGCGTGCTAGGGCGGCACGCGACGGCGCGTCATGCTGGCGCGCGCGCTGGTTTCCGACCCGGACGTGCTGCTGCTGGACGAGCCGACCAACCACATGGACATCGATGCGATAACGGCACTCGAAGAGATGCTGCTGTCGTTTCAGGGCGCGACGATCTTCATCACACACGACCGCACGCTGACCCGCCGCCTGGCGACTCGAATCGTCGAACTCGATCGCGGCCGGCTGGTATCGTTCCCCGGCAACTACGACGAATACCTTTCGCGCAAACAACAGATGCTCGAAGTGGAAGCGCGCGAGAACGCGGTTTTCGACAAGTTCCTCGCCGAAGAGGAAGTGTGGATCCGCAAAGGTATCGAAGCGCGGCGCACACGCAACGAAGGCCGCGTGCGCAGGCTCGAAGCGCTGCGGGTGGAACGGCGTCAACGCGTTGCCGTGCAAGGCACCGTGAATTTCGATATCGGAAGCTCCGGCCGTTCCGGCCAGATCGTCGCCGATCTCGATCGCGTCAGCTTCGGGTATGGAGAGCGGATGCTGGTGCGCGATCTGACGATGACGATCCGCCGCGGCGACCGAATCGGCATCATCGGGCCGAACGGTTGCGGCAAGAGTACGTTGTTGCGCCTGCTGCTCGGCGATCTTGCACCGCAAAGCGGCCAGGTGCGGCTGGGCACGCAGTTGAAGACGGCGTATTTCGATCAACAGCGGGCGCAGCTCGATCCGCAGTTGTCGGTTCGAGAGAACGTCAGCGCAGGTTCGGACCACGTCACCATCGGCGATCGCAAGAAGCACATCATCGGATACCTCGGCGATTTTCTGTTTCCGCCCGAGCGGGCGAACTCGCCGGTTGCCAGTTTGTCCGGTGGCGAACGAAATCGTTTGCTCATGGCGAAGTTGTTCACGCAACCCGCGAATCTTCTGGTGTTCGACGAACCCACCAACGATCTCGACGCTGAAACGCTGGAGTTGCTCGAAGAACTGCTGGCCGAATTCACCGGCACGCTGCTGCTCGTGAGCCACGACCGCGCGTTCATCGACAACGTCGTCACCAGCGTTCTGGCATTCGAAGGCGACGGCGCGTGGGGCGAGTACGTCGGCGGATATCAGGATTGGCTGCGGCAGAAGCGCAGCAGCGGCGCACCAAAAGCCGCTGCAGCTGCGCCGCAACGTGTTGCTGCAACGAAGCCAACCGCAGCGAAGAAACGACTCAGCTATAAAGAGCAGCGCGAACTCGACGCGATGCCGCAGACCATCGATACACTCGAGTCCGAACAGAAAGCATTGCAACAGCGCATCGCCGACCCGGGGTTCTATCGGCAGGACAAAACCGCGATCGCCGAAGGTCTCGCTGCACTCGAGCGCATCAACGAGAAGCTCGCGACCGCGTACGCGCGTTGGGAGCAACTGGATGCCGGGTCTTGAAGGCGTTCAACCTCTACCTGCTCGGAACCGGATCGTGGTTCTTCGCGTTCGGCATTCAGTCGGTGATGTTCGCGTGGCTCGTGACGATGGAGCTGCACGAGGTGCCGCAGATGGTCGGCATCGCGCAGATGACGATGCTGATACCCACCATGTTGTTGATTCTGATCGGCGGCAGCCTCGCCGACATTTTCGGCGGCCGCAGAATCGTCATCGTCGCGCAGACTGTCGCGGCGCTGCCGCCGCTGTTCCTGTGCATCGTCGTGCTGAGCGACAACCTCAGCTACAAAGCGATGATCTACTACGCCATCGTCATGGGAACGGCACAGGCATTCGTCACACCCGCCCGCGACGGTCTGTTGAACCAGGTCGCGGAAGGTGGCATCCAGTCGGCTGTGGTGCGCGCCAGCATGATGCAGTTCGGCGTTCAGCTCGCCGGTCTCGGTATCGCATCGCTCGCAGAGCGGGTCGGTCCTTTGCCGATTCTGTTCGTGCAATCGCTGGTGCTGATGCTCGGCATTCGGTTCTTCGCGCGGATTCCCGACCGACCCACGCCAGTGCACCAGGAGCACCACCGCCTGCGCGACATCGGTCGCGCGATTGCACAAGGCTATCGAACCATCGCTGCATCGCCACCGATGCGGATGACGGTGCTGCAGAGCGTCGCAATGGGCACGTGTTTCATGGGCTCCTACATCGTCACGCTGCCGCTGCTGGTGCGCGAGTACTACGCGGGATCGGCCGGAGACCTGGCGCTGATGAATGCCGCGAACGCATTGGGGCTCGTCACGACGATCTTCATGCTGATCCGCTTCGGCGACATCCGCCGGCAGGGTCGCGCGCTGTTGCTCGCGCAAGGGCTCGGCGCCGTCATGCTCGGCACGATCGGCATCGGTGTCAGCTTTACGGTGTTGTTGGTGTTGATTTTTCTCTGGGGAATGGGCGGCGGCATCGCGATGAGCATGGCGCGCACGATCATGCAGGAGGAAGCACCGCCGAACCAACGCAGCCGCGTGATGAGCTTCTACTCGTTCGCGTTCATGGGTTCAGGACCGATCGGCGCATTCACGAATGGGTTTCTCGTGGAGTGGATCGGTCCGCGCGGCGCACTGGCGTTGGCATCCGCCGTGATGTTCACGGTGATCGCACTGATCGCCGCCAAATCGCGCTTGTGGCATCTCGATCAGCGCCCTCAATCAAGCGGCTGATCAAGCGAGGAACGCGGCCACCGCCTCGTCCGAATAGGCTTCCGGCGGCAACGCATCGGGCCCGATGAACGGCGTCAGCGTCGCAAGCGACTCGGGCGCCATCGCGCGCCGTCGCTCCGCTGCACGATGCCGTCGCTCGCGCGCGGCGGTGTCGAACTCGGCTTCCAGAATCGCGGCGATCCGTGCCGCGATTCGCAACCGTCGCATGCGCTCCTTGCGTTCCTTGCCGTACGGAACGAACGCGTCGGTCGACCAGTTTGAATCGCCAAGCAGGATGTCACGCACGACGCGTACGTCGCGGTGCGTGATGGAGAGTCCCTGGCCGGTGATCGGATCGTTGCGCCCCGCGGCATCGCCGATCAGCAGCACGCCTTCGGCGAACGGCTCGTCGATCCACGTATCGTTGTTCGGATATACGAGGCACGGACCGATCGGCCGCCCCGCGGCGATTGCGTCGCTTCCCGGCACGGACTTGAGGCGAAACGCCTCGAGAAACCGTTGCGGTCCTTGCGGGCCGGCGAGCCGAGTCTTCTGTTCGAGGCCGAAGCCGATGTACAGCCGGATGCGCCCGCCGCCCTGCGGGAACGCCAGCACGTTCACGTCGCCTTCGACCGATATGAACTGCGTGTCTTCCCGCCATTGCGGCACGTTGTCGACCAGCATGCCGGAGAAGCGATGGTGCGGTTCGTCCTGCTGCAATTTCGCGCCGATCTGTTCCGCCGTTTTGCCGTGGCGCCCGTCGGCACCAACGACCAGACGCGGGCGCAGCGTGGTGGTCTTGCCATCGTGATCGAACGTAACGGTTGGCGGAGAGCCCGGCGTAACCCGCGTGTTGGAAACGCCCCTCAGTACGGTGGCGCCTGCAGTCGTCGCAGCCTGATTCAGCAGGTTGCACATCGACGGGTGGCCGATGCACAAGGGACCCGGATTGTCGGGCAGCAGCGTGGTCAGATCGAACGCCGCCTTCTCGGCAACGCGCGGCGCGATGTCCTCGTCGTACGACACGTGCCGCGTGACGTGGTGTCCGCCGTTGGCGACATAGATCGGATACACGCCGACGGCCTTCGTTTCCGGAACGCCCCACGGTGCGATCCACTCGCCGCGTACCACGTCGGCATATTCGAGCGTGCGTTCGAGGACCGTGACGGCGATGCCCGCTTCCGCCAGATTCTTCGCAAGCGCACCGCCGCCGATTCCCCCGCCGACGATGACGACGTCGGGCGTGCTCACGCTTTGTCGAGCACGCTGTTCCACTTGTCGATCTGATCGGCCACTTTTTCCAGCAACGCATCGGCGTCGCCGTCGATGGTGATCGTCTCGATGGTGTCGCCTTTGGCGATCTTGTCGACCACGGCCTGATCTTCCGCGCCTTGCACGGAGCCGAACACCGTGTGCTTACCGTCGAGCCACGGCGTGGGCACGTGCGTGATGAAGAACTGCGAACCGTTGGTGCCCGGACCCGCATTCGCCATCGACAGCTTGCCGGGCGCATCGTGTTTCGCTTTCGACGAGCACTCGTCCTTGAATTTGTAGCCGGGACCGCCGGTGCCGGTGCCGAGCGGACAACCGCCTTGAACCATGAAATCGGCGATCACGCGATGGAACGTCAGTCCATCGTAGTAGCCGCGTTGCACGAGGTTGACGAAATTCGCGACCGTCAGCGGTGCTACGTCTTCCATCAGATTGACCCGGATGTCTCCCTTGCTGGTTTGAAACGTAGCGACGAGTGACGACATGAACGAACCTCCAAATCAGGGTATGCAGTGTTGCGCGCAGTTTACAGTTCAACGATGCTGGCGCAACCGAAGTACGAGTAGGCACGAATGTCCCGAGCACAACTCATCGGCATGGCCAAGGACAACATCTCTCACGTCAAGGCCGGCACGATCAATCAGGTCGACGAGGTCGCGCGAATTCCAGCCGAGCACTACTACGACCCGCAACGCTTTCGTCTCGAAATGGACCGTGTGTTCAAACGTATGCCGCTGATGCTGGCGCTGAGCGTCGAACTCGCGAAGCCCGGCGATTACCGCGCCATCGAAGCAGCGGGCGTGCCGGTGCTGCTGACGCGCCATCCCGATGGAAGCGTGCGTGCGTTCGTCAACATGTGCAGCCATCGCGGCTCGCAGATCATGCCGGAAGGTGCAGGCAACAGCCGCCGCTTCACGTGTCCGTACCACGCGTGGACGTACGACCAGAGCGGCGCGCTCGTCGCGGTTTATGCAAGCAAAGACTTCGGCGACATCGACAAGTCCTGCAATGGATTGACTACGCTGCCGGTGGCCGAACGCGCGGGCATGATCTGGGTGACCCTCGATCCGAAATCCACGCTTCCGATCGACAAGTTCCTGTCCGGTTACGATCAACTGCTCGAACACTTCGGTTTCAAGGACTGGTATCTCTTTTCGCGCCGCACGATCGCGGGTCCGAACTGGAAGATCGCGTACGACGGCTACATGGATCTCTACCACCTGCCGATCCTGCACAAGAATACGTTCGGCGAGAACATGCCGAACCAGGCGCTCTACACCGCGTACGGTCCACACCAACGCGTCAGTTCGCCCGATCCATCGCTGATCGCGCTGGAAGGAACACCGGAAGAAGAATGGCCCACACGCGCGCTCCTCGGCGGCGTGTGGACCATCTTTCCGCACGTATCGATCGCATCGTTCGACGGCGGCGGCGGACGCGGCGTGATGATCTCGCAGTTGTTCCCCGGCGACTCGCCCGGCGCATCGTTCACCGTGCAGTCGTATCTGATGGAAAAGCAGCCGACCGACGAGCAACGGGTTGCGGCCGAAGCACAATTCAAACTGCTCGAGTACGTCGTTAGAGAGGAAGACTACGCGACGGGCTTGCGCCAGCAGCGAGCGTTGATGACCGGCGCGAAGAGTCACGTCATGTTCGGCCGCAACGAAGGCGGCGGCCAACGCTTCCACGGCTGGCTCGAACGGCTGCTTGCAACCGACGACGACGGTGTCAACGCACTTTTCGAAGGAAGCAGACCGGCCGCCCCGAAATTGGCCCGCGCTAAATAGCGGGTCGTTGAACAACCTGCCAGGAAACCACATGGAAACCGTTCTCATCACAGGTGCCAACCGCGGCATCGGTCTCGAACTCGCCGCGCGGTACGCGGCTGCTGGTAATCGGGTGCTCGCGTGTTGCCGCGAACCTGCAAAGGCCGACAAGTTGCAGGCGCTCGCAAAGTCGCGCAAAGGACTGACGCTGCACGGCGTGCACGTCGCCGATGGCAAATCGATCGCAGCGCTCGCCGCAGAGATTCGCACCGCGCCGATCGACATCCTCATCAACAACGCGGGCATGGCCGGCCCGAGCGCCGAGAAACAGTCGCTCGCGAACATGGACTTCGACGGCTGGGCCGAAACGTTCGCCGTCAACACGATGGCGCCGCTGCGTATGGTGCAAACGTTCCGTCGCAATCTGAAAGCCGGCAAGAATCCGCGCGCCATTACGATCACGAGCCAGATGGGTGCGCTGGAACTCAACATGCCGGTGATGTTCGCGTACTGCTCGTCCAAAGCCGCCGTGAACAAGGTGATGCGGATGGCGTCGGTGGAACTCGCCAGCGATGGCATCGCCGTGGGGTTGATCCATCCAGGCTGGGTACGCACCGACATGGGCGGCTCCGGCGCGGACATCAGCGTGGAGGAAAGCGCCACCGGCATCATGTCGGTGATCGCGAACCTGACGCTGGCCGATACCGGCAGCTTCAAGAAGTGGAACGGCGAGTCGCACCCCTGGTAACGATCCTGTCTGTCCGGGCTCGCCGGCGTTATCGCGCCAGCCGGACGGGCGGATACCACACGCCAACGTATTGACGTCGCCACCAGGCGCCGGTTTCCTGCCGCTGTTCGGCAGTGGTGAAGTGGTAGCGATACCGCAACACACGGATGAAATGCGGCGGCTTGTCGGCGAACGGTGTCGTATCGAGCAGCGCGTATACGTCCGGTGCACCGCTCAACAGGCGAACGACGAAATTGTCGAACCACGGCGCCCCTTCGCGGCTCGTTAGCGCGGCGAACCACATCTGCCAGTCGAGCCGCGGCTGGTATGGAGTCGCCCAGCGCGGTGCCGTATCGAGGCCCTGCGGTTTGAACTTGAACGGCAACTCCTGCCACTCAGTGCCGTCCATCGACCCCTCGATGACGAGTTCGTCGCGGTGCGTCGTCATTACCGCGAACAGACCATAGCTGTTGACCAGCTGCAGCGGCTCGACGCTGCGCGAAAGGACAGTTTCCCACCCGCTCACGCGGTCGCGCGCCAGCGTTTGATGGATCTGCAGCGCGCCGAGCAACGCCATCGCCGCCACTACGACGCCCCATCGCGCGGGCGGCGAACTGCGCGTTCCGCCAGCGGACGAGGCGCCCAGCGCACGGTCGTCGAGCAAACCCAGACAAAGCACGATCGTCAGCAGATTGAAGAAGTTGTAGTTGCCCGTCAGCACGATCAGAAACTCGAGCAACAGAAACCCGGCAGCTGCAAAAAGGCGCGGGTTGCGCGGCGCAAATATCAGGAACGGCAGTAACAGTTCGATGACGAACGTCGCCACCGTACCGAAATGCAGCAGTGCGCGCGGCAGATGATGCGCGTACCACGCGAGCAGCGTCGGTAGCGGCTGGGTCTCGAAATGGACGTCGAGCGCGGTAAGCCCGCGCCATGTCGGGTCGCCCGACGCGAGCTTCACTGCGCCCGAGAGGAACATGAACCGGAACACGAGCAACCGCGTCAACCATACGCCGACCCGTTGCTGACGGCCGAGCACCGCCGCGACTATGAGCGATTCGACCAACAGGCTGTCCCACTGATACGCCAGGAACACACCGCCGCCGTATTCGAGCGACAGATAACAGACGTACGCGACCAGCGCGCCAACCGTTGGCCATACGCGCAGGATCAGCAGCAGCGAGGCGACGCATCCGGCACCGCAGAGTGCCGATGTCATCCAGTCGGCGGTCGAGAGCCAATACAACGACGGCAGCAACAACCAACCATCGCCACCGAGTTGTGCACGCGCTGCATCGAAGTAGTCGCGCACGGGCAGGATGCCGTCTGACCCGACCAACCCGGCCGCCTGCCACCACCACGACGCGAACGCAAACAGCGACGCCACGCCGATGCCGCGGATGACGACACCAGCGGTACGCGTGTAGTCGGACGGAAGCAGGCGTGTGCCGAACAGCGGCCGTGCGATCCCGTAGACGGTGCCGCGATGGCGCGCCGTGAATCGATATAGCGCCTCGGCAACGACGGCAAAAAGCGGTACGAACCGATAGCACCAGAGCCAACCGCGCAATCGAGGGGCGAGCGCAAGTACTCGGAACGCGGCCTGCGCGCCGTGGTACCGCGCCGCCGGTGTAACCAGACGGATCGACGCCTTGAACTCGTCGATCGATATGTCGGGGTACTGTGGTGCGACGCTCTGGTATGGCTCGTATCGAACCGCCCGGCCCGCCTCGACGTCGGTCACCGCGCGCGCATAGTCCACGCAGTATCGGCAGAAGCCGCAGTCACCGTCGAAGACCAGGATCCAGGGATCGTGTTCGGTCGGTGCGTCGTGCGCCGTCACCATTACGCAGCCGTCAGAAGCGCTTCAGGCCGAATGTGGTCATGTCGATGCCGGTCGGCGCGCCGGTAACCATGTGGGCGATCGCTTGACCGGACCCACACGCCATCGACCAACCGAGCGGACCATGGCCAGTGTTGAGGTACAGGTTCTCTATAGGTGATCGGCAAACGATGGGCATGCCATCCGGCGTCAGCGGCCGCAGCCCGCACCACGGCTGCACGTCGAGGTCACCGACGCGCTCGGCGAGCTTTGGATACACGCGGCCGAACAGATTGACGAGATTGGCGATGCGTTTTGGATTCACCGTCACGTCGTAGCCGGTGAATTCGGCGGTGCCAGCCACGCGCAACACACCGCCCACAGGTACCAGCGCGGCGTGCAACGAATCATCCACAACCGGCACGCGCGGCCGCGGCTCCCAACGATGCATCGGCACCGAAATGGAGTAGCCCTTCGCGGGACGAACCGGAATGTCGAAGCCGAGTTGTCTACCCCATAGCGAACTGAAGCTGCCGGCGGCCAGCACGTATGCGTCGGCCGTCAGCGTCTCTTTTGCCGTTCGCATGCCCTCGATCCGCTTGCGCTTGCGGATGATCTCGACCACGTTTTCTGCGAACCGGAAGCGCACACCCGATTCGTCACACACGCGCCGCATTTCTTCGCAGAACATGCGCGCGTTGCCGGTCTCGTCACCGGGATATCCAATGCCACCGACGATCTCTTCCGCGACGCTCGCCAGATTCGGTTCGATCCTCACGACGCCGTCGGTGTCGAGTTGACGATGTTCTATTCCGACCTGCTTCAACCAGTGCGCGATCTTGATGCCGTGCTCGAACGAGGCTTCATCGCGAAAGATCTTCATCGTGCCGTCGTCGACGTAGTCGAACTTCAAAACGTGGGTTTGCATCAGGTCGCGCATGACCTGCTGCGAGTAATGCACCAGGCCGACGTTGCGAAGATAGTTGCGTTCGAAGTGCTTCGACGCGGAATTGCGCAGAAACGAAATACCCCAACCTAACAGCGACGGAATGGCACCGGCTCGCAGCAGAATCGCAGAGTCTTCACGCCCCAACGAGCGCACTAGTGCGCGGAAAACGCCGGGGGCGTTCCACGGGTCCGCCAGGCTCGGTGTGATCATCGATCCGTTTGCGAAGCTCGTTTCGCGTCCGGCACCGGGAGCGCGGTCGACGACGGTGACGTCGCAGCCGAGTATGCGCAGGTAATAGGCGGACGTAATGCCCGCCAGTCCGCTACCGAGAATCAGTACGCGCACACTTCATTTCCCGCACGTTGATACCCTCAGAGAGCAACTCTTAAACAACCTCAGAACCAACCTTTGCCGACGCCAAACAGCCACGCGGCGCCGCTCAGCAGCATTCCCCACAGCGCAGCGCTTTGCAGCTTACGCCAGCCGCGCGGCGCCGGATCGACAATGTCGAATTCTGTGACGTATACCGTCTCGCAAGCCCCATTACCGGTGTCGGTTCGAGTGGTGCTGGTGCCGCGGTGGAAGCCCGATGCGTTCGAGTACGTCGCCAGATATCCCTCGAAGTGGATCTGGTCGCCTACGGCGACGTTCTCGATCCGCGCACGTACCGCCGGATCGGCCGTCAGCAAATGGTTGTTCGAGATCTGGTCGAGGCGAAACGCGCGCCATTCCTTCTCGCTGCGCGTCTGGAACATGCACGTGAACTCGCCATTGCTGAAATCGAACGCGTGCAGATCGACGCGCCCCGCATCGTCGCCCCACACCACGCAGATATCCGCGACGTTGAGATGGTCATTCCACAATCGGTGCAGCATGTAATCGCCGTCGTGGATCCGATACGACACCACCATGCCATCGAGCACGTAGTGATACGCCGGTTCGACGCGATAGGAGACGCCACCCATTTCGATATCCATAGGTGGCTTCTCGATAGCCTGTTGCCGCGGTTCCGTCGCAAGCGCATGCGAAAACGACAGTACCTTCGGCAGCGTGTCGGTCTTCAACCACGCCACCGGCAACGCGATCAGACAAACGACGAAAATGAACTGCAGCAGACGCGCCATGCGCGAAAAGCGTCAGCCCACTTCCCGGCGCAACCGCTCGTGCAGCACACCGAATGCGTCGACCATCGCCGCGACCGTTCGGGCGCCTGATTGAAACAGGTTGGTGCCGTTCAGCGACACCCAGCCGAAACCGAGTTCCGCGATGTCGGCCGCCCTGCGTGCAACGCGATCGGGATCGGCGAAGAACCCCTTCCCCTTACCGTCGTCGTTTTCACGCGGCGGCGGCGCCAGCATGGTCTGAAACTGAATCGAGTTAGGGTCTCGGCCGAAACTCTGTGCATGCTCGCGGATGGTCTGCATTCCCTTGGCTACGCGTTCCCTGTTGTTGACGAGTGCCGCCAACCAGCCGTCACCGTATTGCCCAACGCGGCGTAACGCAGGGGGCGAATGGCCACCCACCCAGATCGGCAACGCCGCACCCTGCGGGGGTTTCGGCTCCATGCCCATTGCCGTGACGTTGTAGTGGTCGCCGGAGAAGTCGACGCGCTCGTCGCGCCAGCACGCGCGCAGAACCTGCAACGCTTCGTCCATGCGCTTGCCGCGATCGCCGAACGATTCGCCGAGCGCATCGTATTCGGACGATTGCCAGCCAACGCCCACACCAAGGCGCACTCGCCCGCCCGACAATGTGTCGAGCGTGCTCACTTGTTTGGCGACGAGCACCGGTTGCCGTTGCGGCAGCACCAACACTTCCGTGCCGAGCCCGATCCGAGACGTCACCGCCGCACAGAACCCCAGCGTTACCAGCGCCTCCAGAATCGGCATCTTTGCCGGGTACTGCAGATCGGTACGGCCTTCGATCGGAAATCCCATTACGACGTGGTCGAAGATGTCGAGTTGGTCGTAACCGATACGCTCCACCTCCATGGCGAGCTTCGCGACCGCCGCGGGACCTTCGCGAAACGCGATCGATGGAAAATCAATGGCGAGCTTCACGGCATCTCTCCTTCTGCTGTCGTTCCAGATTCGTCTCTTCAGATTAACAGGGGCAACCGCAACGCCTGCGCGCCGGCGAATCGGTCACCGTCGGCACATCCGAGCACGCGCGGTTCCAAACCAACCACGTCCGGAGCGAGTCGTGCCATGTGCAGCCACTCTTTCTGCTCCACGCCGATCCAGAAGCGCGGCTCGAACAGCAGCACCCCGACAAGGCCGGCGGCGAACTGCTCGCAGTAGTACGCGGCCGCAGCGTCGAAGCTCACGGTTGCGCCACGCATGTCGAGCGCCACGAGTCCGGAGCTCGCGGGCTCGAGAACCGCGCGTCTCACGTCGAGTGTGAACGGTGCGCCGCCGGGCATCTGAACCTCGAACTGCAACGGCGCCATTGCGGTGCTTACCAACCGCACATCGAGTCCCCAATGGCACAACAGCGCAACGGCATGCACGGCGCTCCACAGGGTTGATTCCGGTAGTCGCCCATCGCGAACCGCATCGCCGGCGTGCAGGCCGAGGGTTTTCGCAACGGGCTTGTCGCCGATCAACGCGAACGGCAGCCCGATATCGAAGATGAACGACAACTCTCTAAGCCCCAGCCGGTCCGGCCGCCAAGCACTGGCACCAGGCAGCGACAGAAACCCCTCTACTGCCGATTCGCCCTGGGGCGACAGCGTTCTCGGCAGCGCCTCCTGGATGCGCCGCCGCAACAAACTGATGTTGTACGTGTTGCGCACCGTCTCAATCAGCCGCCAACAGTTGTGTTGAGGCGTTTGCCGCGATTTTTCGTTCCACCCGCGCGCGTATCCGCTTATGCCGCACTTCGGTGATCGGATAGTTCCAGATGATCGCGGCGGCAATCAACCAGCAGATGATCGGTAACACGATGTAGAGGAACAGCAACGCGGGCTTGCCGGCGGCGTCATGATCCGCAGGTTCGAAACCCATGATGTCGAGCAGATTCAGTGCCACCAGCGCACCGAGCGCCGCGGCAAACTTCGACGCCAATGCCCACAACGCCATGAACAGGGCGCCGCGTTGCTGGCCGCTGCGCAGCGTGTCGATGTCGATCACGTCCGCCGACATCGACGAACCCAGGATGCCGCCGTTAGCAATCGACAATCCGGTGAACGAGAGGATCAGCGCGAACCACAGCTCGTCACCGGGGCCGAGCAGCGTCGCCGGGAGATATGCAACGCACGTGAAGATGATCGTCCAAGCCCACATCCGGTGTTTGCCGATCAGGTTGCCGCCCTTCGTACAAAGGGGCGCGCCGATTACGCCGGCGGTGTAATAGACCAGCAGCAGCCAACCGGTTGCAGCAAGGCCTGCTTCGAGAATGTAGCGCACGTAAAAGACGAACAGCGTGCCGCACACCGTCCAACCCATGCCGTTGAAGACGTTCACGAGGATCAGCCGTTTGAACGGACCGTTGCGCCAGATGACGCGCATGCCGGAGAACCAGTTGACGTGCGAGGTGGGCACGCGCACTTCGGGCAACGTCCACAACAGGCCTGCGAGCGAAACGAACAGCGTAACCACGGTGATCACCGCAACGATGTGCAACAGCGGCGCCATCGAGTCGCCGCGGGTGTTTTCGAGGCTGGTAAAACCCTGTACCGCGAGCCACGGCAATGCCACGGGCAGCGCCATTACCAATAGCTGGCCGACGATGCCCAGCATCTCGCGCCAGCCGGTGATCAGCGTTCGCTCGCGATAGTCGAGCGACAGTTCTGCACCCCACGCGGAGTACGGAATAGTCACGATGGTCCATGCGATGTACAGCAGCGAGATCCAGAAGAACGTGTAGAAGAAGCCGACCTGTCCGCTGGGCGAAAACACCATGTAGATCGCGACCGCCATGAGCGGAATGCCGCCGATCATCCACAAGCGGCGGCGTCCCCATCGTTCAGGGGTTTTGTCCGAAAGAATGCCGATGACCGGGTCGGTGACGATGTCCGAAATCCGCGCCAGCATCAGGATCCAGCCGATCGCCGCCAGCGACATGCCCAGTTCGGTGGCATAAAAGGACGGGATATAGATAGCGAGCGGCAGGCCGGCGATGGACAGGGGCACGTTGAGCCAGCCGTAGGCAAACAGGTGCCGGCGGCCGAGCTTGAACTCCGCGGGGTCTAACGATCGGAACATCATGCCGTGCAGGCTACCATCCCGCGTGGTGCCGGCGTCCACACAGCTCACGCACATTTCCAACACTGTCGCTACAGCCCCCGGGGTGGAGCGCGGCGAGAATCACTCCCGGCCCCGAAAGAGTGATCCGCAAACCCGCGGATCGATGTACTGGAGAGACCGCCAATGAAGACCACGATTACCATCGTAGACGGCGACGTGCGTTTGCAACTGAGCCCGGAAACCGACATCGAAAAGATGACGATGCGGGAGCTGGGCGACGAAATCAGCGTGTCGCGCAGCCACGAAAGCATGGTGTTGCGTCCCCGCGCCAAGGCGCAGAACGTCCGCAAAATCAGTGACCGGCTTGCTGAAGTAGAAGCTCCGACCGGTTGAAGTCGAGCAGCGGCAGCGCCCCCGCGCTGCCGCACCCATTCACGTTTCGGCTATCGCGCGTCCGCGTTTATGACGAGCGGACAAGCGGGAATTTCTCGCCGCCGAACGGCTGACCGGGTGTGAGCGTCGCATCGAGCAGCAGATTGAACGAGCCCGGTGCGGGCGCATAAACCGCGTCGTCTCCGATCCAGCGGGTGGCTAACGCGCGCCGTCGTTGCGTTGCGGAGCTGTTGCCCGCCGAGCCGTGAATCGCCAACGAGTGATGCACCAGGCAGTCGCCGGGCTCCACGTCCCAGCTCAGGAATTCGTAGTTCTCGCGCTGCGCCTCGATGTCGGGAATCGATTCTTCCTGTGAATCGAGCAATCCCAGCTTGCGCCACGTTTCAGTGCCGTTGCCCCACACCTCGGGGCGATAGCGGCTCGGCCATCGGTGCGAACCTTTGATGTACTCGAGTCCGCTCGTCTGTTTCGTAACCGAGTCGAGCGACAACCAGATCGAACACACCTGTTCGCCGCGCACCGGCCAATACGGCTGATCGTGGTGCCACGGCGTCGCTTCCCGCGTGTGGGGTTCCTTGACGAAAAGATGGTCGTAGAGGAATCGACTGGTGCGCGACCGCATCAGCTGACGAGCGATCTCGGCCGCGGGTGAATCGAATACGAATGCGCGAAAGTCCGGATCGAAGCGCCACATGAACGTGGCGTTGTTGAAACGGCCCGGAGAATTGGGCGCCGTGAGATCGCCGCGTTTACCCCGATCGGTATTCAGCAACCGTTCGAGTGCGTGCGATATTCGTTCTACCCAAGCGGGTTCGAACAAGCCTCTCAGGCAGATAGCGCCATCGCGTTCGTATTGGCCGATTTCGTCTTGCGTGATCTCTCTGAGCATGGCCGTCCCCCCGGTATCGGTGGCGAGAGTACCACCGAGACGCTGCCGCTCAGAACCGGTCGGGACGTTCGTGTTCCCATTCTTCGCGCTTCTCGTAGAGCGCCTGCAGTTCTTTGATCATCGAGGGCAATTGAGCGGCGGTCAGTAGAACGAGGTCTTCATCGCCTTCGTCGCCCGTTTGTTTGATTGCGACATAGCCTTCTTTTTCGGTTGCGTACACTTCCGTTTCGTACGATCGGATCATCCGCAGCGTCATGGTTCCCCCTCCTCGCGCCCAATAGCGTGTCGGTTCCACGAAACGTACGCTCTTCCCTTCGATACTCCAATCCCGTACTACCACGGATGCAGCTCGCCCCGTTCGACACAGTCGATGTAGTTCTCGGCCCAGAGTTTTGCGGCCGCGGTGGCCTTCACTTCGTCATTGAAGTACTGGAATTCCCTGACCAAGCCGCTCGCGCGTTTCACCTGCCCGGCGCAGTCCTTCTGCAAGCTGACATCGAACGAGTACTGCCCACCTGCTTCCGGTTGCCAGATGCACGTCCGATACAAGTAGCCTTTGTATTGGTCCAGCGGCGCTGACGCTTCGGTCACGATGAGCTCCTACAGCGCAAAAAGTGACGGGCCGACGCATGTCGGCCCGCCGGCATCACCGCGTCATAAGCTCGGTGGCCGCCGTCCGCCCAGAAAGAACACGAGCGCCATTACCAGCCCGACTACGAACAGAATCCATGCGATTTGCGTTGCGGTACCGGCGATGCCGGAAAAGCCGAGTACGCCCGCAACGAGCGCAACGACCAGGAAAATGATTGCCCAATTGAACATGACACACCTCACGTTGTCGTACGCGCCCAACATGACACGCCGCAGCGGCGTTGGAAGCTCACGGAACCCGCCAATCACCGTAGGAACTCCCCTACCCGGCTCATCCGCCTCGTCAGCGGCACTCGCCTGCGTAACCAGAGGAGATTTCGCCGGATTCCAGAAGGGGGCTCAGCTCCGCGTAGTTCTCGATCAGGTTGTCGTCTGTTCCTCGAATGATCTTCTTCAGCGTGACATTGCCCGGTTTGAACGGCGCCAACCCGAGATACCTCGATAGCTTGTCTGCGGTCGCCGGCCAGTCGGCAGCCCGCTCGAGGTCGTCTTCGTAACACAGATCGAGATGATCGATACGCCTGATGAGATCGTTTTCCCTCGAGCGCCAGCGCTGTCGGACCTCAATCTCCCGCTGCAGCTGTGCAACGCTGACGTGGATTCCTTTCGGGGCGGCGGCATCGTCGCCACGCTTATGCCAACGTTGCGTGGTCTCGGCGACGATGTTCGATAGCGACTGGCGCGCGATGTTCTTCCTATACACATGAACGAACTTCCAACCCGTCAAAGCAAGGATCTTCATCACCTGACGCGTTCTGGGCAGGTGGTAGAAGAGCAGTTTGAATCCGTAGGCCTTTGCGTCGGCGCGACGTCGCCTGTGGATGAGATACGGCATCGGAAACGCTCTGACCAGGCTCAGCAGCACGCGGTTGCCGATTCGAGCTGCGTCTTCATTGAACAGCTCTCCATCGCAATGTACGTCGGGATGTGTGTTGATCAGCTCTACGAGCAGCGTGCTGCCGGACCGCGATTGTCCGTAAATCACGAACTTTGTGGTCATGGTTTCGGCGGCGAAACGTTGCTTTGGAACACAAGCCTTCGTAACGGCACCAGCACATAGTCATGGAACGGCACTGCCACGCGATAGGCCGGGTACAACCATTTGGGCAGCGGCAAACGTTCCATGTGAAGCACTGACGGTGTTGTAGTGGTGCGCCACAAGTAGCGCCAACGATCCCTAAAGCGTTCGCGCTGCCGGAACAGCATCGGCGAAAAAATGCTCGGTGAGTCTGGCAAGAAGCGACGCTGCGTCGCCCGCACCTTCCATGAACTCAGCACTGTTCGCGCAAGGCTCCTTACCTGAGGGGACTTACGAACCGCTACTGCCACATCGTCCGGCAATTGCGCGCCCGATAGTTCAGCGGCGAGAAGCAGTCCGACGTGGAGAATGCGCACGGTACCGGTGGCTCTGGACATCTCATTCACACGCGACCAATCCATGTCGGGGCAGGCCCTCACGCATTCCGCCACGTCACATACCATCTGCAAACGCTGCCAGCGACCTTTTGCGCCGACCAGACAATGCACCAGCAGTGCATCTTCGGGCGCGAAAACGCGCAACGCGACGCCGTTGAAGTTCCAGACTCCTGCACGCTGCCAGAACCCCTCGTAGTCGGTCTCGAACGGGTAGCGTTTGCCGGTCAACGACCAATGCGGCTCCAACGAGAACTCGCCACGGCGAAAGACGAACTCCTTGAACTCAGCGACCACGTGCTCGAATTGGTCAGCGGTAAACTGGCTGGAGTTGGCGTACCCCTCCTCCTCGAGCAGCGCGACGATCGCCGACAGGTCGGCGCGTCTCACGAGAAAATCGAGATCGTTGAAGTTGCGCAACGCGACTGCTCCGTAGAACTGCCCGGCCGCAACTGCCCCCTTGTAGTTGATCACCTGAATCGAACGACGTTCGAACAGCTCGAAAAGCCGCACCAGTTCGGCCGCAAAGAGCTCGCTCTTCCACGCCGTGATCCGTGAACGAACACGCATCGTCTCGAGCACTCGCGAAGGAATGCCCGCACCGCCGATGGAGTTCAGACTGCGCAAGACGAGCGGTGCGACATAGTGTCTTTCCAACTGCGCGAGAAACACCGGAAAGTTGAGCCCATCGCGGACCAGTGACGCTACTTGCAGTGCTTCTGCCGGGCCGAACTGCGTACGTGCGGCAAGACACATGCACGCGAGCTCAGGGTCGCATGAGGCGAGCAGCGGCTTCGACTTCGTCAATTCACTGCCCCAACGTTCGGCGCGGCACCACCCCGCCATCGAGGGATCGCGCGGCGCGAAGCTCGAGCTGCGAACCTCAACAAGCGTGAAACGTAAAGGTAGGGCAACTTCCATCGCGGCGCGTTGTATCTCCAACGCATGTATCGAGGTGAAGGCGCCACGCAGAACCTGACAAATCCCAACGCGGTTCGCCAGCTTCCGCGGGTCCATCCAAACGCTTTGCGCGGCGACGCTGATGTATGCAGAAGCGCCGAGTAGATGCCCTCGACCTGAACGCCATCCGGGCGCCCGCGACGCAGGAGCTCATGTAGTGTCTGTTCTGGTATTGGTACGGAGAGAGTGTCTTTCAACCAACGAAGCGGTACGAAGATTGGCAGCGTCAACCCAGCGCGGGTCGCCGTTTCTACGACCACGTCCCATGCCATCTTGGGAGTGCTTTGCACGAGGTAGTACGCATCACAGACCCAGCGCAGATTGGATCGCGACCGGGAGTAGACCGAATGGCCCAACACGTGGACCAGACAGTCCTCCGGAGACAGTACACGCGCGGAATCCTCGCCCATTCCGATGCTCTGGACTCGCCCAACGACTTCCTCAAGGGGCAAATCAAAGTGCGGCAGATAGAACGGCTTCGAATGCAGTACCAGTTCGAGCCCGCTGCGATGACGAAATCTCCGGTGGCTTGCGGCACCGGGCCCCGGCACTTCACGGACGAACTGGGCCGCGTCGAGCACACTGCTCGCACGCGACATCGCCTCCGGGCTGATCCACAGGTCGATCGCATGATTGTGTCGCCGGGACGGTTGCGGGTACACGGTTGCCGAAACTGCGCCGCCCTTCAACAGCACGCTGGATACTCCGTTCCTGTCGAAGGCGCTCAGAACGCCGCCCAGGATCTCCAGATAAATCCGACTTCGCAGCGCCTCGCGTACCAACGCGACGCGGGCATAGGTATGGAAACTCTTGCCCGCATCGATTCCGTTCTCGGCCAACCGGGATTCGACGAATGGCAGCAGTCCTTTGAGGCCTGTGCCATTGCGTTCGAAAAAACGCTTCGCATCCCCTACGACCGCAACGAAATCGCGCCACGCCGCCGACGCGACGGGCGGCTCTCGCAAGCATGCTGCCAATAGCAGGTTCTGCGGATGCGTCGGCAGCGTGTTCCGCAGCGCGAGCTCGTAGCATGAGATGGTTCTCGGTACAGGTGAAAACCGATCGGCGTTCATGCTCGAGACTGACGACGGCGCGCGATGCGCGCGCGAGCAATCGCAAGCAGCTCGATTTCACCTTCGGCGTTCCGGTTGAGGCTCATGTTTGCATCGTGAACACGTCGATCGACCATGACTTCAGGTAGCGCCTCGACGACATGTCCGGTGTCGGTCGCGCGCAGCACGAACTCATGAAGGTCGCGATGCCTCAGCGAGACGTCGAGCAGCCCGATTTCGTCGAACAGTGAACGACGAACCATGATCGATGAACAAAGGTTGGGTTCCGGTGCGCCGTCGCCCAGAAGGTGAGCGCCGGTATCCGGAGACGCGAAGTTGCGCATGTGCCCGGAGCTGATCGCCAATGCGGGTTGTGCGTCGAAGCGCGCACTCTGTATATCGATCTTGTTCGGGCGCCACAGATCATCCGCGTCGAGAAACGCAACGAAGTCGCCAGACGCCCGGCTGATGCCCAGATTCCTCGCGCTCGACGGTCCTGCGTTCTCCTGGTGTAGATACGACACAAGAGTACCGAAGGTTTCGGCAACGCTTCGTGTTGCGTCCGTCGAACCATCATCGACAACGATGACCTCGAGTAGCGACCGAGTCTGTGCGAGAACAGATGCGATCGCCGCCGCGAGATACCGCTCGCCGTTGAACACGGGAATCACACAGCTGACACGCGAAGGCTTTTGCATGCCGTACTGTGCCGTACCCGCCACGAGTAAGGCGAAAGGTCTTTGTAACGTGTTGGTAATGGTCGGCTCCGGTGCTGCTGATCTGTGACAGACTCCGGTTCAATTTCCAGCAGGTCCGAGCAATGTCCTCTACGGCGCACGACCCGAGCCGTCAGATTCTGGCACCCGGAGAGGTGCCGTTCGCCGGTTTGGTCCACGACTTCTCCCGCGCTGTCGCCTTGCATCGCGTCCATCGCCTGGATCTGCGCATCGCCGGGCACGCGCTACGCGTGCGCACGGTTGGTGACGAGTGGGCAGATATCATTGCAACCGCGATGGGTCACCTCACCACCGACGCAGCATCGCTTCCTGAGATCACCATCGACGTGTGGGACGTGCAGGCAACAGGGGTGTCGGTCTCGCAACGGCCAACGCCTGATGGATCGGCGCCACCGATCCTGATGAAGACGTCCGACGACGGTCTCTTCATTGGCGAAGAGCGTCTCCATGGCGCCACGTGGTTGGACCGGAGCGCGAACCGGATCGTCGGCTTTGTGGACAGCGCCTCTCGTCTGAATCTCGACGAGCGTGCACGGCCATTCCACAAGATGCTGTCCGCGTGGCTCGAGGATCGCGGCGTCCAATTCATTCACTCCGGACTCGTCCGTCATCGCGACCGAGGCATCCTTTTTGTTGGCAACGGCGGCGCAGGAAAATCCACGTCGTCGATTTCGTGCCTTCGTGGCGGGCTGGAATATCTCGGGGATGACTTCATTGGCCTGGGCGTAAACGGCAACCGCTTCGTTGGCTACGGACTGTATGCCTCCTGCCTGCTCAACACGGATCATCTAAGGCGCTTTCCGGATCTAGGGCGGCTTGCACATCTGCCGAACTACGCCTACGAAGACAAGTGCGTCCTTTACCTGACGGAAGCGTTTCCCGGCTGTCTGCAGACGAGCAGCAGCATTGACGCAATTGCACTACCTCGGGTCGTGGACTCCGAGTTGACCAGGTTTCGACCGGCGACGCGTGCTGAAACGCTGAGAGCCATCGCCCCGACTTCGGTGATGCAGCTGCCAAGACCGAATCGCGCGGCTTTCGAACGCCTCGTCGAACTCGTACAAGCTGTGCCGAGTTACTGGCTCGAACTGGGTCGGCGCGTCGATCTCATTCCGGATGCGGTGCGTACTCTGGCCGATCGTCTCGAGGGCGGACTCTTCGACACACCCAAGCATCCATCCGCAATTCCATCCATTGCATCTCGTGAGGCATAACCATGCTGTCGATGTCGAGCTTCGTGGTACCCAATGAACAACAGGTGGCTGCAAAGGTGATGGATGGCGAAGCAATCCTCATCAACCTTGCGACCGGCACCTACTACAGCATGCCGGCAACCGGTGGCTTCATCTGGTCTTTGATCGAAAAACGAATGTCCCTCGACGACATCGTTAGAACCCTCGCAACCACCTATGACGCCGATCAGCCACAACTCGAGGCGGACGTCATGAGCCTGTGCCAGGCGCTATGCAATGAAGGCCTGCTGACGATTGCAACCGAGGGACATACCAGCGACACGCTCCTGCCCGAACCTGGCGATCGTCTGGCATATACAGCACCGACCCTCGAGAAATTCACGGACATGGCGGAGATGTTCGCCCTCGATCCGCCACTGCCGGGACTCGGAACCGGTCCTGCTGCGCGCAGTTGAGATGGCGACTCGATCCGCCATGGAACCCACGATCAGCTGCGTCATTCCGGTCTTCAACGCGGCGAAGTATCTAGCTGAGGCGCTCGACAGCGTATTGGCTCAAACCGTTGTTCCCAACGAGATCATTCTGGTCGACGATGGATCGACGGACGAATCGGCGCAGGTCGCAGCGAAATATCGCAGGCATGTCCGGCTTGTTGCACAAGAGAACCTGGGGCCTGCTGCAGCACGCAATCGCGGATTGCGGCTCGCGAACGGCGAACTGATCACGTTTCTCGACGCTGACGATTTGTGGGCCACGGACAAAACCGCGCGCCAACGCGAGGCATTTGCCCAACGGCCGGATCTCTCCATCTGCGTCACGCACGCTCAGAATTTCTGGGCACCCGAGTTGCAGCACGAACAGGCACAGGTGGATAAACGCTACACAGAACCTCACACCGGCTATGTCTGCCAATGTCTGATGGCCAGGCGGGAGGTGTTCGATCGCGTCGGCTTGTTCGATGAATCGTTGCGCGTCAGCGAAGACACCGACTGGTTCGCGCGCGCCGAGCGCGCCGGTGTCGTCAAGCAGGTACTACCTGAAGTACTGGTGCACCGTCGTTTGCACAGCTCGAACACCAGTTACGCCATCTATAACTCGGAACGCGCGCGGGCCGACCTCCTGGAAGTCGCGATGCGCAATCTGAGACACAGGCGCAACTCCAGCCCCTCCTAGGCAAGGTCTCGTTGAGGCAACGCGACTCCCCTACCACGCACCCGTGGCGTGGGAACTTGATAGCGGTGCATCGGGGTGAAGAACCCTCGCACACGGGACTCGTGGCTACAGAATTCGATATACGTGAGACGTGCACATGATCATGTCTCTCGGCGACGCGCGTGGCCATAATTGGAATTCGGGACTCAGATATCACGCACAGGGACGTACATGCCGCGCGCGCTGTTGAAACGTTATCTGCCAACGCCGGAGGCATTGCAGACTCATTCCTCACTGCGGCCCCTCGGCAGGCTGTTGCACAATCCGGAAATCTGGCACCTGCACCGTCGCTCGGTCTCCGGCGCCTTTCTCATCGGCGTGTTCTGCGCGGCCATGCCCATTCCCTTTCAGATGCTACTTGCCGGCACCATTGCGGTGGCGTCACGTTGCAATCTCCCGATCTCGGTCGCGCTGGTCTGGCTGACCAATCCGTTGACCATTCCGCCGTACCTCTACTTCGCGTACTCGCTCGGCGCATGGTTGCTCGGTAGCGAGCTTACGGTGGATCGCCTGGATCTCGACATCGGCCAGATATCGGGACAGCTAGCCGAGATCTGGAAACCACTGCTGCTCGGTTCGCTGGTATGCGGTTGGGTCGGCGGCATCTCTGCGTTTGTGATCGTGCGCGTCGGCTGGCGGCTTCACGTGGTGCGGCGTTGGCAAGCGCGCCGCATACGCTGAGCGGCAATCCGAATGCCGGATGATCTGCAAGGTTGGCCGTCGCCCGAGGAGCCCGTTTGCGACGTTTGCATGAGTGATGGGCGAAGAATTCCCGTCGTGAACCTCCGCTGACACGTTTGCCCGCCGGGCGGCTGAAATCCGACGAACGAGTCTTCAACAACCGGCTATGCAGCGCCCACCGAACGCCTGTTAACTTCACATTCTGCTGACCGAATCAAAAAGGGGCCACGAGGTCGTGCAAGAGCTGAAGCCGGAAACCGTGTCGCGCGTGTTTCCCCCGAACTCCGGTTCCGACGACGTGCGTTACGGCCGACCGCTCGAAGGCTGGCGATTGCGCGTGTACAGCGTCATTTTCGAAGCCGAAACGCCGACCGGGCGCCTGTTCGACGTGCTGCTCGTCTGCGCCATTCTCGTGAGCGTGGCCGTCGTGATGCTAGACAGCGTGCAGAGCATCCGTGAGGGTCGGGAGCAGTTATTTGACGTGCTCGAGTGGGGATTTACGCTGCTGTTCACCGTCGAGTATGCCGCGCGGCTGTGGTGTGTCCGCAAACCGTTGCGTTATGCGACCAGCGGGTTCGGCATCGTCGACCTGCTGGCGATCCTGCCGACCTACCTGTCGTTCTTCTTTCCGGCCCTGCATCTGCTGATCGACGTGCGCGTGCTTCGCCTGCTGCGCATTTTCCGGATCCTGAAACTCGGCGAATACGTCGCCGAGTTCAGCCAGCTCGGCGACGCGCTGCGTGCCAGCCGGCGCAAGATCCTAGTATTCTTGTCCTTCGTGATCATGGCGGTGGTGGTGATGGGTACCCTGATGTACGTCGTCGAAGGCCCCCACAACGGCTTCACGAGTGTGCCGGCATCGGTGTATTGGGCGATCACCACCATGACCACCGTCGGATTCGGGGACATCACGCCGAAAACCGACCTCGGCCGCCTGATCTCATCGCTGATGATGTTGCTTGGCTGGGGCACGCTCGCAGTACCCACCGGCATCGTGACTGCCGAGATCACTGCCCGGCGGTTGCATCGTGCGCCGCCGACAACGCGCACCTGCCAGGCCTGTCTTTCGGAAGGTCATGCGATGGACGCGAAATACTGCTGCGATTGCGGCGCGCCGCTGGACGGACCGCAGCCAACGGATTCCTGAAGGTATCCCGCTCACCGCAGCACCCAGTGCATCGAGCGCATCACGCGCTTCCAGATCGAGCCACAGTTGTTCCGGATCCCGGATCAGCGAGCCATCACGTTCCAGGCAGCGCAACACCGGCAACACGATGACATCGAGTAGTTGCGTGAACATTGCCGGCGCGGCAACGGCTGCAAGCGCAGCTTGCCGCGCTCGTTGGCGTAGACGCCGTCCAGCACCAGCATGTCTAGATGCACATTGAGATTCAGCGAACTCCCGAAGCGTTGAATGAGCGTGACGATACCGCCACTGTCCAGACGATTGCGCTTAACCACTGACACACGGTTGTAGCGCGTCCGGGCGCCGGCGCCGCTTGCACCACAGGCCATGATTCGCGAACCTGCCGGGCAACGATTTGGAGAAGCCACCGATGCCCGAACTCGCCCGCTTGCCCGCCACCGACCACACCGGATTGCAGGCCGCGATCGATCGCGACGGCGGCGTCATCGCTCTCGACTTCCTTCCTCCGCACAAGACGGCTGCGCTGCGCCGCGACTTCGAGCAGGCCATGCAGGACATGGAATGGGGTTACAACGACGAAGGCACGCCCGAAGCATTCTCCGGCTTCACCACCAAACGTTTTCACGGCCTGCTGAAATATTCGCCGGACGTGGAATCAATCCTCGCGCACCCCCAACTGCTCACCATGGCGCGCGAACGTTTAGGAGGGCGGGTCATCATCTCCACAGGGGAACTGATGGCCATCGGCAACGGCGAGGTGAAACAGAGATTTCACCGCGACGCCGATTCCTGGCACCGCGCAAAACGTGATGACGACATTCTGTTCAGCGCGAACATCGCTCTAACCGACTTTTGTCAGGGCAACGGCGCGACGGTCGTTGTGCCCGGCAGCCATCGCTGGGATGTGTCACGCGAGCCACTTCCATCGGAACTCGCCTACGCCGAGATGCCGGCTGGATCCGCCCTGCTTTACGGCGGCCGCATCGTACATTCGGGCGGCGCCAACAACACAACCGAGCCGCGCATCGGGCTCTACGTCGGCTACATCCCCTGCTGGCTGCGCCCTATCGAAAATTTCGCGGTTTCCGTCGGCGCAGATCGCCTGGCAACTCTCGCAGCAGACACGGCAGATCTATTGTGCTATCGCAGGAGCGGTTTCCACGTCGTACTGTAATTCATGATGTGGGTCGGATATGACGGCACCAGGTTGCCCGTGGCCGAGGCACCAACGCCGCGAGCCTAGCAAGAAATTCGATCTGCTCGATCACAAAACGGGTGGTGCCGTCAGGTACGGGATCTGATCGAGAGGTTGGAGATGGTCGGGACGGCAGGATTTGACCGGCAACCGCGTTGCGGAGACCACGCACAAAAAGGGCGCAGGTTTAGAACACGCCACATCGGATTTGGTCGGGACGGCAGGATTTGAACCTGCGACCACTTGACCCCCAGTCAAGTGCGCTACCAGGCTGCGCTACGCCCCGATGGAAGGTCGCGAATCATACCGAATCGACTCAGAGGCGAATACTCGCCGCTGCGTGGGTCAGGCTTTTAGTACGCGGAGTACGTCTTCGAGTTCCGAGATCATCTGCTTGATCAACAGACGAAACTGCGTCTGATCCTCTTTCGCGTCGTCGCCTTCAAGACGCTGCCGCGCCCCACCGATGGTGAAGCCCTGGTCGTACAGCAGCGACCGGATCTGCCGAATGACGATCACGTCCTGGCGCTGGTAGTAGCGACGGTTGCCGCGACGCTTCACCGGCTTCAGCTGCGGAAATTCCTGTTCCCAATAACGCAACACGTGCGGCTTCACGTCGCAGAGTTGGCTCACCTCACCGATCGTGAAGTAGCGTTTCCCCGGGATCGGGGGGAGTTCGTTATTCTGGCCGGGGTCCAGCATATGCCTCTACTCGCGCCTTCAACTTTTGTCCCGGACGAAACGTCACCACGCGGCGTGCGGTAATCGGAATCTCTTCGCCGGTCTTGGGATTACGTCCGGGTCGCTGACCTTTGTCGCGAAGGTCGAAGTTACCGAATCCGGACAGCTTCACTTGCTCGTTGCGCTCGAGCGACGCACGCACCTCTTCGAAGAACAACTCGACCACTTCCTTCGCCTCACGCTTGTTGAGGCCGAGTTCCTCGAACAGCCTGTCGGCCATTTGAGCTTTCGTCAGCGCGTTCATATCGGCGTCTCCTCGAATTTCGTGGCCTGCGTCGCGCTCTCTAGCGCCGACGTGCTCCGAGATCCCTTTCCAGAGCGCTGACCGCTGCGTCAATCAATGCGTTGATATCAGTGTCGGTCAGCGTGCGGGAATGATTTTGCAACGTCAAGCCTACAGCGATGCTTTTTTTATTAGAATCAATGCCTTCCCCGTGATACACGTCAAATAGTCTGAAGTCACCCAGTGCATCGCCCAAAGTTGCCTCCAGGCACGTCCGCACTGCGGCCGCGGGAACGTCCGCGTTCAACTCAAGGGAAAGGTCGCGCCGCACGCTCGGATAGCGCGAAATCGGTCGATGCCCAGGATGCCGATGCGCGAGCATTTTTTGGCCGTCGAGTTCGAACAGGAACACAGGCGCCTTGAGATCGAGCCGATGCTCGAGTTCGGGATGCAAACGCCCGAGCCGCCCCAACTCCGTCTCGCCATTCCAGATCGTGGCGGATTGTCCCGGGTGCAACACCGGATCGTCCGCGTTGCGATAGTCCACTGACGCGAATCCGGCGTGTTCGAGCACGCGTTCCACATCGCCTTTCAGATCGAAGAAATCCACCGAGGCACGTTCGTTGGTCCAGTTCTCGGGCAGACGATCGCCCCACAGAACACCTCCGAGCATGATCGGCTGGGTCAACTCGTTGGCAACGTGCTGAAAGCAGCGCCCGAGTTCGAACACGCGCACGCGCATCTGCTGACGGCTCGCATTGGCGATCAGCGTCTTGATCAGTCCAGGCCACAGCGTCGTGCGCATCTGCGACATGTCCTGCGACATCGGATTCGTCAGCGACACTGTCGTCGCACCGGGATCGAGAAGGTCCGACAACATCGGATCGATGAAGCTGTACGTGATCGCTTCCTGGTAGCCGAGACCGGCGAGCAACCGTTTCAACGTACCGCGCGGCGTTTCGTCGAGCGGCAGCCGGCCAAGTTCCAGTCGTGTCGTCGGCATCCGCACCGGAATGCGGTGATAACCACGCACGCGGCAGACCTCCTCGATGAGGTCCACTTCGCGTTCCATGTCGAACCGGTGGCTCGGCACGCTGATCGACCACACGTCGTCATCACTGCGCTCGAGTTGCGGCTGAAACTCGAGCCGCTCGAACGTGCGCGATACTTCATCGGGATCGGTCGGCTCACCCACATACAGATCGAGGCGCGTGCGGCGAAGCTCGATGGACCGTGCCTGCGGCAGATGCTGGCGCGAGGCAGTATCGACCACTGGCCCTGGCTCACCACCCACGATGTCGAGCAACAGCGCTGTCGCTCGTTCCATTGCGGCGAACTGCAAGCCGTGATCCACCCCTCGCTCGAACCGTTGGGAGGCGTCGGTCTGAAGTCCGTAGCGGCGCGCGGTGCCGGCGATCGCACGCGGTGCGAAGAACGCGCATTCCAGGAACACGTTCGATGTGCCTGACGAAATGCCGCTTCGCTCTCCGCCCATCACGCCGGCGATGGCGATCGGGCCGTTGCCGTCAGTGATCAGCAACGTTTCGGAATCGAGCGCGACTTCGCGCCCGTCGAGCAACAACAGCGTTTCACCGCTACGCGCGCGACGCACGACTACGGCGTCCTTCAGTACCGCGAGGTCGAACGCGTGCATGGGCTGGCCGAGTTCGACCATCACGTAGTTGGTCACGTCCACAACCGGATCGATCGAGCGCAAACCGGCGCGGCGCAACCGCTCCTTCATCCACGTGGGCGTCTGTGCGCTCGGATTCACACCGCGAATCACGCGGCCGAGATAGCGCGGGCAGCCCGCACCGTCTTCGAGACGAACCGGAAACGTGTCCGCGATGGTCGCCGCTATCGGAGCACAATCCACTTGCCCCACACCCATCTCGAACAGGACGCCGGCTTCCCGGGCAATGCCGCGCAGGCTCAAGCAATCGCCGCGATTCGGCGTCAGCTCGATGTCCACGCTGACATCATCGAGCTTCAGCGCTTCGCGCAGTGGCATGCCCGGCCGATAGTCGCCGTGCAGCTCCATAATGCCGTCGGCGTCGTCACCGATGCCGAGTTCCGCCGCGCTGCACAACATTCCGTGCGACTCGACACCGCGTAGCTTCGAGCGGCCGATCTTCACATCACCCGGCAGCGCAGCGCCGACGCGCGCGAACGCAGTAACCAGACCGGCACGTACGTTCGGCGCACCGCATACCACCTGAAGTTCGGCGCTGCCGTCCCACACGACGCACACGGAGAGTTTCTCCGCGTCGGGATGACGCTTCACGTTCTTCACTTGTGCAACGACCACATCCGTGAAGGTACCCGCTACCGGTTCGACAGATTCGATCTTCAGGCCGGCCATGGTCAGACGCTGCACGAGCTCGTCGCGTCCGCCCGGTGGATCAACAAGTTCACGCAGCCAGGTTTCGCTGATCTTCATGCGTGCCCCCCGTCTTTCGAATAGTCAGTTGAACTGTTGCAGGAAGCGCAGGTCGTTCTCGAAGAACAAGCGCAGGTCGTCAACGCGATACAGCAGCATCGACAAGCGGTCTACGCCGAAGCCGAACGCAAACCCGGTGAAGCGCTCCGAATCGATGCCCGACATCTCGAGTACATTCGGATGGACCATTCCGCAGCCCATCACCTCGAGCCACCCGCTCTGCCCACACGACTTGCAGCCCGAACCGCGGCAATGCACGCACTCCACGTCCACCTCCGCTGACGGCTCCGTGAAGGGGAAATACGAAGGCCGGAAGCGCACGGCCAATGGTTGCTCGAAGAACCGCTGCAGGAATTCGATTACCGTGCCCTTGAGGTCGGCGAAGCTGATGCCTTCGTCGATCACCAGCCCTTCGAGCTGATGGAACATCGGGCTGTGCGTTGCGTCGTAGTCGCGGCGATATACGCGGCCGGGCACGACGACGCGAATCGGCGGCTGCTGTTTCTCCATCACGCGCACTTGCACCGGCGACGTGTGCGTACGCAACACGAGTCCGTTGTTCAGATAGAACGTGTCGTGCATCGCGCGCGCCGGATGATGCGCGGGAATGTTGAGCGCCTCGAAGTTGTGATAGTCGTCTTCGATCTCCGGACCATCGACGATCGCGTAGCCGGCGGTGGCGAAGATCTGCTCCATCCGCTCGAGGGCCTGGCTGACCGGATGCAATCCACCGGATGACTGGCGGCGTCCCGGCAACGTGACGTCGACCTTCTCGTTCTCGAGCGCAGCGTTCAACTGCTCGTTGCGCAGCGCTGACTCCCGCACATCGAGCAAGCCCTGCACCTTCTGTTTTGCATCGTTGATTGCCGCGCCGGCCGCAGGGCGCTCTTCCGCGGGTAGCGTGCCGAGCGCCTTGAGTTGCGCCGTCAGCGCCCCCTTCTTCCCGAGGAATCGCACACGCACTTCATCCAGAGCGCGAGGATCGCGCGCCTGGGCAATGGCATTCTCGGCGTCGGCGATGATGTCGGTCAGTTTCATGCGCTTGCTCCCACATTCCCAACAAGAGCCCCAAACGAAAAGGGGAAGAGACAGTTGCTGCCCTTCCCCTATACAAACGTCTCCAGGGAGGGCTCCGTTATGGCCTCCAGAAGACGGACGATGTCGCTTGAGCTGTTAAGCCGCGAGCGCGGATTTGGCCTGCTCGGCCAACACACCGAAGGCAACCTTCTGGTGCATTGCGAGGTCAGCCAGCACGCGCCGGTCTACTTCGATCGCCGCCTTCTTGAGGCCGGCGATAAACAAGCTGTACGACAGACCGTGTTCGCGCGCCGCTGCGTTGATCCGGATGATCCACAGCGAACGGAACTGCCGCTTTCGCTGGCGCCGGTCGCGGTACGCATACTGCCCCGCTTTGATGACGGCCTGTTTTGCAGTCTTGTACGAGCGACTGCGCGCGCCGTAATAGCCCTTCGCAAGCTTCAGGACCTTCTTGTGACGGGCGTGCGCCGTTACACCACGTTTGACTCTTGGCATGGCGTTCTCCCGTCAGCGCGCTTTCTTCGGCAGCATCCGGTCTAGAAGACCGACGTCCGAAGGTGAACATTGACCGAGGCCACGAAGCTGACGTTTCCGCTTCGGACCTTTCTTGGTCAGGATGTGGTTCTTGTACGCGCGGCGGTGCTTATAGCCGTTCGCGGTGCGCCTGAAACGCTTCGCCGCGCCGCGATTGGTTTTCAATTTCGGCATTACAAATACTCCGCATTGATAGATTGGCGGTCCGCGCAGTTGCACGTACCACTCCAGGAGTAGTCGAGCTACTTCTTCTTTTTCTTGGGAGCCAGCACCATGGTCACCTGACGTCCTTCGAAGCGGGCTTGTGCTTCCACACTGCCGTGCTCCTCCAGGTCGCCCTCGATCCGCTGCATCAGTTGCATTCCGATCTCCGGATGCACCATCTCGCGGCCGCGGAATCGAAGTGACACCTTGGCTTTGTCTCCGTCGCCTAAGAAGCGAATCAGGTTGCGTAGTTTGACCTGATAATCGCCTTCCTCTGTTCCGGGACGGAACTTCATCTCTTTGACCTGGATCTGCTTCTGCTTCTTGCGCTGCGCAGACTTCTGCTTCTTCAGCTCGAACAGATGCTTGCCGTAGTCCATCACCTTGCACACAGGCGGTTCGGCATCAGGTGCAATAAGCACCAGATCCATCTGCGCCTTGCGCGCTTCGGCGAGCGCTTCGTCCCGAGTCACGATGCCGATCTGTTCACCAGCGGCACCCACCAAGCGTACTGACGGAATCCGAATGTCCTCATTGATCAGAGAACGATCGCCGCCTTTAGCTCCAGGTTTCTTAATAGGCAACACTCCAAAGCGATAAAGCCGCTACCGACCCTTCATTCGAAAGGCCTGTCCGGCTCGAACTCGATTGCAACACCGCCAAACAAACAACGCCGGTGGCATCGCGGTGGCGGATTCTACAGGGTGCGGGTTCCGCGCTGCAACCGTCGATTTGGCCGATAACCCGTTGTCACAAAACGAGTATTCGTTCCGCTCCCGCGTTTGCATGTCGCCGAGGGCCGGTGGTAAGTTACGCGACCTTCGGCGGAGCCTTCCTCAAGCGTTCCGCCGAAACTTTCCGCAGGCGCGTAGCTCAGTTGGTTAGAGCACCACCTTGACATGGTGGGGGTCGGTGGTTCGAACCCACTCGCGCCTACCAACCAAAACAAGCACTTGCGTTAGAACTCCGCCCCGCCGCAATCCGCCATTCAGGATTTGATCGGCAAGCGAACCCCTCCAACGCGACACCCCTTCGTGCACCCGTCAGATGTTGAGTGCGCCAGCAAAGCTCATGGTGTCGCGGATCTTGACCCGCCATGAACTCGTCGTTCATGTTCGGATACTCGAGGAACACCATGGCGGAGTTCACAATGATCGTCCACCCGGAGTGACTTCCTTGGCATCAAACGACGAAGTGCGGTATTGGCGGCGTTGGGGAATCCCTGCGGGAATCCAGGCGGCTATCCTTCGTCGCCTGCGCCAATGGCTGGGACTGCGTCTGTATGCAATCGTCGTTAGACCCCTCCGCCCGGACCGTGACACCTCTCTTCCGCCAGGGTTCACGTATCGGATATTCGAAGCCAAAGACATGGAAGCGATGCTTCCGTACGTCGAAGATCAAAGTCTCGGGATGTCGGAAGCGTTCCTGCGCACGGCCTTCGGGAAGGGCGATGCGTGCGATGCAATTCTTCACGACGACAAGATCGTTTCATACACGTGGATCGCGTTCACCCCGACCCATGATTCGGACGGTGTGTTCGTCGAGTTTCGCAAGGGCGACCGCTACGGCTACAAGGCACTGACGCGGCCGGAATATCGCGGCCAGCACCTGCGCCAGAAACCGCAAAGCGACGACTATTGTCAGCGCCGCGGCTGCACGCACGTCATCGGATTCGTCGATGTGATCAACCGTTCGTCGCTGCGTTCCACCGCTGCGCGTGGAAATGTACGGATCGGTTACGCAGGATATCTGAAGCGGGGCCGCGTATTTCTCGCGTTCCGATCACCCGCGGTGCGTCGCCGCGGGTTTCGTTTCTTCATCCCCGACTCGGCGCCGCCCTTCAGCGGAGGCCTAATCGAGAAGCGATGAACCACACGAACTCGAACTACCGCTTCGCAGGAATCGCAATCACGTGGTAGTCGTGTTTCGGTGTGCTGACCATCGGGCGCACTTCCACCCGCTCAACTCCGCCGCACCGTTCCACCTGCGCATTGATGAGCGCGCGCAACGTCGCCATGTCCACCGTCGCCATCGATACGAAGATGTTGAAAGGTCCCATGATGGTTGCCACGTATGCCGCCTCCGGAAGCTTGCAGAACGCCTCCAGTACGTCCTCCACGCACCTCGGTTCGACCGTCAGCAGAACCGTCGCACCAACCTTGACGCCCAGTTTCATCGGATCGACCACCACGCCCATCCGAATCGCGTTCGCCTCTTCGAGCTTCTTCAATCTCTGACGGACCGTGCCTTCGGACACGTCCAGGCGGCGCGCTACTTCCCGGTTGCTCAGGCGACCGTCCTCCTGCAGCAGGCTCATGATCGATTCGTCGACATCGTCAGTTTGCATTGCGTTCTGCCTCGAGCGCGACGTAGCCCGACTCGAACTTGCGGATGTCGAGTGCCACGTAGGAATCTACCCGCGCGATTCCGGCGACCTTCGCAACATCGACATTGATGATCCGCGACAGATCTTCACGATCGCACACGCCGAGGGACACCAGGATGTCGGGGCTTCCCAGATAGATGGCCACGGCCAGCACGCCACGAATCTGTCCGACATCCTTGGCAACGTCGTTGACGTTCCTGCCTGTGACATAGAGATCCAGGAAAGCCTGGAACTGATACCCAAGGGAATAGATGTCTCGCTGCAACGTCACACGCATGATGTTGCGTTCGGTCATCGAACGGATGCGCGACGCGATCGTCGTTTCGGAAACGTTCAGTTGCTTGGCAATCGATTTGTTCGGTGTGCGGCCGTCCCGGCGCAGCGTTTCGATGATTTGCAGATCGACCCGGTCAGGAGTTTTCCCCATACACCCTACCCCTTGGATGATTGGCTTCGGCGCGCGGCCGCTCCCAAACGTCCGCCCGAGCACCATCATTACCGAGCAAGGTGTTCGCTGCCAACCCCCACGATGCGCTCGTCAGCGATCAGAACGGCCGGGGCAGCCTTGTCAATAATTCTGACTCCACCGATCCAGGCACGCTGATTTCGATGCAGTCCGCTTCGACGTCGGCGCGCAGCGTGAACGTGAGCGTAACCGTCAGTTCATTGCCGGACGTGTCGACAAAGGCGCGTTCCGCCGCTCGAAAAAGCAACTCCTCGAGCAGGCGCTTGCCCCATTCATCGAGTGGCACAAAGTTGTTGCTCATGCCGGCACCTTGCCATCCAGCGCGCCGAGGTCGTCGATCGCGGTGGTCATCCGGTGGATCATTTCGCGCGACATTTCAGGCGGTTGCATGTCGGGCATCGTCGGCGGGTGGCACAACGTCGGCGTCCACATCAGCAGCGCAGCGAACAGCTGGCAACGATACTGATCGAACGCAACATACGTCGGCGTGGTAAGTCCCGACGCTTCGCGCATCCGCTCCAGATATCGCACGAGAAGCTCCCGCTCCCAGGCGCGCCGCTGCTCTACGGTCAGCGTGGTAGATACGGCATATGCGAAATCGCGCGCCCAGTGTCCGGTACAGATGCACGCCCAGTCACACAGACCCATGTGCGCGTCACGAGTGATGTACCAGTTTCCGAGGTGCACATCCGAGTGCAGCAACGTACGCGGCTCAGTCGAGTGCAGCGCCAGCGCGTCGATTGCACGAGGCCAGATCTCGTCGCGCCGTGCCACTACCGCTGCCGGAATCACGTCGGCCGCTTCGAGCATCGCGCGATCGTGGCCGACGCGGATTCCGTTGCGCTCACCGGTACGCAGGAACGACTCATACGTGGTCAGCCACTTGAGATCGTTAGCAAACCGGGCGCTGTTCCGGAAGCGGCCGTGGAAAGCGGCAAGCGTGTCCACCACCTCGTCCGCCTGCGTCCGATCGAGGGTCGTCTCGTACGAACAGAACCGAGCGCCCTTAGTGGCAGCGAGGTCGTCGAAGACGTGAATGGAACGGCCCGACGCGCGATCGTATCCGGAGTGGAAGAGTTGCGGCGCCTCGATGTCGAGTTCGGTGCGGATCCGCTCGTAGAAACGTCGTTCCCCGACCGCCGCCATGCCGGACGACAGTCGCGTCAAAAGCGTCGGTGTCGCTTTGGTGAAGAAGCGTTCCGGCAAACCGGCCGCCTGCCCCGCCGCGTTCCACTGCACGCTCAGTTGCCGGCGAACGCTCGATCCTTCGTGCCCGCTGCCGATGGTGAACGTCTCGACTCTCGCGTCGGGTACGCAGCGGCCGAGCACCGCGGTGAGCCACTCGCAAGTGATCGCCTCGACACCCCATGGGACATCGTCCGCGTTGACAGCCATCGGGCGCACCAGATGGTCCCAGATCACGTGAGCACCAACGCGCGCTCGCGTGCGCAGTACAACCGGGTTGTCCACGACCGCTAGCTCCGCGTCCGTTCGACGAGTTCTTCCGGCGGGCGCGCCGACGCTGTCCAGCCACCGTCGACGACAATCGACGCGCCGGTGACGAAACTCGATTCGTCGCTCGCAAGCCACAACGCGGCATTGGCGATGTCGAGTGGCTGCCCGGCACGGCGAATCGGCTGCACGTGCGCCAGCTGCGCCTCCACCACCTGCGGATCTAACGGTTGTGCAAAGGCGGGATTCGCATAGATCAACGGAGTGAGTACACCGCCCGGCAGAATTGCATTCACACGAATGCCGTGTTCCGCGTACTCGATCGCCGCAACGCGCGTCAGCTGTACCACGCCGCCCTTTGCGGCGCCGTAGGCACCCTGATATTTCATACCGAGCAGCGCCGACACGGATGCCGTGTTGACGATGGCACCGCCACCGGCCTTCATCATTACCGGCACCGCGTGTTTGATGCCGAGCCACACGGCCTTCAGATCGACCGCGACGATGCGATCGAACACGTCTTCCGGCGTTTCGTGAATCAGCAGCTCACCGCCGCCAATGCCGGCGTTGTTGAACATCACGTCGAGCCGACCGAACTGGGACAACGCGGCGTCGACCAGCGACTTCACATCGTCGGAACGGCTCACATCCACCGCGCGTGCAATCGCCTTTCCATCGAGCCCTGCTGCAAGGGCTTCAGCCTTGTCCTTCTGCATGTCGCCGATCACCACGCGCGCGCCTTCGCGAACGAACAACCGGCTCGCCGCCTCGCCCATGCCCGATGCGCCACCGGTGATAATCGCCACCTTGCCGTCGAGTCGTCCCATGCTGCTCTCTCCCTCGTGGGTTATTTGCGATCCGGCGTGGATGCACCGGAAGGATCCGAACCATAGCTGTTGTCGATGACGATCATCCCTTCTTCGTTGAACGTCAGGAACACGCACGCCTTACTGCGCACTTCGCCCCACAACGCGTCTGCCTGCAGGGCAACGACATCGCCGCTGGCGACCATGTTGGTGATTTCCATTCGGCGCGCACCGTCGAACTGCAGCATCGCGTGTTCGATCGCGCGCAGTTCTTCGCGGCCGTGCATCGTGTAGCCGGTCATCATGTTGACCACCTCGCAATTCTCCGCGTAGCACTCGTCCACCATCCGGTCGACGGCGTTGTTCCAGGTCCACGACCAGTGTTTGACGCGATCGATGTTGCGCTTTTCCCGTTCAGTGAGTGACATCGTGAGTTCCTCCCTCAAAAGCTGTCGAGCGATTCCAGATCGACGATCGCATGCGAAAAGCGGCGGATCATCTCCAGCGCGGTTGTGGGCTCCTGCATGCTGCCGGGCGCGAACGCCGGCGGAGCATATGTAGCCGTCCAGAATGCGAGCGCGCCGAACTGCTGCTGCCGATAGCGCAGCCACGCCTCGTCGAATTCGATCGTGACGCCGGAGTGCACCGCAAAGAGATCGAGATACAACGCAATGAGATCGCGCTCCCACACGCGGCGGTCTTCGGTCGTTAGCGTGGCACTCAGCGCATAAGCAAGATCACGCGACCAGTGCCCTCGCGCAAGACATTGCCAGTCGAGTAAGCCCATCCTACCGCCGACGGTCGTGTACCAGTTCCCGAGGTGCGGGTCACAGTGCACGATGGTGTGCGGCAGCGCGTTGTGCAACCCGGTAGATCGGATGATGGCGGGCCATACCTCGTCGCGACGGCGCCGCAACGCTTCCGGAATCACGTCCGCCGCTTTGTCGAAGCCGCGGTGGTGATACTTCTTCAGATCCACCGCTCGCACCATGCGGCCGTATCCCTCGGTCCAACGCACGATCCTGGCGAACTCGGTTTCGAGTCGCGGGCTGTTGTAGTAGGTGCCATGCAGCGTGGCCAGCAGGCTGACGATCTCTTCCGCCTGCGTTCGATAAATGCGGTTGTGCGGATGGCAGAACGTCGCCCCTTTCGTTGCGACCACATCTTCGAGCAGGTGAATCGAGCGGCCGCGCCGCAGGTCGAATGCCGAGTGATAGCCGATCGGCGTTTCGATGCGCAGTTCCGGTCGTATCAACGAATAGAAGTGCGCTTCGCCGGCCATGCTCTCGGAAACGGTGCCGGCGAGGCGCGTAATCAGATCCGGCGTGCCCTTTGCGAATACGCTCGCGGGCAAACCGGCGCGCTGCCCCGCAGCGTTGTACTCGACGTGGAACTGACACCGTGCCGACGTCCCCGTGCTGCTGCGACCGGCGCGCACCGACGTTACTACGGCCCCATACGTGTCGGCGCACAGCACTGCGCTGAACCACTCTGGAGTGACCGATGCATAGTTGCGCGGGATCTCGTCCGCGCGAGTTGCGCGCGGCCGCATCAATTGCTCCCACAGCAGATTCGAGCCCAACCGAACCGCGAGCGCGGCGGTGCCGAGGGTATCGCGTAACGTCGCGCGATCCGGTACTGCATTGGCCGGCATCGTTATTCCGCGAGGAACCGCGACAGCAGCTTCGCCGTTGCCTCCGGCCGTTCTTCGATGAAGAAGTGCCCACCGTCTACCGCCATCGCCTCGAGTTGCGGGAAATGCCGCGGAAATGCTTCGAACGCCGGGTCGCCGCGAGGAATACCACGCGCATCGATCTTCGAACCCGACGCGGCCGCAACGCTCTTCGTGTACAGCCACAACGTCTTGCCCGGATAAGTTTTGTGGCGGTCTTCCGGTGCATAGTCGAGGTATTCGGCAGGAATCTGCTGGCGGCTCCACATCTGCCCCATCTCCGCCGCCGACACCCGCACGTAGCGTTCACCGTGCGGGGCCGATGCATCTGCGATGACACGGTGAAAACGCATGCTGCGGTAATACGCACAACTCACACCTGCGTCATCGGCGCGCAGATACGGCTCCGCGTAAGCGGCGAGATCGTCTTCCGAAGCCCAAGGATCGGGCGCCGTCATTGCAAACAGATCGATTGGAAATGGACTTTCTGGCGGCACAGGAAAACCGTTAGGCAGCCGTCCGCCGATGAGGAAGTCGATGAACGAGCGTGCGTGCTTGGCGAAGAATCGCTCCGCGCGATCGCCATCCATGAACCAGTAGTAGTACTGCACGAACACGGGCCAACCGGTGCAGATGGTATCCATCATGCACAAGCGCTCGACGCGGTCGGGATGATCGAGCGCGAGCTTGCACGCGATGATGCCGCCCCAGTCGTGCGCGATTACCGGACACTTGTCGATGCCCAGCGCGTCCATGAAGTGCACGATGTCGAGCGCGAGTTGTGCGCGGTCGTAACCGGACGCGGGCGCCGCCGTCTTGCCGTGGCCCCGCGTATCGGGCGCAAGCAACCGGATTCCTCTGCCGAGGTGCGGCGCGACGCGTACCCATTCGTGGCTGGTCTCGGGCCAACCGTGGATGGCGATGACCGGCCGCCCGGAGCCACCTTCCAGATAGTGCATGCGCAGTCCTGCCGCATCGACAAACCGACTCTCCATACCAGTCCTACAATTCGAGCGCGAACTGCAATATTACGCAATCAATCGCATAGTTCGAAACGCATTTCACGCCCCTACCTCACTCCGACCGAGGAATTGCGCCGCAATCGTGTTGACGCTTCCGGGGTCGCCGCCGCATCATCGGTCGCAGTCGATCCGGGGAGAAAGGCCATGCACGATCTACTCATCAAAAACGGCCGGATCGTCGACGGCACCGGCCGCGCCGCCTACGAAGCCGATGTTGCGGTCGACGCCGGACGCATCACTGCCATCGAGCAACGTCTCGCCGGTTCAGCGCGCCGCGTCATCGACGCAAAAGGCGCAATCGTCACGCCGGGCTTCGTCGACATTCACACTCACTACGACGGGCAAGCGACCTGGGACGACCGTCTCGAGCCTTCCGCGAGTCACGGCGTAACCACCGTCATCGCCGGCAATTGCGGCGTCGGCTTCGCGCCGGTGCGCCCGGGCGGCCAAGCCGAACTGGTGGAGCTGATGGAAGGTGTGGAAGACATCCCGGGCATCGCACTCTATGAAGGCATCAAGTGGAACTGGGAGACGTTCCCGCAGTACCTGGATCTGCTCGCTCAGAAGCGCTGGTCGATGGACGTCGGCACGCACGTGCCGCACGGTGCGGTGCGCGTGTATGTGATGGGCGAACGCGGCGTGCAGAACGAAGCCTCCACTTCACAAGACATCGCACAGATGGCGGCGATCACGCGCGACGCGATTGCGGCGGGCGCATTGGGATTCTCGACGTCGCGCATCCTCGGCCATCAATCGATCAAAGGACTGCCGGTACCGGGCACGTTCGCTGGCGAAGATGAAGTGTTCGCAATCGGCGAAGCGATGGCGGCATCCGGCACGGTGTTCGAACTCGTGCCCGGCGGTTCGGTGGGCCAGGGCGGCATGCGTCTCGGCGCGAACGAGGCGCGCCTCGATGATGAACTGCAGTGGATGGCGCGCCTGTCGAAAAAGACGCACCTGCCCATTACGTTTCTAATCGTGGAATTCCAGGAAAATCCCGACGCGTGGAAGCGCGTGCTCGCCTTCGTCGAGAAAGCGAACGCCGATGGCGCGCGATTGTTTCCGCAAACAGCCGCACGGCCCGGTGGTCTGCTGCTCGGCCTGCAATCGAACCATCTGTTCCAGCGCCGCCCGACGTATCTGAAGATAGCGGGCCTACCGCTTGCACAACGCGTTGCCGCCCTGCGCACGCCTGAAATCCGCAATGCAATTCTCTCCGAGAAGGATCTGCCGCCGCTCTCTGCATCGATCAACGACGCCATTCACCTCGTCATCGGACAGTCGCTCGAAGACATCTTCCCGCTCGGCTCGCCGATCGACTACGAACCGCCCCTCGACACAGCCGTTGCAGTGCAGGCGCGCCGCGACGGAGTGGAGCCGCAGGCACGCATCTACGAACTGATGTTAGAGGACGACGGACGCGCGATGCTGCTGCTGCCGACGCTGAATTTCGCGCGGCGCAATCAGGATGCGTTGTTCGGCATGCTCAGCAACGATCACACCGTGGTGGGCCTGGGCGACGGCGGCGCCCACTGCAGTCTGATCTGCGACGCATCGAGTACCACGTACATGCTGACGCACTGGGCGCGCGATCGCCGCGGCGACAAGTTGTCGCTGGAACGCGCCATCAAGAAGCAGTGCGGCGACAACGCATCGCTCTATGGCTTGTCCGACCGCGGCACGCTGACCGTGGGCAAACGCGCCGACATCAACGTCATCGACTTCGACCGCCTGAGTCTCGGTCAGCCGTACATGACGAACGACCTGCCCGCCGGCGGCCGACGTTTCCTGCAGAACAGCTCGGGCTATCTCGCAACCGTAGTGAACGGCGAAGTAACCCGCGAACAGGACGAGGACACGGGCGCGCGTCCGGGCAGGTTGATTCGAGGCCGGCGCTGATCTCGTGACGAAGGTCATCATCATCGGCGCGGGTATTGCCGGTCTCTCGAGCGCACTGGCGATGCAGGCGAACGGCTTCGAGGTCGAGGTGCTCGAACGCGATCCCGCACCGCCGGAGCAGTTCGATCCCACCGAAGTGTCGGCGTGGCGCCGTCGCGGTGCACCACAGGTTCCGCATCCACACTTCCTCATGGGCGGCCTGCGCAATCTGATGTACGCGCATCATCCGAAGCTGGTCGACGCATTGCTGGAAGCGGGCGTCTGGGAATTGCCATTCATCGATACGCTGCATCCGGTGGCGCGCTCGAACTATCAGGTGCAGCCCGGCGATGCGCAGCTCACCGCGTTCGTCAGCCGCCGCTCCACACTCGAAACGGTGATGCGCCGCTATGTCGACGGCTTGCCGCGTGTGCGCATTCATTCGAGATGCGAAGCGGAGGCGCTGCTGACGGATTCGCAGTCTCCTCCGTTGCAGGTGACTGGTGTGCGCATGCGGCGCGATCACGCCACCACGGAGGAACTGAGGGGCGCGGTGGTCATCGACGCATCCGGACGATCGGGCCGCCTCGATAGACAGTTGCGCGATCTCGGCGCCGACATTCGCGACGAGCACTACGAATCGGGCGACGTTTATTTCACACGCCAGTACCGCCTGCAGCCAGGCCAGGTGTACGCACCGCTGCACGGATTGCCCGCCATCATCACGGCGGACTACACGATCGGCATGCTGCCGGCCGACAACGGCTATTTCACGATCACCATCGCGGTGTGGAAAGACGATCCGGTGTTGTACGAAGCCGTGAAAGACCCGCAGAAGTTCGAAGCGTTCTGCCGGCTGATCCCGCGCGCGGCGGGCTGGATCGACCCGGCGTTTGCCAAGCCGGTAAACGACATCGTCTACGGATTCGGCGGGCTCGATTCTTTCTGGCGGACCACCGTTGTGGACGGCAAGGCGCAGGTGAGCGGCCTGTTTTTCATCGGCGATACCGCCGTGAGGACGAATCCGAAGTATGGCCGCGGCTGCACCTGGGGCTTCACTCAGGCGCACATGCTGGCCGACATTCTGCTACGCAATTCAGACCCCGCAGCCCGCGTAGTCGAATACGAAGCCGCGTTGCGCGATACGTTCCGCACGAACTGGAGCACCACGCTGACGATGGACCGCGACCGGTACAAACAATACCGCACGAAACTGTTCGGTCAGCCCATGTCGGCACGCGATCGGGTCTCGGCCGCACTGGACGAGATCATCATCCAGCGCGGCATGCGCGCCGATTCGCATCTGCACCGCGCCATCATGACCGGCTACCACGGCCTGGCCGGACTCTCCGACTGGGTCAAGAGTCCACAGGTGTGGGCGCGCGCCTTGAAGATTCTGTTGTCACCGGCAACCAAAGCGTTGCCCGATCCCATTCCGGCGCGCGAACGCGTCGTTGCAACCATCGGTCCCGGCTAACGAGGCAACTATGACGAAGACGGAGCAACGCAATCTCGAGATGGTCGACCGTTGGGAAGAAACCTACAACAACGCAGTCGATCGTATGGTGGACGAGTGCTACGCGGAGAACTGCGAGGTGCACAACATGTTCGCGGGGACCGTGTACCACGGCCGCTCCGGCCTACGCGCGATCGAACACGAGATTCAGAAGCATCAGGTCAACCGAAAACTGCGTGTGCTGAAGAAGTTCGCGAGCGGCGATTCGGTGGCGGTGGAGTGCGAGGGCATCTTCGGCGCACTGACGTTCAAGGCGTGTGTGATTCTCACGTTCAACGCCGATGGGCAGATCATCAGCGACCACACGTACAGTCCGGATCCGACGGGCACGACGACGAAATGACCTTCAGCGCCGGCGCTTCGCCGGCGCCTTCTCCGGCTCCGCCGTGGGCCGCACCACCACTTCGTGGATGTCGTGCTTCACGGTCTGTGCGATCACTCGAACATCCACGCGGCTGACACCGCGCACGTTCTCCACCTTCGCGTTGACCAGCCGCATCAGTTCGAGCTGACTCGTCGTGGTAAGCACCAGCAGCAGGTTGTAGCGGCCGGCCACGGCCGCGACGTAGCGCACCTCGTTGAGGCCGGAGAAAGTCGTTAGCGCCTCCTGCATGTGTTCGGGCGAAACGGCAACGCGAACCCACGCGGACACTGTGAGGCCGATACGGTTTGCATCGGTGACCACCCCGATACGAATGGCCCCGGCATCCTGCAGTTTCTTCAGCCGCTGCCGGACGGTGCCTTCCGAGACATCGAGCCGACGCGCAACTTCGCGGTTACTCAATCGACCGTCCTCGCGCAGGATCGCCATGATCCCTTCGTCGACGGCGTCGGTCTTGATCGTGTTGGCCATCAGATGTCCACAATCACAGGTGTGCCAGGTTGCCGAACCATGATTCGTACTTGCGGATCTCGAGTGCAACGTACGTTTCGAGGTGGACAACGCCCTTCACGCGGGCGAGTTGCTCGTCGATGATCGTCACCACGTCGCTGCGATCGCGAGCGTTGAAGGCGATGAAGATCTCGGGACTACCCAGCGTCAGCGTCACGATGGTGACGTTCGGCAGCGCCGCGAGATCGCGCGCAACGGCCTCGACAGCGCGCTCGGCCACGTAAACGTCACCGAGACACTGCAGGTCGAAACCCTGGCTGTAGAAGTCGCGCTGCAAGGTCACCAGCATGACCTTCCGCTCGCGCAGCGACCGTATCCGGATCGCTATCGTCGTTTCCGAGACGCCCAGCTTCGCGGCTAACAGCTTGTTCGGGGCGCGGCCGTCGTCGCGCAGCAGATCGATGATCCTGCGATCAAGATCATCGATCGGCTTGGCCGGCATGGAGCCCTCCCGCCGGTCGGGTTCGCGCTACTTGTCCCCGCCCATCTGCATCGACACACGCAGCCCATACTGGCGCGGCGACGAATACTGCGACATCACAGAACCGGTGGTACCGACCGCCTGGCTGGAGTTGGCATAGAACTCGTTGGTGATGTTCTGGCAGAACAGCTGACCCGAGTACTTGCCGTCAGTGCTGTCCCACGCAATGTGGGCGTTCGCGACGGTGTAGGCGTCTTGCTCCATCGCGCTCTGATTCGGCAGCGACGCGTTGAAGACATCGAAATAGAAGCTGTCGGAGTAGGTCATGTCCGTGCGCACGACGAATCTGCCGTAGCTGTTGTTCCACTCGTATTGCGCACCGATGTACGTCTTCCACGGCGGTGACCGCAGCGTATCGTTGCCGTCTACGCTGATCGGCGGACCGCCGAGGATCGGATTGCTGAAGGTCGCGCCGCCGCCGTACTCGGTGTTCAGATACGTGACACCGCCGTCGAACTCGAAGCCGGCGCCGACGATCGCAACGAATTCCAATTCCGCACCGTAGATCTCGGCCTCCGCGGCATTCGTGATCGACGATGCGTTGTTGACGAACTGGTTCACCTGAATGTCGTCGTACTGGTAGACGAACGTCGCACCGTTCAACTGCAGGCGGTTGTCGAACAGCTTGAACTTCGCACCCAGTTCATACGCCCAGATCGACTCCGGGTCGAAGGGGCCTTCGCACTCAGACACGTTGAAGCCGCCCGCCTTGAAGCCCTTCGAGGCGCTCAAGTAAACCATCGCGTCTTCGGTGAAGTCGTAACTGACGATGCCGGTGCCGGTGGTTTCGTTCCAGCCTTCGTTGATCTCCTGATCGCACGGCGCCCCACCCAGGTTGTTAGACAGCTCGCGGTGCATGTCCTTCGTGTCGTCCGTGTAGCGCAGGCCCAACGTCACGTGCAGGTTGTCGACGACATCGACGGTGGTCTGCCCGAAGTAGGCCCACGACTTACTGTCCTGGTTGCCGCGGAAGTCGAGGAACGGCGCGGTATCCGGCAGCCCGGTCTTCAGGCGCGTACCGAAGAACGCAAGGCTTCCCGGCGGCAACGGCGCCTGACCCGGCCCGAAGATGCCGAACAGCGCTTCATAGGTCTGCTGCATCGCCGGCAGGTCGTAGTAGAAGTGCGTGTAACCGTCTTCCTGGAAGTAGAACGCGCCGACCATCCACGTGGCGCGATCGCTCCAGTAATTGCCGGAAAAGTTCAGCTCCGCGGTGTTCTGCCGGTTCGCCTGTTGCCCTTCCTGATAGAGGATCGAAATGTCGGTGCCGTCGACATCCATGTTGCGCGACCACTTCGAATCCTGGCGCCCGAGGATCAGCTTCGACGTCACTTCACCGAGTTGCATCGTCATCGTCGCGCTGCCGCCGTACTGCCTGACGATGTTTTTCGTCGGGTCATTCGTATACGACTTTTCATCGTTGGGATTGACGAGGATCGGCTCGCCCGCCTGCGGGAACGTCAAACCGAACACATCCGCGAAGCTGAGGCCCGGACCGGCCACACCGGGCACGGTCAGAATGCCGCCGACATTGGCAGGCGAAATGCCCAGCGCAGTGGGCGAAATTTCGCGGTTCATGAACACACCCGTGCTGCCGTGGTTGCGCGTGTAGTTTCCGCGCAGCACCAGCTCCGTCGTGTCGCTCAGATCGAACTGCAACGTGCCGAGGCCGCCCTTCAGACTGTCGTCGCCTTCGGAGTCGCCCAACGTCTTGTTGTCGTTGAAGCCGTTGTGGCTGTCGTCGATGTAACTCGCGCGCCCATAAACTCCATCGGTGATCGGCCCGGACACACCCACTTCCGCTCTGATGTGGTTGTAGTTGCCGTAGGTGAGCGAGCCGTTGAATTCCGGCGTCTGCGACGGCATCCGCGTGATGATGTTGATCGCACCGCCGGTCGCGTTGCGTCCGTACAACGTGCCTTGCGGACCGCGCAACACCTCGATGCGTTCCATGTCGAACTGCGGCACCGTCTGCGCGAAGGTCGCGCCGCGATACACACCGTCCTGGTACATCGCGATCGCTGTTTCGTTCGCAAGGTTGGTGAGGTCGGTGCCCACCCCGCGAATCGACGTCTGCGCAAAACCCTGCAGTTCCGTGTAGCTCATGCTCGGCGTGTGCAGTGCCACGTCGGCGAAATCTTCGATGCGGTTGAGCTGGATCTGCTCTTTCGTGAGCGCGGTGATCGCAATCGGCGTCTGCTGCAGATTGGTTTCGCGCTTCTGCGCCGTTACCACGATTTCTTCGATCTCGGTCGAGGCCGCGTACGACAGCGCGCTCGTACCGACAGACAATCCGAGCACAACGAGACTCGCGCTGAGGCGCGCATGGATATGCTTCACGGTGTTCCCCCTTCTCGAAGAAATAGACTTGAAGGACTTGATCGATCCCTGACGTAGGACTGGCGCGTTACCCCAACGCGAATCCAAACCATGGCCGGATGCTACAAGTCGCCCTCTCTCTACGCAATATCCATGTCGAGCCCGTTTGAATCACGCGATGAGCCATAACTCTTGGGATTTTCCAACGATATGTATCATCCGCGTCGACACATCGGGCCTCGGGGTTCGGCTGGTACGCGCCGGGATGCGGGTGTCTAATCGGGCGACGCGCTGTGCGTACAACGAGGGCTTATGTCATGAAGAGGCACTACTTCATAGGCGACGATCTCAATGTCATTGGCGCAGTCGAACGCGCACTGATGGCCAAGGGTATCGCCGCCGAACAAATCCACGTGCTGAGCCTCAACGATGCCGACGCCGAAAAACGTCAGCTACACGACGTTCAGTCGCTGATGAAGAAAGATGTCATTCACTCTGCGGAAGTGGGTGCACTGTTGGGTCTCGTCGCGGCGATCTCCGTCATCGCCATCACCCACTTCACCGGCATCGCCGCGAAAGTGGGTTGGGTTCCGTTCGTGTTTCTCGCTATCGTGCTGCTCGGTTTCTTCACATGGGAAGGCGGTTTGATCGGCATCCAGTTACCGAACTCGCGTTTTCGCCGTTTCGAGAAAGCGCTGCGCGCGGGCGAGCACGTGTTCTTCGTCGACGTCGAACCCTCGGAGGAGCCACACATAGCGCAGGTTATGGAGGCGCACCCGCATCTGCGGCCCGCGGGCACCGGCTCGTCATCGCCGAGGTGGCTGGTCGGTCTGCAACAGAATGCACGCCGTTTTTCGCAATGGGCGCCATAGTTCAACTCACGTAACAAGCACACAACAAGCACGCCATAAGGAAACTGTTGGATGACCATATCGCTGGAAGAAGCGGTTCGGACCGGTATGACCGTTGCGTACCACGCGCAGCAGCAACCGAATGTACCGGCGCTGATCACGAACTACGGCAACCGCACCTTCTCGGAGCTGAACCAGCAGGCCAATCGACTGGTTCGCGCACTACGCGACGTGGGCATCGGCAATGGCGACTCCATTGCAGTGGTCATCCGCAATCGGCCCGAGTTCGTGGAGGCGCTCATGGCAGCCAGCCGCGGCGGCATCCGCTTCACTCCGATCAATTTCCATCTCAAAGGCGAAGAGATTGGCTATATCGTAGACAACTGCGAAGCGAAGGCTTTCATCGCAGAAGCTTCGCTGGGCGACGCGCCAACGGAAGCACTGAGGAGCGCCCCGAACGTGCGCCTGGCGTTGTCGATCGGCGGACCGCTGGAAGGGTTCGAGAACTACGACGCGGTAATCGACCGCTACAGCGCTGCCGATATCGACGATCCGAGTCTCGGCGGCCTGATGATGTACACGTCGGGCACCACCGGTCGACCGAAGGGCGTCTACCGGAAAGAGCGCGAACCGGCGACGCCACAATGGGAGGGCACGCTGGCCGCCTATCGGCCCGGACAAGACGCCGCTCTTTGTACCGGCCCCGCGTATCACGCGGCACCGCTGCTGATCGACGTGGTTCCAGCTCTGGTGTCCGGCGCTACGGTGGTAATGATGGAGCGTTGGGACGCCGAGGAAACCTTGCGCCTCATCGAGCAGCATCGCGTCACGCACTCGCACATGGTTGCCACGATGTTTCACCGCCTGTTGCAGCTGCCTGAACAGACGCGTGCGAAATACGATACGTCCAGTTTGCGGCTTCTCATCCACGGCGCAGCGCCCTGCCCTGTGCATGTGAAGCACGCCGTCATCGACTGGTTCGGGCCGATCGTGTGGGAGTACTACGCTGCAACCGAAGGCGGCGGCGGTTTTATCGTCGGTTCCGAAGAATGGCTGCAGAAGCCGGGCACGGTCGGGCGCCCGGGGCCGGAGTTCGACAACCTGATTCTCGATGACGACGGCAACCCGGTGCCTACCGGAACCGTTGGCACCATCTATATGCGCGCGCCCGTGCAAGGTCGTTTCGAGTACTTCAAAGACGACAAGAAAACCGCAAGCTCATATCGCGGCGAGTACTTCACGCTCGGCGACATGGGCTATTTCGACGAAGACGGGTACCTGTTCCTGACCGGGCGTTCGGCGGAACTGATCATCTCCGGCGGCGTGAACATCTATCCGCAGGAAGTGGACAACGAGTTGATGAAACATCCCGCAGTGCTAGACGTGTGCACGGTCGGTGTGCCGAACGACGAATGGGGCGAAGAGGTGAAGTCGGTGGTGCAACTGCGCCCGGGGTTCTCCGCATCGCCTGAACTCACCGCCGAGTTGATGGCGTGGGCACGCGAGCGGCTCGCCCACTTCAAATGCCCGCGGTCCATCGACTACTCGAACGATCTGCCGCGACTGCCGTCGGGCAAGATCCAGCGCCGCGTGGTACGTGAACCGTACTGGCAAGGCCGCGGTTCCCGCTGATGTCATACCGCTTCTCGCTCGTCATCCTGATCGGGATGATCGCCGGCGTGTTCGTCGGCTGGATCTGCCATGAACAGCTGACTACCGCTCAGGCTGCCAGCGTTGCCACGAATCTCAGCATCATCACCGACGTGTTCCTGCGCCTGATCAAAATGATCATCGCGCCGCTGGTGTTCGGAACTCTGATTGCCGGCATTGCAAACATGGGCGCCGGCGCGCAACTCGGCCGCATCGGTGCGCGCACCATCGCCTGGTTCCTCGGCGCCTCGGTCATCTCGTTGGTGCTCGGCATCATCCTCGTCACCGCACTGCAACCCGGCGCCGGGCTCGATCTGCCGTTACCTCCCGAAGGCGCGCACAGCGGTGTCTCTGCAGGCACATTGACGCTGAAGGAATTCGTTACGCACGTGTTCCCTCGCTCGATCATCGAGGCGATGGCGAACAACGAAATTCTGCAGATCGTCGTGTTCTCGGTGTTCGTGGGTGTCGCACTGGCGAGCCTCGGCGAGCGCACCGCCGGCATCGTTGCCCTCGCCGAGCAGCTTGTAGAAGTGATGCTGAAGATTACCGGCTACGTGATGCTGGTGGCGCCATTCGCGGTGTTCGCCGCCATTGCCGCAACGATCGCGCAGAACGGCCTCGGCATTCTCGTGACGTACTCCAAGTTCATCCTCAGCTTCTACTTCGCCCTGGTCGTGTTGTGGCTGGTCATCGCGCTGTTCGGCGGGCTGGTGATCGGCCGGCGCGTAGTGCCGCTGATGTCGTCCATGCGCGATCCCATTCTGGTTGCGTTCTCCACCGCAAGTTCAGAGGCCGCGTTCCCGCGCATTCTCGAGCAGCTCGAGAAATTCGGCGTGCCGCGCCGCATCGCCGGCTTCGTGCTGCCGCTCGGTTATTCGTTCAACCTCGACGGCTCGATGATGTATTGCACCTTTGCGACGTTGTTCATCGCGCAGGTGTACGGCATCGAGCTCACGCTGGCACAACAGGCGACCATGCTGCTGATTCTGCTCATCACCTCTAAGGGCATTGCCGGCGTACCGCGCGCGTCGCTGGTGGTCATCGCCGCGACACTGGCGTACTTCGACCTGCCTGAAGCAGGGCTGGTGCTGATTCTGGCGGTCGACCACTTCCTGGACATGGGGCGCAGCGCGACGAACGTGGTGGGCAATGCCGTTGCAAGCGCGGTGCAAGCGAAGTGGGAGGGCGTGCTAGAGAACGGCAGCGCCCAATCAGCCCGCCAATAGGCTCCGCGCGCGAATCTCCAGGACCTGGTCGCGCACCTGCGCGGCCTCTTCGAACTCCAGATCGCGCGCGTGCTGCAGCATCTTCTCTTCCATCTTGCGCAGCAGCTTGCCCAGCGCGATCGGATCGGTTGGCAGCTCGGCGCGGAATTTCTTGCCGATATCCCCGTCCTTCCGTTTCGGTAACTGACCCGGCATCGGCGCACGCGCGCCCTCCATGACGTCGGAGACCGATTTCAGAATGCTGGTCGGTGTGATGCCGTGCAGCGTGTTGAACTCGATCTGCTTGTTGCGGCGCCGATCGGTCTCGCCAATGGCTCGCTGCATCGAACCCGTCATCTGATCGGCATACAGAATCGCGCGACCACGTAAATTGCGCGCCGCGCGACCGATCGTCTGAATCAACGAGCCACCCGATCGCAGGAAGCCCTCCTTGTCGGCATCGAGTACTGCGACGAGCGATACCTCCGGCATGTCCAACCCTTCACGCAACAGGTTGATGCCGACCAGTACGTCAAACTCGCCCATCCGCAGGTCGCGGATGATCTCCATCCGCTCGATCGTGTCGATGTCGGAGTGCAGGTAGCGGACGCGAATGCCGTGTTCGTCGAGATACTCCGTCAGGTCTTCGGCCATTCGCTTCGTCAGCACCGTTACGAGTACGCGATCGCCGAGCGCCACCGTTTCCTGAATCTGCATGAACAGATCATCGACCTGGGTCGATGCGGGTCGTACTTCGATCATCGGATCGATCAGACCAGTGGGCCGCACCACCTGTTCGACCACCTGCCCCGCGTGACTTGCTTCGTAAGGCCCCGGAGTGGCCGACACGAAGATCATCTGCGGCGCGAGTGCTTCCCACTCGTCGAAACGCAGTGGCCGGTTGTCGAGCGCAGACGGCAAACGAAAGCCATACTCCACCAGCGTTTCTTTGCGCGACCGGTCGCCTTTGAACATGCCGCCGATCTGCGGAACCGTTACGTGCGACTCGTCGACCACGAGCAGCGCATCTTTCGGCAGGTAGTCGAACAGCGTCGGCGGCGCCTCGCCCGCCTTACGCCCCGACAGATAGCGCGAGTAGTTCTCGATGCCGCTGCAATAACCGAGTTCGCGGATCATCTCGAGATCGAAGCGTGTGCGCTGCTCGAGCCGTTGCGCCTCAACGAGCTTGTTGTGCGAATTCAGATACGCGAGCCGATCGGACAACTCGTCTTTGATGTCGTCGAGCACAGCGATGATCCGTTCGCGCGGCGTCACGTAGTGTGTTTTCGGGAAGATCGTGAAACGCGGCACGCGGTTGATCACTTCTCCGGTGAGCGGATCGAACACCGACAGGTTGTCGATGATGTCGTCGAACAGCTCTATCCGCACCGCTTCCTTTTCGGATTCCGCCGGGAACACGTCGATGACGTCGCCGCGCACGCGATAGCTGCCGCGTTGGAACGCCATGTCGTTGCGGGTGTATTGCAGCTCCGCGAGGCGGACGAGGATGTAGCGCTGGTCCACCCGGTCGCCGCGATCGAGGTGCAACACCATCTTCAGGTAAGAGCCGGGGTCGCCGAGACCGTAAATCGCCGAGACTGAGGCCACGATGATGGTGTCGCGCCGCTCGATGATTGCTTTCGTTGCGGACAGGCGCATCTGCTCGATGTGGGCGTTTACGGATGAGTCCTTCTCTATATAGGTATCAGAGGATGGGACATAGGCTTCGGGCTGGTAGTAGTCGTAGTAGGAGACGAAGTATTCGACGGCGTTGTGCGGGAAGAAGTCTTTGAATTCGCCGTAGAGCTGGGCGGCGAGAGTCTTGTTCGGGGCGAGTACAAGGGTTGGGCGGTTGACGTTCTCGATGACGTTTGCGATGGAGAACGTGTTGTGAACGATCAGTCCGCCGTGGCCGGCGTAGAAGGTCTCGGGTCCTGGGACCGATAGGTCATAAACGTAGGGATGTGCGTAGCTCACTGCCTCGACGCGCTCGACCGGGGTCCACCGCATCGAACACAACGAACACAACGCTCTCCACGTCGTCCACCAGCCGAGGTCCGCAACCGACGCTTTCCTGGCGACCACTTCGAGCCGATCGAGAATGCAACGAAGCAACGCACGACTCGGTTGCCGCTTGCCCGCTTCGATCAAGCTGATCATCGGTCGCGAGCATTGCGCGAGATCGGACACATCTCTCTGGTGCAACGCGAGCAGCTTGCGCAGATGTTTCAGTTGCGATCCGTCGATCGGCACCAGATCTACGTTCGTGTTCCCGTCGCGCGTCGCAAACGCCGCGAGCCGCGCCGATTTCTCCGGATGCGCGAAGCCGATGCACTCGCGAAAGCTGGCCAGGTCGGGAGCGCCGGAGATGGCCACCGTGTTGTAGAACGCACCTGCGTGCGCGCTGTTCGTCGCGCGCTTCCACGTCCGGCGAATTCTCGCGTGGATGTCGAAGCGCTTCAGCGCATACGCAAGGTCGGATGCGAGATCGTCGCTCGCGGTGGTGGCGGTCACTTCTCCATTACTTCCTACGGTGCCGTCACCATCGAAGTAGCCGCGCAACAGAGTCCCCAGGGCCTGGTTCGACAAGCGCGGCCAGAAGTCCGGCAGGCGTTTGCACCGAGCGGTGGATCCGCACGACTTTCGCATCAAGTGCGTCAATGCGGCGGACGAGATCTGGTAGTCGGAGGACGCACGCACTGTGAACGGAACACCGAGTTCGGCAAACGCCTGCTCGAGCTCTGCGCGCAGCGCCGGATGACGGTTCGCCACAATCACATAGCGTGATTGCGCGTTGCCCTCGGCTACGTAGAGGCCAAACCACGTCAGAATTGCGTCGCTGAGGGGGAGCCGTGCCGGCAGTCGACACGCAGGTTTCTGGCCGCCGATCAACGTTGCAGCATCGGTGGCCGCTTCCGCGAGCACACCTGCTTCATCGACAAGACGAAGGTAATGACGCACCTTGATGCCCGATCCACGAATTCGTCGCCTGATCGCGTACAGCTTCGCGTGAGGATTCAAGCCGACCCCTTGCAACCCCGCGACCAACCTGGCGCGGCCTTCGGACTCGACGCAGCGATCCACCGCGGCTTCGGCGAACACCGATAGATGCGAATCCGCGAAATACGGAATGACATCGAGATACTCGAGACTCTCGGTGGCCTCGATCGAGTCTGGCGTAGGAACGCAGTCTCCTGAACGAACGTCTGTGGTGCGTACGAGCGTCGGTTTGCCGTCGCGCAGCACCCAGAGGTTGTGGTCCCCCGTGAGTGTCACCGCGCGGCCGCATCGTGTCGTTAGCCGGAACATCTCGGAAGGAGCGCGATGGCGCAGAAACGCGCCGACTTTGTAGAGCCCGGATTCTCCGCTATCCGGATCGTAGGCCTGCGTGAGATACGCCGCATCGACGCTTGCGTATCGCTCCGTCTCCTCTTCCCCGGCGAGTTGCGATTTTGATTCGATCAGACCATCGATGAACGGCCCGGCGCGCACGATCTCGATGCGTTCTTCACCCGCGCCCGATCTTACGAGGTAGATCGGATCGTCGTAGCCGATACTCTTGCCCGACCCCGTCACGCCCAGCAGTGTTTGCGACGCGAGACCCGACTCCAACCCGTCGATCATCTTGGCGATGGCTTCCGGCTGGTCACCGGCCGGTTTGTACTTCGCGACGACTTTGAATTCGTTGACTGCTTGCGGCATGACGGCAACTTCGTGGGCTGGTGCGATTCTACCCTCCCTGGCAGCCGCCACCGCACGCTGTGCGGAACACTACTGACAGGCGGGAGCTCGTGCCCGAGGCGACCGCACTTGCAAATCGGAACTCGCCGATTAAACTGACGCGCTCCCGTATTCCGCCTTAGCTCAGTTGGTAGAGCAGCTGACTGTTAATCAGCGGGTCGTTGGTTCGAGTCCAACAGGCGGAGCCACTCAAATCATCGGCTTACCCGTATTCCCCAAATCCCGCGATGTCCGAATGGGGACATCGGGCATTACGACCTCACCATTCACGTCAGCAACACCAATCCGGCCGCGAACCATTGCGCTCGCACACCCGATTGGCAGCTTCGATCAACCCTCAGCTGGAGAAATGTTTCGGAATAGCCTTTCGTTTCTTTCGGCGCCGATTCTGCCGCCCTGCTTTGACCGGGGCTACCGCGAGGCGGCATCCGATCACACGAAGGACACTTGCGAGCGTGGACATGCGCGCGTCACGGCCGTTCGCGAGTGTTCGATGCAGCGATTCGCGACTGACTCCGGCTGCGCTAGCGATCTCAGAGAACACGCGCGAACGGAGTATGTCGCGTAGCGCCGACAGTAGAACCGTTGGATCGCCATCCGACATCGCTTCGTCGAGATATGCGGCGACCATTTCGGGGCTGTCGATGAACGCGCTCGCATCGAATTGGCGCGAAGCGCAACGAGCTGTGCTCGCGCTCACAATCCAAACTCCACTGAACCCCTACGCGATTTGAAGTCATTCCATCGCTCGCGCGCCAAAGCAATATCTCGCCCCTGCGTACGTTTCGATCCACCGGCTACGAGCAGCAGAGCCCGGGCAGCGGTCGCGCAATAGACTCTGTATCCCGGTCCCGTATCGATGATCAATTCCATCACTCCGCCTCCTACGCCGCGATGTGGCCCGACATTCCCGAGTTCGGCACGTTTGATTCGAATCAGGATCTTCGCTTTCGCGTGCAAGTCAGACAGTCGGCTCAACCACGCGCTGAACGGCGTTGTACCGTCAGTGGCTACATACTCTACGATCCGATAGTGCGTCGGCATTGTAGCTTTTAGGTCACAATGGTCAAACGCCAGTGTCGATGAAGTTCAGGTTAATGCGGCATCAGAGATTGACCGTCGTTTGTGTGCGCCGTCGGCGGTGACGCCATAGCCGGGCCCGCCACCTGTGCGATGGGTTTTCGATAATGCTATCCAGCGAATTCGCCGCACGGCGCGCGAGCCTGGTCTTCCCGCTTTGACGCGCGCGTTGCTCGGTGGGTCACCGGGTCAGGGTGGCGAATGGATCGCAGAAGAAAACGAGCTGAGCGGCTTGATCGGTTCCGCGCGGCGGCACAATAGCGCACCCGATCAATCCGACGGCAGCATGAACAAATCCGACTCCCGCGACCGCCGCGCTTATACGCTCAACGAGGCAGCGCGTTACCTCAAGGTGGCGCCGGCGTCGTTGCGCTCGTGGCTGGTGAGGCGCGGCTATCCGAAAGCCTCAGGCGAGGGGCGCTTTCATCCGCTGATCCATCCGCCGATCAAGCAGCCTCCGACACTCTCGTTCTGGAACCTAATCGAAGCGCACGTGCTGCGCGCGATGCGTACCGAACACGGTGTACCTATGGACGCGCTGCGCAAAGCCCTTACTTACGCGCAAAAGTCGCTGAACATCGAGCGCTTACTGCTCAACAAGGCGCTGTGCACTGAGGGCGGCCGCGTGCTGCTCGACCGGTACGGTCAGTTGATCGACTTGTCGGCGTCAGGCCAGATCGCGTTGCGTCGCGTGTTCGAAGAGCATCTGAAACGAGTGGAATGGGACGACCGGAAATTCCCGGTGCGCCTATATCCGTTTCCGTCAAACGATGCTATCGGTCCGAATCGCCCGATCGCGATCGACCCGCATATTGCATTTGGCCGGCCGATCGTGGCGCGAAAAGGCATATCGACCTGCTCAATCGCCGATCGCGTCGACGCCGGCGAATCCCCGAACGAAGTCGCGTCGGATTACGACTTGAGCGTGACGGAAATCGAAGAAGCGATTCTCTACGAGCGGGCCGCTTGATCCCGGTCTTCTTCACTGACCGTGACCTCGGTATCGATGCGGCTCAAGCCGCAGATCCCAGGTTCTCACGCAGGATCCCCGGATGTCGTGCAGCGATCCTCAACAGCGCCATCGCAGGACCATCCGGCTTTCGCCGGCCCTGCTCCCAATTGCGTAGGGTGTGCACGCTGATGCCCATCGCCTGCGCGAATTCGCCTTGCGTCAAGCCGACGAATCGCCGCAGCGATGCAACATCCTCTCCCGACTGGAGGGTTCCTTGCATAAGCCGCTTGCGCACGCGCGCCGGGATAGCGCTCGCCAGCTGCTCGTCCGTCAGTTCACGAATTTCGTTCATCCATTTCGATCCAAGCGCATCGCATATGCATCCCGTTCGCGACGAGTGGCCAAGCGAGCTCCCAATATACGTACGATGTCGTCTTCTGGTTCCGTATACACGACCACCACGACACCCCGCGCAATCGGACCTATGGCGATGAATCGATCCTCGACTTCCGAGTGATCCGCGTCATAGATCACCACATGTTCGACGCCCGATTGGAAGAGCTCTTCGATTCATCCCACTCAAATCTCACCGACACTGTACGTCATTGACCTAGTAAGTCAATGGCTTACTCCTTGACTGCCGCATGCACTAGTTAGGTATTGATCTAACGACACACGCACGCGGTGCGACAGCAGAGAGGGCTGAATCGACGGTAGGAGAAAATCCGGGCGCGGCTTCTTCAGGCGGTAGACTTTCGCCCTTTACACAACGACTCCGGCGTAGTCTGCCGCTCCAGTTCCTTCGCCTTGTGCGGCACCATCTTCGCCGCGACCATCGTTCGCGAGGCCGCGCAATAGCCGAAGGTATAGCGGCTGCTCGTAAGTCGAGGCTCGGCTAAATGAAAGGTTTGGTAACGGCTAAACGAAAGGTAGATGACCAACGAAATGAAGCCCATGAAGTACTCAGTCTCTCTGCACCTGCGCGCGCCGAAGAGCGTTTTCGCGGTGATAGTCGAGAATGCCCTTCGCTGAACGTTCCGACGTTGATTCGATCATCGAGACCCATACGAGCAACCGATTGCCGATGCGCGACCGGTGAGATCAACAAATCGCCGTTATTCTCAAAGGAAATGAATCCCTTGTCGAAAGAGTCTGGTTCTGGTTTACCCACCAGTAACGCAATCGCTTAGCGCTTCCTCCAAATGTCGAACTCGTCCGGTAGCAGATCAACGATCTGTGGGCCCTTCATCGCGTGAATGTCGAACGTCAAATCCAACTGCTGCAGCACGTGCACCAAGCGCCGAACCCCGCCTGGGATCATCGCGGACCCCTGCGCCCCTCTTTTCGGCGCGCCGGTCTTTCTATCCATGTAAAGGCGCACGGTTGCGTCGATCACGCCGGGATTGGAGACGAGTTCCTGTCGCCCGGCGATCTCGTGATACAGATTGCTTTCCGAACTCGGCGCGCCCGCGAGCAGCACAATCGAGCGCGCTCCGTGTCGGCGAAACAGCTCATAGGGTCCAAACAAAAGATGGCGGTGACGATACCGATACCCGAAATCCGGAATGTGCCGATAGTCACGACCGGGTTTGCGCGAACCATCGGCCCGACGTGGACTCACCGCATCGAACAACCACAACGACAACCACGACCACAGTCCTCGATTGCGATCGATCTCCTCGATCGGCAACGGGCTTAGCAATCCGTGCAAATACTCGCCGAGCTCCAAGCGCGAAGCGAAGGCGCGCGGTTCCAGATTGATCTCCGCCGACACCATCTCGGTGTGCGCGTTGTCTTCGAGCAGATCGGTCGGAACCTCAACGGACGTCCCCTCCCGCAGCTTGGCCAGCGCGGATCGAAACCGAGCAACGCCATTGTGGTTCAGCGATCGAAGCAACATCACTGCGATTCCTTGCGCAGTGTCGTCTCGAGCTTTTCACGCGACAGGCGTGCTCGACAGAACGCCTGCACCGCATCATCGATCCACTCTTCGCGATCCGCGTCCTGCTCCGGCAATGCGCCGACGTCGGGCAGCGCCAACGCATAACGCAGCCACTGGCATGTCCATTCCGAATCGTCGGCAGTAGGATCATCTTCGCGCAGTACGAACAGAATGTGGCTCAAGACGCTTCGCACCACTTCCGGGAACACGAGCCCAACGAACGCGCCGCCGACTCTCGCCGCGTCTGCTATCCCCTCGACGCGATTGTTCAGCTCGAGCACCGGGCTGTCGGTCAGATCCAGTCGCCAAACGCGATCGCCGAGGTCGCAGAACTCCACCGGCAATAGCGATTGTTTATGGCTCAACTCCTCTTCAGGGCGCAGCGGCACGATCTTGTCGGCAACGCCGAGCAGCAACCCAAGGCGCTCCTGCTCGTCGACGACCTTCAACCGAAATCGCGGCAGCGGCCGCGGTGTGACGTCGCGAAGATCGACACTCCTGGGATCACGTCGCTCGCCGACTGTCCCAAAGGAAAAGCGCATGTACGACGCAACGTTGTACGCCTCGACATATACGCGCGCTGCGTGCGGAAACCGCAGCCCCTTCAGGTCGTAGTCGACGTGAAACGCGTAGCCATCGCCGCGTTTCGCCGGGATGAGCCGCACCGTCACGCGCGCACGCGAGATCTTTCGACGCCCGGTGTAGTTGAGGCGGCGTATCACGACGACACCGCCTCGATCACCTTCACGCGCACGCGCAGGTCGCGGTACGTATGAAATCCGGTGATCACCACGTGAAAGTCATTCTGCTGCGGACGAAAGAGCAGTTCGTTCTCGTTGCGCCTGACGATCTCCACGCCGGAACCGACGAGATCGATCGGGCCACGGTCGAGCTCGAAGTCGAGCGTCTGGTAGTGCGCGAATGGATTGCCGCGACGCACTTCATACGCCACCTCAACGCGGATGGCGGCGGGTAACGCCTGCGCCAACCCGGTTCCACTGAGCCGAAATCCACCGCCGAGCTTCTGCAGCTGAAAGAACGGTTCGCGGCCAACTATCTCCCCGGAGGTCGCGGCATCGGCTCCAGCCCCGTCGACCTGATCGTGTTGCGGAGCGTGATCCTTCGCTTCCGCGGCTTCTGGAATCTCCAGCGAAAAAAGCTGCCTGAGCAACCCGTAGTCGCGCCCCTCCGCGGGGCGCGTCAACAAGCGAAGCACTTCGCGCGGCACCGCTTTGATGTAGCGGAGTGTCGAAGCGCCATGGCGATAGCGATCCCTGAATCGGGGCGAACGCTCTTGCCATTCGGTGTGCGCCGGATTCTCCGAATCACCGAGCAGCGTCGCGAGCGCTCGATCGCGCACGGCGACAATGCATCGATATCCCTTCGGCAGCGATGCGCGCACGCCCGCTACCGTGATGTAGTCGCGAATGAAATGGTCGTCGCCGCGCGCGAGCATGTCGTCGCGCTCGAGGAAGACGTCGAAGTAAGAAAGCACCGCTTCGCCGGCGCTTGGCTTGACCCACACAGGGGCACGAAGCGAGATCGGTGCCGGCTCGTCGAGCACTTCGCGCAACCGCGCGAGTTGCTCGGGCGACAGGCGATCATCAACCCAACGCGGCGCCTCTTTCTCCGGCGGTATGTCTAGCGCGACCGTTTGCTCGGCCGGCACGTTCATGCTCCAGCGTGCGAGTCGCAACAGCCCTTCGAACTCGCGATTGCCCGACTGAAGTTCGCGCGCAAGCGTCGGCAGGCTCTTCGCATCTAGCGTCACGCGCTTGCCGTTCCCAACCACCTCGGCCGTCAACACGCCCGCCATGATGGCGAGGAAGTAGTGATGAACGATCGATGGTACAAGCGCCTCGGGCGTGATCTCCGCCGAAGGATACGGCACCACAACGGACAGACCGGGTTCACTGTCGCGCGCGAGACCGAACGCAGCGCAGAATGCGTCCAAGGTCTCCGCATCGTTGATCGGCAGCGCGAAGTCGCCCTTGAAGTCGCCGTAGTATCCGTACGGGTAATGTCGCTGACCTTGCAACTTGTGAACTTTCGCGACCGACTGACCCATCAGCAAGCGAAGCTGGTCGTTGCTTCGCACAGTCAGTCCGAAGAACGAATTGACGCGCGATGCCGCAGGAAAGACCGTCTTTCCTAACCCCCAACGCCCAAGCTCCGCCGCGTGCTTACGCGATCGCCCGACGTTGCGCCAGAAGTAGTAAAAGTCGTTGCGTACAACATCGAGGTTGAGCTCTTCGTCCTCGCTCTGCGATGGATCGCCCTGCAGCCCTCGCGTTCCGAAATCCTCGATCGCCAGAAACGACAAGGCCTCGTTCGAGGAAGGTAGATCCAGAAGCCCGCTCTGCGTCGCGCGCACATGCGGCATCAGGCCTTCGAGATAACGCGCTTTGGCTTCGCCTTCGAGTTCGTTCTGAGGATTCGAAAACGCGAAGCGCACGTGCAACGTTTCGTCCGTACGGCGCGCATCGAGCGAGTTCTGGATCGACTCGCGCACCAGCGCATCCGCGAGGCTATCCAGCGCTTCCGTCGAAAAGAACTCGCCCTCGATCGGGTCGACGTTCATCTCGCCAGGTTGCATGCGGCGGAAACGCCATGTTCGGTCCGGCATCTGATGCATGCCTAACAGACTCGTTGGGGAGCAGAATCGTACCGTTGGTAACTACGCACAAGGAAGAGCTATCAGGCGGCCTGCACAGATTCACCGCAGTCGATCCATTCCTCCAGCCGTTGGTTCAGTACTGATTCCTGAGATACATCGAGACAAATTACCGCAACGGTGGGCCGTAGTTCGCCCAACCGCGGGAGTTCGAACAACGTTTCCTCCAGCCCCGTCATGTTCGCGTACAGCGGATAGATCAGCGCGAGTCGCTCGCACCTGTATGCCGAAGCGTAGGCATACATTTGATACATATCCGCGGGCGCCGGACGTAACCTTCCTGAACCATCGACGTCTAGGCGCTTCCATTTGGTGTCACCCACGCCAACGACCAAGCCGTGCTTCCGAACCACGAGATCTGGACGCAAATTGATGGCTTTCCGACCTGTCGTTGGAACCCTGACGAAGTGGTGCTCGACATCTTGCGCTTGAATTTGTATTGAAGGCTTGGAATGCGCGCGTCTAACCAGAGACGCAGCGACTGCAGATTGGAACAGAATATTCATATCAAACAACAAGCCGGGGGCTGCCCTCTCGCCCGCGCGCAACGAGGGAGATAACAGCCTCAAGATCCAGCGCGCCCAATCGATTGCGGCTTCGTATCGCTTCGCCCGGCGGTCAAACACCAATCGATCGAACACGTGCGCATCGGCGCGAATGTCGCTCACCTCGTCGAATACGGCCATGAGCTCTAGCCAGCGTCGACTCAGATCACGACTACGAATCCACGGTCGCACGACTCGGAGTGCGATCTTGAGCACCTGGTTCCATACGTTGTTCGCCGAGAGCTCGTCAAACCGACAAGCAACTCGATCGCGTCGATTCGCCAGCACCGAGAATTGGCGATCCGAAACGATGCGTCCGCGCACGAACACTAGATCGTCTTCGTGTTGTTCGTACCTGCGTAGCAGCCCAGCCCGCACTATAGAGACCACTGCGTCGAAGAAAGCCGATATGAAGACGTCGAGCAAAGGTGCATTGCGGAGATGTTGGCCCGTCGTTGAGTCTCGAAAGGATGGAAAGTCATCTGCTTGCTTGAGTAACTTCAGCAACAGACCACGACACTCTTCGGGACCCGCTCCGTCATCAACCTTTGGCAGTATTTCCAGAATTCGTTCGCCAATGCTGACAACTCCGCAGTACTGCGCCAGCCGAACAGATCCTCGTCGAACCTCGCAGAATCCGCGGCGGGACTCCGCAATCCTGGCGAGGTCGTCAACCTCCTTGCGTGTCACGCTCGTAGACGATGCGCGTTCGTCTATCGAAACGGACTGATGTTCGTACGCACTCAGGTAGCCGGTTGTTACCATGGCTTCAGCTTGGGTCGCCGGTGTTTTCGGCATCCGAGGCATAGAGCCCGCGAAATGAGTCGACCGTCCAATAGGCCTTCGGCGTCACTCGATACCTATGCCGTTCCTCAGAAATCTGTCCGCGCGCATGAGTCGGGAAGAGGTCGGCACGCGTAACGCGCTGATCATCAACAAACGGCGGTGCGCCACGAACTGTGGAAAGTACCTCCGCCACTCTCGCGAAGTCGTCAAAGAAGTACTCCTGAAGCAGCGGAATGATCTGCGATTCGAATGTGTGGCGTAAGCCATCGATCGTTTCAACACTGGTTAAGTAGCCGTGTCCGATCCGATGGTCGCGGTCTAGCAGATACTCCAACCGATCATTGAGTCTCTCGAGCAAGCGACCGAGGTGTATTCCATCAACTACCCGATCAAGAACTGAAAGATCTGGCTCCATCTCTTCAAATTCAAAGCGACGCCGCAACGCGATATCTAGCAACGCGATCGATCGATCAGCCGTGTTCATCGTTCCGTAGATATCCAGATTGTTCGGTACGCCAAATGGGGGCTCATCGATTTCGGTTCCATCTCCACCCGGCAGCTGGACGGCCATTCCTTGTAGCAACGTTCCTGAGGAATCAAAGACAGCGCGCTTGTCGGGCTCGATAAGCGTGATGAGTTCGCCAAATACCTTTGCAATGTTCGCTCGGTTAATCTCATCGATGAAAAGCGCGTAACGTTTCGAAGGGTTGACGTGGGCTTCGTCGCAGATCTGCTTGAAGACGCCGTCAACAAGTCGAAATTCAGTGGATCCCTCTTCTCCCACCGCGACGGGCCGAATCCCACGGATGAAGTCTTCATATCCAAATGACGGGTGGAAGGTCACTACGCGATAGCGCTTTACCGCTTCGCCAGACTCACCGGGTCCCTTCTTGAGCAGATCAAATACTTCCGCCGCGGCGGGGTCTTGCTCCCTCCAATCGTCCAATAGGGACCATTTGCTTTCGGAGTCCTTGGAGAAAATAAATGGCGGCCTACGTACTGTGGAACGCACAGTCTGTACATGTTCGGGCGTGTGTTCCTGGAGGAAACCCCAAATGGTCTGTTGAATCGATTCGGGTGAGCGTCCTCGTTGCTTTATCTTTGCCTGGATCCAACGATGATCACGAATTCGTCGAACAGGAACATCGCCACCAAGCTCGTTGAGTGCCGCCGCTATCAGAACCCGCCAACGGTGCTTGGCAACCTCACTAAGCAACCAGGTGTCGTAATCGACTCCAGAGGCGCGATCCGTGTAATCCGCAAACGCCTCACGCATTCGGCGTGTCTTGCCTGTGCCAGGCGGTCCGTAAAAGATCAGGTTCCTCGGTGCGTTCGTATTGGACTCCCTTTGTTCAACCAATCGCTCTTCCCCTCCTTCCAAGCCTCCCCGCAAGTGGGCGTACCCAAAGGCACTTTGATTGAGAAGGGCCGATTGTTTTTCGCCTGACGCGGGTCTGAAGTCATTCAGAGTCAGGGGGTGATCAAGCGCTTCCAACTTCGACACCTGAAACCACGTCTTGAATACGCGAGCGTTGCTGTCGCCATCACGTGTGAGACCGACGAGCCTGTCGTCAGTGATCTGCGGCCAGGGACTTACGATTCCTTCGCTACCATGGACCGAAGTAAAGGCGTCCACCTTCATTCGATATGGAAAACGCTTTTGCCCTGCATTCAAGTAGACGTAGAACGGACCGGAAGCCAGTTGCTCCCGAAAGCGGTCCTTCACCGGAAAACTCCACCAACTGGCCCAGCCTCCTTTGGATTCGATCGCCGCGACGACCCGTGGGGCATCAGCTTCGATGGAGGTACCCCAAGTACCAAGCAGAACCAGATCAGAGTCTGCCACCTTATTTGCCGCTTCCCGGTGATGTCGGCGCTTGTACAACGTCCAAGTCGTTCATTCCAAGATCTCCCGCAATCAACCGAAACTGCTCCAGCGCCGCTTCAAGATCCTCAACGATCTCCTGCGCGATCACCTCCGGCGGCGGCAGGTTGTCGGAATCCGCAAGGCTCTCGTCGCGCAACCAGAAGATGTCGAGGCTCGCCTTGTCGCGCGCGACGAGCTCGTCGTACTCGTAGCAGCGGAACCGTCCGTCCGGCGTCGACTCTGACCACGTCGCCTTACGGTAGTGCCGGTTCGTCGGGTTGTAGAGAGCGACGAACTCATCCAGATCCTCGCGCCGGAGCGGATTCGTTTTCAACGTGAAGTGCTTGTTCGTGCGCAGGTCGTAGATCCACAGCTTCTTCGTCCACGGCGTCTCGGACGCGGGCTTCTTGTCGAAGAACAGCACGTTCGCCTTCACGCCCTGCGCGTAGAAGAGCCCGGTCGGCAGCCGCAACAGCGTGTGCACGTCGCACTCGTGCATCAGCTTGCGGCGGATCGTCTCGCCGGCGCCGCCTTCGAACAGCACGTTATCCGGCACCACCACCGCCGCGCGGCCGTGCGGCTTCAGAAGCGTCTTGATGTGCTGAATGAAGTTGAGCTGCTTGTTCGACGTGGTGGCCCAGAAGTCATCGCGCTCGACGATGTCCTTCTCCGTCGTCGTCTTGCCACCTTCACCAACGATCATCGTGCTCGACTTCTTGCCGAACGGGGGATTGGCGAGGACGACGTCGAAGCGCTCGCCCGGATCGGCGGCCAGCGCATCCGACACCGCGATCGGCACGCTCTTCTCCGAGCCGATGCCGTGCAGCATCAGATTCATCGCGCACACGCGCGCCGTCGCCTGCACCAGCTCCCAGCCGCGGAACGCGGCCTCCTTCAGATGGCGCTTCTCGTCGCGCGTGAGGTTCGCATTGTGGTGCGTGATGTAGTTGTGCGCGGTGAACAGGAAGCCGCCCGTGCCGCACGCCGGATCGCAGACCGACTCGCCCGGCTTCGGCGCCACCGCATCGACCATCGCCTGGATCAGCGGCCGCGGCGTGAAGTACTGACCCGCGCCGGACTTAGTGTCCTGAGCGTTCTTCTCCAGTAGCCCCTCGTACGCGTCGCCCTTCACGTCGGCGCTCATCGACGACCAGTTCTCGGCGTCGATCAGGTCGACGATCACGCGCTGCGGCTTGGCCTCCAGGGACTTCAACTGTGCCTTGCCGCACTTCGCCCGATTTAATGATGCCGGACAGACACCTAACGCGGTCATCAAGCCTTCTGCCCGGCGGGGACGACTTGGTACCGCAAGAAGTCACGCAGCCGTTTGGACTCCGCGATCTCATCGTGCGGCACCAACTGGTATTTCCAGGGCTTCGAACCCACGCTCGCGGCGTGGTCGGACGCATGCGCGCACCAACGTGCTGCCGCAGCGGCCTTTGCCTGAACTTCCAGCGTGTTGATGTCCCCGCGCGCCTTGGTCTCCACCATATAGACGGTCGTATCGGTTTCGGCTACGAAGTCGGGGACGTACTCGGGCTGCTCGGTACCCAGCTTGTAGTAGATCTGGAACTGCCCCTTCGCCGGCTTCAGCCACTTCAGTGCATCCCGCTCGAGGATGATCGCGAAGCGCCGCTCGGTGTCGGAGTCGAACTTCTGCAGCGGGTACAGGCACCGCGTGAATCCGCCGAAGAGCATCTGCTTGATTCGGCTCGTCTCGGCTACCGTCTCTCGGAAGTGGTGTGCCGTCTGGCCGGCCGTGGCCGTGTAGTTGCAGGCCTTCAGTTCCGTGAAGCCGCGGCTGACCTGCACCTCGTACTCGGTGGCCTCCTCCCAGAAGTGGGCCATCATCTGCGCGTGGATCTCGCGGGCGATCAGGCGCCGATCACGGTCGAGCACGCTGACGGCTTCCTCCTCGGACAGATAGCCGCGCAGGTGCTGCACCAACTGGCCCGCGAGGTCGTAGAGGAGATCGGCGTGGGAGAAGTAGTCGATATCGTCGAAGTCCACCAGCGCGTGGACGATGTAGTCTTCCGGGCGCTGCTCCTTGAGCCCGACCTCGGCATCAAGAGTAAACTGCTCGTTGGTGCGCAGCAGCTGCCCGACGATCTCGCGTTGGCCAGGCTGGAGATGGAGCTGGCTCACGTCCAGCTTGAACGCGTGGAAGCCCGTCGTGACCTCGCCGGTCGGCACCACCGCGATGCGCGGGATGTCGATGGTCTGCTGCACCACGATCTCAGTGGTCTTCGCCACCACGGCGGACAAATCAAGTGCGGGAACTGATTCATCCACGCTCGCCAGCAATTCGCCTTGCAGCGGCTTCAACCGCTCTGCCACCTCCGCGAGGATTTCCTTCTGCACTTCTGGTTTCAGCAGCGCGCTGCTGGTGGGCACTAGATCGCGCTTGACCTCGTACTTGCCGATGACGTCCATGACCACGCGCGCGGCCTGCTTCTCCGCCTCCGTGGTAAACACCGGTTTGGGTGCGGGGCCTTCCGCTCTACTGTCAGTGGCTGAAGCCCCTGTGATCACGACCGGTGCTTCCGTCAAACCGAGACGCGCCGCCGCCCCTGACTCGACCTGCACGCTGACCTTCTTGTCGTCGGCGCTCGGCGCATCAAGGATAACCTGCTTCAGACGAATCGGCGAATCGCCG
>JBGSNQ010000006.1:0-93967 GCA_041739525.1 Pseudomonadales bacterium | reverse complement strand
AGGCCTCGGCGCGCGCATCGAAGCACGCTTCGGCGACATGCGCGCGCTGCCGTTCGAGCCCGGCAGCATCGACGTGCTGTGGTGCGAGGGCGCTGCCTACGTGATGGGTGTTCCGAACGCACTCGCCGCATGGGCGCCGTTGCTTACGCCCGGCGGGCGCATCGCGCTGACCGAACCGGTGTGGCTCAAGCCCAACCCCCCGCAGTCGGTGCGCCGCAATTGGGAGCCCTATCCCGCAATGACCGACGTGGCCGGTTGCCGCGCCATCATCGGGCGCGCCGGATTGAAACTGTTGGGGGACTTCGTGCTGCCGGAAGCGGCGTGGTGGGATCACTACTACGGACCGCTGGAAGCACGTACCCGGCAGCTGCGCGGGAAATATCCCGGTGATGCCGCAGCAGCAGCCGTGTTGCAGAGCGCGGAAGACGAGGTAGCGGCCTACCGGGAGTTTTCCGCCTACTTCGGCTACCAGTTCTTCGTCATGGCGAAGCCGACATGAGGCCGTTGCATCTGTTATCGGGTCCAACGCCTAACGGCCGCAAAGTGGCGATCATGCTGCACGAGTGCGGCCTCGCGTACGACACGACGTTCATCGACATTCTCGCGGGCGACCAGCTGGCGCCGGACTTCCTCGCGCTCAACCCGAACAACAAGCATCCGGTGCTCATCGATCCCGATGGCCCCGATGGCGCACCGATCAACGTGTGAGAATCGGGCGCGATCCTGATCTATCTCGCGGAGAAGTGCAGGCAGCTGATGCCAACGGATGCACGCAGGCGCGTCGAGACGTTGAAGTGGCTGTTCTTCCAGGTGGCGAATCAGGGGCCGTACGCGGGCCAGTACGCCCACTTCGCGTTCTATGCCAGGGAAGAGCACCGTTATCCGTACGGCATCGCGCGTTACCGGAACGAGATCGACCGGCAGATGCGCATCATGAATGCGCACCTCGAACACCACGAGTTCTTCGCCGACGAGTACTCCATCGCCGACATCGCATTGCTGCCCTACGTTGCATCGATGGCGCTGTCGCGGGACACCGACCTGTCGTATCTGCGTCGCTGGAAGAATCAGCTGCTCGCGCGCGACGCCGTTCGAACCGGCATGGCGTTCATGGACGACAAGGTGCAGAAGCAGACGATCGCGGGCGGCATGGACGGATTCGGCGACGAACACCGCTCCGTACTGTTCGGCGACCGCCAATACGACACGAGGCGCTGACATGAGAATCGAAGTGAACGGCTCGAAGATTTTCTTCGATGTGGAAGGAGCAAAGTTCGTTCCCGACGGGACGAAGATGCGCGAGAAGCCGACCCTGCTGTTGCTGCACGGCGGACCGGGATTCGATCACTCCGGTTTCAAGCCGGCGTTCTCCCGGTTCAGCGACATCGCGCAGGTCGTTTATCTCGATCACCGTGGTAACGGACGCAGCGACCGTGAACCGCGCGAACGCTGGAACCTGCCGCAATGGGGCGACGACATCGCCGAGTTCTGCCGCGCTCTCGAAATCGAGAAGCCGATCGTGATGGGCCAGTCGTTCGGCGGCATGGTCGCGATGGCGTATGCCACACGGCATCCGGAGCATCCGGGAAAACTGATCCTCTCGAGTACCGCGGCGAACATGCGGCGCCGGGCTGAACAGAGCATCGCGAAATTCACCCAGCGCGGCGGCGCGGAAGTCGGTGCAATGGCGCGCCAGATGTACACGAACGGGTTCGATTCGGCCGAATTCGCGGGGCGCTGGTTGGCAAAGGCGATGCCCGCCTACAACACCACGCCTGCGCCCGACCCGGACGCTACCGCCAGAGCCGTGATGGCCATGGACGTAACACTGCAGTTCTTCCGCTCCGGCGGCGAAATCTGGTCATTCGACATGATCGCAGACCTGGCACGTATCCGCTGCCCAACGCTCGTGTTGGGGGGCGACGAAGACCCGATCACGCCGATCGAGTGTCAGGAAGACATCGCTGCAGCCATTCGAAGCCAGTGGGTGCGCTTCGAGCGCTTCGCCAATGCCGGCCACGGCGCATTCCGTGACGACCCCGCGGCGTTCGAGGCGATTCGCAGTTTCATACTGCTGTAAGGCGCGCTGAAGTTCCGTGTGTCGGCATCGTTAGGCAAACGACGACTCGCCGCGTATTTCCGCGACGAGCTTGAAATCGTCACTGTCGAAGAGGCTCACCATCGCGCTCGCGATGTCGGTGGGCTGAATGAAGAATGACGTGGGCTTGTCTGCGTATATCGCGCGCATCTTCGGTTCGTCGATGGCGCCATTGATGGAGAACACCGAAAAGGCGAGGCCATGATGCGCGAGCTTTTCATGCAGCAGTTCGGCTATCACACGTTGTGCAACCCGGCTGGGTGCCAGCCCTAGGAATCGTGCGGGCGGATGATAGGCCGCGGGCGAGCTGCTGATCATGATCCGGGTGCCCGCGGGAATTCTGTCCTGGTTCGGGAATAGCGTTTGCACCAGTTGCAGCAGACTGATGGCGTTGACGTCGAAACTGTTGTCCAGCTGATCCAGCGACAGCGTGTTGTATTCGCCCCAGACGGCGGCCTCGGTGTTGATGAGGATGCGCTTCGGTAGGCCAAACTCGTCCCGGATGTGACGCAATGTGGCCCCCCAGGCATCGCGATCGGCAACGTCGCAGGGCAGTGCGTGAGCATCCGGTAGTTCGTCCGCGAGCGCCCTGATGAACTCTTTCGAGCGAGCAATGAGGATCAGTTTGTAGCGATCAGACCACTGCCGGCACACCGCCTGACCGGTGGCCTGGCCGACCCCGACGACAAGGGCCACCTCTCGTGCCATATCTAGACGCTACCCGCCTGGGCGGCGGTGAGTGCGCGCAGAAAGTTGCGCCCCCAGATCTTGTCGATCGCGTCCGGTGAATAACCTCGCGCGAGCAGTGCAGCGGTGACATTGGGAGCATCGCTCGCTTCATCGAAGCCACGCATGCCGCCACCATGATTGAAGTCAGTGCCGATGCCAACGTGCTCCACACCCACGCGCTCCACGATGTAGTCGATGTGATTCATGAGGCTGTCCAACGAACCCGGGCCGAGCAGGCCACTGATGGTGTCGCGGAATGCCGCCTGCTCATCCGGGTCTTTGATTTCCCAGTACAGTTCAAATGGATACAGGTACTTCTCCGGTAGACCTGCACGCAAGCGGGCGTTGCGAATATCGTCTACCAGGTGCTGGTTGGTGGTATCGAACAGATAGCCCCGGAAAGGTGACACATGAATCACACCACCCCGTGCAGCAATGGCGTCGATTTCAGCATCGGACAGGTTGCGGCTGACGTCGCACAAAGCGCGCACGTTGGAGTGGCTGGCGATCACCGGCGCGCTGGACAGTTCAACGGTCTGCAACGTAGCACTCAGCGATGATTGGGAGACATCGACAAGTCCGCCCAGTTCGTTGATGCGACGTATCGCCTTGCGTCCGAGCGGCGACAACCCGCCGTGCTCCTCTTCGGGCTCGTGCTTGCCGGTGGCGGCAATGAAGTTGGGCCGCGATGAATCGGCGCAGTCGTTGTGTCCGATGTGGTTCAGGGCAAAGACTGTGACACCGGCTTCGCGAAACTCATCCAGGGCGGTGAGGTCCGTGCCGATGATCTGCGTATTCTGAAAGCTCAGGAATATCGAGCGTTTGCCCTGCACCTTTGCTTCGTCGGCATCGGCGGCGGTACGCGCCATTACTAGATTGTTGGCTGGATCGGCGATCAGTTGACGAGCGGCCGCCAGCTTTCTGTCGGCGATTCGTCTGGCCTTCGCGTAGCCTTCGGTCGTCCGCGGCCCCGGCCCTGTCGCGACGGACAGCACCACGCCGTCCATGCCGCCTCGTGACATCTTGTCCGGGGCAACTCTGGAACGACCATCAGGCCCGACATAAGGCGATTCTCTGCCCGGCACTTCGATGTCTGCATGGGCGTCGATCACCATGGCGTCGCCATGAACTTTGTCTACATGCTCGATGTTCATTGGGGAACGCGATTGTTCATTGCGCACCACGTCGTATCTCCTTCGCTCGAGTCTTCACCCTCGTCAGCGTTCGAGCAACTCGCGCTTGTTCGGCTTGCCGTCCCATTCCTCGGCGTCCGGAGGAGGCTCCTGCTTCTGTGTGATGTTGGGCCAGATCTTCGCGAACTCGGTATTGAGCCCGAGAAAGTCCTTCTGCTCTTGTGGGAGTTCGTCTTCCGAAAAGATTGCATCCACCGGACACTCGGGCTCGCAAAGCGCGCAGTCGATGCACTCGTTCGGGTCAATGACGAGCATGTTCGGCCCTTCGTAGAAGCAGTCTACCGGGCAGACTTCCACGCAATCCGTGTGTTTGCATTTGAAGCAGTTTTCGCCAACGACGAATGTCATCTCAGTTCACGGTCTCTCGCGTCAGTCGGCTTTGGGGTTTCGGAAGCGGTTGCTCTGGTCCTCCCCTGCCCGGGGATCCAGACATTCGAAGTCCTTCTCGACCAGCACAGAAGCGGGGCCGTGTTTGCCAGCGATCGATACCGCGGTCTCGTCGGCTGCCCACTGCGTTGCAAGCTGCGCCGGCAGGACAACCGTCAATCGATTGTCTCGGAAGCTGGATTCCACCGAAGCTACATCGCCAACGCGCAGGCAGTATCGGAATACCTGCGCGTCCACAAAGTGCGTCGACGCTTCGACGGGTTTACCCAAACGGATCGCATCGACCTCATCTCGCTCCAGGCGAAGCCGCACTGCGTCGTTGAGAATGCGGATCTTCATTCCGTCACAACGCCTCCACGCGCGCCGGCGTGTGTTTGTGCCAGGGCGTGCCTGCAATCCAATCCCGATCCTCGGCGCGCGTGAGGTCATTCGGAGCGATGCCGGTCGCCACCTGCTTGCCGTTTGCATCCGGGAAATCGAGGCCGAACCCGGTCGGCAGGCTGATGTGTCCGGGCAGCATGCGGTCGGATACTTCCACGGAGACCTCCGCGGTACCCCGCCGAGTCGAGAGCCGCACGCGTCCGCCGTTGAGCACGCCGACCCGCATCGCGTCGTCCGGATGCATGCGCAGCGCACCGTCACGGTCCTTTCTCCGCCAGTCCGGGTTCCGGAAGATCGTGTTGGCGGTGAACGAGCGCCGCTCGCCGGCCGACAACACTAAGGGGAATTCCGCGCTCTTCGGCTCTGTTTCGGATGCGAGCCCGTCGAGCTCGTCGAAGAGCTCCGGGACCGCGAGCTGAATCCGCCCGTTCGGCGTGCGCACGCGCGCGAAGCTCTCTTCCCACTCGTCGACCGCGAAGATGACCGCACTCTTACTGCTGAGTAGTGCGTCGAAGAGCGCGTCGGCTGCTTCGGGTGGCGATCCGATGAAGCCGGCACGCGCAAGCGAGGCCTCGATTCTCGGCGCAGCCGACTGGCAGATCCACCAAACGCCCGCACCCTCGGCGAGACCCTCCGGGAGTAGATCGCCTATCGCGCGATAGAGCAGCAGCGGCGCTACCGCGGCGAGCCGTCTGTCCCTGGCGATGAGCTCGAAGAACTGCGCTCGAAATGCAATGCGGCTGTCGAGCCAGGCTTCGCGCAGCGCCTCGATTGCGTCGTTGGGGAGCGCGCCGAGCGCTTCGGCCAGCCGCGCGTGCAACTCGGCCTCCGAGAAAAGCCCCGGTAGAGGCGGCATCAGTGCCTTGCGCAGATGAAAGTAGTTGTTGGGGAATTCGAAGTTGAAGAAGGTCGCTTCGGCCTTCTCGAATTGACTCGCAACCGGCAGCACGTAGTGAGCGAGTCGCGCCGTTTCGGTGAAAGCGACGTCGATGACCACCACGAGCTCGAGCGCCGCGAGCGCTTCCTGCATGCGAACGCGGTCAGCGATGGAATGCGCAGGATTGCCACTCTCGACCAGCATCGCGCGGAAACGCCGCGGATGATCGGTCAGGATCTCCTCCGGCACCACGTTGCAAGGCGTGAGTCCGCCGATGATCTTCGATCCGGTCACGGGCGTCGTGCCGCGCTCTTCACCGCCAAAGGCTCGTGCGACGAGTGAGCTCGGCCTATAACCCGCGCCCTTCTTTCCAAAATTCCCGGTCAAAAGCACGAGCAACTTGTGCAGGTACGAGACCAGCGTGGAGTGCCGGTTCATCTGCACGCCGAGGTCCTCGAACGTGGCCAGACTCGCAGCACCTGCGATGCGGCGCGCCGTATCGCGCACCTGCTCCTCGGGGACGCCGCTCTTCGCGGCATGAAGGGAGACGTCGAGCCTCGCCAGATGCGGCAGTAAGTCTTCGAGCCCGTCTGCGTGCTCCGCCAGCCAGGCGCGCTTGTAGAGACCCTCCTGAACGATCACGCCGATCATGGCGGCGAGCAGGAACGCATCACCGCCAGGGCGTACCTGAAGGTGGATGTCAGCGAGCTCCGCCGTCTCAGTGCGGCGTGGATCGATCACGATCAAGCAGCGGTTCGGATCTCTCGCGATTTCACGCAGGGTTGCGCGGGCGCGCGGAATGCCATGCGAGAACCACGGGTTCTTGCCGATGAACAGCCCCACCTCGCAGTGTTCGAAGTCGCCGCGCGAGTAGCCGCCGACCATCTTGTTTGCAACCCAGAACTCGCCGGTCTTCTCCTGCGAGAGCGCGCTCGCACTATGCACGGACCCAAGGAGTGCACGTGTCGCGCCGCCGTAGATGTTGGGCAGGTGGTTACCCTGGCCTCCGCCGCCGTAGTAGAAGATCGATTCGCCACCGTGCTCGTCGCGGACCGCGGCAAAGCGTGCAGCTACTTCGCGGATCGCCGTGTCCCAATCGATCTCTTCGAAGCTGCCGTCATCGCGCCGGCGCAGCGGCTTCGTCAAACGATGCGGGCCGTTCTGGTAGTAGTCGAGGCGCGCAGGCTTCTCGCACACGTAGCCTCGGGAAACCGGGTGCGCGTCGTCGCCGTGCACTTTGACAAGTTGGCGTCCATCCTCGCCGCCAAGCCGGACTTCAATGCCGCAGTTGCACTCACACAGGATGCAGGCGGTCGACTTCCACTCGGACACGTTCTCTCCTGGTGCGTTCTAACGGCTTCCCGAGGGGGCGCATCGTATTCGGCACGACTGTCCCGCGAAAGCTGGTGCGTCTAGGTGATGCTCGATTCCGCTGGTCATTCGACCAAGTCACAGCGCACGCCCGACAGGCTGGCCTGAATACCCTCGGTGTCACGGCGCACTTGCTTCATGGACTCGCCGTTCCAATGCGCCTGGAACGCATCCGAATTGGCATAGACTTCGTAGAGCATCAAGGTGTCCGGTTCTTCGTGCGGCACGAGGATCTCGAATTGCAGCGTACCCGGCTCGTTGGCAAGGCAACGCTTTGCATGGGCTTGCAGCGGCTTCAGGTACTCATTCCGCCTGCCCGGCGCGATCTTGATCGTGGCGACCATCGCAAGTTTGCTCATCGGCTTCTCTCCCATCTACGTTGTCATCCCGCATGCGCGTCGGCTCAGGTCTACCGCGTCGACGCTCCTACCTGTAAATGCCAGCCACCGTCACCACGGCTCGTGGAAAGGCCGCACCTCCGCAAGGAAAGACCATGCATCGCGCGGCTGGTGCGCAAGGTGGAACACCTCCGCAGCAATCGCAGCGGGCTGAATGAAGAAGTCGTCGCGCGTCTCCTTGAAGGCCTCCCTCGCCCAGGGCACATCGATGACCGCGTCGATCACCAGATAGGCGACGTGCACACCCTTGGGTCCCATCTCTCGCGCAATCGACTCAGCCAAGATCCGTTGCGCCGCTTTGGTCGGCGCAAACCCTGCAAATTTGGCCCTGCCCCGCAACGCCGACGTATTGCCGGTAACGATCAGTGCGCCTCCGGCATCCGTCATCCGCGGCGCCGCCCATCGCGCGAGATGCATCAGGGCCATCACATTCACCTGGAAGTTCTGTTGGAGGACTTCCGGCGCCACGTCGAGGAAGTTGGCGAAGGCGCCGCCGACGGCGTTGTGCACGACAACCTTCGGCACACCCGCGCGGCTCTCAATCGCGTTCAACGCGCTGTGCAAGGCACCAACGTCCGCCACGTCGCATGGCACTGCGAATGCGTTCGGCAATTCCTCTTCGAGCTCCGCCAAACGACTCTCGTTGCGCGCGAGCATCGCGACCTGGTATCCGCCTTCGTGGAAGCGCCGCACCAGTGCGGATCCGGTGCCGGGTCCAACGCCGGTGATGATCGCGAGCGGTCTCATGCTGCCCTCGCCAGCGCTTCTCTCAGGAAATCCAATCGGTCGTTGCCGAAGAACATCTCCGTTCCGACGAAGAAAGTCGGCGAGCCGAATACACCGCGTTCCGCAGCGTCAGCGCACGCTTTGTCCAGCGTGGTCTCGGTCTCCGTTGCATCGAAGGCGGTCTTGATCGCCGCGGCATTCACACCGGCCTTCGTGAGTACCGCGGCCACTTCATCGACCGTACCGAGCGGCGCCGGCACACCCCACATCGCATCGAATAGCGCGGCAGCGGCCTTTTGTCTTTCAGAGCCCTCCTTCACCGCAAGTGTCGCGCGCAGGATCCGTCTGCCATCGAGGGTGCGCATCTGCGGATTCGGTGCGAACGGAATTCCGTATCGAGCCGCCCAGCGGCCCAGGTCCACACCGGCGTAGCGGTTCTTCACCGCGCATGTGATGGTCGTCGGCGTGTTGTTCACACGCTTCATGACGTCGAGGACATCGAACGGGTGAATCTCCAGCGCGAGATCGCCGAGCTGCGACTGAGCGAGGTAGCTGTAGGGGCTGCGGTAGTCGAAGTAGAACTGAACTGCAGGCATCGCTCAAGTCCTCCAAATTGTTGTCATGTCGTTGCCATCGAGGCGACGCACGTCATCCGGATGTAGAGCCCAATCTCACTCACCTATCTCTGCGGGCCGTCCGCGCGACGCTTGAACCGCTGTCGCGTATCAGCGGACGCACCGGGTCCCGGCTCCGCGCGCAGGTCCGTGAAGGCGAGCGCATCTCCGTCGGCGTTGCTGACGCGGAGGCGGGGAATGCGCCGACCGGTTTTTCGATCCCGAACGATCAGCGGCTCGTTGCCGCGTCCGTACACCCACTCGTCGGACCATTCACGCAGCGCCGTCAGTACGGTCAACAGCGCCTCGCCTTTTTTCGTCAGGTGGTATTCGAAGCGTTCGCCAGAGCTTCCGACATCAACGCGCTCGAATATGCCGTGCTCCACGAGACGCTGCAGGCGCGCCGAAAGAATGTTCTTCGCGATACCCAAACTGCGTTCGAACTCGCCGAAACGGCGCGCACCGAAGAACGCGTCACGCACGATCAGCAGCGTCCACCAATCACCCAATGCCTCGAGCGCCTGGGCAACCCCGCAGTTCATGTCGTCAAAACGTTTGCGTCCCATAAAACTGTTTGATCCTCAGTCGTTCCACCGGTGCGAACGAAGCGTGCCTCAAAAAATCTGGTTGCATAAAACCACTATTTAGTTTTCTAATGCAACCTCTATTTCGACGCGACGACAGTGGGTCGAGACAATGGTGACTGGTTGGACGTGGTGAACCGATCATGACGCAGCTTCGGATCTTCTCGTATCTGCCGAACCCGCGGATCTGGAAAGCGACGATCACAGCGCGCCTCTGCGGCGTCGAGATCGAAATACGCGGCGCGAAACCGACGGAGCTTCAATCCTGGCTCTGGGACTTCGACGCGCGTGCGCTTTCGACCAACGACGCACCGGAGTCGGCGAGCGAACAGACTGGCCGAACCGGCTTCAAAGGCGTCAAGCTGCGAAAGACAAAATCCTTCCTCGACGCGCATCCATTCGGCACCGTTCCAGCAGCATTCAGCCCGGACGGAACTGTTGGCATCTTCGAGTCGAACAGCATCATGCGGGCGGTGGCTCGGCTTGGCGAAGGGCGCTTTCCGGTCTATGGCCATGGCCCCTACGAGGCATCGCGCGTGGATAGCTTCCTGGACGCCAGTCTCGTGTTCGCTCGCGACGCGCAGACCTACCTGCTGTCGCTGAGTGATGGTTCCGTATCGGCCGAGATTCACGCCCGTGCGCAGGACGCGCTGGCCACCTATCTCGCCGGGATCAACCGAACGCTGCTTCCGCAGCGCCGTTTCCTGGTTGGCGACGGACTCACGCTTGCCGACATCTGCTTCGTCGCTGAGCTCGCGCTGTTCTCTAACGAGCGGGCGCGGGGGGAGACGCTTGAACGAAAAGGTCTCCCATCGCTGCTCGACAAAATGAAGAATGACGTTGCATACACGCTGGCCTTCGCGCATTTCGATCGTTTGCGCACGGAACCCGCCTTCGCGCCGGACGTCGAGCCGTATCTACAGAAGATCGACCGAGCAGCCTCTTGAGCATCGCGCGTAGCGCTCAGGTAACTTCCTGACTGCGCGCGAGGTCTTCCTTGAGCGTCCGCGAACCCCGCACGCAGCAATACACGGCGACCAGCGCGAACGAGAGCGAGATCACCAGCGACCAGCGCAGCGACTCTCCGACGCCGAGCGATGTGGACGCGTTGAGCAGATCCGAAAGGATGCCGACGAATCCCGGGCCGAGTCCCATTCCGATGATGTTCAGCACGAACAACATGATCGATGCCGCAACGGCGCGCATCCGCAACCCGACAAGCCCCTGCGTGAGCGAGAAGACCGGCGCCAACCAGTACGACCCGAGGAAATTCGGAATCGCCATTACGCAGAACGCGAGCCAGGGATCGCCCGTTAGATAGGCAAATGCCTGAAACGGCAACCACGAAAGCGTCGTCAGTGCCGGCAGCCACATGTACCAGCGTACGTCGCGACGTCCCAGACGGTCACCGAACCATCCACCCGCGAACGTGCCGATTACGCTTGCGAAGCCGAGCCAGAACAGCGCCGTGCCGATTTCGGTGCTCGACAGTCCGTGCGTGCGTTCGAACATGGGTGGAACCCACGCACCCGAGCCGTAGCTGACGAACGCCTGGAACCCGGCGCTGATCGACAACCAGCGGAAACTCGGTCGCTGCCACAACAGACGGAACACCGCTTTGATCGGCGGCGTGGCGCCCGCCTCGACCCGCACGGGTTCGGAAACGCCGCGCGGCGGTTCGCGCAACGTCAGGCGCACCACTACGGCAAGCAGCAGCCCGGGCAAACCGACGATCATGAACGCGGTGCGCCAGTTGAATGCGTCGTTGATCCAGCCGCCGGCGAGCGCACCGATCATCGTGCCCACCGGAATGCCGAGCGCATAGATGCCGAGCGCGGTGGCGCGACGGTGTTGCGGGAACATATCGGAGATCATCGAGTGCGACGGCGGGCTGCCGCCGGCTTCGCCAACGGCTACACCGATGCGCGCCAGTAGCAGATACGTATAGCTCTGCGCGAGTCCGCACAGCGCGGTGGCTGCACTCCAGATCGATAAACAAACCACGAGGATGTTGCGCCGATTACCTTTGTCGGCGAGGCGCGCAATCGGAATACCGAGCCCGGTATAGAAAACTGCGAACGCCAATCCGCCCAACAGGCCGAGCGCGGTGTCGGAGATGTGCAGGTCTTCTTTGATCGACTGCGCGAGCAACGCGAGTATCGAGCGGTCGATGAAGTTGAAGACATAGACGACGAACAACACGCCAAGCGCATACCACTGGTATGCAGTGCTGAACGACTTCTCCCTGACCGCTACTACCGCCTCGGCCATCAATCCTCCCCTCTCGCAACCACGCCCCGACCGGATGGTAGCATCGACCGCACCCTACAGACGGTAAACGGCAGTGAGCTGGCAAGACGAGATCGACGAGTTGGCGCGGCGCAAACAACTCGCCGAACAGATGGGCGGACCGGAGGGCATTGCGCGACAACGTTCGCGCGGCAAGCTGACGGTTCGCGAACGTATCGATGCGCTTGCCGATCGCAACACCTTTCGCGAATTCATGGGGCTGGCCGGCGACGCGCAATACGAGGGCAACGAACTCACCGCGTTCACGCCGAAACCGCTGGTGGAGGGAACATGCCTCGTCGACGGTCGCAAGCTGATCGTCACGGCCGGAGACTTCACGGTGCGCGGCGGTTCTGCCGGTACCCGCGGCGGACTCGGCCAGGAACTCGCATCGAACGTACGCGCGCGCGAGTGGCGCATCCCCTATGTGAGGTTGTTGGACGCAGCCGGCGGCAGCGTACGTTCATTCGAAACGATGGGCCGCACGTATCTGCCCGACGGGAACGTCTGGACCGCGATCGACGTAGAACTGCTGAGTTGCGTGCCGGTAGTTTCTGCCGTGATGGGTTCAGTGGCCGGACTTCCCGCAATCAACGCCTGCCTCGCGCATTTCAATCTGATGGTGAAGGACAAAAGCCAGTTGTTCCCGGGCGGCCCGCCGGTGGTGAAGGCCGCGCTCGGTTACGACATCACCAAAGAAGACCTCGGCGGCGATCACATTCACGTGAAGATCAGCGGCAGCGTAGACAACCTGGCCGACGACGAAGCGCATGCATTCGCGTTGATCCGCCAATTCCTGTCGTATCTGCCGAGTAACGTGTGGGAGATGCCGCCGCGGGGCGATACGTCGGACGACCCGAATCGCCGCGAAGACAACCTGCTGTCGCTCATCCCACGCAACCCGCGCCAGATCTACGACCCGAAATCGATGATCCGTATGGTGGTCGATCGCAACTCGTTCTTCGAGATCGCCCCTTTATATGGTCGTTCGCGCGTCACCGGTCTGGCACGGCTGAACGGTTGGCCGGTGGGTGTGATGGCGAACAACCCGAAACACCATGGCGGCGCCACCGATGTTGCGGCCGGCAACAAGGTGATGCGGCTCATTCAGCTGTGCAATACGTTTCATTTGCCGATGATCTCGTTCGCCGACGAACCCGGCTTCATGGTGGGACTCGAGTCCGAAAAGCTCGGCATCGAACGCGCCGGCGCGCGGCTGGTCGCGATGACGAATCAGAGCTGGATGCCGTGGGCAACGGTCGTGGTCGGTCGCCTCTATGGCGTCGCCGGTCAATGTCACCATCGCCCCAGCGGCATGTTCCGCCGCTACGCCTGGCCGTCAGCGAACTGGGGCTCTATGCACATCGCCGGCGGCGCAAGCGCCGCGTACCGACGCGAAATCGACAGCGCACCGGATCCTGAAAAAATGCGCGCGGAAATCGAAGCGCGATTGCGCGCCATCGCGTCGCCGTTCCGCACCGCGGAGTCGACCGGGCAGGACATCATCGATCCGCGCGAAACGCGGGGCCTGTTGTGCGAGTTCGTCGAGGACGCTCAACGGATTTTGCGATCGCAACTCGGCGCGCCGCGGATTCCGTATCTGCCCTGAACCGCACTGGCCATCAGTTCCATTCCAGAAGCTGCGGATTGCTTGCAAGATCATCGACACTGTCACAATCCCATCAACATCACGCACCTCCGTGCGCGCCGCTTCGGCTACGCTTCGCGGGCTACTTCGGCCGAGCGTTCTTCCCATCCATGTTTCGCGTGAACATCACCCGGGTCTCGATGAGCCCGCACCTGTCGCAGGTGCTGGCGGGTCTGTACGAACTGCGCGCAGCGAATCTCGTCGAGCTGGATTTCGATGGCAGCAGGCCGGACGCTTCGTCTGAGTCGCTGCTGTTCGCGGAGGTCAGCGACGGCGCGCGCCAACGAAGCGTCTGTTTCGACATGAGGGACGGTCCGATCATCGATCGCGCCGCTTTGCTGGAAAGCGACGTCTACTTCAAGCGTACCTACACACACCCGGAGTTGTGCCACGTTCCAACCGGCGCCCGAACGAAGGTCCGACCGTTTGGCTTGAACTACGCGTGCTCATCGAAGAGCCAGTTGCGCAGCCTCGCATTCGCCAAGCAATTGCTGTTTCAGAAACCGACCAGCGCGGAACGTACTGCCGGACCGCTTATGTCGATGCGGCGGGGGGTGAGCCGACCGGTGCGGTGGTTGGGCGGTCCCGCCATGGAGGTGTCGGCAAGTTCGCCGCTGCAGTACAGCGAATTCGAAGCCAGCGCCCAAGCGCCGACCGAGCGCAGCGTCATCTTCCTTACCCGGCTGTGGTGTCCGGCAGGCAAACCGGATGATGTCGCAGTGCAGTTTCGCGCGCTCAACGAGTTCCGCATCGAGCTCATCCGGACGCTTCGCAATCGACTCGGCGACCGATTTTTCGGCGGCGTCGAGCGCAATGACGTTTCGGAGCAACTCTGCCCCGAGTACATCCTGGACCAGGACACGATCAAAACGAGGTACGTCACTTCGATGAAGCGCTGTCTGGTCGGCGTTGCGACAACCGGATTGCACGGGTCGATCGGCTGGAAACTGGCGGAATACGTCGCCGCATCGCGATGCATCGTCAGTCAACCGCTGCAACCGGTGACATGCCCTGGTCTCGCCGAAGGAACGCACTATCTGCCATACGGCACCGCGGACGAGTGTGCGAGCGCATGCGAGCGGCTGCTGAACGACCCCACGCTGGCGCAAGCGATGCGTGATCACAACGAGGCTTACTACCGCAACGAACTCGAACCTTCGGTGATGATGCTCAAGCGCTTACGCACCGCGATGAAGGTGGTCTGACGATGCTTCGTCGTCAGTTCGGCCTTGCCGCAGCCACCTTCGCCGCACTCGGAGCAGGCCACGCGTCCGCGAGCACTCCGGGCGACGGCGACTCCGCGTTGGGCACCGAAATCAAACGGCTGTTCTCGCACCCTGCAGATGCGGCGGAAGTCGGCCGGCGTTACCTCGCAGCCTACCCCGCCAAGGCAACCCGCACGGCGCTGCTTGCGGATCTCATTGAAACGAACTCGGCGTGTGCCGGCGGATCCTGTGTTTCGGGTCACCCGTTCGCTCGTTGGCAGCAACGGGATTTTCGCGACGGTGCAGTCGTGGAACTCGACGGATGGATACTCGCCCGAACCGAGGTTTCCTTGTGCGCGTTGCTGTATCTCGAGCAGGCCGCCTAGCGAATGCTGATCGACTTCCGAAGCCCCGAGGTTGCGACGGAGATCCGTTGCGACATTTGCATCGTCGGTGCGGGAGCGGCGGGCATCACACTCGCGCTCGCGCTGGCCGACTCGGGCCTGGACGTTCGTGTAATAGAAAGCGGTGGACTCGAACCTGACGACGCTACTCAGGCGCTATACGACGGTGAAAGCGCCGGTATGGAGAACGCAAGTCCCATCGGTTGCCGCGTACGCTACTTCGGTGGCACTACGAGTCGCTGGCAAGGCTGGTGTGCACCACTGCGCGACATCGACTTTACGGAGCGGTCGTGGGTCGCCCACAGCGGATGGCCCATCAGCAAGAGCGATCTCGACCCTTATTACGCGCGGGCGTGGCCACTGTGTGAGGTGACACCCGAAGGCGAGCCGGAAACGCGCGCCGCGCTGCCCACCTTCGACCCGGCGAAGGTCGATATCGGCTTCTGGCATTGCAGCCCGCCGACGCGTTTCGGCAATACGTATCGGGAGCGCCTCGAACACGCCGAGCACGTGTCGGTAATGCTCAATTGCAACGCCATTGCGATCGAGACGGACTCGCACGCGGCGAGCGTGCGTCAATTGCGAGTAGCGGCATTGAACGGCAAAACCGGAACCGTCGCGGCACAAGCGTTCGTTCTCGCCTGTGGCGGCATGGAAAACACGCGGCTGCTGCTGCAGACCGACGAAATCGACTCGGCGGGCCTCGGCAATCGCTCCGGCACCCTCGGGCGGTTTTTCACCCAACACATCGAGGTGGTCGGCGCGCAGGTCCAGGCTACCGACTCCATGCAACTCAAGAAGGCGTTCGAACAGCATCAAAGCGACGCCGTGCGGGCACATCTGGCCACGTCATCGCAGGTTCAACAATCGCAGCACCTGCTCAACACCGGTTTTTCGTTCGGCAGTCCGCAGCAGTATTCCGCTGCGTACTGGGCGTTGCGATCGATGTGGCGCGACATCGCTTCCGGCCAGTGGCCGGACGAATTCGGCGAGAAGGTCCACTCGGTGGCGACCGACATCGACTCGGTGGTAGAAGACGTGTTCGTTACCCGCCGGCGCGCGCCGCCCTACCTCAACCTGGGTGTCTACGGAGAGCAGACCCCGAATCCGGACAGTCGAATCGGACTGGCGACAGCGACCGACCCGTTCGGTAAGCGTCGGATTCGCGTCGACTGGCGTCTGAGTGCCGCGGACCGGCAATCCATCCGCCAGTCCACCCAGATCGTCGCCGAGGAACTCGGCCGCATGCGAATCGGTCGGGTCAAACTGGCCGACTGGCTATCCACCGACGATGCGCCATGGCCGCAACCGATCTGGGGCGGTTGTCACCACATGGGCACTACCCGGATGTCGCACGATGCGAAAACCGGCGTGGTAAATGCCGATTGTCGCCTGCACGATGTCGACAACCTCTACATCGCCGGCAGTTCGGTCTTCCCGACCGGCGGCTATGTGCCTCCTACCCTGACGCTGATCGCGTTGGCACTGCGGCTTTCCGATCACCTGACCCAACGACATGCCTAAGGGGTGGTGTACCTGGCTCTTAGCCATCACAACTGGCCTAGTCGCCGGCTGCGGATCACCCAAGCATGATCCGAACGACGGCCTGGTCGCATGGTGGCGATTCGACGAAGGCGCGGGTGCAACCGCGGCAGATGCCTCCGGACACCAGAACACCGCGACCATCGTGAACGGCGCCTGGGGTGAGGGGCGCACCGAGAACGCACTCTCGATGGATGGCGGCAACGACGGCATTGTCACGATACCGATGTCCGACAGTCTCCGGACGACGGCAGGTGAAATTACCGTCATGGCCTGGACCTACCGCACTGCAGAGCACAACGTCGACATATTCGGCCACGGCTATCCGACATTGTTCTTTGGCTTCCACGGCCCGCGATTCAAATGGCAGTTCGTGCTCGCGAACGGACGCCAGATGGCGTGCTACGCGGACCCCAGGTACAAGGCCGCGCTGGATCAATGGATCCACGTTGCGGCGACGTACAACGGTTGGCTCGCCAGGCTTTACGCGAATGGCGAGCCGGTGTGCAGCAAGTGGACCTGGGGCGACATCGCGATGCCTGACGCTTCGTTCACGATGTCCGGCTATCTGGATGGTTCGGGTCGTATCGTCGACGAAATCACGGGGCGCATCGACGACGTCCGGATTTACAACCGTGCATTGTCGCAGGCGGAAATCCGCAGCGTTGCTGGCCTCGTTAACTGATCAAGCGAGCGCCGTTTGGCGACGTATTCCGAGTCCGTGCTTACGCGCACCACGCGACCGGAACGGAAATGTACGACCGAACAGCCTGAAGTAGCCGACCAACCCAACAAACCGACTATGGCGCCGCGCCTCCGATTGCAGCGACGGGTAGTTGTGCGTTTCGATCAGCGACAACGAATGCGTATAACCGCGCTCGGCGCACAGATGGTCGGTGAACAGCGCCACCGAGTTCTGCAGGTGGCGACCGCGATATTCGGGCGCCGTATAGGCCTTGTATCCGTAGCGGTACGGTTTGGAGATCTCGATCCACAGGTCGTCGCCGTACTTCGCCGAACTGAACGATCGCCACACGTAGGACACTACTCGACCGTTGTCGAATGCCGCTGCACAGATGTCACCCCGAGCGAGCGCCGCGTCTACATCCGCGGGTACCAGCCCGAATTCGGGATTGCTCGCGGCCGCCAACAACTCGTCGCGGGTGGCCAGTCGAACCACGCATCCCTGCTGCTGCGCCGTCGTGTCGGTCAGGCCGATGTCCTGAACACGCAACTGAACCCGCGACAGGGTCAACCAACGGTGCACGCGGTTCATCAGGCGCATGTTAAGCGCGCGCCACAACCCCCAACGATCGACATCCGTTCTCCAACGACTCCGATCACCCACACCAGTTCCTCTTCACAACGTCGGGCGGCTGCACATCGGCTCACCGCTTTATCGGACGCATCTGCGCCGGATCGTAAAAGAACCGTTCCTGCGCAATCTGTTCTCCGTCCCACATCTGATACGCGATTTCTTCCATACGCGTTGTCGAGCCATCCAGCCAGTCGAACTCGAATATCCAGCGAATCACCACACGATCGCCGTCGATAAACACCGGCCCGACGCATGTCGACACGACCTTGCTCGCCCGCTTCAGCACGTTGCGCTCGTTTTCGACGAGCGCGTCGCGGCCGATTCGCGGCGGTTGCTGGTTCTCCTGCATCGACGCGTTCGAGGTATAGAAATCAGCGATGACCTGGGCGTGCGCGCCCTGCTCCACTGCGGCCACGAATCGATCGACGGTGTCGCGCGACGGCATTGACTGCTCCCTAACGATCAGCAACGCGGTGCTGCATGAATGCGACCGCGATCGGTATGACGAGTTCCAGTGCCAGCATCACGACGAAGAACGGATCGGGCAGACCGACCGCCGCGATCGAGACGACGCGCGCCAGTCCGGCGACGAAGAATGTGGCGAGAAGGAAGTACACGACGCGGCTCTTCTGCTCGACGTCCTTCACGCACCACAGCAGCGCCACACCATACGCGCCGAACAACGTCGCGTAGAAGCGGTCTTCGCTGTCCATCGTCGCGTTCACCGGCACCGAACCGGGGATCGCGGCAGGACCGAACACGATGTGCAGCAACGCGATTGCGATTGCCACACTGCCGAACAGCGCGAGAAAAACCTGCAACGATCTGCGCATGCTCAGCGCGCGCGCTTGTTCGCGTCGTAGAGGGACAAGCGTGGTGGCTCCGCCGCCAACCCACCGAGCGCACGAACGAAGTCGCGCGAAGCCGGCACCGCGAAGTGTGCGTCGACCGCGGCCTGGTCGGCCCATTCCTCGAAGAAGAACAGCACGTTCGGATTCTCTGCATCGTGGTGCACGGCGTGCGACACACAGCCGTTCTCGAGACGGGAGCGCCGCACATGCTCGAGGCTAAGCGCGAGCGCGTCCGTCAAACGACCCTCTTTCACCACGACACTGCCGGTAATGACGATCATCGAACGCCCCGCATCTGCAACGCTTGCGAGCATACGGTCGCGCACGGCCGCGCGGTAGATCAGCTCTGTATGCGCGTGCCCTGCGCGGACACGAGCTGCCACACGTTCGACGAAGCGCGCGCAAACACGTGCGTGTAGCGGCTGCCTGCGGAAAACGCCGTGCCGTCCTCCAGCCTGAAGCGCATCGCAGTGGCACCGACGACGATCGCCGCGTCGCCGTACAAGCGCACGACGCTCTCGGCCGCGATCGTATCGATCGCCTCGAAGCGCACCGCACCCGACGCGACGAAAGCGATGAACGCCGCGCGACCAGTGACCGCGCCCTGGTTCACGTCGACGATCAGGAAGTCTTCGGCCAGCAACTGTTCGAGCCGCGCCACATCGGCCGCGAGCAGCGCCGCGAAAAACGCGGCGTCGGTTGCGATGACGGCGGTTCGCGCTTCGGCGCTCATGGCGTTGCCAGCGTTTCGATGATGCCCGCCACCGCGGCCGGCATCGTATGCACCGCGTCGTGCGGGCATGGCAATTCGAAGTACAACCAATCGGTCGAGGCGCGCGCATCGGCGATATAGCGGTCGAATAGACCCAGCGGTTGGGCTGTACACGCGATGAACGAGCGGCGTGCGGTCACCGCTCCTGGCGCGTGCATGCGGTCGAACGCGGTCGCAATCGGTTGGCTGCACATTCGCGCCGCATGATCCGCGGCGCGTTGCCCGGTCCAACCCACCGACGCTTCCACGCTGAACATCGGTGGAATCAGGTGCGGCGTACCGGCTTCTCGCGCTGCAGCCCGCGACGCCTCCACGAAGTCGGCACCCAGAATGTCGGCCAGCGATTCGCCGTGGCGCGGCACGAAGCCGTCGAGATACACCAGCTCGGCGATGCGTTCGCCGCATCGGTGCACCACGCCGGTAACCACCGCACCGCCATATGAATGGCCCACGAGTACGACGTCGCGCAGGTTTTCTCTTTCGATCAACGCGGCGACGTCGTCGATGTGAGCATGTAGTCCCGTTTCCGGTGTCGCTTCGTGCGCGCGCTCCGCCATTCCAGGCAGCGTCGGCACTTCGACGCGCAGTCCCTGGGCGCGCAACCGACCTGCTACGTCTTCCCAGTGCCAGCCACCGCACCAACCACCATGCACCAACACACACGGTCTCTTCGACGCCACGGTCACCTCCTCTCGAACACTGTTCGTGAAAGGCGCTACAATTGCCCGAACGGTGTTCGAGTGTCAACATCGAACTTCTTCGAAGACGAATACCCTATGGCTCGCAAACCCTCGTCCGCCAAATCGAAAGGCCGCACCACGCTCACGCGAGAAGACGTGATCGCGGCCACCCAGCGCCTGTTAGACAGCGCAGGCGCCGAGGCGCTGTCGATGCGAATCCTCGCGCGCGAACTGAACATCAGCGTCTCCACACTGTATTGGCACGTGCGCGACAAGCGCGAACTGCTGAAGCTGATGATCGACGACTCGCTTTCTGCTGTGCGCGTGCCGGACGACGGCGACTGGAAGCACCGCCTCGCCGAGTTCCTGCGCCAGGGTCGCAGCGTGCTGCGCGCGCGGCCGGTGTTGATCGGATTGATCTGGGGTTCCGGATGGGAGCTCGGCCCGCAGACGCTGCGGGTCACCAACGACGTGGTCGGACTCGTGGCGGAGAGCGGCGTTCCCGAAGACGAAGTTGCGGACGCCTACTTCATGGTGGTCGCGTTTCTGTTCGGTTTCGTCGCGATGGAAACGTTATCGCCCGATACACCCGGATTCGCCGTAGCGGCCGCCGCGGACGACACGACGGTTCCGCATCTGGCCCGGTATCAACCGGCGGCCGACCTTGCGAGCATGGAGCGCCGCTTCGAGCGCGGCATCGCCAGGGTCGTTAGCGCCCTCGCGCATCCCCCTGATAAAACCGTTAGTGCGCGGTCGCAGGCAACGCGTAAGCCACGAGCGAGTCGCCCGCTTCGTCCGGCGACAACCAGTGGCCGCCGGCGGCGATGACTACGAACTGGCGCCCGCCGGAAACGTAACTCATCGGCACTGCGTTGCCGCTGCTCGGGAGCGTGTCGCTCCAGAGCTCCTCGCCACTTCCGACATCGAACGCCCGGAACTCGCTGTCGAACGACGCGCCGATGAAGATCAGGCCGCTGGCCGTAACCATCGGGCCGCCCATCTCGATGCCGCCGTGCATCAGCGAAACCGGCCACGGCGCGAGCCCACCCAGTGTGCCGAACGGCTTCTGCCACAGAATGTCGCCGCTCTCGAGATCGACCGCCGCCAGCGTGCTCCACGGCGGCGCGCTGCACGGCGCACCGATCGGCGACAACAACGGTGATATCTCGGCGCAGTACGGCGATCCCATCTGCGGCATCACCGTCGGATTCGGACACTTGTCGCGCGGCACCAGCTTCAACACCGCCGCGACGTGCTTGGTGTTCACGATCATCACATGCCGCTGCGGATCGACCGCCGGTGTGCCCCAGTTGTTGCCGCCGGCCATGTTCGGATACACCACGGTGCCTTCGAGACTCGGCGGCGTATAGATCGGCCCCGTTCTCAACTGCTTCATCGAATCGCGACACTTGCCTTCGTCCCAGAACGTGAAGCCCCACGCGTCGTCCGGCGTCATTCCAAGCTGATGCAACGGCGTCGGCTTCGTCGGGATCGGTTGCGTCGGGCTCAGATACTCGCCCGGAACGGCGCCCTCCTGTGGTACCGCACGTTCTTCGATGGGAAACAGCGGTTTGCCGGTGGCGCGGTCGAGTACGAACGTCAGGCCCATCTTCGTGACCTGCACCACCGCCGGATGGACGACACCGTCGATCGTCAGGTCCACGAACGTCGGTTGCGCCGGCACGTCGTAGTCCCAGATGTCGTGATGCACCGTCTGGTAATGCCACACCACGTGGCCGTCGGTGGCATCGAGCGCAACCACCGAACTCGAGTAGTAGTCGAGATCGCCGCCGCGATCGCCGCCGTAGTAGTCGGGCGACGAATTGCCGGTGGGCACGATCACGAGGTTGCGTTCGCGATCGACCGAGATGGTCGACCACACGTTGGTGGTGCCGGCAACGTAGTTACCTTGCGAATCGACCGCCGGTTTGCCCGGCGGCACCGAGTTCCATCCCCAGCGAAATGCACCCGTGCGAACGTCATACGCGCGCACTACGCCCGAAGGCACGTCTTTGCGTTGGCTGTCGGCCACCAGCGAACCGGTGATGACGATGTCGCCGAGAATCGCCGGCGCACTGGTGATCGAATACTCCGCGGCGTCGTGCGCGCTCAGGCCGACGTTCAGATCGACCTCGCCGTTCGTGCCGAAGTCGGCACAGCGCTGTCCGGTCGCGCCGTCGAGCGCAACGATGCGGCCGTCGAGCGTGCCGAGCAGGATGCGGTGATCGCACGGTTTGCCGGTGGGCTGCGGTTCCTGCCAGCTGCTCACGCCGCGGCAGTTGGTCAACGGCTCCTGCGCCATGTTCACTTTCGGATCGAAGCTCCATCGTTCGGTGCCGTCGCGCGGATTCAGCGCGAACACGCGATCGAAGGGCGTGCAGTAGTACAGCGTGTCGTCCACCACGATGGGTGTGACCATGAACGCCGACTTCGGCAACGCACCTTCGAGCGTTTTCATCGACAGCGCGTTGGCGGCTCGCCGCATATCACCGGAGCGATGCACCCACGCCACTTCGAGATTCGCCACGTTCTGCGCGTTGATCTGCGTGGCAGCGCTGTGGTGTCCACCGCCGGGTGCGCCGCCGTAAGACGGCCACGACAACGTCGTCGCTTCCTCTGCGGCCGCCGAACCCGCACAGACCAATCCCGCCAGAAACATCCGGAGTGAACGACGCATGTGAATCCCCCTACCCTGCTTGCGATCACCAGCAGGGCCGAACGCTAACGCATCCGCGTCGGAAAAGCGCCGGGTCGACCCGCGCCGGCTTTTTCAATACGCTCGACGGCAATCGATACGGGGGAGCGTCGCGGTGAATCCATCGGTGCAAGCTACAACGCCGCACAGCGCCGCCACGTTGTCGACGAAGCTGTTCTACGGCTTCGGCGCGGTAGCGAACGGCGCGAAGAGCAACGGCTTCAACTACATGCTGCTGTTCTTCTACAGCCAGGTGATCGGGCTGCCCCCTCAGTGGGTGTCGTTGGGGATTTTCGTCGCGCTGCTCGTGGACGCCATCGCCGATCCATGGATCGGTTACGTGTCCGACCACCTGCACTCGCGTTGGGGTCGCCGCCATCCGCTGATGTACGCGGCGGGACTTCCGGTTGCGCTCGTGTACTACTTCCTGTGGTCACCGCCGGAGCTGAGCCCTGAAGCAACGGTCGCCTACTTCGTGTCGCTCGCCATCCTCATCCGCATTCTGATCTCGTTCTACGAGATTCCGTCGACGGCACTCGTTGCGGAACTGACCGACGACTACGACCAGCGCACGCAGTTCATGAGCTTCCGCTTCTTTTTCGGTTGGTGGGGCGGGCTGACGATGGCGGTGCTCGTGTACCTGTTCTTCCTGCCTGAAGCCCTGGGTGGCCTCGAGTATCGGGCCGGCTGGAGCCACTACGGGCTCGCCGCGTCGATCATCATTTTCGTGTCGATCTACGTGTCGAGCATCGGAACACACAAACACATTCCCTATCTGAAACAGCCGCCGGCGCGCGCCCTAAAAGGCTTCGTGCCGATGCTGCGCGAGTTCAAAGACACACTGTCGAACCGTTCGTTTCTGATGTTGTTCCTCTCGGCGCTGTTCACCGCCGTGGCGGCCGGCATCGGCACCAGCCTCAGCATCTACTTCACGCGGCATTTCTGGGAACTGACCAGCACGCAGATCGGTTACATGCAGCTGCCGTACTTCATCTCGGCCGGCGTCGCGCTGGTGCTTGCGCCTATGGTGTCGCGCAAGATCGGCAAGAAACGCGCGGCGATCATCGTCACCTCGCTGTCTGTGCTGCTGTCGCCGCTGCCGTACATCCTGCGCATGCTCGGCTGGTTTCCGGAGAACGGCACGCCGTTGCTGTATCCGTTCATCGTCATCTTCAATTCGGTGGAAGTGACGTTCATCATCGCGTCGGGAATTCTCGTATCGGCGATGATCGCCGACGTCGTGGAAGACAGCGAAGTGACCACCGGGCGGCGCTCCGAAGGTTTGTTCTTCGCCGCAAACAGTCTCGCGCAGAAAGCCGTCAACGGTTTGGGTGTCATCGTGGCCGGGCAGCTGCTTGCGTACGTGCACTTTCCGCTTCAGGCAAAACTCGGCGAAGTGCCGCAGCAGACGTTGTTCGATCTCGCGTCCGTGTACATCCCCGCGTTGTGGGGCTTCTACTTCATTGCAATCGTGTTGCTGGGTTTCTATCGCATCAACCGCTCCGTTCACGCCGAGAACCTGAACAAGCTGGCGGCGTCGCGCACACAAGCGGCGGCCGGCGCGAAATGAAGACACACAACCGCACGCGCTATGCTGCGCTGCTCGCGCTGTTCGGTCTGCTCGCGCTGGCAGATGCATCAAGCGCTGCAACCGACCGCTCTCGCACCGATGCCGCCGACGCAATCCTCGAAGCGGCGCTGAAGGACGGTCCCTTTCCCGGCATTTCGGTTGCCATCGAACAACGCGGCCAAGTCGTGTATTCGAAAGGCTTCGGCTTCGGGGACCTCGAACGCCATACGCCGGTAACGCCCGCAATGCGCTTTCCGATCGGGTCGATCACGAAATCGTTCACATGCCTTTCGGTCATACAACTGGTGAACAAAGGGGCGGTCGATCTCGACAAGCCGGCCGGCGTCTACCTGCCGCACTTGCCGGCGCCATCCCGCGACGTGAAGGTACGCAACCTGCTCAATCACACGTCGGGCATTCCGAACTACACGGACCTGCCCGAGTTCCCCATGGACAAGCCGGTGGGGCTCACGCGCGAACAGATGCTCGGTTACTTCGCGGCCAAGCCCCTGCAATTCCCCAGCGGAACGCGCTTCAGTTACACGAACTCGGGTACGTATCTGCTCGGCCTCATCGTCGAGGCGAGCAGCGGGCAATCGTACGATCAATACGTGACGGCTCACGTGCTGAAACCGTTCGGTATGAGCCAGACCGCGTTCGACGCACACGACGACGATTCGGTCGAGCGTGCGCGCGGCTACCGGCTGACCGCGGAAGGATTCGAGCGCGCGCAGTTGTACGACTTCGAAGTGCCTTTCTCGGCGGGTTCGGCGGTATCGACCACCGGCGACCTACTCAAGTATCGCGAAGGCGTGTTCGGTACAAAGTCCGACGTCGCAGTTCAAAAGCGTGTGTTGTCGCAAGACCCGCTCGCCGGCGGGCAAACCAATCCGTACGCGCTCGGTTGTTTGATCGAGACGGAACTCGACGGGCACCGCAAGATCACTCACGCCGGCGACATCTTCGGCTTTGCCGCCAACTACGCGTACTACCCCGACGAAGACCTCACGATTGCGATACTCACGAACAGCGACTCCGCACGCTTCCCGCCGATCACGATCGAACATCGGCTTGCGCGCGTGTTTCTCGACGTTGCGCCGCCGACGCTGGTGGACCTGACGGTTCCCGCGGAAGTCGGCAACCGCCTTGCAGGCGACTACGAGGTCGGTGCGTTCCGCTTCGGTGTCGATGTGCTCGGCTTCGTGTATGCCGACGCCCATCTCGCCATGCGCCTCGGCGGCGTCGACGGCGGCGGACCGACGCTGCCGTTGCGCTATCAGGGCAACAATCGATTCGTTTCCGCGGTAGACCACGAACACGTGTTGGTCTTCGAACCACAACCCGCTGGTGCGGAGAAGGTGCTCATGCACTATTACGAAGGCGTCATCGACGCGACGAAGCCGGCAGCGCCGCAACCGTAGCAAGCCGTTGCAAATGATCTGAGGAGACCACGATGAGCGATGACCCCTATGTGCTGATCACCGCCGACACGCACGCGGGCGGTAGCCACGCGCACTATCGCGAGTATCTGGATCCGCGGTATCGCGACGCATTCGATGCGTGGCGCGGCGGCTACAAAAATCCCGCGCAGGAACACTACGGCAACAAAAAGCTGCGCAACTGGGATCTGGAAATCCGCACGAAGGACCAGAACAGCCAGGGGGTGGTCGGCGAAGTGGTCTTTCCGAACACGGTGCCACCGTTCTTCCGCAAGAGCATCGTAACGGCACAACCGCCCCGACCGGAACACTACGAGCGGGCACTCGCCGGCATTCGTGCACACAACCGCTGGCTGAAGGACTTCTGCGAGGAAGACCCTGTGCGTCGCGCCGGCATCGGCCTCATTCTTCCCAACGACCTCGATGAGGCGATAAAGGACATCGAATTCATCGCGAAGGCTGGGCTGCGCGGTGGTGTGCTGCTGCCGCTGATACCGCCGGACTGCGGCTGGCTGAAACCGTTGTACGACCCCGCGTGGGATCGCGTTTACGCCGCAATTCAGCATCACGATCTCGTGATGAACCAGCACTCCGGACAAGGTTCACCGAATTACGGGGAAGGTCCGGTGCCGGAAGCGCTGTGGATTTCCGAAGTGACGTTCTATTGCCAGACCGGGTTTCGCCACCTGCTGATGAGCGGCGCTTACGAGAAGTTCCCGAAGCTCAAGTACATCCTCACCGAAAGCGGCTGCGGCTGGGTGGGCGACATGCTGAAAGCGCTCGACCGCATCCACATGGGCTTCGTGCACGGCGCGATCGGCGAGATGACGTACAAAGGCATGGAGTGGGTGTTGAAGGAAAAGCCGAGCGATTACGCGGCGCGCAACTGCTGGTACGGCGCGAGCTTTCCGAGCCCCGCCGACCTGAACGGCATAGATGCCATCGGCGAAGACCGCGTGCTGTGGGGCAACGACTACCCGCACTACGAAGGCACGTTCCCGTACAACCTCGAATCGTTGCGGCTCACCTTTTCGGACATGACGGAGACGCGCCGCCGCAAAGTGCTAGGTGAGAACGCAGCAAAGTTATACAACTTCGATCTCGAAAAACTGAAGCCCCTGGCCGCGCAATTCGGGCCAACGCCTTCGCAGGTGAGCACACCGCTCGCGCGCGACGAAATTCCGCGCGACTCGACGTGCTACCTGTTCCAGAACGCGCTGTACGGAATCTGATCGTGGCCATGCCCGCCATCGGCCGAAACGGTATTGGAATAGTCGACACGATGATCGGCTTCCCCGCCGACGACTTCAAAATGTACGACTTCATCCGCGAGCAGCTGAAGGATCCTTCGGCCAAGTTCGATTTCCCCGTGGAATACATGTTCAAGAACGTGCCGAAAGAGCTGTACGGCAAAGGCGATCCCGTAGCGGTGACGCTGCACGAGATGGACCGTTTCGGCGTAGAGGTGGGCCTGATCGGCGTCGGTGGGGACGTCAGCCGCAAAGCGCTGAAAGAGCACCCCGATCGTTTCGTCGCGCAGGGTTCCGTGGATCCCAACAAGGGTATGGAGGGGATTCGCGACATGGTGCGCCAGTACGAGGAGTTCGGCGTGCGCTCGTTCGGCGCCTTCAATGCGGGCTACAACCCGCAAGTGGGCATCGGCGACGCGAAGATGTATCCGATCTATGCGAAGTGTGTGGAACTCGGCGTGCCGATCTTCTCGTGCGCCGGCGTGCCAGGACCCCGGTTTCCGATGTGGCCGCAGAAAGTCGAACTGATCGACCAGGTGATGTACGACTTCCCGGAACTCGTGTTCGTCACGCGGCACGGCTGCGAGCCTTGGGAAGACCTTGCGATCAAGCTGATGCTGAAGTGGCCGAACCTGTACTACTCCACGTCGGCGTTCGCGCCGAAGCACTACCCGAAGGCAATCGTCGACTACGCGAACACGCGCGGTGCGGACAAGATCATCTACGCCGGCTACTTCCCGATGGGGTTGTCGCTCGAACGCATCATGACCGACATGCGCGACGTGCCGTTCAAAGACGCGGTGTGGCCGAAGTTCCTGCGCGACAACGCGCGAAAAGTGCTGAAGTTGGACGCACATCCATGATCGATCCGCGTTTGCCGCTCGCGGAACTGCATCTGCATCTCTACGGCACCATCCGCGCCGACGACTATCTCGAGCGGCTCGGTGCGCGCGCCGCCGACATCGACTGGGGTTTCTACGAGAAGACGTACGAGCGCGCATACGGCGACCGTCCACCGGTGCGCGCCATTCTCGAGCGCCATCTGTCCGGTGATCCGGATGCCGCATCGGCGTTCCGCGACCTGTTCGTATTCGGCGACGCGGACGCAGGGAATTTCCAGCGCTTCCAGGCGAAATTCAATCTGCTGATCAACGGCAGCGAGCTGATGAACGCCGCTGCCGGCGTTCACGCCGACCCGGTTCCGCCGGTCGCGGAAGAGATCGACTTCTTCGTGGCGCGCATGCTCGAGGATCAGCGTCGCCAGGGCATTGGTTACGCCGAGCAACGTATGTTGTTCGGCGCGAACTTTCCGATCGAGGTGATGCGCCGCTTGTCCGTGCCGATTCTCGAACGTTATGCGGCTGCGACTCGCGACGGCTTCACCGCCCGCCTCGCGCTCGGCTTGCCGCGCGCGGATCCGTGGCCGTGCTTCGAACTGGTGAAGGAACTCGCCCTCGGTCCGTATGGCGAACACGTCACCGGCGTCGATTTCTGCAACGTCGAAGAAGGTTTCCCGCCGAAACACAAACGCGAGTTCTTCGCCGCCGTGCACGACTGGAACGACCGCCACCCGGAGCGCGCGTTGGCGATCCTCTATCACGTCGGCGAGAGCTTCACCGACAAGTCGCTCGAAAGCGCGGTGCGTTGGGTGCACGAAGCCGCCGACTACGGTGCACACCGATTGGGCCACGCAATCGCGCTGGGCGTCGACCCTGCCGTGTACGGCGCGCACGAGCGAAGCGAATCTCTAGACGAACGGCTCGATCAGATCGAGTACGACCTCGCGCACGCACCTGGATTGCAAAAGCACGGCGTACGCATCGATGCAAATGCGCTGCGCACGGAACGCGACGAGTTGAGCGGACGATCGCCGTCTGCACGGATCGTGCATCGCTACGACGAAACGCGCGCGATCGACGTTCGGGCGCGGCAGGACTACGCGATGGCGTGCATCGCCAGAACGCGCGCGGTGGTCGAAGTGTGCCCCACGTCGAATCTGCGCATCGGCGGCATTGCCGACGCGCAACACCACCCCGTGCACCGGTTCATCGACGCGGGCGTACCGTTCGTGGTCGCGAGTGACGATCCGGGGATATTCGACACGACGGTGCGCGACGAACTCGCCTGGGTGGCCCGGGAAGCCGGTTTGGAAGAAGGTGGCGTTGAAGATCTGATCGAACGGGCCTGGCGGTCTCGCTCGGAGATTCTGACGGGGCGTGAACGTCTCTGAATTTCGTCCGGGAGATCAAAGCGCCGAAATCGCGAACGTCACGTAGCCGCACACCACCACCATCAGAAGCAGCGCCAGCATGAACACGACGTCTGCAACGCGTTCGACGCTGTGCATTCGGCGCACGGTGCGGGTACGCAGTGCCCAGTACGACAGCAGGCACGAGACCAGGAAGAGAAGCGAGTCTAACGCGAGCAGGTCGTCGGCGACCGTGTTGGCTTTTTGGATCGTGATCACGACGCGCAGCAGGCCGATTACGGTCAGGCATACACCCACCATCGCGGCCGAGACGGAAAGAATGTGCACGCTGATGTCTTCTTCGAGATATCGGCTGTGGCCTTCTTTGTTCGTTGTTCGCACGCTCTCTCCTATACATGCGCGGCCGGCTCCTGCACGCAGAACTCGTTGCCTTCCGGGTCGAGCATCACGGTGTGTGTCTCACGCACATCCCTGACGGACGCGCCGAGGCGCCGCAATCGCTCTACTTCTTCGGGGCGCGAAGCACAACGCAAATCCAGGTGAATCCGGTTCCTACCGACTTTACTCTGCCGCGTCAGCTGAAAGAACAGCGTCGGCCCCGCTCCATCGAGCGCCACTGACGGATCGGTTTCGGGCGTGAGCCCGCGACTGGCCAGATCCGCCAGGTCCTTTTGGCCGTAAGGCCGCACTGCGTAATCGTCGAGCACAGCCGCCCAGAAGCGCGCGAGCGCCGAAGGATTCAGTGCATCGACAACGATTTCCTTGATTCGTGCCAAGCGTGGTTACCCGTGTCCAACGACACGCAATTCTTACAAATCCCGGTAGTAGTTGCCGTCGGATTTTCTCGAAGCGGCGCGTTGTACCGCGAAAGTACCGAGCAAGTACCGCGAACTGCGTGGCTTCGCGTATGAGGCACGGCGATTGCTATCTCCGGTCGAGTCGTCGCCTTTTCGCGGCGGCATTAACGATTACGGAGAGAGAGTCACCATGAAACTACGCTGGATCGCGTTTGCCTTCACACTTGCAGGTCTTGCTTCGACAAACGTCTGGGCTGCTCAAGAGGCCGGAGACAGGTCATTCACCATTTCCGGAACCGGTGCGAGCGACAAAGACTTCGACAACACCACGTTCGGCACCACTGGTCAGATGGGATGGTTCCTATCGAACGAGTGGGAACTCGGGATTCGCCAGAGCGTAAACGTGCTCGCAATCGAAAACGCCGACGACCGCTGGGCCGGCGCCACGCGCGGCTTTGCCGACTACCACTTCGGCCAAGCTTCGATAGTGCCATTTCTCGGCGCGAATCTCGGCGCAATTTACGGTGAAGACGTGCAGGACACCGGCGCGGCGGGACTAGAAGGCGGGATGAAGTTCTACGTGAAGGATAAAACCTTCATCGCGCTGCAGATCGAATACAACTGGCTGTTCGAAAACAGCGATCAGATCGACAACCAGTTCGACGATGGCGCGTTCTTCTACGCCTTGGGAGTCGGGTTCAACTTCTGACGCAACTTTCGTTCAAAAGCGGCTAACGTACGCACAACGTTCCGTTGCGCGTACGTGCCGTGCCCCTAACACCCCGAACCGCCCGCCTCGTTCTCGTATCCGCCACCGGCACGTACATAGGCAAGTTGCCGCCGGTCGCTGTCGCCACACCGTGGTGGCAGGACATTGCACCCGTCGTTGGCGCAGCGCGCGAGGCATACGGCATCGACGTCGTCGTGCTGCGGTTGCTCGCAGGTGAACGGCGGCAACCTCCGGGCGGCGAAGTGACATATCTCGCGCAGGCCGCCGGCGGGCTCGAATCGAAATGGCTGTCTCGCGAACCGTGGGGCGAGCTCGAGGAGCAACCGTTACGCCAGCCGTACGCGCGTCCGGGCGGCCCCGATGCCGACATTGCGTGGGCACGAACGGCGCTGGAACGCCGCGGCATGCGGATGACCGCGCCACCAGAACAGATTCGCACCTGGAACCTCTCGAGCGTGTGGCGTCTTCCTGTCGGCAATCAGTTCGCGTGGCTCAAGGTAGTGCCGCCGTTCATGGTGCGCGAAGGACGACTGCTGACGGAACTGGCCGGCACACCGGTGCCCAAGGTGCTAGGTCACGACGGCGGCCGGTGCCTGCTGGCCGAGGTCCCGGGCACGGATCTCTACGACGCCACGCCCACACAGCTCATCGACATGGTGACGCTGCTGGTTCGCCTGCAGTTGCCGTGGATCGAACGGCTCGAGTCGCTGCTGGCGCTCGGACTGCCGGACTGGCGCGCAGCGGTGCTGACACACGACATCGCAGAGGTTCTACGTCGTACGACGCCCGAACTCGCCAACGACGACGTTCGGGTGCTCGCAGGATTTGTCGCAGAACTGCAGGAGCGCTTCCGTGCCATCGCGAACTGCGGCATACCCGACACGTTGGTGCACGGTGATTTTCATCCCGGCAATTTTCGCGGCGAGGGCAAAACGCTGACGCTGCTCGACTGGGGAGACAGCGGCGTGGGTCACCCATTGCTCGATCAATCCGCATTTCTGGAGCGGGTTTCCGAACCGCATACTGATGCCGTCCGTGCGCATTGGGGGCAGCAATGGCGCACGGCGTTTCCGGGCTCCGATCCGAATCGTGCGGCCGAACTGCTGGCGCCGATCGGCGCGGCGCGCCGCGCCGCGATCTATCGACGTTTTCTCGACCACATCGAACCCGCAGAGTACCCCTACCACCGCACCGATCCCGCCGACTGGTTGCAGCAGACCGCTGCGATATTGCGCGCCGAATCCCGCTGACGTCAGGCCGCGACCGTCTCAGTGCCTGCCATCGCGGGCTTCTCGGGATCGACCAGGTAATGCACGCCGGTATAGGTAACCTTCGTCTGGATGATTGTCGCCGGCAGAGGTTGGCGCAGCACCACGCGCGCATCGCCGAACGCGGCGGCATCGAACGCCTTCAGCACGGTTTCACCGCGTTGCGCACGAGCAATCACGTACTCCATTTCCTGGTGCACCAGCTTCGTCTCGTTGCCGACACGCGCCAGGTTCAGGTTCGGCGTGTACAACACGTCGTTACCCGAGATGTAGTGCGGCCGTTCCAGCGTGCCGTCGAGGATCTTCGCCCCTTCGAATTCCACGCTCCCAACGACGCCGTAGTAGCGCGGGTCGAGCCTGACGTCGGCCAGTTGCATCGGCGCGCCGTACCGGTCGCGAAAGAACCGGCACGCCTTTGCGCTTTCTGTAAACGCACCCACGCAATAGGCGAGGTAGTGCGTGCCGGCGCGCGCGTTGATGCGCAGCTCCGCCACGTTGAATGCACCGAGCGGGCTGTCGCGATGGCGGCGTATCACCAGCTGGCAGTAGCTGGGAATCGACGGATGCAGCGCTTTCGGCGTAACGCCGAAGCCCTGTTGAATGTCGATCTCGTACGTGAATGCCAGGATGTCGACGTTGTCGACGGAGAACGTTTCGACATCGGTGAACAGTTCGGTCACCTGCGCCGATCGCGGCAGGTGGTCGGCGGTATCGAGTTTTCCGAACAACGGCATGATGTGTCTCCTCAGGCCGCTGCTTCGACGGACGAGAACTTCGGCATCACTCTACGCGCGAACAACTCGAGGCTCGCCAGCACGTCGGCCTGCGGAATCGTCTCGTTTGCGTTCAGAAGGAAGTTCACGCAATCGATGCCCGTGCTCTCCCACTCTTTCAGCGTACTGATCAACTGATCCGGATCGCCGATGCACATGCCGGGCGGTGTTTCGGCGGCCGTGCCCGGCGCATTCGCCTGCCGGCGCACTTGCGGCAACAGGCCGAAGCTCGCATACGACGGCGATGCGTAAACCTCGCGCGCCGACACCAGTTGTGATGCGAGGTAGCCGAACGTGCCGATCATGCGCAACCCCGTGTTCTTCGCCTGGTCGGGATTCTCGTGGCAATAGAGGAAGTTGACGGCTGCAACGGTGTCGTTGACGAACTCGCCAACGGGTTCACAACGCCGCACGATGTCTTTGTACGCCTTCACTTTGCGTTCCTGTTCCGCGAAGTTGCCGAACGTGAGGCCGAGCGCGCCCAGGCCGCGCTCTGCCGCGTCTATTTCGGTGCCGGGGCTCGTCACCGCCACCCACATCGGCGGATGCGGCTTCTGATAGGGCTTCGGCAACACGGCGCGTTCCGGCATCGAGAAATACGTTCCTTCGTAGCCGAACCGTTCCTGCGTCCACATCTTCGGCAGCACACGCACGTATTCGTCCCACGTCGCCTTCGTCGTGTCGGGGTTCGCACCGAAACCGCCGAGTTCCGTCCACGTTGCGCTGCGGCCGGTACCGACTTCGAGCCGCCCGCCTGACACAATGTCGAGCACGGCACAGCGTTCGGCGATGCGAATCACCGGGTTGATCTCGGGCACGCACACGTTGATGCCGTGGCCGACGCGAATACGTTTCGTCTGCGCCGCGATCGCGGTGAGGAAAATCTCGGGCGCAGAGCAGTGCGAGTACTCTTCGAGAAAGTGATGCTCCACGGCCCAGCAGTAATCAAAGCCCAGCTTGTCCGCGAGGATCGCCTGCTCGATGCAGTTGTCGTAGACGCGCTTTTCGGTGTCGCGGTGCCACGGCCGCGGCACGCTGATTTCATAGAAAATGCCGAATTTCATTCTTCCCGTACTCCCCGCTTGTTGATGTGCTTGATGACGTGTTCTAGCTGTTTCGTTCGCGTTCGAGCGCTTCGCTCAGCTGCGCATAGCTCGCGAAGCCGAGCTTCGATTCGATCTGCTCGCGCCACACCCGGTCGAACTCGGCGGAGATAGCTTGCGTGAGTTCGTTGCGGTGTTCGCCGACTTTGCCCTTACGGACTTTTGCCGAGTCGCTGCCCGGCGGCAACCCGATCGCACGTTCGCTGAGCTCGCGCATCAGGCGGTCGTCGAAACGGTCTTTGTGCGCCAGCATGAATGCCATCGACGACTGCCGGCAGACGATGTCGAACAGCGCATCGTCGAGTTCGATGCCGACGTAGCGCGCGATCATCCGCACGGACGCTTCGAAGTCGAGGTTCATCCGCTCGTACGACAGCATCAGCACATTCGGATTGTTGCGCTGCTCCCACCACGACAGCAGGTGATGCCAGTAGTCGCGCCGCGCGCCGGTCTTCAGATATTCCTCGGCGCTCCGTTCGATCGGCACGCTGCCGGTCTCGAAGAACCAGCCTTCCATGAAGCGGAACGACGAAACGAACGCGTCCTTCGGGTCGCGGATCGACAACATGTAACGCGCCCCTTTCGGCACCAGGTCGTAAGCCAGGTGGCTTTTGAAACCGCGTGGATGGCCGCGTTGCGGTGCTTCCAGATCGAGCCCGAGATCGTGTGCGGTTTCAATCCACGGGACTACGCGCGAAATATCGTCGAAGTCCATGTCGCCACGCGTGCGCAGCCCGTGAAAAACCTGCTGCATCCACGTGGTGCCGCATTTGCCGTACGGCGTGATGATCACGTCGTCGGACCTCGGCTTGAACGCGAGCCCGCGTTTGATGCCTTCTGCGGAACCCATAGCTGCACGGCGTGCGGCGAACTCTTCGAACGTTCTCGGACGGGAAGCCACGGCAGGTGCAGTCATCTATTTGCCTTGTTGGATATGTGTCTTGTTGGAGTTTACGGTGAGTATACTCAAACCCGATTCGGGGACAGCACTGCGGAGGGAACACATGTCCATAAGAGAAGGGGCATTCAAGGGTATCGATCACGTGGTCGTGCGCGTGAAGAATCTCGACACGGCCATCGAGGGCTACAAGAAAATTCTCGGCATAGAGCCGAAGCGCGCGTCGTCGAGTGCGCTGAAGGCCGAGCAAGCGTTCTTCTATTTCGGCGACGGCACGTTTCTGGAGCTGATTCAGCCCACGGATGACAGTTCGCCGATCGCGGGTTCACTGAACAAGCTCGGTGAGGGGGTGCATACGGTGGCGTTCGCAATCGACAACCGCGAAGCAACCATCAAAACCCTCACCGATAACTCCGTTCGCACGATCGGCGGCGCGTTCGTGCACCCCGCTTCGGCGAACGGTGTGCTCGTTCAGCTCAGCGAAAAGTAACGGCTACTTCGCGTACTTCGCTTCTGCCTCGGCAGCCGCGGCGCGTAGTGCGTCGCGTTGCGCGTTCGCCTGCGTTACCACCGAGTCGATCTCGGCCTTGGCGAATCCGAGGCGGTTCATGATCTCGGCCGTAGCTTCGCCGAGCGCCGGCGGCGGACCTTTCACCGAACCCGGCGTGGCGCTGAGGCCGATCAGATTGCCGACCACTTTCGACGGTCCGATCAACGGCAGATCCATATCGACGATGTATCCGTTCGCGGCGTTCTGCGGGTCCGCCAACACATCCATATAGTCGCGTACGCGTTCGTAAATGATCTCGGGTTGTGTGGCGAGGAAAGCACTCCACTGTTCGGTGGTTTTCTTCGCGAATGCTTCCGCCATCCGCGCGCGCGACATCTCGACGCTTTCCGGATCGCCGGCATAACCGATCCGCTTGCCACCGTTGCTCCAGTGCGGGTCCGCTGCAAGGTCCGGTAGCCCCGCGAAATCGCAGAACGCGAACCACGATTCGTCGCTCATCGCCACGGCAAACAGGAACGCACCGCCGTCGCTGGTGCGATACACACCGTAAGGACTCAGGATGTTCGCGTGATGTGGGCCGGCGCGCGTCAACGACTGGCCGGTGATGATCGAATGCTGCAACTCCCACATCTGCAGAAACAGCTGCGCACCGAGCGACGAACTCTGCACCTGCTGACCGAGCCCGGTCCGTTCGCGCGCGAGTAGACCCGTCATGACGGCCAGGGCGAACTGCATCGCGCCGGCGGTGTCGGCTATAGCCGCACCCGGCGCCATTGCGGGGCCGTTAGCAGGCCCGGTGATCGAGATCACCCCGCCACGCGCCTGCGCCGCACCGTCGAGCATCGCTTTGTCGGCATCAGGACCGAGCGGACCGAAGCCGTTCACCGATGCGTGAACTAGTTTCGGATGGCGCGCGTGCAAGGTTTCGAAGTCGAGCCCCATACGTTTCAACGCCGATGCGCGGAAGTTCGTCAGAAACACATCGCACTCGCCGAGCAACCGCTGCACGACCTGCTTCCCGAGGTGGGTGTTGTAGTCGATGCAGACGCTGCGCTTGCCGCGGTTCATCGAAATGAACTGCGCGCCCATCGCTTCCGGCGGAAGCGTGTTGTTCGCGCCGCGGTGATAACGGCTGCCGTCACCCACAGGCGGTTCCACCTTGATGACTTCCGCACCCATGTCGCCGAGAAACATCGCGGCACCCGGCCCCTGAATCGCCGTGGCCATCTCCAGCACACGGATCCCGCTCAACGGTTCGGTCATTACGATGCTCCCGCGCGAGCCACCGGCCAAGATTCGGGCACCGACGTGGCAAGCCAGCGTGCGATTGCGGCATTCACGTCGAGGGGCTTCTCCTGCGCCATCCAGTGACCCGAGTAAACAACGGTTTCGCTGAGGCGCCGGCAATACTTGCGCATCGGTTCGGCGAGGCGCGAGGTGATGCACTCGCAGGTGTAGTCGTATTGGGCAGCAATGAACAGGACCGGCATGTCGAGATATCCGCCGTTCACGGCGCGCGCCGCATACCCGGCGTTCGCAGTGTGGTTCATGTAGTACGAATTCGGACCGAAGAAGCCGTTGCGCGTCAGGGAACTTGCATATGCGCTGACGTCCGCTTCGGTGACCACGTCTTCGTCGCGCGGCACCGAAGGAATTTCACCTCCGCCGAACCAGCCTCGGTTGCGGCGGATCATCGCAGTAGCTGACGGCAGGCCGAACCCCCCGGGATCTCCTTTGCGGAACAGCAGCTTCGCGATGTTGTAGGGATTTGAATCCATTTCCTTCGTCGCGCCGGCGAAGTCTTCCTGATAGTGCAACTGGTACTCCCACTGCCCCGCCGGATACTGGTTGGCCGGATAGATGTCTCGATTGACGAGTTCGAGGCACGGCTCGAGGCCGCGTTCGAGCGTGTAATACGGAACGCACAGGTTGCCGACCGCGGCGCAACGTTCCGGATGGTGGCTCGCAATGCTCCACACCACGGGGCTACCCCAATCGTGGCCGACCCACACTGCACGTTCACGTCCCAACGAGTCGATCAAGGCGAGCATGTCGCCGACGATGTGCTGCAGCGCATACGCGTCGTGCGTCCGATACACCGACGAGCGTCCATAGCCGCGCATGTCGGGCGCGACCGCGCGAAACCCGAGCGCCGCAAACGCGGGCAATTGATGCCGCCAGCTGATCGCGAGCTCGGGCCAACCGTGCACGAAGATGATCAACGGGCCATCGACCGGTCCCGCCGCGAGATAGAACGTGGTGTGCGATCCGGATCTGATCGCGTGCTCGGTGACTTCGAGGGGTGAGGACATCGTAGGGTCTCGAGAAAGGTTCGAGCCGCATCCTGCCTCAGACCCTCGCTGCGACACTAGTACCCTGCTCTTTGCATCGCTAACCTTGCAGACCTTCGCATCTCGTACGCAGGAGAACTTCGTGAGCACGCTCAAACAAATCGCCCCGGCTTTCGTGAAGATGGCGCATCAGATCGTCTGGTGCACGGTTGCAACCGTCGACAGCGACAAGCGACCCCGCTCGCGCATCCTGCATCCGATCTGGCAATGGGACGGCCGCGAGTTGGTCGGCTGGATCGCCACCGGGCCGACACCGACGAAACGCGCGCACCTGAATGCGAGCGCGTACGTGTCGTGCAACTACTGGACGCCGTCGCACGATACCTGTGTGGCCGAATGTCGCGCCGAGTGGGCATTCGACGACGACACGCGCAAGAAAGTCTGGAAGATGTTCAAGGAAGGTCCGGCGCCGGTCGGCTACGACCCGGCCATGATTCCGGGTTGGGACTCGCCGACATCGCCGAGCTTCGCCGCGCTGAAGCTCGAACCGTGGCGGCTGCGGGTGTTTCCGGGCACTGCGCTGATGGGACAAGGCGGTGATGTGCTGACGTGGACCGAATGAGCGATTTCGCTCACGATTCCAGGATCGTTTTGCTTATGTTCACTGCACTGCGCGTGAACCATGTTAGCGGGCCTGCTAACATCGACGAACGCCCATGGCCTACGAGATCGACTACTTCGATGAACGCGTACTCAGTCGGATCGAATTGTGGCCGGTCGATGTGCTCGCTGACTATGCACGGCTGATTGAACTCTTGGCGGAGCACGGACCCGGTCTGCGCTTGCCGCATTCGCGCGCGTGCGGCGGCGGGCTGTTCGAACTTCGACCGTCGGGTCGGTCCGGGCATCGGTCGAGCGTTCTACGGCTTCTCATCCGTTAAGCGAATCGTCGTGCTCCATGCATTCATCAAGAAGACGCAGCAGACACCCGAACGCGAGTTGACACTCGCACGAAGACGCCTGAGGGACATCAAGAATGGCTGACCTTACATTCAAGCCGGTGCCGCATGACCACAAAGCATTCCTAGTCAAAGCTCGGTCGCGGAAAGGATTCAGGAAGGCGTACGACTCACTCGAACTGGAGTATCAGATCGCCGCGCAGATGTTGAGTGCACGCGCGCGCGCCGGACTTACCCAGGATGCAGTTGCCGAGCGGATGGGCACGACGAAGAGTGCAATCTCGCGACTCGAATCCGCCGGCAAGCACACGCCATCGCTGGCGACGCTGAAACGCTATGCGGAAGCGGTAGGATGCGAATTGCAGGTCAAACTGGCGCGACCCAAAGCGCGGTGAAGTCATCCGTGCGAGCAACGCGAAGGGGTCACTCGGCCTTCGAACCCTTCGTCAGGTACTGATGCAACTGCCGGTCGTGCCGACTCGCAGCCGATAGCGGACCCGGCCGCACCCACGGCTCCCACTTCGGCGGCGAACCGGCGGGCTTGTCGCCCATCACGGTAACGCGCTGGATGATCCGCTCCCCATCGAAGTCGTTCAGCACGAAGTGTTGCGTGCAGCGGTTGTCCCACATCGCGATAGTGCCTTCGGTCCAGCGATAGCGCACGGTGAAACGCGGATTCGAGACCCACCTGGTCAGGTAACGCAGCAGCACATCGCTTTCGGTTGCGTTCATCTCCACGATGCGGCGCGTGAAATGTTCGTTCACGTACAACGCGCGACGACCCGTCAGCGGATGCACGCGTACGACCGGATGTACCGCCATCTTGTCGGGCCGGTTGTGCGGCGCCGCGTCGTGCAACGCGGTCAACCCCTCGCACAGATCGCGCATCGGCGCGGAGAGTTCTTCATAGGCAGCGTAGAGGCTCGCCCACATGGTATCGCCGCCGGTCGGTGGACATTTCACCATCTTCAGCACCGACAGCAGCGCCGGTTCGCTCTGAAAGGTGATGTCGGTGTGCCACTCGTCGGCCACGCCGCCGTGACTCGCGGCGAGTTCGAACACTTCATTGTGCGGCGTGAACGGATTCTTGAGATTCGGGTGACCTTCGAGTTGACCGAAGTGCCGCCCGAACGCCACGTGCTGATCGATCGTCAGGTTCTGCGCCGGGAAGAACAACACCAGGTGTTCGAGCAACAGACGTTCGATCGCCGCAATGTCGGCGGCGGAGGCGCGCGCGAGATCGATACCCCGAACCTCGCCCCCCAACGCGCCCGCCAGGCGTTTGACGTCCCACTGCGTGTCGTTGGCACCGGCGTTCACGTCAGAACTGCTCGCCGGCGGCACGCCGCTTCATCATGTCTTCCATGTCGAGCGACATCGGTGCACCGCGTGCAAGAATCGCATCGACTCGCGCGCGAACGATCGGATCCCATGCGGGATGCGGCAGGATGTAGAAGCGGTTCTCCTGAATCGACTTGAATACGATCTCCGCGACATCGGCGGGCTGTTTGCCGGCGGCGAGCATGTTGCGCGCAACCTCGGCCATTCCGGGAATGGCGGCACCCGGTGCGGTGGCGAGATCCTTCGGCCGGTTGCGCTCCGCGTCGAAGATGTTGGTGTTGACGAAGCCGGGGCACAGCACCGACGCGCCGATCTTGGCGCCCATCATCGTGAAGTTCTGGTGCAGCGTTTCCGTCAACGACAGTACGCCGTGTTTGCTGACGCCGTAGGTGCCGCCGCCAGGCATCACACCGGCGAGCGACGCGGTGTTGACGATGTGGCCCTCCTCGCCGTGCGCGAGCATGCCCGGCACGAATGCCTGAATGCCGTAGAGCACGCCGTAGAAGTTCACGCCCATCACCCACTGCCAATCGCGGTCGGACACTTCCCAGATCGGCTTGATACCGCCGGCCATCGCCGCGATACCGGCGTTGTTGCAGACGATGTGCACCTTGCCGAATTCGTCGACCGCGCGTTTCGCGAGCGCTTCTACCGACTCGCGCAGCATCGTGTTGGCAACCACGCCGATCACCCGATGCTGATGCTGTTCCAGTTCGTGCACCGCGCGGTCGAGCGCGTCCTTCTCGATGTCGGCAAGCACCACCTGCATACGCGCCTGCGCGAAACGCTCCGCCAACGCGCGACCGATTCCGCTCGCCGCACCGGTGACGACCGCGGTTTTTCCTTCGAATTGCTTCATGTGATTACTCTGACTGCATGGGTTGACTGGCGTGGCTTGTCGAGCGCGATCGCGGGACCACGACTTGGGTCTAGGATGCGTCTGCACGTGCGTCAAAAACAACCCCGCCAACAACAACGTTTCGGCGTGGCGACCGACGCAACGTTGCACACCTCACCCGCCTTCCGGCAGTATCGCGAACGCAAATCCAGCGTGACGATCCAACACGCCCGCCCTCAGATCAGGAGAAACAAAAATGCTAAACATTCGTGCCTGTGCCGCAATCATCACCGCCGCAGTTGGCATCTCGGGATGCCAATCGGACCAACAGCTTCTCGCCGGTTCGCAGGCAGAGGCGATCGGCGTTGCCACCAAACGCGGCCAGTTCGAATTCAGCTGTCCACAAGCCACCGGCACGGTGCTGTCGAGTGAGATGGTGCAACCGGCAATCAACGGCCCGCTGATTCGCGGCCCGGAACGCGCCGAGTACACGATCGGGGTGGAAGGCTGCAATCAAAAGCAAACCTACGTCGTGATCTGTCCGCAAGACGGTTCGGGCGGCTGCTTCGCGGCTGAAGGCAACAACTGAAGATCACCAGGAACAACCTTCATCAGCAACAGCAAGGACACGTCATGCAGCTTCGACTGACCCGTTCCGGATTCGCGGCGCTTGGTTTACTCGCAATAGCGTTGGGGGCGCATGCCGCTGCCCCGCAAGGTGGCATTGCTGCCGCGGAAGCCGCTGCGGCCGCAAACCAGGCCGCATTGCGGCAGTACACGTGGATTCAAACGACACAGATCAGCCTGAAGGGCGAGGTCAAGGCGACCAAGGTCGAGTCGGTGCTATATGGACCGGACGGCCAGCAGCAGAAGACCGTCATCTCGGCGCCGCAGCCCAAGCAGGAGCCAGGCCTGCGCGGACGCATCCAGCAGCATGAAGAGGACGAACTGAAGAACACGCTGGAAAGTGCCGCGTTGCTGGTGCAGAGCTACGTGCCGCCGTCGCCAGAGAAGCTGCAGGCTTCAGCCGGCGCCGGCAACATGCAGATACTCGCCGGGCAACCCGGCCAGGCGATTCTCGCGTTCTCGAACTATCAGCTGCCGGGCGATTCTCTGACGCTGACGATGAACCTCGAGCCGCGTGTCATTCAGACCATCGATGTATCGACATGGATGGGTGGCCCCGACAAGCCGGTGACGCTGGTGGTCAACATGCAACAGCTGCCCGACGGCACGAACTACCCGCAGCTGTCGACGCTGACGATTCCATCGAGCAACGTGCAGGTGATGGTGAACAACTCCGACTTTCAGAAAGTAGGCATGTAGTGGCGGTTCGGGCCGCCAACACCTTCGCCAACAACTCAATAGAGGCGCAATAGCGTGGCTGCACCGCTCGATGACGTCAGCGTGATCACCATCGAAAGCTGGATGGCTGCGCCGAGCGCCAGCGCGATCCTGGCGGACCTCGGCGCCGACGTCATAAAGGTGGAGCCGCTAACGGGCGATCCGATGCGCGGCCTGAGCCGTCCGGCGAAGGTCGAAGGCGCCTTCAAAAGCTACGACCTGCAGTTCGACGTCGACAACCGCGGCAAACGTTCGATTGCCGTAGCGCTCGATACCGATGCCGGTGCCGATCTGGTGCGACGCCTGATTGCCGGCGCCGACATCTTCATGTGCAACCTGCTCACGCATCGCCAGGCGAAGTTCGGCCTCGACCCGGCGAACCTGCTGAAGATCAATCCGAAACTCGTTCACGCAACGTTGACCGGTTACGGCACCACCGGACCCGAAGCGAAGCGACCGGGTTACGACGTAACCGCGTTTTTCGGTCGCTCGGGTCTGTATGACGCGAGCCGGGAGGGCGACGACGGCACGGTGCCGATGGCGCGCCCGGCGCAAGGTGACCACACCACCGGCCTCGCATTCGTGGGCGCCATACTCGCTGCGCTGCGCATGGCGGAACGGACAGGCAAAGGTCAGGTGGTGGAAACCTCGCTGTTCGAAACGGCGGTGTGGACGCAGGCCACCGACTACGGCGTAACCGCGGTGGATCGTTCGCCGGTACGGCGGCGCTCACGGCATCAGATGCTTGCGCCAACGGCGAACCGATATCCGTGCGGTGACGGCAAATGGATCGTGCTGAACATGCCGGAAGAATCGGCATGGCCGCGCCTCGCCAAGGTAATCGGCCGTGAACAATGGCTCACGGACGAACGTTTCAAGGATGCGCGCTCGCGCTATCAGAACATGGCCGAACTCGTCGACGGGGTGGACAAAGCGCTGTCCATCAAGAGCCGCGACGAATGGGGCGCGATCTTCGACGCCAACGGATTGATCTGGGGGCCGGTTCTCGCACTCCACGAAGTGGCGATGGACCCGCACGCCGACGCGATCGGACTGTTCCCGGAAATCGAACATCCACAACTCGGCCCATACCGTACGGTGAATGCGCCGATGCGTTTCCAGACCGCCGATGTAAAGCCCCGCTCGCCTGCGCCGAAGATCGGCGCAGACTCACGCGACGTGATGAAGTCGTTGGGGCTGACCGACGCAGAGATCAACGCGTTGATTGACCAGAAGATCCTGCGCGCCTGATCTGCTAGTTTGCTTCGACGCGTTTCGCCGATCCTCCGACCACGATGGTTCCGCCGCTGACGGCCGCTGGCGGAGCGTCTCTGACGACGCTGATCGCTCGGGTCTCCCCGCCCATCGGCGTCCCATCGAAAAACCCGGCCGGCATCGCCTGGCGCGGCATCTGCACCGCGATCTGCGCGCCGTCGCGCAACACTTCCACGGTCATTTCGGCGTTGCGCCTTCCCATCGCATTCATGAAATCCGCCGTCGATGCGATCGTGCGGCCGTCGATCGAACGCACAACGTCGCCCGGCAACAAACCGTCTTTCGCGCCGTCTTTGCCCTGCGCCACGCTCAACACCAGCACGCCACTGGTGGTGCCAAAGTAGTGGCCGAGATCCTCGTTCAAATCGAACAGCTCGAGCCCACCGATCATCGCGCGGCCGGCAAAGGGCGCGCCTGCGCCTTCCGTGGAAGCGAACGCCATCGTCGAGAACGCGATGTTCATTCTCGAAGCAGGCATTCGCGGCGCCGGTTCCGCAGCGGTGACGTCGGCAGTCATCAACTCGGCACGTCGCAAATACTCGACGCGCACCATATCGCCCGGATTCACTTCTTTCAGTACGTCCAGCAAGCGCATCAGCGGCGGCTTGCCCGCGCCATCGCGTACGTTCGTTCCGTTGAGAGTGACGATGACGTCGCCTGCTTCGATGCCGGCCTCCTCGCCCGGTCCGCCGGGCGTGACACCGGCAATAGCAATGCCCTTCTTGCTGCTCGGGTCGAGCAACACGCCCAACGAAACGCGGCTCTCGATATCGGGCAGGGCAGGCAGCGCGACCTGGAACGTGTTCTCCAACGATTCGGTGTCCTGCCTGTGCAGCTCGGCGAGCTCGCGGGCGGCTTCGTCGAGCTTCGCTCGTGCCGCGTCGATGCGCTGTTGCAGGTCTTCGGGCGCATCGGCACCGAACGCCAGCGAGGCGAACGCCCACAGCGCGAGCAGCAATCCGTTCTTCATCCGGTCTTCCATCGTGTTTCCCCTCGAAGTGTTCGTTTCGTAAACCTTCAGAGTGCGAGCGTTCGGTGCGGCACCCGAGCGCGATCGATTTCCGCAAGCGACTGCATCAGCGCCACGCGTTGCCGCCAAAGCCGTTCCGTCCGAACCGGATCGCGCGAAGGGTCGATGCTGAGCGGTGCAAGCTCGCGATCGAGATCGGCAATTCGATAGACGAGCGCGCTGCGGCTTGCGCTCCAATCGGCGTTCTCGGCCATTCCATGACGCGCTACCACACGTTCGAGCTGCTGCGATTGCGCCATCAATGACGCGAGATTGTCGGCGGGCGTTGGGCCCGGCGCGCGAGCGACCACCCAGAGGCCGGTGAAAATCGCCAGCACTCCGGCTGCCGCAGTTGCAAGCCACCATGCACCGTTGCGGCCACGCGGAGCGCCGATGCGGCGTTCGATTTCGTGCCAGACGTCATCCGGTGGTGTTGCGTCCGGCAGTGCCTGTAGTGCTTCCCGCACCGTTTGTGGATTCGACGTGGGTTGCCGTGTCGTCATCGGTCTTCTCCGTTCGCCACGCCAACAGCCGCGCATGGCCGCGCGCGAGTTGGCTCTTCGAATAGCTCTCGGTCCGCCCGGTCAGCCGGGCAATTTCCGAATGCGTATAGCCCTCGACGTCGTGCATCCACACGACATGGCTGCCTTCGTGAACACCCATATAGATGCACGAACGGCGATAAAAGTCGCATGCGACCTTCGAATTCGACGGGCGGCGACGTGTCAGTCGTGTCCGTAGGTGGTGAGGAAACGCCGTACCTCCACCACGATTTCCGGCAGCGCGGACGACATGTGCAGGTGGTGCGGTCCGTCCAGGACGACTTCTTCGAATGTCGGCAACACGTCGCGCACCAGGTCGAGCGAGTGTTTGAACCAGTCTTCTCCATCGCGCGCCGCGATCATCAGCGTGGGTGCCCTCGTGCGCTTTGCCAGCGCCACAACCACGTCGTCAGGCTGTCGCTGCGTGTGCGTGCGACGGATGCGCGCCTCCGTCGACCAGACATAACCGGCTTCGGTTTTGCGGTGACCACGCTCCACCAGTGCGCGCGCCGAAGCGAATTCGATTTCTTTCGCCTGTTCGAGACGCTGCGCCATCGCATCGAGCGATGCATAGCCGCGCAGCGTGCCGTCGGTGTTGCTCAGACACGCGTCGAGATTCTCACGAACGCCATCGAGCACTTTGTCGATCGGTGTTGCTTCGACGTAACCGTCGATGCAGATCTGTGCCGCCACGCGCTCCGGAAAGATCCCGACGAGTTGTGTGCTGTACTCCGCGCCCATCGAGTGCGCCACGATGACGAATCTCTGCCAGCCGAGCTGGTCGGCCACTGCGATGACGTCCTGTACGTCGAGCCATCCCCAGTAACCGACATCGCGTGCGCGGGGATCCGAGAAGCCGTGTCCGGCGAAGTCCATGGCGAACAGATCGAGTTCGGGCATCGCCTGCGCAAACGCATCGAAGGAGTTCGCGTTGTCGAGCCAGCCGTGCAGCGCGATCGTGGGAATACGTCCGCCGCGGAAACGTTTGCCCGCAATCGACCGGCCGCCGACGTCGAGTTTAATTTCATCGCATGCGCGCATTCGGTCTCCTGTCGTTCAAACTCGTTCTATTCAATCAGGCCTGACGCAACGGAAGTCGGATCACGATGCCGGCACAGGCGGCGTCGAGTATCACCTGGCAGGCGAGGCGGCTGTTCGGCTCGCGCTCCCATGCGTACTCGAGCATTTCCAGCTCGTCAGCGCGCGGCGGAACGATGCGCTCCGACCACGGCGATTCCACGTAGCAATGGCACGTCACGCAGATACACGCGCCGCCGCACTGCGCCCGAATACCGGCAACGCCGTGGTCCAGCGCGCAGTCCATTACCGTTTCGCCGTCGATGCCTGCGTGGGTTTCGCGCGTGCCGTCGGGATGTACGAAGGTGACCTTCGTCATGAGTAACCCGAATCTGTGGAAGCTGCGCAGGGTGACCGAGCCACCCCTCTCGCGCAACCCGAACTGTGCCGTTACCATGCCGCATGATCCTCGATCTGCACACCCATTCGATCAAATCGGACGATGGTCGCGCGAAGGTACGTAACTACTGCCAGTGGATACGTTCGCGCGACATTCCGATCGACGGTTTCGTCCTCACCGAGCATCGCCAGTTCGATGCGGAATCGGATTACAGCGCGCTCGCTGAAGAGTTCGATCTGACGATTCTGAAAGCGAGCGAGGTGGAAACCGATTACGGCCACGTGCTGGTGTTCGGCGTGAACGACGGCCTGCGCGCCGCGTTCGATTTCGGCGACATACATCTGAAGCTTTCGCTCGTCATCGAGCAGTGCGCGAAACACGGCGCGATCCCTGTGCCGTGTCATCCCGGCCGCAAGCGCGTCGGTATGGCGGCACATCTCGACGTGCTCGGTGTGCCGGCCGGTGTGCGTATCGTCGAAACGAAGAACGGCGGCAGCCGTGAAGGCGAAGACGCCATCGCCGAAGCGATGGCGCAGCAGAACAACTATCTCGGCATCGGCGGCAGCGACGCGCACATCGTCAGCCACATCGGCCGATGTGCAACGCGCTTTCCGGCGCCGGTCAACAGCGTCGCCGAACTGGTCGATGCTTTGCGCGCCGGAGAATTCACCGCGGTTTCGTTCAAAACATCAGAATCGGAAGCATGAGTCTAGACATCGAAGACCTGAAAGCGCGTTTTCTGAACGTCGACTTCGACGAGCAGACGTTCTCTGTCAACGCGGCGAGTCTCGCCGAATACGCGACGGCATGCGGCGAACTCGCGCCGCGGTTCACCGATCCGAAGCACGCCGACTTTCAGGCGCTGCCGACGTTTCCGTCGAGCTTCAATGCACGGCGTGACTTACCGGAGGGCTTTCCGAAGCTACCGGGATTGGGCATGGATGCCGGGAAAGCGGTGACGCCGCGCCTGCCGATCCGTGCCGGCACGAAACTCGTCGGCAAGACGCACATTCACGACATCTATACGAAATCCGGACGTTCCGGCCGCATGGTGTTCATCGTGTTGCGCATGGAGTTGTACAACGAAGCCGGCGCGCACATGTCGTCGGCCGACACGAGCATGGTGATCAGGGAGCGGCCCGACGCATGACCATCAGGACGATTTCCGACGTCGAGTTCGGCGCGCAGCTGCCGGTGTTCGCACCGGATACCACGCTCGCGAACGTACGTCGCTTTGCGGTCGCCGCCGGCTGGAATCAGCCGCGCTTCACGAATCACGAAGCGGCGCGCAAGGAAGGACTGCCGGGGGCACTGGTACCCGGCATCATGAGCCAGGGCTTTCTGTCGGCGATGATCCATCGCTGGGCGCCGGACGCACAGATCACCAACATCGACACGGTGTTTCGCGCGCCGGTCGTAGTCGACGAGGTGTATCAGATCAGCGGCGTGGTCACCGACATCGATGAAGACGCAGGCACGGTCGTCATCGACCTCACCGTCACGAATACCGCAAACGAAACGCGTGTATTCGGAACCGCTACGGCAAAACTGCCGGTCTGACCTCCCGACGGGTCGCTAAGCCGGCCTGAAGAGCGGCAGCGCCAGATCGTCGTGGATTTCCCATTCCACCATCACGCGTTGCCCCACCGTGATGTCGTTGGCGGGATCGTCTACGCCGATGATGTTCGACAGCAGGCGCGGACCCTCGTCGAGATCGATCCACGCAACCGCGTAAGGCACTTGCCCGCGGAAGAACGGGTGCTCCGCTTTGCGCACCACGCTGAACGTGTACACCGTGCCGCGTCCCGACGCGGTGTGCCACGACAGGTTGCCGCCCACACAACTCGTGCAGTGCTGACGCGGATAGAACACGATTGCGCCGCAATCGTCGCACTTCTGATACGTCAGCTTGCCGTCTTTCGTCGCCTGCCAGAACTCGCGCGTGTCGTGTTCTTTCAGGTTCGGCAGCGGTCGTTTGAAATCGGCCATTTCAGTCTCTCCCCAGAATCACGGTGCCGCCGCTGTGCCGGCTGCCCAACATGCCGCCATTGCCGTGCGCCACTGCAAGGCGCGCGTCCTTCACCTGCGAAGTCGACTCGCCGCGCAACTGCCGCGTTGCTTCGATCAGCAGGAAGATGCCACGCATGCCCGGGTGGTTTGACGACAGGCCGCCGCCATCGGTGTTCAAGGCGGGACCATCCTTCGGCCGGTCGTAGCGCAGCCTGCCGCCGGTGACGTAGGCGCCACCCTCGCCTTTCTTGCAGAAGCCGAGGTCTTCGAGCAGCGTCAGTACGGTGATGCTGAACGAGTCGTAGATCATCGCGATGTCGATTTCCGACGGCTTCACACCGGCTTCGCCGAACGCCGGCGGACCCGATTGGCGCGCCGCGCTCACGGTGATGTCGCCGCCGTTCTCCGGATACTTGGTTGCTTCGCCGGTGCCGAGAATCCAAACCGGCTTCTTCTTGCAATTACGCGCGACGTCGGCCGCGGCGATGACCACCGCACCGCCGCCGTCGGAGATCATGCAGCAGTCGAGCCGATGCAGCGGATCTGCGATCAGCGGTGAGTTGATGACGTCGGCGATGGTGGTCTCTCGAATGTCGAGAAATCCGAGCGCGGTCATCGCTGCGACCGCCTCCGGATTGCGCATCGCGTGCAACCGCGTGGCGGTGCCGATCTCGGCGAGCTGCTCACTCGTGGTGCCGTACTGATGCATGTGCCGGCGCGCAACCATCGCGTAGTTCGATACCAGCGTCATGCCGGCAAACGAATCCATGTTCTCGGCCGGGTGCGTACCGAAGCCGCCGCGTCCGCCCGTGCCGATTGCCATCGCCTGACTGAGCGCGTTCGAGCCGTACGTCAGCAACGCGACGCGCGCCTTGCCCGCGGCGATGTCGCGCTTCGCATGCGCCGCATGGAACTCGTACGAACTGCCGCCGACCGCGGTGGTGTCGATGACGTTCGGCTTCAGGCCGAAATATTCGGCGATCGTCAGGCCGCTCAATCCGCCGCCGCCTTCGCCGGCATCGTAAATCGCGTCGACGTCTTTCCACGTCAGACCCGCATCGGCGAGCGCGCGCGCCGCGCTCGCGGCCTTGATCTGCATCGAACTGACTTTGCCGTCCACTTTGCGCGATGGATATTCGTGCACGCCGACGATCGCGGCGTCTCTCGTTTGACTCACCACTGTGTTTCCCCCAGTCGTTCTTCGCGTCAGTCTAAGTGCAACCGTCGCGATGCCGCTACTGAAGCTTGCGCTTCACGATCACCATCGCGAGCGACAGCGTGATGATTCCGATCACAACCATCGGCCAAGCGTTCGCAAAGATCTCGAGCGGTGGCATCGCCTTCGTAAAGCTGCCCTGAATGATCACCAGAAAGTGCTTCAGCGGGCTGCCTTCAGCGATGGTCTGCAGCCAGTCCGGCATGTTCTCCACCGGCGTTGCAAACCCGGAGATCATGATCATCGGATAGCCGACCGCAAATACGCTGAGAATGGCCTGCTGCTGCGTTTCGCAGATCGCAGAGAGCATCAGACCGATTCCGACCAGCGAAAACCCGAACAGCACCACGGCCAGGAACAGCAGCGGTATCGAACCGGCCAGTGGAATGTCGAATACGAGCGCACCGACCGTGATCATCAGTGCCGCCTGACCGATTGCGATCACGAACGCCGGCATCGATTTCGCGATGACGATTTCCATCGGCGACGACGGCGACACCAACAACTGATCGAAGGTGCCCTGCTCGCGCTCCTTCGCAATGGACAACGCAGTGACGACCAGCGTGGTGAACATCACCAGAATGCCTGCCATGCCGGGGATGACGAACCACAGATAGATCAGGTTCTCGTTGAACCAGTTGCGTATCTCGGTCTGCGGCATTCCCCCCGACCCGCTGCCCGAGAGTTCAGCGCCGTAATCCTTCGCGATGTTCTGCAGATAGCTGAGCGCAATCTGTCCGGAGTTGCCGCGCCGGCCGTCGATCAACACCTGCACGGACGCCGGCCGGCCTGCCGCAACGTCGCGCGAAAAATCCGCGGCGATGTGGATGCCGACGAGCACGTCGCGATGATCGACGAGCCGGGAGATCGTCTCGGCCCGGTCCACCGCGACGACATCGCCGACGAAACTCGCCGCGCCGATGCGTTCGACCAGTTCGTGCGACGCGCGCCCCGCGTCTTCGTTGAAGACCGCAATGTCGACATTGCGCACCTCCATCGTCGCCGCATACGACAGCAGACACAGTTGCAGCAGCGGCGGTCCGATGAACGACAACCGCGTTTGCTCATCGAAGATGTTCACGAGCATCTCTTTGATGATCTGCGCTGCCAGCCGCATGTCAGGTGTCCATGCTCTTGTGTGTGTTGCGCGCAACGAGAAGGAAGAATCCGGCCCCAACCGCCAGCATCGCCAGAATGTTGGGAATGAACTGCGCCCACACGTCGCCGGTGAGGAACACGGTCTGCAACGAGGCGACGAAATATCGCGCGGGGATCAGGTACGTGAGCGTCTGCAGCCAACCGGGCATGTTGCCGATCTCGAACAGGAACCCCGACAACATGAAAGCCGGCAGGAAACCGGTTTGAGCCGCGAGCTGAGACGCGACGAGCTGGCTGTGCGAGCTTGCCGATATCAGAAGACCCTGGCCCAGCGAAGGTACGAGAAACGCCGAGGACAGAATGAACAACGCGAAGTACGAACCGCGCATCGGTACCCCGAATGCATGCGTTGCCAGCATCGCGCAGCCGAAGGTCGCGATGAGACCGAGCCCGAAATACGGCACCAGCTTGCCGAGCAGGATTTCGAGGACGGTCGCCGGTGTCGACATCACCGCCTCCATCGTTCCCCGCTCCCACTCGCGTGCGACGACCATCGCGGTGAGCAATGTGCCGATCAACGTCATGATGATGGCTATGGCACCCGGAATCAGGAAATGCCGGCTGTTCAGTTCCGGATTGAACCAGAACCGAGGTTCTAACGAGATCGCGGGAGCGCGCGCACCGTCGCGGTGAGCGACCCACGTTGCGACCACACCACTTGCGTACGTGCCGACGAAGCTTGCGGTGTTCGGCTGCGACCCGTCGGTGATCACCTGCACCAGCGACCCGCGGCTGGCTTCCTTCAGCCGCTCGTCGAAATCCTGGGGAATGACCACGAAGCCTTTCAGCTTGCCGGAGACCACCAGCTCCGCAACCTCACGCCGATCCCGCGCCGGGGTCACTTCGAAGAACCGGGTGCCGGAAAACGCCGCGGCGAGCTCGTGGGCATCCGCACCGTCGCTCTCGAGCACCACGCCGATCGGAACGTTGCGTTGATCCAACGACAGCGCAAAGGCGAATACGAGCATGAGTACAGTCGGCAACGCGAACGTCACTAGAATCGCCGACGGATCGCGCAGCACCTGAAGGCTCTCTTTGTAGACGAGTCCGCCGAGGCGCCGAACGCTGAAACCCATACCGCTCATGCAGCGTTACGCACGGCGCCGTCCGCCGCTTCCACGAGCCCGACAAATGCGTCTTCCATCGTCGGCGACGGCCGCTCGGCGCTGGTCACCTGCGCCTTCAGTGCATCCGGAGATCCCAACGCGATCACTTTCGCCTGATACATCAGCGCAACCCGATCGCAGTATTCCGCCTCCTCCATGAAGTGCGTCGTAACCATGGCGGTTACGCCTTTGCGCACCAGGCCATTGATGTGTGTCCAGAATTCGCGACGCGTGATCGGATCGACACCGGACGTCGGTTCATCGAGAAACAGCACGAGCGGCCGGTGCATCAGCGCGCACGCGAGCGCGAGCCGCTGCTTGAAGCCGAGCGGTAAGGTCTGCGGTGACTCCTTCAGAAAGCGCTCCAACTCGAACGTATCGATCATTTCGTCGATGCGCTCGCGGCGCAGTGCACCCGTTAGCCCGTATACACCGGAGAAGAACTCGAGATTCTGTTTCACCGACAACAAATCGTAGAGCGCGAACTTCTGCGACATGTAGCCGATCTTCAACTTCGCTTTGCTCTGGCCACGACGCAGATCGAGACCCACCACACGCGCTTCACCCGACGTCGGTTTCTGAAGGCCGCACAACATCTTGAATGTGGTCGATTTGCCGGCCCCGTTCGGGCCGAGCAGACCAAAAATCTCACCCTTTGCCACTTCAAACGTCACGTCGTCGGTCGCGGTGAAATCACCGTAGCGCTTGGTGAGGTGACTGCACGACACCGCGATATCGGTGCCGAGGTCGACGACGCCCATTTTTTCCGCAATGGCCGAACGGCCACCCGGCCCGCCGCCGAGCAGATCGATGAACGCGTCTTCGAATCGCGAAACGGCGGGCTCCAGTCGCCCGCCGTGGCGCGCTGCGACCTCACGAACCGGCTCCGCCTCCGCACCCTCGTTCAACACCACACGGATCGCGTCGCCTTCGATGACGCCGTCACGCACGATGTCCAGATCGAGCGCTTCGGCCAGCACGCCGCGGCGGTCTTGTGCGATCCCGACGAGACGTTGGGTGCGACCGACGACGCGTTTCGTCAGGTCTCCCGGAGGACCGTCGAACTCGATGCGACCGTCGTCCAGCATGAGCACGGTATCGCAGCGATCAGCTTCGTCGAGGTACGCCGTGGACCACACCACTGCCATGCCGTCGTTCTTCAGCGCCTGCACCATCGCCCAAAGCTCGCGACGGCTGATCGGATCGACTCCGACGCTCGGTTCGTCGAGCAACAACACGGCCGGCTTGCCGAGCAGCGCGCACGCCAGACCGAGTTTCTGTTTCATGCCGCCGGACAGCTTGCCCGCGCGCCGCTGCATGAACCGCTCGAGCCGCGTGAACTGCAACAGCTCTGCAAACGTGGCGTCGAGCGTGCTGGGGTTCAGCCCGCGCAGACGCGCATACAACTGCAGGTTCTCGAGCACCGAGAGCTCTTCGTACAGGCCGAATCGCTGCGGCATGTAGCCGGTATTGAAGTGCACCTGGGTTGCGAAGGTGACAACGTCCTTACCGAGCAGATCGATCCGACCCTCGGTAGGCTTGAGCAGAGCGGCCATCAAACGGATCAGCGTGGTTTTGCCCGCACCGTCCGGCCCAACGAGCCCGGTGAGGCGCCCCGCGTGGATGTCTGCCGATACGCCCTTTAGCGCTTCGACGTCGCCGAACTTCTTGACGACATCGCGGATCTCGACCGCCGCTGGCACCGTCAGGATGCCGGCGAGCGGATCGGTACGTGCAGCGTCACAGGCATGCCCTGGCGTAACCCATCGTCGGCATCGGCAACGACCACACGCAGGCGATACACGAGGTCGGTGCGCAAGTCGGTGGTCTCGACCGACTTCGGCGTGAACTCCGCACGCGGAGAAATGTAGCCGACTTTTCCGTGATAACGCCTGTCGGACGAATCGGTCGCTACTTCGACGGTCGTGCCCGGCGCGAACTTGCCCAGGTCCGGTTCGCCGACATAGGCGCGCACGTACACCGGATCGCGCAGCGACAGGCTGTAAACCGCCGCACCCATCGGCACGATGCTGCCTGCCTCACGAATGCGCGACAGCACTACGCCGTCACTCGGCGCGAACAGTTCGGTGTCCGCGAGTTGTGTTTCCGCCTGACTGCGCTGCGCAACCGCGGCGGCGAATTCCGCACGGCTTGCGCTCACTTCTTCACTGCGAAAGCCCTCGCTGGCGAGCGCGAGTGCCTCGCGCTGCGCGGCCAATCCGGCAGCCGTCTGATCGCGCCGCGCCTGAGCGGCGTCGCGTGCCGTTTCGCTGGTGCTGCCGGTCTTGATCATGTCGAGCTGGCGGTCGAGCTCGCGTTGCGCGTTGCGATACGCGGCCTCGGCTTCTTCGACGCGCGCTTGCGCCTGTTGCACTTCCTGCGGGCGCGAACCCTTTTCGTACTTCGCCATGTTGGCCTGCGCGAGTTGTACGCGCGCCTCGGCAAGTGCTACCGCTTGTCGATACGGTTCGGAGTCGAGTGTGGCGAGGCGCTGCCCCTTAGTAACCACGTCTCCTTCATCGACGAGCACGTCGATGATCCTGCCCGGCACGCGGAACCCGAGTTCCACCTCGCGAATATCGACGTTGCCGTACAGGGTGAGCGCCGTCTGCGCACTGTGCGCTTCGGCGTTGTACCAGTACCATCCGGCGCCGGCGACGGCCGCCACTACGACCACGCTGGCCGCGACTTTTCCTTTCGCACTCATCAACTACGCCCCCCCATGAGCATCGCCGTGACATTCCGGCGAATGACCGACTGGATCGTCATGATCTCTGCGGCGCCGATGTCCTGCCAATCCAGTTGCCTCAGCACGGTCGCGCGCGCCGATCGAAACACCAGCGCCTGACCGATCACCGTTTGCGTCATTACGCGCGTCTCGACGTCGTCTGGATCCGTTGCGCGCGCTTGCGCTATCAATCTCGAGATCAGCGACAGCATGCCGCCGATCATGCCCCCGTACAGGCGATCGAACGCCTCGGACGGGTTCTGTTGTTCGCGCAGAATCAATCGCGCCCACGCCGCAGACTCCGGTGCCGAGAACGTCGCCACCAGCGCGTCGGTCAGCAGGTGAATGAAGCCGACACATTTCGCCGCCTGCCGGTCGCCGCTCACAACGATCTCGGCAAACTGTTGCTCGATGGTCTGCGCGACCGGGCCGAGATACTGGCCGACGCGCCGCGTGATCCGATCGAAAACGGCGAGATACAGGCCGGGTTTGCCGCCGAAGTGATAGCCGATCAACGCTTGATTGACGCCGGCCAGGTCGGCGATCGAACGCGTGCTCGCGGCCCGGAATCCGTCGCGTCCGAATACCTCTACTGCTGCGTCGATCAGCGATTCGCGGGTTTGGTCGCCTCTAGGCGACGCCGATGTAGGACGAACGGCCATGCTCGCGATCGTACTTAGGCGGGCGACTAAGTCAATTGATCAAGCGCTGGTCCTGTCGCCGCGCGGCATTACGGGGCGGTCGCCGATGACACCTGCCTGCGTCAGCCGTGCGAGGTCGGCGTCGGTCAATCCGAGCAGTTCCACGAGCACCTGCCGGTTGTGCTGGCCCAGCGTCGGCGCGGGTGCGTCGATCGGCATCGGCTCCTGACCGACGCGGTAAGGGGCGACCGGATTCGGCTGCAGTCCGACGTACGCACGCGGAAGCATCTGCCAGAACCGGCGCGCGGCGAGCTGCGGATCGTCGATGACGTCGGCTGCGCTATATACCGCGGCGGCGGGTACGTCCACGTCCTGCAGTTGCATCATGATTTCGCGCGGCGCACGCGTGCGCGTCCATGCCGACAGCACGCCATCGAGTTCGTCACGTCGCGCCAGGCGATCGTCGATTCCACCAAACAATCGCAATCCGGCGACCACTCCGGCGAGTGCGCCCCATTGTTCTTCCGTCAGCACCTGGATCACCACCCACTGATCGTCGCCGCTCGCCGGATACACACCGTGCGGTGCGCACGTGGCGGAACGATTGCCGGTGCGAACCGGCGCGTGACCCGTTACGGAGCGGTGCAGGATGCCGTGAATTCCAAGCGGAAACAGACCCTCCGATTGCGACAGATCGAGATACTGCCCGTCGCCGGTGCGCCGACGATGGCGCAGCGCGGTCAACAATGCGGCTGCGCCGTTGAGCCCGCCCACCGCATCACCGTACGCGACGTGCACCATGGTCGGCGGACCGTCGGGCTCGCCGTTGAGGTGCGGCAGGCCCGATGCGTGCTCGACGGTGGAACCGTACGCGCGATAACGCGACCACGGGCCGCTGCTGCCGAACGCAGGCATGGACAGCATCACGATCTGCGGGTTCACCGCCTTCAGCGCGGCATAGTCGAGGCCGAGCTTCGGTAGCACTCCCGAGGAGTAGTTCTCCACCACGACGTCGGCGATGGCGACGAGCCGTTTCAACAGCGCGTTACCGTCAGGGGACGTCAGGTCGAGCGTCACGTCGAGCTTGTTGCGATTGACGGTGTTGAACGAAGCCGACTGTTCGGCTGCGTTGAGTGCGATCCACTCTTCCGTTGCTTCCCAGCCGCGCCACCAGTCGAACCGCTCGCACGATTCCACCTTGATGACTTCCGCGCCCATGTCGACCAGATGTCGCGCGGCGAGCGGACCGGCCCACCCCATCGACAGATCGATGACGCGAACGCCGTGCAACGATTTCACCGTCATGCTCCGGCCACCACGTTGGCGCGACGCAGCCGATCGAATTCGCTCTGGTCGATTCCCACATCGGCCAGTCGTGCCCGGGTATCGGCCGCGAAGCGCGGTGCGGCACCGCCGGCAAACGCCGGCGTCTTATAAAGCTTGAACGGCGTCATCGGCGCGGTGAGGTCGCCCGGCGCCGGATGCGAGATGGTTCCAAATGCGTCGCGGGCTACGTACTGATCGACGTCGAACAGCTCTTCCATGGTCGGTACCAACGCGAGCGGTATGCGCATTCCCTGGCCGCGATGGAATAGTTCCGTCGCCGACTGTTCCGCGACCTTTCGCTTGAAAATCGGTTCCAGGATGGCGGCGTCGGCCAGCCGCCCGAGGGTCGTTTGATACGCAGGTACGTTCGCGAGCTCGTTCAGGTCGAGCAACGCGCAGAACGCGGCCCACTGGCCGGGTGTTAGCGCGGTAACGCCGATCCAGCCGTCGCGACAGGGGTAAATTCCCAACGGAAACGTCGGGGGGAAGCGATTGACGCCCATACGCGGCGCCACCGCTCCCGTGTTGAACGCAGCTACTACACCGACATCGGTGAAACACAGGTTCGCTTCGCAAATGCTCGTGTCGAGTTGGCACGCAGCGGTGCGGTTGCCGAGTTCTGCAGCGATCACGTGCCCGAGCGTGCCGATGTAGGCGGTGAGGCCGCCAACGATCTGCGCCTGATAACCCGACGGCAGCAGCGGCGGTCCTGCCGTCGGACCGATGCCGCGGACCATACCGATCAATGCGTGGCAGACGCTGTCGGTGCCGGCGAACTGCGCGTACGGACCGGTCTGCCCGAACCACGTGACGCGCGAAAACACAATACGCGGCGCCACGGCGGCGAGATCCGACAACGACAGCAGTGCATCGCCGACAGTTGCGTCGAGTACGACATCCGCGTCGCGTGCCAGCTCGAGGAACACCGCACGACCCTCGCGCGTGCGCACATCCACCGACACGCTGCGCTTGTTGCTGCTCAGGTACGTGTGCAACGCGCTGTTGTCCGGTGCACGAGCGCGGTCGTTGAACGGTGCAAGCCTTCGTGTGGCCGCTCCCTGCAACGGCTCCACATCCACGACGTCGGCACCGTGGTCGGCGAACAACTTGCCGCAGTACCCGGTCGCAACCGTGCCGCCGATATCGAGCACGCGGATGCCGGCGAGCGGTGCCACCATGGAATCCCCCAGGACTGGTCGGTGAAATCTTAGCGTCCGTCGTGCTCGATGATGCACAAAGTTCACACGATCGGGCGGAAACCGTGTGAATACGTATTCAAATGGCGCCCGGACAGTGCTATACGAGCATCCTGGGTTTCGAAGGCATGCGAGGGGCAAATGAGCGAGGCACCGGTAAAACAGCAGGAATACGAACTCGACACCAGCTGGATGCAGCACATGGGCGAGTGGGGCATGAAAGCCGAGCCCGGAAAGCGCGGTTTGACGCTTACCGAAATTCAACTCGGCAGCTACGGCGAAATCCCCGAAATCAGCAAGAACATGAGTGGCCGTCCGCGCGGTGCGGGTGAACGGCCCGATGCGTATCGAGTCGGCGCGTACGGCGTGCGCGCGAAATCGGAGATCTGGCTTTCGAACGCGACGTTCCTCTACGAAGAGGCGCTGCAGCGTCAGTGGAGTTCCGCAACCGACGTGCCGTGGCACACCATCGAAGCACTGCCCGATGCGATGGAAGAAGCCGAGTGTCTGCTATGCACGTTCTTCAATGAAGTGGAGTTCGTCGCCGGCGACGTACCCGCACGCTGGGTGGCGAACACCACGCCCGATTTCCTCGAGCCGCGCCACGTGCTGCTCGCGCAGGTAATGGACGAGTCGCGTCACATGGACGTGTTCCGCAAACGTGCGCTCGCCAACGGCGGCGGTCTGATGCGGATGTCCGGCGCTACGTCGGGTTTCGTCGGCAGCATCGACCTCGCTCGCGATTTCACTGAAATGTCCACGCGTCTGCACATTTCCGGCGAAGGCGCGGTGCTGACGATGTTCCGCATGGGCGAACTGTTCGGCCAGAACGAAGCCGAGAAGGTGATGTACCGCCTCTGCGCGCAGGACGAAGCGCGCCACGTCGCGTTCGGTGTGATGCACCTGCGGTTCCTGTCCGAGACGGCACCGGAACGGCGCGAAGAAATCGAGTTCTATCTCGACGAAGCCGAGGCACAGATCCTGTCCGGCGTTCAGAACCCGGCCGGCACGCAAGCCGAAACTTCCGAGGCCCTGGCGATTCTGCTGGGGGGCGGTAAGGAACACTACGACGAGGGCCACAAGAAGCTGCTCGTAATCCGTCGGCGCCAGCTGAAGGAATACATGCAACGGGTCAAGACGGCCGGCTTCGGCGCTCGTTTCGAAAACGGCCGATCGACCGTCCCGCAACAATACGAGTCGGCGATCTAACAACGCGCCAACGCGCTCGCTAAGGGGTTTGTCGTATGGCGACGAAAGCGTCTCAGGGAATGGCTGTGCCGGCGGCAATGCCGGACGCCGGCGGTGCACATGGTGTTGAAGGCGTTCCAGTGCCGTCGTTCGAGTGGATGGGCCTGTCCGCAGAGTGGGGTGTCCGCGTCAAGCCGGGCGAACATGGCATACGCCTGAGCGACCTCAACGTGGGCATCTATGGTGAAGTACCCGAAGTATGGGACGACCAGACGCGTCGACCGCGCGGCGCACTACCGCGCCCCGGTGTACCGCCGCTGCCGTACAACCTGCGCAACAAACACCAGATGTGGGCCGACAGTGCGGCGAACCTTTACGAGGAAGCCATTCAGCGCCGCTGGATTCCCGCCACGGAAGTACCGTGGGACTCGCTGAAACCGTTGCCCGACGACGTCGAGCGCGCGGTCTGTCAGGTGTGCACTGAGCTGACGCAGTACGCGAACACCGAAATCGAGATCATCACGTACTGGCAGGACCAGATGTCCTACGGCTATTACGAGGTGAAGCAGTTCCTCGCGACGGCGACATTCGATTGCGCGCGACTCATCGAAGCGTTGCGCAAGCGCGCATTGTCGAATGGCGGCGGGCTCGGTCAGGAAAGCCGCGGGCTCGTGAACCGCATGATTCTCGAAAGCCGCGGCGGCTGGACCGAATCGGCGGTGTACCTCTATCTCGTTCGCGGCACGTACATGATGCAGGTGCTCAGAGGCTTGCTGAATGCGGCCCATAACGACGCCGAACGCATGATCTACGGCAAAGCGATCGAAGACTGGTCGCGGCACCTCACGTACGGCTACGACCACATCAAGTATTCGGTGTCGCATCAGGCCGGTCAGGCCGACATTCTGCAAACGCTGCTGAGCCTAGGCGAAGTGATGATGGCGGCCGAATTGCAGGAATCGACCATGCGCCCTGCGCTCGCCATCATCTTCGGCGGCGGTATCAAAGGCGGCCGCACGATCGGCATGGAAACGTATCTGCATCTCGTCGGCGAGTTCGTGCGCAACTACCTCGCGACTTGCGAGTGGATCGGCGTGCCGCGCGCGGAGATGCTGCATCCGATGCTGAAGAAATATCTCGAGTACTGAGCGTGGCCGTATTCCCCTCTCTCGACTGGTTCCAGAAAGTCCGCGACGTGTATAACTCGGACGGCTCGCTGCACAAAGGCGGTGGCGGCGCGTGTCACACCACCGCGGCATTCAAGGTGGACGGCCAGAGTTATCTGATCGTGTTCGAAGGCTTGAAGTGCGCCGACATCCGCACGCCGACCGAAGGCGAGCTGAACGATGCCGACTTCGTGATCGAAATGCCGTTCGATCTGTGGAAAGCGATGGTCGCAAACGTGCAATCGCACGGCAAAGCCGACCTGCAGTACACGTTGAACAGCATCGATCTGCAGCAGGAAGAAGGCATCGCGTATTCGCCGGCCGACGACCAATACCGGCAGGACCTGTTCTACCGATACAACCAGAATTTCCAGGATTTTTTCGACGCCTCCGCACGCGTCGAAACCACATTTGCCTGATCCTTCTATAAAAAGGGAGTCGCCGTCGTGAGCGCGCATACAACGTTGTCGGAGAAGTGGCTCAAGCACGCGCAGTCTGCAGTCAACGCCGACCCGTCGTTCCGCAAGCGCGGTTCCATCGACGTGAAGATGGCGCTGAAGAGCGACCAGGCGACTTATCTCGTCACGTTCAGCGGCTTCAGCTGCCACGACGTACGCACGATTACCGATGCCGGTTTGCGCGACGCAGATTTTACGGTCGAGATGAACGCAGATCAGTGGGACCGCTTCCTGCAAGGCCGTCGGAGCGGCTCCGGCCGCACGCTGGTCGAGATCGACAACACTGACGAGGTCGTTAAGGCGATCAACCCGCGCAAGAAGCTCGACTTCCTGCGCTTTCACACCTCCCTGCAAGCGTTCTTCGACGCCGGCTTACGCGCCGACTCACCACAAGCCGCCTGACGCAGCTGCCATGCCGATCTATGCGTACCGTTGCCGCAATTGCAGCGGCGTGACGGATGCTTACGCGCCGGTCAAAGAACCGCCGGCGAGCGTCGAATGCGAGCATTGTGGCGGCGGCGATACACACCGCGTGATCGCGCGCGTTGCTTACCACGCGTCGGAAGCGACGAAGACTGCGAAGCTCGATCCGAAGTACGAAAAGATGGCCGACGCGGCAATGCGAAAGAACCCGCTGGCGGATCCGGATCGGCTGCTGCGCAAGATGAAGCCCTACAGTTCCGGATCCGACTGATCCTTCGATGGCGAAGCGCACTTGGAACGAAGACGAGCGCATCGAGATCGAGACCCGCCTGGTGTTTCAGGAAGACACGATCGCGAAGCTGAACGATGCGCTGGTGGACCAGCAACGGCAGCTCGACCAGATGCGCGACACGCTCGCACGACTGATCGAATTGGTGGAGCGGCGCGAAGAACCTGCGGAATTCAAAGTCGAGCAGGAACGCCCGCCCCACTACTAGTCAGTTACTAGCCAGTTGGTGGATCAGTGCCGCAGTACGTTGATCACGCGGTGTCCTGATTTCCACAGATCGTCGAGCATCTCTTCGACACCGGCGCCGGTGATCCGCACGACGCACACCGGCATGTCGTTCTGCGACGATCTGATCAAGCTGACTACCTGCACCTTGCGTTCCTTCGCGACGCGCGCGATGAGGCCGAAGGTGTCCTCGCCCTGCGATACGTCGAACGTTATGCGCGCGCCGCGCGAGTCGGTGTTGAACACGCTGACGAACGCCCGAAAGATGTCCGACTCGGTGATCAAGCCGACCAGCCGGCCCTCGCGCAGCACCGGTAATGAGCCGATCTTCTGCGCGCCCATCACCCGCGCCACCTCTTCCACCGGTTCGTCCGGCGCAGTGGTGAACGGATTGCGGTGCATGATGTCTTCCACAACGCGATGTTTGGCGTCGCCGTTGAGAGGCAGCGCAAGCGGATTCACGTCCGGCGGAAACGCCCGCAGGATGTCGGTCGCTGACAGGATGCCGGCCAGCGCAAACCCATTCGTACTCTGCATTACCGGCAACCGTCGGATGCGACGCCGCGACATCAACGCCGCCGCCTCCGCGATGGGCGTCTGCAACGACACCGTCACCGGGTTCTTCGTCATCCACATGCTCACGATCATGGTCGGGCCACGCACCCAATAGCGATGACTTAAAGAGTAGTACGGGCCAGGAAATCGACACGGCGGGCGCCTGGCGGCGTGCCTATTGGGGTCAGGGGTGGCTAGAAGGAGCGGGAACGGCGGGCGCGTTGCTGGGCTTCGAGCCGGCCGATGTCACGGCAGGCGTCGGAACAGAATCGGGACGACGCGTAGGGTACGAACCAGTCGTCGCAGGCCGGACACTGCGTGGGTTCGGTGACCGGTAGCGGCAGCGAACCTGTGCGGCGCTCTTCCATCAGCGCCGCGATGCGCTCGTTCTGCTTCACCATCTCGCGAAAATCACGGTCGCTGACGTCGAGCAGATCGATGATCGTGCCGACCTCGAGCCGCGGCGAGCGCAGCAACAGCGTGATGGCTTCTTCCTCTAGGGTCATCGATGCACGATTCCTGGTCGGCAGTCCGGTCCGGCCCGAGAGTTTACCGGGCGGAACTCTCGGCAACGCGGAATTGTGCCACGTTCCGAAACGCCGCTCGGTGCGCTACTCCACCGTTACGCTCTTCGCCAGGTTGCGGGGCTGGTCGATGTCGCAACCGCGCTCCATGGCGATCAGATAGGCGAAGAACTGCAGCGGCACCAGCATCAGCAGTGGGTCGAGCAGTTCGTGCAGTTGCGGCACAACGATCACATCATCCACTGCAACCGGCAGCGTTGCGGTGTTGCTCAATGCGATCACCGGTCCGCGACGCGCACGAATCTCCTGAATCGTCGATACGTTCTTCTCGAACAGGTCGTCGGACGGAATCACCGCCACGGTGAGCGTTTCGGGCGAAATCAAAGCGAGCGGCCCGTGCTTCAGCTCCGATGCCGGATACGCCTCCGCGTGCAGGTAGCTGACTTCCTTCAGCTTCAACGCACCTTCCATCGCGAGCGCATAACCTTCGTTGCGTCCGACGAAGTATGCGTTGGAAAAGCGCGCGTACTTTTTCGCAAGCGCGGCCAGCGGTGCCTGATCGGCAATCAGCGCTTCGAGGCGTGCGGGCAATTGATCGAGCGCGTCGATCAGACGGCGCCCGGCGCCCGCGGAAACATCCTTCATCCGGCCGAGGTGCAGCGCGAGCAGCACGAATGCGACAAGCGTTGACATGAAGGTTTTGGTGGAGACCACCGCCACTTCGGGACCCGCGTGCAGATACACCCCGCGACCGCACGCACGCGCAATGGTGCTGCCGACCACATTGATGATGCCGACAACGGCACCGCCCTTGCGTTTGATCTCATCGACGGCGGCCAGCGTGTCGAACGTTTCGCCGGACTGGCTGACGGCGACGTAAAGCGTGTCGTCTTCAATCACCGGATTGCGGTAGCGAAACTCGGCGGCCGATTCCGCGTCGCACGGAATTCGACTCAGCCGTTCGATCATGCGTGCGCCGAGAAAGCCGGAAATGCAGGCGGAGCCGCAGCCCAGGATCTTGATGCGCCGGAATCGCAGCAACTCGCGCGGCGTCAGATTCAGGCCGTCGAGGCGCGCGGTGGCAAAGCGCCGATCGAGCCGGCCACGCAACGTACCGCGCACCGAATCGGGCTGCTCGTGGATTTCCTTCATCGTGAAGTGACTGAAGGAACCCTTCGACATGTGATCGTCGACGATGGCGAGCGTCGTCGGCTGTTTGGTCGCAGGCTCCGCATCGAGCGTCGTCACACGATACGCGCGCGCTTCGACAACGGCGATTTCACCGTCGTCGAGATAGATGGCCTGTTGGGTGTGGCGAACCAGCGCGGACGCGTCCGACGCCACGAACATCTCTTTGTCGCCGATGCCGAGGATCACCGGACTGCCGTTACGTGCGACGACGATCTGCTCGGGGTGACGCGCGTCCATCACGGCGATTCCATACGTTCCCGTGATCGACCGCAGCGCCGTGCGCACCGCGTCTTCGAGTGAATCCGTTTCGACCGCGGCAATCAGCTGTGCCAGCACCTCCGTGTCGGTTTCCGATTTGAACTCGACTCCGCGCGCCTCGAGCTGCACGCGCAACTCGTGCGCGTTTTCGATGATGCCGTTGTGGACTACCGCAATGCGGCCGGTCATATCGGTTTGCGGGTGCGCGTTGACGTCGCTCGGCGCACCGTGCGTCGCCCATCGCGTATGGCCCACACCCACCACTCCGGAAAAGCGCTTCGGCAGAGTCGCTTCCATCTCGCGTACCTTGCCTTGTCGCTTGTGCACCTCGATGCCGTTCTTGCGGTGCACCGCAATCCCGGCGGAGTCGTAACCTCGGTACTCGAGGCGATGCAATCCCTCGATGAGAATCGGCACCGCATTCTGATGTCCCACGTAACCGACGATTCCGCACATAGAGGAATGCTCCTGCAAAGTAGACCAAGGTAGATAAAGGTGATGAATCAGCCGTAGATGAGCCGGCGGATCTGCCGTTCGCTGTACGGCGGCGCGGCGAACGGCCGCGCCGCCATTTCCGACACGATCTGCCGGAAGATCGCGTCGTTTTTCAGTACGCCGTCATCCTTCAGTTCCCGATGTCGGCGCACCACGAACGCATCGGGCGTCTCCATGGACAACAGATCGAGCAGTTCATGCACCGCACGACGTGCCTCGGCTGGGTCGAGCCGCGTGGTGCGGGCGAGATGGGCGGAGAGTTCGTCGATGTCGTACATGGCGATGCATTGAGCTCTGTCGCCACGTCATTGGCAAATTTTTTGCCCGTATTCGGGCAGAAAACTGCGAATCTGCTTACACTTTTTCCCCCGTTTGGGCTGCGCTCCGCCAGCGCCACAAGGCATACACGGGTAATCCGAGCGCGACGATACCGAGCCCGAGCCAGCTGTATTGCGGCTTTTCGATCAGCAGATCGATACACAACGCCGCCGTCAGCACCGCATAGGCCGCAGGCAACCACGGATAGCCCGGCACCACCACGGGCCGGGACGCGTCCGGACGCCGACGCCGCAACGCAAAGAGGCCGATCGCAGTCAGCAGATAGAACATCAGCGCCGCGAACACCACGTAGTCGAGCAACTGGCTATAGGTGCCCGACGCACACAGGACGCTGGCCCAGCCGGCCTGCACGTACAGGCCGAATGCCGGGGTCTTGTGCTCTGCGTGCAGTTCTTCCGCCTTACGGAAGAACAGCCCGTCGCGCGCCATCGCGTAGTAGACGCGCGCGCCCGAGAGAATCAGCCCGTTGTTGCAGCCGAGCGTTGAAATCACGATCGCCGCGGCCATCACGTACATACCCGGGCTTCCGAAGATCGCCTCGAGCACCGCCGTTGCAACACGGTCCTCTGGGGCATGTGCAATCGCTTCGATGCCGAGCACGCTCAGGTACGCGACGTTGGCCGACACGTACAACACCACCACGACGAGCACGCCCGCGAGCATCGCGAACGGCAGGTCGCGGCTCGGCTTTTGCAACTCGTCCGCGGCGAAACCGACGTTGTTCCACGCATCCATCGCGAACAGCGCGCCCACCATCGCCGCGCCGAGCAGCGGCAACGTGCCGAATCCGACGCCGCCTTCCGGCCAGAAGGCCGCGCCGAAGTTCACCTCGGCCGCGTCGCTACGACCGAACGTCAGGCCGAGCAGAATCAACGCGAGCAGGGACAACACCTTGATCGACGTCAGCAACGTTTGAACGAACGCCGCTACGCTCACGCCGCGGACGTTGATCCACGTCAGGACGAATATCGACGCGATGGCGAGCACGCGCTGAGGCGACAGACCCACCTCGATCGGTCCGCTTGGCAGGGTAACGGTGAAGCCGATTGCCTGTTCCGCCGAAATCTGCGGGACGAGTACCGACATGAAGCGCGCGAAACCCACCGCAACGGCTGCGATCGTGCCGGTCTGGATGACCATGAACAGCGTCCAGCCATACAAGAAGCCGAACAACGGCGATATCGCTTCGCGCAGATAGACGTATTGCCCGCCCGCCTTCGGGAACTGCGCGGCGAGCTCGCCATAGGTCAGTGCGCCCATCAGTGTTATCACGCCGGCCATGATCCAGACCAGCAACAGCAAGCCCGGCGACTCGACCTGCCGCGCGATGTCGGCGGAGACGATGAAAATGCCGGAACCGATCATCGATCCGACGACCAATGCGGTGGCGTCGAGACGCGTGATGGCCCTAACGAACTCGCTGGGGGGACTTCGGCGTGCAGGCATTTGCGCGATGGTACCCGGTTGGAGGCACCCTGCGGCAATTTGTCGCAGCTGGACGAGACGAACGGCCCTGGAATTCCCCGGTTGTGCCAGGCGCGGGGCGAGGAATCCCGGATGCTTCCGGGTAAGATCGCCGCTTCCACTTCGAGGCTTCACGCGTGATCTCCTTCGTCGAATATCCCGCTTCCGTGAATCTGCGCCGTCTGCTCACCGCACGTGCCATGCTGTTCACGGCGCTCACGTGCCTCACCGCGCTCATCGGTCAAGCTACACACGGCGCAACGCCACTCGGACCAGTGGCCGCAATCATCGGCGCACTCGCGATCATCACGCTGCTCACCTGGCTACGGGTCGTCGCCGTTGCGCGCCCTGTGCATCCTCTCGAGTTGCCGCTGCAACTCGGCATCGACGTCGCCGCGCTGACGGCACTTCTCTACTTCACCGGCGGCTGGACCAATCCACTCGTATCGCTCTATCTCGTGCCAATAGCCGTGGCAGCCGCGTTGCTGCCTGCGCGAACGGCATGGGCCATCGCCGTGGCGGCAGTGGGGAGCTACGCGTTGATCGCCCTGTTCCATGTCCCGCTCGAACCCACGCACGAGGCAATGGCCGGGACGTTCACGCTGCACGTGCTGGGCATGCTGGTGACGTTCGTCGTTGCCGCTGCGCTGATCGCATACTTCGGCACGTCGATGGCGGCGTACGTGCGCACCCAAGCGAGGGCGCTGGCCGACGCTCGTGAAGCGAACCTGCGCAACGAGCAGATCATCGGCGTCGCAACGCTGGCGGCGGGCACCGCGCACGAGTTGTCCACGCCACTCAGCAGCATCGCGATTGCCGCCGCCGAAATTCGCGACACCGCAACGCCAACTCAACGCGCCGACATCGACCTGATCGTTTCCCAGATCGGCGTCTGCAAGGACATCCTGCGCCGGTTGCGCCGCGCGGCGACACCCGCGGAGCCCATCGCGGATACGCAGCGCGTGGGCGCCTTCATCGAGGACGTGCGCGAACGCTTCGAACTGCTGCGACCCGCCGTAAACGCGCGGTTCGGTTGCGACGCCGGAGCTGCCGATCCGCATATCGCGGCCGATCAGACGTTGCGTCAGGCGGTTCTCAATCTGTTGAACAACGCGGCCGATGCATCGCCGCGTTCCGTGGAATGCTCGGCGCGTTGCAGCGACCGACATCTGATGCTCGACATCCGCGACCGGGGCAACGGCTTCGACATCTCCGCCATCGCGTCTTCCGCGACCTCTACCAACGGCACAACAGAGGGGATAGGAATCGGCCTGATGCTGGCAAACGCCACCATCGAACGGCTTGGCGGTTCCGTGCACATCGCCGATCGCGAAGGCGGCGGCGCGTGGGTGCGCGTGAAGCTGCCTCTCCGTTCGTACGGGAACGCGCCAACATGACGCTGGCGCAGACGATCGACGAGCCCACCCTGCTGCTCGCCGACGACGACGCGGTATTTCGCGACGTACTGTCGCGCGCGCTGCGCCGGCGCGGCTATGCGGTGGTTACGGCCGGCGATGCCGCAGCCGCGTTCGATCTCGTAGCCGACGATCCACCGGAATTCGCCGTCGTCGATCTGAAGATGCCGGGGGCGTCCGGTTTACAACTCATCGAGCGGCTGCACCAGGCAGAGCCCGCGACCCGAATCGTAGTGTTGACCGGTTACGCGAGCATCGCGACCGCGATAGAAGCCATCAAACTCGGTGCGATCGACTATCTGAGTAAACCCGCAACGGCCGACGAAGTGGTGGCCGCGCTCGGCCGCGGCGGCGGCGACAGTTCGATCGACGTCGAGCGCGCGCCCGCATCGGTCGAGCGCCTCGAATGGGAACACATCCAACGCGTACTCGCGGAATACGACGGCAACGTCTCGGCAACCGCCCGCGCGCTGAAAATGCATCGCAGGACGCTGCAGCGGAAACTCTCGAAGCGCCCCGTCCGCGACTAATCCGTACTGCCAGGCACAAATTGATGTTCGGCACGCAGTACGAAACAATGCCGCGCCGCACGTAGCGCAACCAAATCAAAGAACCCATGAAATCTGACGGCGCTGCCGCCTCGCCCGAAACGAGCGTCGCTCCGTCACGTACGGCACCGCTGATCGTCGGCGCAATCGGTGTCGTGTACGGCGACATCGGCACGAGTCCGCTCTACACGTTGCGGCAGTGCTTCATCGGCATGCACCGCCTCGACCTCTCCGTTGCGAACATCATGGGCATTCTGTCGATCATCTTCTGGTCGCTCGTGATCGTGGTGACGCTGAAGTACGTAACCCTGATCATGCGGGCCGACAACCGTGGTGAAGGTGGCATTCTCGCGCTCACCGCGCTGGTGTCGCGCGCTCTCGAGTCGCAGCCGCGGCGACGCTGGTGGTTCGTCGGCATCGGCATCTTCGGCGCGGCAATGTTCTACGGCGACGGCATGATCACCCCCGCCATCTCGGTGCTCGGCGCGGTCGAGGGTCTCGACATCATCACCTCGCAACTGCACCACTTCATCGTGCCGATCGCGATTCTCATCATCGTTGCGCTGTTCTCCATCCAGCGCAGCGGCACCGCCCGCGTCGGTATGTTCTTCGGACCGGTCATGTGCGTGTGGTTCGCCACGCTCGCACTGCTCGGCATCGCGCAGATCATCGAAGAACCCCGCGTGCTCGCCGCGGTCAGCCCGGTGCATGCCATTGCGTTCGTGGTCGCGAACCCGATCGCTGCTTTCCTCGCGCTCGGCGCAGTCGTACTGGCCGTGACCGGTACGGAAGCGCTGTACGCCGACATGGGGCACTTCGGAAAGATGCCGATCCGGCGGGCATGGCTGATGTTCGTGATGCCGGCACTGGTTCTGAACTACTTCGGTCAGGGCGCGCTGCTGCTCGCCGATCCGGCGGCCATTCAGAATCCGTTTTATCTGCTCGCGCCGAAGTGGGCGTTGATTCCCCTGGTGATCCTCGCGACGGCGGCCGCGGTGATCGCCTCGCAGGCGGTGATCTCCGGCGCGTTCTCCCTCACGCGCGCGGCGATTCAGATGGGCTACTGCCCGCGGCTCACCATCGAGCACACTTCTGAAAGGCAGATCGGCCAGATCTACGTGCCGTTCGTGAACTGGGTGCTGTTCATCTCGGTGATTCTGCTCGTCGTCGGCTTCCGCCATTCGGATAACCTCGGCGGCGCGTACGGCATCGCAGTGACGCTGGCGATGCTGATCGACTCGATCCTGATCCTCTTCGTGATGCGCCGGATGTGGAATTGGCCGGTGCCGGTCGCGTTCGCGATTGCGATCCCGCTGTTTGCCATCGACCTCGCATTCCTCACCTCCAACGCATTGAAGATCCCGTCGGGGGGGTGGTTCCCGATCGTGATCGGCATCAGCGTGTTCACGCTGCTGACCACGTGGAAGAAGGGTCGCATCGTGCTCATGCGGCGTCTGTCCGACGAATCGTTGCCGCTCGACGCGTTCATCGAGAGCATCGAACTCGACCCGCCGACGCGGGTACCCGGCACGGCGGTGTTCCTGACGTCGGCCGTCAACAGCGTGCCGCACTCGCTGCTGCACAATCTCAAGCACAACAAGGTGCTGCACGAGCGAGTGGTGTTTCTGACGATCGTCGCGCGCGACATTCCGTACGTGCCGCTCGAAGAGCGGTACGAGATCCGCGCGCTCGGCGGGACGTTCCATCACATCACCGCGTACTACGGATTCTCCGAGGACGCCGACGTGCCGCGCCTGCTCGAGCAATGCGGCCGCGGCGGATTCGTATTTGCGATGATGGAGACGTCGTTCTTCGTGTCACGCGAATCGCTGATCGCGACCGGCGCGCCGGGCATGGCCAAATGGCGCGAGCAACTGTTCGTGTCGATGTCGAAGAACGCGACGAAAGCATCTGATTTCTTCGGGATTCCGACCAACCGTGTCGTCGAACTCGGTACACAGGTCGAGATCTGACGAGGCCACCGCGCAATGCTCGGATCCGAACGCCCTCGCTTTGCAGAGCGCCGATGCACGACCTTGGTGCACGCTCGCGAATGAGTACGCAGGTAACGCAATGTCCGGATTCGGAACGCGTGACATGGCGCTGTCTCCGAGTCAAGTCTTCAGGCCGCGGAACGCGCGACGTTGCAGAAGCGTTGGCCGTCCCGCGCAACCGAAACGACGCCATCGTGCAACGATTCGAGGCCGGTTCCGTGCCATGCGCGCGTAACCGTGAGCGCTTCCTCGCTGAAAATGGTAGGCGCCTTCGGCGTCGAACCTCGCGCCCCCCGACGGAGGCGTTGGCGCGATCGGATTCTTCAGCGCGGCGGACGCAGATTGCAGCACACTCGCGAAGCATTGCGCGACGCTGCGCTCATCGATTTACACGTGAAATATCTGGGTCCCGCAGCTGCGACGCCGATCGACGCATCGACCGATGCCGAACCCGAGCGACATTCACACACAACTGCAGTTCGTAAACCTCGCTGCGGAGTTGCGTTACCGGTGCGAGCGTTCGGATGGCCCGAAGGGAAGGCCTGGAATGCTCCAATCGAGCGTGCTCGACGCGTCCGACATCGAACGTCTCGCGCTCGTCGTTGTCACATTCGCGCGACGCTGAAAACGCGTCAGCAATTTCACCGTACGACGCCGCGATGCATCACGCGCGAAGGTTCAATCAAACCTTTGCGTTCCGCCCCAAGATAGTGTTGAAATCAGCACCGGGATCGCGTCGCCGGGGAAATCACGGAACCTGCAACGTAACGACATCATCATGTCGACGTCGAAGGTCGCGTTCTCGGTTCTAGCAGCGTGACAGGGGACATGCTGCAAATAAGGGGGGCCGATCTCGCACGAGATCGCTTACATCAACAATAGGGTCGCGCTATCACTCGGCCGGCCTAAGGAACGAAGCAAGACACCATGACACCAGACAGAATTCAGCGATCCCGCGCGGTCGTTCTGATGGCGCTGATGCTGACAGTGCCCGTGTATGCAGCCGACACCAAGCCTCTGGACAATCTGCTCGCGCAACAGGCCGCCGGCGACAAAGCCGCCAAGGCCGCGCAAGAACAGATCGACAAGATTGACGACAGCACGACGGAGATGCTGAACAAGTATCGACGCACCCTCGAAGATACGCAGAGCATCACCAAGTACAACACGCACCTCACCGAACAGGTCGTTGCCCAGCGCAGCGAGATCGCGTCGATGCAGGCGCAGCTGGCCTCGATCGAAACCACCAGCCGCGACGTGTATCCGCTGATGGAAAAGATGGTGTCCACCCTCGAACAATTCGTAGCGCTCGACATCCCCTTTAGAATCGAAGAGCGCAACAAGCGCGTTGCGACGCTCAAAGGTCTGATGGACCGCGCCGACGTAACGGTCTCCGAGAAATACCGCCGCATCCTCGAGGCTTATCAGATCGAGATGGAATACGGCCGCACGCTCGACAACTACGAAATGAAGCTCGGCGAAGGCGACTCCGCGTCGCTCGTCGATGTGGTGCGAGTCGGCCGGGTCGCTCTGATGTACCGCCGCCCCGACGGCAAAGACGCCGGCTACTGGGACAAGGCCGAGAAAAAATGGGTCTCCGACCCCGGCACCCAAAAAGACGTCGAACACGCCCTGCGCGTTGCGAAGAAGCAAGGCGCGCCCGACGTGTTGTGGGTCCAACTACCAGCCCCGACGGAGGTGCAACAGTGATCCGCGCAACCACCCTATTCGTTCGCACGCGCCGCCTTGCGCTGCTGACCACGGCGTTGCTCGGTGTGCAGCTCGCCGTTCCGATGCACGCCTCGGCTGCGGCCGCCGCCGTAACGCTGGATCAGCTGCTGCAGCAGGTGAAAAACACCCGCGCTGCGGAAGCCGAGCAGAACGCGCAACGCCTCAAAGACTTCACCGCGAACCGCGCGCAGCAGGCAACGGTGTTGGCCGAAGCTCAAAGGGCACAGGCGGCAGCGGATGCACGCAGTAAGGCGCTGTCGACCGAGTTCGACAACAACGAGAAGGAAATCAACGAGGTCACCACACTGCTGAAACAGCGCGAAGGAAACCTCGGCGAACTGTTCGGCGTTACGCGCCAGGTCGCCGGCGACACCGCCAACGTGATGGAGCAGTCCATCATCAGCGCGCAGTTCCCCGATCGCGAAGCGTTCCTGCGCTCGCTCGCCAGCGCGAAGACGCTACCCTCTATTGCCGAGTTGGAGCGCCTGTGGTTCGAAATGCAGCGTGAGATGACCGCTACCGGCGACATCCAGCGCTTCGAGCATCCGGTCGTTCAGGCCGACGGTCAAACGGCGACGGCGCAGGTCGTGCGGGTTGGTCCGTTCACGATCATGTCGAACGGTAAATTCCTTTCCTATCTGCCGTCGCTGCAAAGCCTCGCGGTGCTGACGCGCCAACCGCCAAGACAGTTCCAGAGCGCTGCTCAGGATCTGCAGGATGCGACCAGTGGCCACGTGCGGTCTGTCGTCGACCCGGGCCGCGGCGTTCTGATAGCGCTGTACGGCGAGCGTCCCGATATCGGCGAGCGGATCGAACAGGGTGAGGAAGTCGGCTACGTGATCATCGCAGTGGGTCTGATCGGCCTCGCGTGCTTCATCTATCAGTTCATCTATCTGATCCGGATGCGGATCAAGGTCGCGGCGCAACAGAAGGATCTCGATAACCCGAAGGACGACAATCCGCTGGGTCGCGTGCTGCTCGCCTTCAAGGGCGATACGTCGCGGATCGAAGAAGACTACGAGATTGCCGAGTTGCGGATTTCCGAGGCGATCGTCGCCGAAATTCCGAAGATCGAACGGTTCCAGGCGTTCCTGCGCCTCGCCGTCGCCGCCGGTCCGTTGCTCGGCCTGATCGGTACGGTCATCGGGATGATCCTGACGTTCCAGAGCATCACCGAGTCGGGCTCGAGCGACCCGAAACTGATGGCACACGGTATCTCCCAGGCCATGATCGCGACGGTTCTCGGTCTCGGTATCGCCATCCCGTTGCTGTTCTGCAACGCGATGCTGAGTTCGATCTCGCGCCAGATCGAGTCATTGCTCGACGGACAGGCTTCCGGTCTGCTCGCCGAAATGATCGAGAAGCGCAATGCTCGATAAGCTGCTGGCCCCCTACGCCGCGATTCAGAACCTGGTCGATGGCGGGGGGCCGTACGTGTTCGTGATTTTTTTGTCCGGTGTGCTGATGTGGACGCTGGTGGTCGAGCGGATCTGGTTCTTCTGGAAGGTGCTGCCCGTCAGCATCCAGAAGTCGATCGACCAGTGGAATACGCGCAGCGACCACCTGTCGTGGTGTGCGCGGCAGATCCGCGAGGCGATGATTTCGAGGCTGAACTCGGAGATGACGACGAACCTGCTGGTGTTGCGCGTGCTGGTGCCGATGGCGCCGCTGCTCGGGCTGATCGGCACGGTGAGCGGAATGCTCGAAGTGTTCGACTCGATGGCGCTGCGCGGTTCGGCGGACGCGCGGACGATGGCTTCCGGCGTTTCGCAAGCGATGCTATGCACGTTGTCGGGTCTCGCCGTCAGCATTACCGGGCTGTACCCGGTGTACAAGTTCACCGACCTGGTGAAGCGAAGATCCGAACTCGTTGCCGACCAACTGAGGTTCTAAACGATGCGAACACGCCGACACGCGTCATCACACGACTCAGCGGAACAGCACGGTATCGACCTTGCTCCGATGCTCGATTTCGTACTGAACCTGCTGATCTTCTTCATCATCATCGCCGTATTCGTAAAAGAGTCCGGTCTGATCGTGCAGCGGCCAACCGGGGAACCTCCACCGCCGAATGCGGACAAAAGTATTGCGATCCAGATACTTCAGAACGGCGAGGTGTGGATTGATGGCCGCGTGATCGACGCCGAGGCCGTGCGTGCAAACGTCGAACGATTGCATGCGGTGAACACGAAGGCCGGTGTGTTGATCATTGCTGAGGAAAAAGCCCCGACGGGGCTGCTGGTTCAGGTCGTCGACCAGACCCATCTGGCCGGTGTGTACAACGTGACCTTCGCAACGGGAGAGTAATTTAAAGTGGCACTCCGCAGTCACGCGCCGGACCAGGAAGACCACGGCATCGACCTTGCGCCGATGCTGGATTTCGTCCTGAACCTGTTGATTTTCTTCATCATCACGACGTCGTTCGTGAAACAGACCGGCGCGATGATCGACAAGCCGTTCGCAAGCACGGCCGAGCACCGCGAATCCGGCAACCTGCTGATCGCCATCAAACCCGACGGCGGGATCTGGATGGACCGCAAACAGCTCGACCTGCGCGAATTGCGTCCGGCGATCGAAAAGCTGCACATCGAACGGCCCGACGACACCGTCGTGATCATCGCCGACAAAATTGCGCCCGCGGGTCAGGTTGCCAAGGTGATGGACGAAGCACGCAAGGCCGGCATCAAAGACATTGCGATCTCGGCGGAACTGAGTCCTTGAGAGCGAGGAGCCCACGATGAACTACGCCATACGACTCCCGGTCGCCTTCCTGCTCGGGTTGGCGTTTGCCACAGCCCTGTTCTGGGCCCTTTGGGTCGCAGTCAGCGGAACCGGCAGTTTCGGCGATCTCAAGCCGGCTGTGAAAATCGACTTCACGGCGCTGAAACACGACACGGAAACCGAAACGAAGCGCGAAAAGGTCGTCCAACCGAAACCGGAAAAGATGCCCGAGATCCCACAGATCTCGCAGATGACCGGCGGCATCGACAACGCCAACGTCAGCTCCGTCAGCGTGTCGTTCGACACCGGCAACCTCGGCCACGGCATCTCGGTCGGTTCCGACCGCGACGTCATCCCGTTGGTGCGGATCAACCCTGAATACCCGAACCGGGCGCGTGAGCGCGGCATCGAGGGTTGGGTGCAGGTGCAGTTCACGATCACGCCGGCAGGGACAGTGGCGGATCAGAAGGTCGTCGACGCGGACCCGAAAGGGTTGTTCGAGCGCGCTGCGCTCGATGCGATCGGTCGATGGAAATACAACCCGAAGGTCGTCGACGGGCGCGCGATGGAACGCCGCGGCGTGATGGTCGTATTGACGTTCAAGTTGGAGAAGTAGCGTGCGTCCTACTATTGCACTCGCGGTTGGATTGGTGGCGCTTGGTTCGTTCAGCCTCGTCGCCCTGCAGGACTCTGCATTCGCGGCAGAGGAAAAAAGCGGCAAGCGCGAAGCGCCGCCGATCGACGTCAGCACGGGCAAGAAGCTGAACGAAGCGATCGAGGCGCTGAATGCGCAGAAGTACCCCGATGCGAAGGCGATCCTCGACAAGATGAACATGGAGAAGCTGAGCCCGTACGAACAGAGCCGGGTCTATCAGATCAAGGCTTCGATCGCCGGTGCGCAGAATGACTACGACGGCGTTCGCAAGAACATGCAGGGCGCCATCGCATCGGGCGGACTCAACGACGAAGAGATCCAGGAAGCGCGCTACCAGATCGCGCAGATGTTCATCGCGCAGGAGAAGTGGCAGGAAGGCATCAACGCGTTGAACGAGTGGTTCGCCACCGCCGTCAATCCGAACTCGACCGCCTACTACCTGCTCGCGGTCGCGTATTACCAATTGAAGAAGCCCGACCAGGCGCTCGCCCCTGCTCAGAAAGCGGTCGACCTGTCCGAGACGCCACGCGAAAGCTGGCTACAGCTGCTGCTGGCGCTGCGCATCGAGAAGGAACAGTACCAGGAAGCAATCCCGATCCTGAAACAGCTCGTGATAGCGGATCCGTCGAAGAAGAATTACTGGGTTCAACTCTCCGCGGTGAACCGTCAGCTCGAGCGTTACGACGACTCGCTGGCAGTGCTCGAAATCGCGAACATGGCCGGATTGCTGACCACCGATTCCGATCTGCGTCCGCTGACCGACCTCGAAGCGTACGTTGGCATCCCGCACCGGGCCGCCACCAACCTCGAGAAGTTCATCGCCAAGGGCTCGATCAAAGGCGACGAGAAAGCGTATGAGCGTCTAGCCTTCTCCTGGATCGAGGCGCGTGATTACAAAAAATCGGTAGCGCCGCTGATGAAAGCCGGTGAAATGCACAGCAACGGCGACACCTACGTCCGTCTCGCCGAGGTACAGCTGCAACGGCAGGAATGGGCCGGTGCGGCGGAGGCCCTGCAGAAAGCCCTCTCCAAGGGCGGTCTGAAGGACACCGGCAACACTCAGCTGTTGATGGGCATCGCCCTCTACAGCAACGACAAACCAAAAGAAGCGCGTACCTGGTTCGAGAAAGCGGCCACTCGCGAAAAGCAGAAGGTTCAGGCCCAAGCCTGGATCAAGCACATCGACGCCGGCAGCTCGTCCTAGTCAGAGCTCTGCACACAGGGGAGCACATGCCACTCACGATCACATTTCAGCTGACCGATCGGGACCTCGTCCATTTGGGCGACGTCGTGAACAAGGCGAAGGCGAACGCCTCGTCGCTGGGCGAAGCGGACATCATCCGTGCCGCCCAGGAGTCGCTGAAAGATGCGGGCAAGGTCGAAGTCGCCGATTTCATCCGCGAACGGCTCGATAAGCTCGATCTGCTCGTGCAGATGCTGGGAGACAAAGTCTGGGAATTGTCGGGCGGCGACCGCGCACGCATTACCAATGCCCTCGCCTACTTCGCGGACCCCCACGACATCATCCCCGACGACGTGCCCGGGTTCGGTTTCCTCGATGATGCAGTCGTCATCGATCTCGCCTGCCAGGAATTGCGGCACGACATAGAGGCCTACCAGGACTTCTGCAAATTCCGCGACGCCGAAGAGAAGCGCCGCGGCAAATCGGTCGATCCGTTGTCGCCCGATCAGTGGCTGCGTACGCGTCGCGCGCAACTGCACGATCGCATGCGCCGTCGGCGTACCACTTTGTGGGAATCGCGTCTCGGGCGCTCCTTCTTCTGACCTGAGCTTTTTCAAGCGGCCCTGCTTTTATCGAGTGGCATCGGTACTCCCACCCATGCCGCTCCGCACTCAACTCTGTACAATGCGCTCCGCACGGGTGCGTAGCCACGACCCGTTCCGGGTTCCGTCACCGGAGCGGCTGCTGGCAAGTTCAACGCGTTCACCCCTGTAAAGCTCCAACAAGCAAGGAGAGGGGACGCAGATGACGACGTCACCCGAATTCTGGTCACTTGCCCTATACGTAGTCGCGACGTTCATTTTGTGCGGCATCATGATCGGTCTGTCGGCATTGCTCGGCGGAAAGAGCGGCGCGCGCGCGCGCAATGAACCGTTCGAATCCGGTGTGGTCTCTGCATCACCCGAACGATTGAGACTGTCCGCGAAGTTCTATCTGGTTGCGGTGTTCTTCGTGATTTTCGACGTGGAAGCCTTGTTCCTTTACGCGTGGGCGATCTCCGTTCGCGAGTCCGGTTGGGCCGGTTTCGCCGAGGCGTTCACATTCATCGCAATCCTCGTCGTCAGCCTTTTCTACCTCGCGCGAATCGGCGCGCTGGATTGGGCGCCGGAAGCGCGCCGCCGTAGATCCGCACTGAAGCGGCCGGAAGATTCGTCCGCCCCACTCACGCAGCGAGCCTCATGAAGTACACGTTCACGCGCATCGACCCGAACCGTCCTACCGGCGTCTCGCCGCTGACGAAGGACTACACACAGCCCGGTGCCGAAGTGTTCACGGAAGAACAGGTCAAGCGCAGCGTGTTCACGGCGAAGCTGCAGGAACTCGTGAACTGGGGCCGCAAGAATTCGATTTATCCGTTCAACTTCGGCCTCTCGTGCTGCTACGTCGAAATGGCCACGGCATTCACTTCGGCGCACGACATCGCGCGGTTCGGCTCGGAGATCATTCGCGCATCGCCGCGGCAGGCCGACCTCATGGTCATCGCAGGCACCTGTTTCACGAAGATGGCGCCGGTAGTGCAGCGTCTTTACGAGCAACTGCTCGAACCGAAATGGGTGATCTCCATGGGTGCGTGCGCCAACTCCGGTGGCATGTATGACATCTACTCGGTGGTTCAGGGTGTGGACAAATTTCTGCCAGTCGACGTCTACATCCCGGGTTGTCCGCCACGGCCTGAAGCGTTTCTGCAGGGCTTGATGCTATTGCAGGACTCGATCGGCCACGAACAGCGACCGCTATCGTGGATCGTTGGCGACCAGGGTATTTATCGGCCGAACATGCCGGCACAACGCGACGTGAAGTTCGTTGCGCGTCAGGCACAGACCACGCTTCGCAGCCCGGATGCCGTGTGAGCGCGATAGCAACCTCAGTAGTGCCGTCGCAGCCGGCTCTCCGCGATCTGTTCGCGCGATTCGGTGACGCGGGTTTAGCCGCGCAGGAGACCGCCGATCGTGTTGCGACGGTGTGGGTACCCGCCGCGCGCGTGCACGAAGTACTGCGCTATCTGAAGAACGAGATTTCGCGACCCTATCGGATGCTGTTCGATCTAACGGCCGTGGACGAGCGCGTTCGCCGACATCGCGAAGGTCTCCCCGCCGCCGATTTCACGGTGATCTACCACCTGCTGTCGATCGAACGCAACGAAGACATCCGCGTGAAAGTCGCGCTGCGCGGCGAGTTTCCATCGATCAAGTCGATCGTGCCGATCTTCGTCAACGCGAACTGGTACGAGCGCGAAGTGTGGGATCTGTTCGGCATCACGTTCGACGGTCATCCACACATGCGGCGCATCCTGTTGCCGCCGACGTGGAAGGGCCACCCGCTGCGCAAGGAATATCCGGCGCGCGCCACCGAGTTCGATCCGTTCCAGCTCGATGCGTTGCGGCAGGATCAGGAACAGGAAGCACTGCGCTTCCAGCCCGAAGAATGGGGCATGCGCCGCGCGACCGACGACCACGACTACATGTTCCTCAACCTCGGGCCGAACCATCCCTCGGCGCACGGTGCCTTCCGCATCGTGCTGCAGCTCGACGGCGAAGAGATCGTCGACTGCGTGCCCGACATCGGCTACCACCACCGCGGCGCCGAGAAGATGGGCGAGCGGCAGTCGTGGCACAGCTACATTCCCTACACCGATCGCGTCGACTATCTGGGCGGCGTGATGAACAACCTGCCGTACGTGCTCGCACTCGAGAAGCTCGCGGGCATCGAAGTGCCCGATCGCGTGAAGACCATTCGCGTGATGCTGTGCGAGATCTTCCGCATCCTGTCGCACCTGCTCTACTACGGCACCTTCTTCCAGGACGTCGGCGCGATGACGCCGGTGTTCATCACGTTCGTCGATCGCCAGAAAGGCTACGACATCATCGAGGCAATCACCGGTTTCCGTATGCACCCAGCGTGGTTCCGCATCGGCGGCGTCGCGCACGATCTTCCGGTCGGCTGGGAAAGACTGGTTCGCGAATTCCTCGACTGGATGCCGAAGCGGCTGCACGACTATCGCAAGTCGATTCTGAAGAACTCGATCGTGGTCGCCCGATCGCGCGACGTCGCCGCATACAACACCGCGGACGCGCTCGAGTGGGGTATCACCGGCGCCGGATTACGCGCAACCGGCTGCGCGTATGACCTGCGCAAGGCGCGACCGTACTCCGGCTACGAGAACTTCGACTTCGAGATTCCCACCGGCAGCCGCGGCGACGTATACGACCGTACGCTGGTGCGCGAGGAAGAGATGCACCAGTCGCTGCGCATCATCGAGCAGTGCCTGAACAACATGCCGTCGGGTCCGTACAAAGCCGACCATCCGCTGACCACGCCCCCACCCAAAGATCGAACGCTGCGCGACATCGATTCGTTGATTCCGCACTTCCTCGGCGTGTCGTGGGGGCCGGTGATGCCGCCGGGCGAAACGATGCAGATGATCGAAGCCACCAAAGGAATCGCAGGCTATTCCATGATCAGCGACGGCAGCACGATGAGTTACCGCACGCGGCTGCGCACCCCGAGCTTCGCGCACCTGCAACAGATTCCGAGCGTGATTCGCGGCCAGATGGTGCCCGATCTGATCGCGTACATCGCCTCCATCGACTTTGTAATGTCGGATGTCGACCGATGACCGAGAGCATTTTGAAGATCGTCGATCCGCGGTCGCCGCCTTCGTTCGTGTTGAGCGACAGCGAGCGGCACGAGATCGAACACGAGATCAGCCACTATCCCGATGCACGCGCCGCAAGCATCGAAGCACTGAAAGTGGTGCAGAAGCACCGCGGCTGGGTACCCGACGGTGCGATTGCGCCGGTCGCGGCGATGCTCGGTATTTCTGCGGCCGATCTCGAAGGCGTGGCCACCTTCTATAGCCTCATCTTCCGTCATCCCGTCGGCCGTCACGTGATCAAGGTGTGCGACAGCATCGCGTGCCACCTGACCGGCTACGACGAGTTGCGCGATGCACTGTCAGCCACGCTCGGCATTCGCTACGGCGAAACGACCCGAGACGGCCGCTTCACACTGTTGCCGATCTGTTGTCTCGGTGCCTGCGATCGCGGCCCGTGTCTGATGATCGACGACGACCTGCACGGCCCCGTGGAGCCGGCGCACGTCGAAAAATTGCTGGAGCCATACGTATGACGTTGCGCAGCGCCGCCGATCCGAAGTACATCCGTCCGCTGACGCGTCTGATCGACCGCGCCGCCGGGCCGCTCGACTTCGCCGGATACCAGGCCGAAGGCGGCTACGCTGCGTTTCGCAAAGCGGTGACGCAACAACCTGCAGACGTACAGGCAGTCGTCAAAGCATCGAACCTGCGTGGCCGCGGCGGTGCTGGATTTCCCACCGGTGTGAAGTGGAGCCTGATCCCGATGGGTCCGGACGCCGGTGCGAAGTACATGGTGTGCAACGCCGACGAAATGGAACCGGGCACGTTCAAAGACCGTCTGCTGATGGAGCAGGTGCCGCATCAACTGATCGAAGCGATGTTGATCGCCGCATACGCCATTCAGGCCACCACCGGCTACATCTTCCTGCGCGGCGAATACATCACCGCCGAGAAGCGCCTGAATGCAGCACTCAACGAAGCGCGCGCAGCCGGTCTCGTCGGCGCGAACATTCTCGGCGGCCCGTGGAGCTTCGAGCTCTACGTTCACACCGGTGCCGGCCGCTACATCTGCGGCGAAGAAACGGCCCTGATCAATTCTCTCGAGGGGCGACGCGCCAAACCGCGCGCCAAACCGCCGTTCCCGCAGGTTGCAGGGTTGTGGGGTCGGCCGACGATCGTCAATAACGTGGAAACGCTGTCGAACCTGCCGCACATCCTCACGAACGGCGCCGACTGGTTCAAGAATCTATCTGAAGGCAAAAGTTCGGATAGCGGCACGAAGATCTATGGCTGCTCGGGGCGTGCGACCAAGCCGGGTTGTTGGGAGCTGCCGATCGGCACTACGGCGCGCGAGATACTCGAAGTGCACGCGGGTGGCATGAAGGACGGACGCAACCTGAAAGCGTGGCTTCCCGGCGGCGGCTCCACCGACTTTCTGTTGCCTGAACATCTCGACCTCGCGATGGATTACGAAACGATTCAGAAGGCCGGGTCGCGCATGGGCACGGGACTCATCACGGTCGTTGCAGACAACCAGAGCATGGTGTCGGCGGTGCGCAATCTCGAAGAGTTCTTCGCGCGCGAGTCGTGCGGCTGGTGCACGCCGTGCCGCGACGGTCTGCCGTGGAGTGTGAAGATCCTGCAGGCGATCGAAGCAGGACGCGGACAGGCCGAAGACATCGAGGTATTGAGCAAACTGACCCGCTGGCTCGGCCCGGGCAAAACGTTCTGCCCGCATGCACCCGGCGCAATGGAGCCGCTGCAGTCCGCGCTGAAGTTCTTTCGCGCGGAATTCGAAGCGGGGCTCGCACCTGTGGGCGCAACAGCAGCAAAAACAGCTTGAAACACTGACGGCCGCGGTCAATCCGGCCTGAGAGAATTTATGGCGATCATTCACGTAGACGGCAAGCAGTTCGAAGTCGACCCGTCAGACAATCTGCTGCAGGCGTGCTTGAGCCGCGGAGTCGACCTGCCCTACTTCTGCTGGCATCCCGCGCTCGGCAGCGTCGGTGCGTGCCGCCAGTGCGCGGTGAAGATCTATCGCGACGAGAACGACAAAGTCGGCCGCCTGGTCATGGCGTGCATGACGCCGGCCGCCGACAACACGCGCATCACCGTTGCCGATCCGGAGTCGAAGGAGTTTCGCGAAGGCATCATCAGCTTGATGATGACGAACCATCCGCACGACTGTCCGGTGTGCGAGGAAGGCGGCCACTGTCATCTGCAGGACATGACGGTGATGACCGGCCACTACCGACGCCAATACCACTTCACGAAGCGCACGCACCTCAACCAGGATCTCGGCCCGTTCGTCGCGCACGAGATGAATCGTTGTATCGCGTGTTATCGATGCACCCGTTTCTACAACGACTACGCCGGCGGTACCGACTTCGGCGTGTTCGGATCGGCGGCACACGTTTACTTCGGCCGCGAACAGTCCGGCACGCTGCAAAGCGAATTCTCGGGCAATCTCACCGAAATCTGCCCGACCGGCGTGTTCACCGACAAGACGCACTCGGAACACTACGCGCGCAAATGGGACATGCAGTTCGCGCCGAGCATCTGCGCCGGTTGCGCGGTCGGCTGCAACATCTCGCCCGGTGAACGCTACGGCGAAGTGCGACGTATCGAAAATCGCTATAACGGCGAACTGAACGGCTACTTCCTCTGTGACCGCGGCCGTTTCGGTTACGGCTATGTGAACCGAAAAGACAGGCCGCGCAAACCGCTCGTGAAGCGCGACGGCGCGCTGGACGCCGTGGAAGTTGCTGACGCCGTCGCTCGGGTGCGACAGCTGTTGGCTTCAGGCAAGCCTGTCGTCGGCATCGGTTCGCCGCGCGCGAGTCTCGAAGCGAATTTCCGCCTGCGCGGTTTGGTGGGCGCCGGTGCGTTCTCGAGCGGCATGACGCACCACGACGCCGAACTCACCAGCGCGGTATTGAAGGTTCTGCGCGAAGGCCCTGTTTCCGCCGCAACGATCCGCGCGATCGACGACGCCGACGCAGTGCTCGTACTCGGTGAAGACGTATTGGCCACCGCGCCACGGGTTGCGCTCGCGCTGCGTCAGGCGGCGCGCGGCAAGTCGTTCGAAATGACGCGCGAGAAGAAAGTACCGGACTGGCAGGCCGAGTCGGCCGCCGATATTGCGCAGCACGAACGCAATCCGATTTTCGTCGCGACGCCAGCCGCAACCGGTTTCGACGACATCGCAAAACTCGCGCTGCGTCTCGCACCGGAAGCGATCGCGCAGCTCGGCTTCGCCGTGGCGAAAGCAATCGACGGCGCCGCACCGGGTGCAGCGGCGAGCGACGCCGACGTTGCCGCCATTGCGAACGCACTGAAAGCCGCGAAGCGACCGCTGATCGTCTCGGGCACCGGTCTCGGCTCCACCGACATCATCCACGCCGCCGCGAACATCGCGTGGGCGTTACACAAGCAGAACCCTGCCGTGTTACTCAGCCTAGCCGTATCGGAGGCCAACAGCCTTGGTGTGGCGCTGTTCGGCGCGACGCCGTTGGAAGATTCGCTGGCGCGGATCGGCGGCGAAGAGGCCGTGATCGTCGTACTCGAAAACGACCTCGAGCGTCGTCTGCCGCAAAAGGCGCTCGAGCCGCTCACACGGGCGCGACTGATCGTGCTCGATCATCAGATGACGGAAACCGCACGCCGAGCGGAAGTCGTGCTTCCTTCTGCAAGCTTCGCCGAAGCAACCGGCACGCTCGTGAACATGGAAGGCCGCGCGCAGCGTTATTTCCAGAACTTCGATCCAGCGTATTACGACCGCTCCATCGAAACGCTGGAGGCATGGCGCTGGCTCGGCCGCATCAGCGGCGGCCGCGACGAATCCGAAAACCTCGACGATGTACTGGGTGAACTCGAGGCCGAACTGCCGCAATTCAAAGGCGTTGCGGAAGCGGCACCTGGTGTGAAATTTCGCGTACACGGAATGGGTCTTGCACGTGCGCCGCACCGCCAGTCCGGCCGCACCGCCGCGCGCGCCATCGTGTTCGTGCACGAGCCGCGCGCGACGAAGGACGTCGACACGCCGCTGAACTTCTCGATGGAGGGTTACGGCGGCGCCGGGCCGGACGATCGTCCGCCGGAACTCCTGCCGTTTGCGTGGGCGCCGGGCTGGAACTCGCCACAGGCGTGGAACAAGTTTCAAACGGAAGTTGGCGGTGCGCTGCGCGGCGGCGATCCCGGCGAGCGCCTGTTCCACGCGAAAGGCCATTCGATGCCTCGCTATTTCTCGCCAACAGGCTCGCCGACAGGCTCGTCAACAGCGGCACAGAGGGGCAACGGACTCACTCTGATCCCGCTGCACGAGCACTTCGGCTCCGAAGAGTTGTCGAGTCTCGCGGGTCCGATTCAGGCGCGCAGCGCGAAGAGCTACGTCGTATTCAACGCGCTCGATGCGCAGCGCCTCGGCTTCGACGATCAAAGCGTGGCGCGCATCACGATCGGCGGTGTTACCGCGAACCTCTTGGTCCGGATGCGCAACGACTTCCCGAGCAACAGCATCGGCGTGCCCGTGGGCATGCCGGGAATTCCGCCGTTCGAACCGACGACGCCGTGCAGCGTCGCCAAAGGAGCTTGACCGGTGTTCGACTGGATCACATCCGAACTCGGCGCAATCTTCTGGGGCATGTTCAAGGCCCTCGTGATTCTCGTCGGCGCGATCGTCGCGGGTGCACAGATGATCTGGGCCGAACGACGCCTGCTCGCACTGTGGCAAGACCGCTATGGCCCGAACAGGGTCGGCTGGTTCGGCCTGCTGCAGGTGCCCGCGGACATGGTGAAGATCTTCTTCAAGGAAGACTGGATTCCGCCGTTCGTCGACAAAGGCACGTTTCTGCTCGCACCGGCGCTCGCGATCGGCCTGATGCTGCTCGCGTTCGTGCTCGTGCCGTTCACGCCGACCTGGGTGGTGGCATCGTCGCAGGATGGCGTGCTGTTCTTCTTTGCAATCGCAGGGCTCGCCGTTTACGCGGTGATGCTCGGCGGCTGGTCGTCGAACAGCAAATACGCGCTGCTCGGCGGCCTGCGCTCGACCGCGCAGATGATCTCGTACGAAGTGTTCATGGGTCTGTCGCTGATGGGCATCGTGATGATCACGGGCAGCTTCGACCTCAACGACATCGTTGTGGCGCAGCGCGACGTCTGGTTCATCGTGCCGCAGTTCTTCGGCTTCTGCGTGTGGGTGCTCGCCGGCATCGCCGTCATCCACCGCACGCCATTCGATCTACCGGAAGCCGAAGCCGAACTTGCCGCCGGTTATCACACCGAATATTCCGGCATGAAATTCGGCATGTTTCTCGTCGCCGAATACGTGGGCATCGTCTTGATCTCGTCGCTGACCGTCACGCTGTTCTTTGGCGGCTGGCAGCCACCGTTTCACATCGACAAATGGATACCGTTCCTCGGCGAGATCCCCTTCATCTGGTTCGCGATGAAAGCCTGCGTATTCATGGCCGGCTTCATTCTGTTGCGCGCGTCGCTGCCGCGGCCGCGCTACGACCAGATGATGGCGGCGGCGTGGAAAGTCTGTTTGCCGCTCGCCCTCATCAACCTGTTGGCGACCGCGGCATTCGTGTTGTGGCGCACTCCCGGAGCCTGATCGAATGAATGCCCTCCTGTCAGTGCTGCGCGGCATCTGGTCACAGTTCCGGTCGATCGGCATGGTGTTCATGCATACGTTCCGGCCGCGCGACGTGCAGATGTATCCCGAAGTACCGGTACCGGTGCCGCCGCGTTATCGCGGCCGCATCGTGCTGACGCGCGATCCCGACGGCGACGAACGCTGCGTTGCGTGCAACTTGTGCGCGGTCGCGTGTCCGGTCGGTTGTATCTCGCTGCAGAAGGCCGAGCGTCCCGAAGACGGCCGCTGGTATCCGGAGTTCTTCCGCATCAACTTCTCGCGCTGCATCTTCTGCGGCCTATGCGAAGAAGCATGCCCCACCACCGCGATCCAGCTGACGCCGGATTTCGAGATGGGCGAGTACAACCGGCAGAACCTCGTCTACGAAAAGGAACACCTGCTCATATCGGGGCCGGGCAAATATCCGGACTACAACTTCTACCGCGTCGCGGGCATGTCGATCACCGGCAAAGCCAAGGGCGAAGCGCTGAACGAAGAACCCCCGGTCGACTACAAGAGTCTGCTGCCATGATCGATATCGGCTTCTATGTCGCATCATTCGTCGCGCTGTTCGCGACGACGATGGTGATCACCAATACCAATCCGGTGCACGCGTTGTTGTACCTGGTCGTGTCGCTGCTCGCGATCGCGGTGGTGTTCTTCACGCTCGGCGCACCGTTCGCCGGCGTGCTCGAGGTGATCATCTACGCCGGCGCCATCATGGTGCTCTTCGTATTCGTGGTGATGATGCTGAACCTCGGCCACCGCACGGTGGAACAGGAACGGCAGTGGCTGCGCGGCGGCATGTGGATCGGCCCGGTCCTATTGGCCGCGATTCTGCTCGCCGAACTCGTGGTGATGTTGTGGCCGCACGACGGTCTGACGGCAGCAGGTCTCACCGTGGTCGGCCCGAAAGCCGTCGGCATCGCGCTGTTCGGGCCCTATCTGCTCGCAGTCGAACTCGCATCGATGCTGTTGCTCGGCGGACTCGTCGCGGCTTACCACCTCGGCCGGCACGAGGACGTTTGAGCGATGAGCCCGATTCCGATGGAACACGGTTTACTGCTCGCTGCCGCGCTGTTCGCGCTCGGCATGGCCGGTCTCGTCATGCGGCGCAACGTGCTGTTCATGCTGATGTCCGCCGAAATCATGATGAACGCGACCGCGCTCGCGTTCGTGGTGGCCGGTGCGCGCTGGGCCGAACCCGACGGCCAGGTGATGTTCGTTCTGGTGCTGACGCTGCAAGCCGCCGAAGCCTGCGTAGGTCTCGCCCTGGTGATTCAACTCTACCGCCGCTTCCGCACGCTCGACGTCGACGCGGCTACGACGATGAAAGGATGACGCGCAGGTGAATCTCGTTTCGCTGATCTTCGTCTTCCCGCTCGTGGGTTTCGCGTTGCTCACGTTCGCGCGCGAACGGATGTCCGAACGCGTTGCGGCAATCATCGGCGTGGGCAGCATCGGCCTCGCGGCGTTGGTCACGGCCCATGTCGGTATGGACTTCGCGGCGCAGCCCGAAGCCGCGTATCGCGAAACACTCTGGACCTGGATGCGGATCGGCTCGTTCGCGCCGACGTTCGCGGTGAAGCTCGACGCGCTGTCGCTGACGATGTTGGGCGTCATTACCGGCGTCGGTTTCTTCATTCATCTGTTTGCCGCGTGGTACATGCGCGGCGACGACGGCTTCGCGCGATTCTTCTCGTACATGAATCTGTTCGTGGCGAGCATGCTGTTCCTCGTGCTCGCCGACGACCTGCTGTTCCTGTACTTCGGTTGGGAAGGCGTCGGCCTGTGCAGCTATCTGCTGATCGGCTTCTGGTACAAAGACCCGGCCAACTGCGACGCCGCACGCAAGGCATTCATCGTCACGCGTATCGGCGACACGTCGATGATCATCGGCCTGTTCGTGCTGTATCGCGCGTTCGGCACGCTGAACATCGATGCCATTCTCACTGCCGCACCGCAGGCATGGGCCGTGGGTGACCCGCTCGCAACGCTCGCGTGTCTGTTGCTACTCGGCGGCGCAGTGGGCAAGTCGGCGCAATTGCCGCTGCAAACGTGGTTGCCCGATGCGATGGCAGGCCCGACGCCCGTCTCGGCACTGATCCATGCCGCGACCATGGTAACGGCCGGCGTATACCTGATCGCGCGTATGGAACCGTTGTTCGCGCTGTCGCCGTTTGCACTGGCATGTGTCGGTGCGATCGGCGCCATCACGTTGCTGTTGGCGGGCTTCACCGCGCTGATGCAGACCGACATCAAGAAGATCCTGGCTTACTCGACGATGAGCCAGATCGGCTACATGTTCCTGGCGGAAGGCGTCGGCGCTTACGACAGCGCGATGTTCCATCTGATGACGCACGCGTTCTTCAAGGCGCTGCTGTTCCTTTCCGCGGGTTCCGTAATCCTCGCGATGCATCACGAACAGGACATCTTCAGGATGGGCGGCCTGCGCACCCGCCTGCCGTTCGTGTTCGCGAGCATGCTCATCGGCACCCTCGCGCTCACCGCATTCCCGTTCACTTCGGGTTATTACTCGAAAGATGAAATCCTGCACCAGGCGTATCTGAGCGGACATCACGAGTTGTGGCTCGCCGGTCTGCTCGGCGCGTTTCTGACTGCGCTTTACAGCTTCCGGCTGATCTTCGTCGTGTTCTTCGGACCTGAGCGCTGGAAAGCCGCGGGCGGTGCGGAACCGCATGCCGGCGACGGTTTGAGCCATCACATTCCGCTGGTCGTGCTTGGCGCGTTCGCCCTCGCCGGCGGTTTGATTCACCTGCAACTGAGCGCGGTGCTGCCGGAAGCGCACGCCGTCAACGAAGCGAGCGGCGTGATCGAACACCTGCCGCTGATTGCATCGCTCGCGGGTATCGCCGTGTCGTGGTTCCTGTTCATGCAGGCGCCGCAAATTCCTGCCGGCCTCGCCGCCAATCCCGCGACCGCATGGCTCGGCGCATTGTGGAAGAACGCCTGGGGATTCGACTGGATCTACAACCGCCTGTTCGTACGCCCCTTCGTGTTCTTGTCGTACATCATGCGCAACGATCCGGTCGACGGCGCGATGAATGTGGTGCCCGCGACGCTGAGCGGTCTGAATACCCTCGCCGCCGCCACGCAAACGGGCAACTTGCGCTGGTATGCCGCCGTTGCAGGCGCCGGGTTGTGCCTGCTGATCGGCATGGTGGCGTTCGCATGAGCTGCGTTTACATGAGTCGTTCGATATGACACTGGTCTGGCTGATTCTGATTCCGCTGATCGGCGGACTGCTGAGCTGGCGCAGCGATCGCCTTGCGCCGGCCGCGCCGCGCTGGATCGCACTCGTCAGCATGCTGATCGCGCTCGGTGTATCGCTGTGGGTGTGGGCGACGAAGGACTTCTCGTTCACCGGTGCGGGCTTCTCGTCCGCGTCCGGCGCGCCGAACTGGACGATCGAATACCGCGCCGAGTGGATTCCGGCGCTGGGTGCCAGCTTTCACCTCGGTCTCGACGGGCTGTCGATGCTGATGATCGTGCTGACCAACCTGCTCGGTGTCATGGCCGTGCTCGCGTCGTGGCGCGACATCGATCGCGACGCCGGCTTCTTCCACCTCAATCTGCTGTGGAACCTCGGCGGCGTAGTCGGCGTGTTCCTGGCGCTCGACCTGCTGCTGTTCTTCTTCCTGTGGGAAGTGATGCTGGTGCCGATGTATCTGCTGATCGCGCTGTGGGGCAGCGATGCGCCCAACGGCAAAACCCGCTCGTATGCGGCAACCAAGTTCTTCGTCTACACGCAGGCATCGGGGTTGTTGATGCTGGTGTCGATCCTCGCCCTCGCCTATGTGCACTACGACGCGACCGGCATCGTCACGTTCGATTACCACGACCTGCTCAATACGCCGATGTCCGCGTCGGTCGAGTGGCTGCTGATGCTCGGCTTCTTCCTGGCGTTCGCGGTGAAGATGCCGCTCGTGCCGCTGCACGGCTGGCTGCCTGATGCGCACACCAACGCGCCCGTTGGCGGTTCGGTGGATCTCGCCGGCATCCTGCTGAAGACCGCTGCTTACGGGTTGCTCCGCTTCGGTATCCCGCTGTTCCCGCACGCTTCGCTCGAAATCGCGCCCATCGCGATGTGGCTGGGCGTTGCCGGTGTGGCTTACGGCGCGGTGATCGCGTTCTCGCAGACCGACATCAAGCGCCTCGTCGCCTACACCAGCATCAGCCATATGGGTTTCGTCATCATCGGTATCTACGCCGGCACCGAAGCGGCGTTGATCGGCGTGGTGATACAGATGATCGCGCACGGGCTGTCGGCTGGTGCGTTGTTCATCCTGTGTGGTGAAATTCACGAACGTCTGCAGACGCGCGACCTACGCGAGATGGGCGGCCTGTGGACGCGCCTGCCCTATCTGCCGCCGTTCCTGCTGTTCTTCGCACTCGCGTCGCTCGGATTACCGGGTCTCGGCAACTTCGTCGGCGAGTTCCTGATTCTCACGGGAACGTTCGTGGTGGCGCCGTGGGTGTCCGTGGTCGCATCGAGCGGCCTGATATTCGCCGTCGTGTACGCATTGATCATGGTGCAACGTGCACTGCAGGGGCCGATGCACGGCGCTGTTGCCAACGCCGCACTCGCATTCGTCGATCTGACGAAGCGTGAACTGGCGATGATGTTTGCGCTGATCGTGCTGCTGGTGGGCCTCGGCCTTTATCCACAACCCGTGATCGACGCGGTACGTGCGCCGGTACAGGCATTCGACGCGATGTACTCGCTACAGGCGGCTGCGTCTGCCGCAACGGGAGTCGCGCCGTGAACGAACAGATGATGGCGCTGTTGCCGCTGCTCGTGACGACCGCGACGATCGTCGTTTCGATGTTCGTCATCGCTGTACGGCGCAGTCACAGGTTGACCGGCGGCGTCGCGATCGTCGGCACACTCGTCGCATTGCTCGCCCTCGTGCCGGGTTGGAACGCAACCGAAGCGCATTCGGTTGCCGTAACGAACCTGATTCTGGTCGACAGCACCGCGCAGTTCGCGATGGCGCTGATCCTCGTTACCACGCTCGGTGTGTTGACGCTGTGTCCCGCCTACTTCAACGGTTACCGCGGTCATCGCGAAGAAATGTACCTGTTGCTGGGCGTCGGCACGCTCGGTGCACTGACGCTCGCATGCGCGAGCCACGCCGCAACGCTGCTGCTCGGGCTCGAGCTGTTGAGTCTGCCGATGGTCGCTGCCGTCGCCTATGCCATCGACCGGCCGCGTTCGATCGAAGGCGGCATCAAGTACCTGATTCTCTCGGCCGGCTCGTCGGCCACGCTGCTGTTTGGACTCGCGCTGATCTATGCCGAGACCGGCGCGCTCGACATCGCGTCGCTCTCCGCTGCCATTGCGGGCGCAGGTCTGGGTTCCCCGCTCGTCACCGTCGGCGCGGCGATGCTGCTGGCGGGGCTCGCGTTCAAGCTGTCGTTCGTGCCGTTCCACCAATGGACGCCGGACGTTTACGAAGCCGCGCCGATGCCGATTACGGCCTATCTCGCAACCGTCGTGAAGGTCGGCGCATTCATCATTGCGCTGCGTCTCTTACACGCGGGTGTCAGCAGCGCATCGCCACTCATCGTCTCTGCAATCGTCGCACTCGCGCTCGCATCGATGCTCGGAGGCTCCGTGCTGGCGCTGCGTCAGACGAACCTCAAGCGCCTGCTCGCGTACTCGTCGATTGCGAACTTCGGCTACCTCGCAGTGGTGCTCGCACTACCCGGCGTCGGGGCCGTGCGCGCGGCCGGTGTGTTCCTCGTGTCGTATCTCGTTACTTCACTCGGCGTGTTCGGTGTGATGACGCTGGTGTCGAGCCCGATGAGCCGACACGATCGCGAAGACATCGACGAATACCGCGCGCTCTTATGGCATCGGCCGTATCTCGCCGCAATCCTCATCGTGATGCTGCTGTCGCTGGCGGGTATTCCGCTGACGGCCGGCTTCATCGGCAAACTCGCCGTCATCGGCGTCGGTGTGCAGGCCGCGCAATGGTGGCTCGTCGGTGGCGTCGTCGTCGCAAGCGCCATCGGCATCTACTACTACCTGCGCGTCATCAACGCCGTCATCACGAATGTCGACCCGGGCTCGGAACGCATCGCCGTCGCGATGACGTGGGTCTACAAAGCGAGCGCGGCCATGTTGCTGCTCGCAACGCTCGCCACGGTTTGGCTCGGCGTGTATCCGCAACCGTTGTTCGAATTCGGTCGGTATCTCGCGTTCCCCTGACGCCCTCACACGCGCGTGTTACCGCGCGAGCTGCCGATCAAATGTGACGTCACAATCACGCCCCCGAGCGTGGTCGTGCTACCGTTCACGAGCTCCGCGATAGCGGAGTTCTTCGGCAACATACTGCTAAGGAGAACATCGACGTGGCCCGAGGCCGACTGTTAGCAAAAAAATCCGTCGCACAGATTCAACAGGAGTTCACCGACTCCGATCTGAAGCGCACGCTCGGACCCTTCAACCTGATCAGCCTCGGCATCGGCGCCATCATCGGCGCGGGTATCTTCGTGATGACCGGCAACGCGGCCGCGAACTTCGCGGGGCCGGCCGTGGTGTTGTCGTTCATCATCGCCGGCCTCGCATGCACCTTTGCGGGGCTGTGTTACGCCGAACTCGCTTCCACCATGCCGGTGTCCGGTTCCGCGTACTCGTACGCGTACGTCACGCTCGGCGAAGTGTTCGCGTGGGTGATGGGCTGGTTGCTGCTGCTCGAATACGGCGTGGCCGCATCGACGGTCGCGGCCGGTTGGACCGGCTACGTCGTCAGCCTGTTGCACGACTTCGGCATCGTTGTGCCCGAAGGGTTATCGAGATCCACCTGGCAATACCAGAACGGCGTTCTGCAGAGTACCGACGGATTCAACCTCATTGGCGCACTCGGCATTCTCGGAGTGACGAGCCTGCTGGTGCTCGGTGTGCGCGAATCGGCGCAGGTCAACAACGTGATCGTCGCCATCAAGGTCACGGTACTCATCGCGTTCATCCTGATCGGCGTGACGTATCTGAATCCCGACAACTGGTCGCCGTTCGTGCCGGACAACGAAGGTGGCTTCCGCTACGGTTGGCAGGGCGTACTGCGCGCCGCTTCGATCATCTTCTTCGCCTACGTCGGCTTCGAGGCGGTCTCAACGGCGGCCGGTGAGTCTCACAATCCGCAGAAAGACATTCCGATCGGCATCCTCGGCTCGCTCGGCTTCTGCACGCTGATCTACATGCTCGTGTCGATGGTGATGACCGGCGTGGTGCCGTTCGGCAACCTCGGCGTGCCCGACCCGATCGCCGTCGCGGTGGACCGCATGAATCCGACGTGGGCGCTGATTCCGTGGTCGGGCGGCGACACCGGCACACTGAATCTGTTCTCGCTGGTCATCAAGATCGGCGCGTTCACAGGACTCTCGTCCGTGATGCTCGTGCTGTGTTACGCCCAAACGCGCGTCTTCTATCAGATGGCGAAAGATGGACTGATCTGGCGCGTGTTCGGCCACGTGAATCCGCGTTTCCACACCCCGGCCACCGGCACGGTGGTACTCGGCGTGATCATCGCGGTGGCCGCTTCACTGCTGCCGCTCGGCGTGCTCGGCGACCTCGTGAGCCTCGGCACCGCACTAGCCTTCGCGATCGTCTGCGGCAGCGTCATCTACCTGCGCCGCAACAATCCGACGATGAAGCGGCCGTTCCAGGTACCGTTCTATCCCTACACCCCTATCCTCGGCATCTTCTTCTGCGTGGTGCTGATGATGGGTCCGATTCTGCTCGACATCTTCAGCAAAGCCTTGGGCTACGACCTGCTCGGCGCGATGATCGGCAACCCCGGTCCCGTCGAACACGATCCGATCGCACTCGGCATCCTCGGCAGCTACGCACTGGTCGGCGTGTTGATCTATCTCTTCTACGGGTACCGCCATTCGAAGCTGGGGATCGCTGCGTCCTCTAGTCCTTCTTAGGGCACCAACGGCTTCGACAGGGGGCGAGCGGCGGGTATTCGGTGCGCTGGACACGCTCTAGCCGTCCATGGGCGCTTATATGGACGCCGCCCGGTTGTGCAAGTGACGCGCTCGTTCGGTAGAGAAGACGGATGCAGTCTTATATCCGGCCTGAGCCGCGCGATGCGCGGCGGGCCTTGATGAATTTCG
>JBGSNQ010000203.1:0-8786 GCA_041739525.1 Pseudomonadales bacterium | reverse complement strand
ACCGCGAGCAACGGGACTTCCGGCAGCGACACGGCCGCATTGCCGTCGTCGATCAGCAGCAGATGGTCCGCGGCGAGCGCGAGTTCGTAGCCGCCGCCGGCCGCGGTGCCGCCGAGCGCCGCCAGGTAGCGTTGACCTGATTGCGCGGAAGCCTCTTCGATGGCGTTGCGCGTTTCGTTGGTGAACTTGCAGAAGTTCACTTTGTGGGCGTGCGTTGCACCCGCGAGCATGCGGATGTTGGCGCCGGCGCAGAAGATGCCGGGCTTACCGGAACGCAATGTCACCGCGTGCACTTCGGGGTGTTCGAACCGCAAACGCTGGATTGCGTCAGCCAGTTCGATGTCCACGCCGATGTCATAGGAGTTCTGCTTCAGGTCGTAGCCGGGTGCAGCACCGCCAGATTCCTGCACGTCGAGAATGAGGTTTGCGATCGGAGGCGCAATCTCGAGCTTCCAGTGGCGGTAAGCGGCGGGCTCGGTACGGAAGTCGAGGTCTGTCTTCATTTGATGGTCGAACTGCAGCAGCGGATTGGAGGATGGTCACACATGTCCTGAAGGAAGATCACCTGAGGGCTTGGCGTTCGAAGTCTATTTGCCGGAAATGAATCATATGTGATGCGTATTGGATTATTTACGATAGAATGCATCACATATAATGCAATCGGATCCTGGCATGGACCTTCGTGACATCGGCAAACTCCTTCGTGTAGCGCGACGTCGGAGTGGACTCACGCAGGCGGACCTTGCATCGACGTTGGGTATGAGTCGAGCGACCGTTTCGGCTGTCGAGGGAGGGCGCTGCAATGAAATCGGTGTGCAGAAACTATCCAACCTTCTTGAACTCGTAGGGTTGCAACTGACGGTAGCGCCGAGACGGCGTCGACCGACGATCGATGATTTGAGAGCGCAACAACAAAATGAAGAAGAGCGCGCTTAACTCCTTTGCAGGAAGCGTGCTCGCCGGACGCCTGGACCGAAGCGCCCGCGATGAGAACACGATCCTCTTCACTTACGACGGCAACTGCCCAGCGATGGGCGCCGTCTCCATCACCATGCCTGTGCGGGCGGACCAGTACGATTCGATGTCGGGTCTGCTCCCCATCTTCGAAATGAACTTGCCGGAAGGCATGTTGAGAGAGCGCCTGCGCCTTCAATTCGCGAAGGCGATCCCGAAGTTCGACGAGCTCGACCTGCTGTCGACAGTAGGTGCGTCCCAGATCGGCCGGTTGCGTTACACGACGAAGCCTGTCTTGGAGGAAGCAGTTCCCGAGCAGGACCTCGGTGAAATACTCACCTACAAGGGGAGTGCCGACCTGTTTGCACATTTGCTCGAGCGATTCGCGTCGCACTCGGGAGTATCTGGTGTTCAACCCAAGGTGCTGATTCGCGACGCCGATGTTCCCAACAAATTCGTGGAGCAGGGTGCCACCCACATCGTTAAGGCGTTCGATAGCCGTGAATTTCCAGAACTTGCCGCTAACGAAATGATCTGCACACACGGCGCTGCTGCTGCCGGCATCAAGACGAGTCGTGTGCAACTCTCGGAGAATCGGAAGTTCCTGGTCGTCGACAGATTCGACCTGACCGACAAAGGTGAGTACCTGGGCATCGAGGACTTTTGTGTGCTCGATGGCCGCCGCGCCCACGGACGGTACGACGGTTCCTATGAGGGGATCGGAAGGCGGATTGCAGACTTTGTTTCCACAGCCGTGCTCGCTGAGGCGCGCGAGCAGTTTGCTCTCATGGTGGCCTACGCATGCGCCATTGGAAACGGTGATGCGCATCTGAAGAACTTCAGCGTGCTCTACGATGACCCTGAGGGAACCGTATCACTTGCACCGGCCTACGACGTTGTTTCAACCGCACCCTACTTCCCGCGCGAGACGCTTGCGCTGAGCCTCGATGGTTCGAAGCAATTTCCAGAGCGCGCAAGACTGATCAGGTTCATCCGTCACACCACAGGCAAGAGTCAGAAGTTCGCTACAGATCTGCTTCATCGAGTCGAGGTGGGAGTGATGTCGGCCATCGAGAGAGCCGATTCATTTCGTCGAGATTCCAAAACCGTGCGCAGGTTTGCCGACCGTCTGATCGAATCGATGCAAGCAGGCCTCGGGCGAATGAAGCGCTAGCGCGGTTGCACATCGATTTCAAACATCGACTTCAAAGCGACCCACGAAGCCGACGATGTGACGAACGTCGCATTTCCAATCGCAGGTCGCCGCGTGCGATTGAGAGCCAACTAACTGTTTCGCGTGCGCTATCCGTCCAGAATCCCCATTTGAAACTGCAAGCCAGGAAAGCGAAGGACCCGCTTACCGATATGTCCCGCGTGCCGACAATTCTGATCGGAATGCTGCTGCTCACCGGTGTGGCCTGGTTGGCCGTCACCGTCGATCAGATTCCACTCGCGCTCATCATCAATGCCGGCGTCGCCGACCTGCTCGGCGAGAAAGGCTCCACCACAAACTACGCCGATACGCTGTTCGTCGTGCTGTGCCTGCTGGCCGCAGCCGCGATCGGCCTCGGCGCAGGCTGGTCGTTGCGCGGAGTCACCGCGCGCGCCCACGAGGCCGATCTGCAACGCCACTTGAACGAGACGAAGGGCAAAATTCCACGGCTCGAATCCGGCATGCGCAACAAAGAAATGCAGGCCGCCCGTGCCGAACAGCAGGCGAAGGAAATCGAAAATCAGCTGCCGCCGCTGCGCAGGACGATCGAAGAACGCGATATGACGCTGCGCGATCGCGACCGGACGATATCGTTACTGAAGAGCGAGGTCGCATTGCTGAAGGGCACGCCGCTGGCGTCGGAAGAACCTTCGTCCGCCATGGCGACGCTCGACATCGCCGACGACACGTTCACGAGCACGTCTCGGCGCGTGGAACTGCGCGACGACTCAGGGCGCGAAGCGCTGGAGGAGCGCGTGCGGGAACTCGAAACGAAAGTACGCGAGCGCGAGGCGCGCATCGCCGAACTGATGTACGAAACGGGCAACCACGCCAAACAGATTCCGCAACTCGAGTCCGCACTCGACGGGCAGCGCAAGAAGAACGAAGACCACGATCGCGAAAGACAGCGCCAGGACAAGTGGCTCGACGTGTTGAACGATCAACTGGCGCGCGCCCGCGAAACCAACGATCGTCTCTCCGGCGAGGTCCGCGACAAGGCATCGCTGCAGCAGCGCATCGTGGAACTCGAAGCCGAGGTGAAACGACTCGGCGACGAAATCGCCGACCGCGAGCGTCGGCTGGCCACTTCCCGATTCGAGTGCGCCACGGCGCGAACGACCATCGCGCACCTGCAAGCGCAGATCGAAGGGCAAAGGGGCACCGCTGCAGGCTCCAAATAGCCGCGTCAGAGCGGACCCGCGGTTGACCTCCTGTTGACGTCGGTTGGCTACTTGATCGACGCTGCCTCTCGCTTATGAGCCGACCGCGCAACATCCTGCTGATCACCGCCGACCAATGGCGCGCCGACTGCCTGTCGTCGCGCAATCACCCGTGCGTGAAGACGCCGCACCTCGACGGACTCGCGCGCGACGGTGTGTCGTTTCATCGTCACTACTGCCAGGCCGTGCCGTGTGGGCCGAGCCGTGCATCGTTGCACACGGGCCTGTACCTGATGAACCACCGTTCCGGCACGAACGGCACACCGCTCGATCGGCGTCACGAGAACTGGGCGCAGATCGTGCGCGACGCGGGCTACGATCCGGTGCTGTTCGGTTACACCGACACCAGTCCCGATCCGCGCGAGTATCCGGCCGATCACCCCGTGCTAACGACTTACGAAGGGGTGTTGCCCGGTCTGCGAGTCGAAACACTCCTCACGGCCGACATTGGCGCATGGGTGCACTGGTTGCGTGCGCGCGGTGTGACGATTCCGGCGAGACCGTACGACCTCTACCTGCAGAAGGCCGACCAGGCCGAGTTCGAAAACGGCGGGCCTGGTCCGGCGCCGCTGCGACTGCCAAGCCATCTGCACGACACGTTCTTCATGACCGATCAGGTGATCGACTATGTGACCGCGCAGCGCGAGCCGTGGTGCGTGCATCTGTCGCTGTTGCGGCCGCACCCTCCATGGATTGCACCGGCGCCGTATCACGCGCGGTATGCGCCCGACGCGTTGCCCGGATTCGTACGTGCGGATTCGGCTGAAGGCGAAGGCGAGCAACATCCGTGGCTCGCATTTCAGCTGTCGGACAAGAACTATCGCGCGCCGGAGTCGGACAAGAAATTGCGCCGGTTGAAGGCGTCGTACTTCGGTTTGATGAGTGAAGTGGACGACAACCTCGGCCGGCTCTTCGCACATCTGAAAGCGGCCGGCCAATACGAAGACACGCTGATCGTATTCACGTCGGATCACGGCGAGCAGATCGGCGATCACTGGTTGCTGGGCAAGTGCGGCTACTTCGACCAGTCGTATCACATTCCTTTGATCGTACGCGATCCGCGTGCGTCGGCCGATGCAACGCGCGGACGAACGGTGGATGCGTTCACCGAGAACGTCGACATCATGCCGACGATGCTCGAGTGGCTGGGCGTCGATGTACCGAACGCGTGTGACGGTCGCTCGCTGATCCCCTTCTTGAGCTCGTCAGCCAGACCGACCTGGCGTGATGAGGCGCACTGGGAGTTCGATTTCCGGGATCCCACCAACGACAGCGCAGAGCGCACACTCGGCATCCCTCTGCATGCGTGCACGCTCAACGTGATTCGCGGCGAACGTTACAAGTACGTGCATTTCGCGGGGTTGCCACCACTGTTGTTCGATCTGCACGACGACCCGCACGAATTGCGCAATCGTGCCGCAGATCCGGCGTATCTGCCGGTGGTGCTCGAGTACGCGCAGAAAATGCTGTCGTGGCGGATGCGTCACGACGATCAAACGCTGACGCACCTCGCGGTGACGCCGAAGGGCGTCGTGGCGCGCCCATCCTCACGGTGGTAGGCCCGAGCTAGGTCCGCGTTGGATCAGGGCTTACGGCAACGAGCGTCTTCCCGAAATTGCGGCCGTCGAGCATCGCGCGAAACGCGGCGGGTGCCTGCTCGAGTCCTTGCCACACGTCTTCCTTGTATTTCACTTTGCCGGATTGAATCCAGCCGGCCATCTCGGCGAGGAAACGATCCTGATGCTCGGTGACGAAGTTGCCCACGCGCAGATCGTGCACGGCTACCGAGCGGCGATCGAAATACGGCTTACCCGTGGTCGCCCATGCATCGCGCGGATCCACGCCGTCGGCGTTGCCGTATTGCGAGATCATGCCGCACAAGGTGATTCGCGCGCCGGTATTCAGATTCGGCAACACCGCTTCGAATACCTTGCCGCCGACGTTCTCGAAGTAAACGTCGATGCCGTCCGGGCAGGCCGCTTTGAGATCGTCGGGCAGGGTATCGCTGCGGTGTGAGACGCAAGCGTCGTATCCGAGCTCCTCTACAACGAAACGACACTTCTCGGGTGTGCCCGCGATGCCTACGACACGACAGCCGATGATCTTGGCGATTTGCCCTACCACTTGTCCGACGCCGCCAGACGCGGCCGATACGACAACGGTTTCATCGAGCCTCGGCGCGCACTGCACCACGAGGCCGGCGTAAGCGGTGAGACCGAGCATGCCCATGACGCCGACCGCGGTGGAAAGCGGCGCGACCGCGGGGTCGAGCTTGCGCGGATACATGTAGCCGAATACGGAAATGCCGTTACCGGTCAGTCCGTAGGATTGCCAGCCGTTGGTGTTGAAGACGAAGTCGCCGGGTTTATAGGCCTCGATTCGACTTTCGATCACCTGCGATACCGTTCGCCCATGGCAAACCTCGCCAACTGCCTCGACACCGCCGCGGCGACGCCCCCACTGATACGGATCTAACGACAGGTAGAGGGTGCGCGTGAGCATCCGCCCGACGGATGGTGCAGGCACCGGCATTTCACACCAGGCGAAGTCGTCCGCCACCGGCCAACCGCCGGGTGGTTGTCGGGCGAGCCTCCATTGGCTGTTGTGCATGACCGCGACTCAGTCCTTCTCGTGCGCCTCTATCTGTTCGATGGTCTTCTCGAGGTCCTTCGGCGATTCGTCGCGGATCTGCTCTGACGATTGCTCGAGCTGTTGGGTGGAATCTTCCTTGATGTAGTCGGGGTCGTCTGCGTGTTTCCACGTTTCGCCATCGGCATCACGGCATGGATTGAGACCATCGCCTTCGCCGCACTCTTCGACGATGCCGTTGTCGTCTACCGTCTCTTCCTCCACCACGTCCGCCGCACGTGCAAAGTTGCCGGCGCCGAGTAGCAGCATCGCGATGAAGACCGTGACCAGTTTCGAACGCATGGGGTGTCTCGATTTCTGAAGTGCCGGCGATTATGTTGGAAACCCGATCAGCTTGTCGCGTAACAGATGTCCGAGCATCGCCTGTATAGCGAGTACGCCGCGCTTTACGATGCCGCGTTCGATTGGGACGTGCGCGACCAGGTGCAGTTCATTTCCGGATTGTCGGGCATTGCGAAAGGGCGCTTGCTCGAACCGATGTGCGGCAGTGGACGATTGGCGCGCGGGTTTGCGGCGGCGGGCTTCTCGACCATCGGCGTCGATAACTCGCCGGCGACGCTCGACCTGGCGGCGCGACACTATGCGAGAGCGGGACTCGTCGGCGAGTGGATCGAGGCGGACGCTACCGACTTCGATCTCGATGAGGGTTGTCATCTCGCGGTGTGCCCGATCAACAGCCTCGCGCATTTGCCGTCCGCCGCGGCAATGCAGGCGCACCTGAACGCGGTTGCGCGAAAACTGTATGCGGGTTCGAGCTACTGGATTCAGCTCGATCTGAGGCAGCCGAATACCCCGGTAGAAGCCGAGGCGTGGGAGTTCGAATATGGCGATCAAACGCTGCGCTTCGAGTGGCAGTGTCTCGGCTACGGCGACGGTTTCGAGACGCATCGTTCACGTTGTGTTTTTCCGGACGGAAGGTTTGTGGAGGAAACGCACAGGATGAAGACGTGGTCGTATGACAGTTGGAAAGCGTTGTTGTCGCTGACCCGGTTCGATCTATCGGGCGCATACACTAACGACGGGTTCACGCCGCTCGCAGTGTCGAAGTCGCTCGATGGGCAACACGTCTTCTGGCAACAACTCGTCAAATCGGGTTGATCGGAGCACACGTAGGAAACCAATGATGAAACGCATCGCGCAGTACGCGCGCCGGATCGCGTTGCTGGTCTGCGCAATGGCTTCGTTGCAGTCGACGCGCGCGGCAAGCGACGACATGGTCTACCAGATGGTTTATGGCGCGACGCTCGTGCCCGAGATGCACCGTGCCGAGGTGCGGATCGCGGTGCGACAGTCGCACCCGTTGCTGCGCCACATTCGCTTCGATGCGCCGCACGATCGCTATCTGAACGTGGACGGCCAGGGTGACGTCGTCGTTTCACCCGATCACATCGACTGGTCGCCGCCGGCGGAAGGTGGTGTGTTGCATTTCGAATTCCTGATCGATCACGTTCGCGACAGCGGCGCGCAGGACGCGCGCATCACGGAGAACTGGGCGTTGCTGAAACTCGATCGGCTGTTTCCACCTACGAAGGTGCGGGTATTGAAGGGCGCGAAGTCGGTGGCGACGCTGCGGCTGGCCGCGCCGGCCGGTTGGTCGATAGAAACGCCCTACGGACCCGCGGCGGGACACATGCATCGCATCGACGACCCGCGCGCGAACTTCGATCGCCCAAAAGGCTGGCTGCTGGCGGGACAGCAACTCGCGATACGACGCGACGTAGTCGCGGAACGGCATGTCGCGGTTGCAAGCCCGGAAGGATCCGGTTTCAGGTCGAACGACGTGCTCGCGTTCGTGCGTTGGAACTTGCCGTCGCTGGTAAAGATCTTTCCGCATTTTCGCGAGCGGCTGTTGATCGTCAGCGGACCAGACAGCATGTGGCGCGGCGGGTTGTCGGGTGCCGGTTCGATTTATCTGCACGCCGATCGGCCGTTGATCAGCCAGAACGGCACCAGCACGCCGCTGCACGAGATGGTGCACGTGGCCAGTGGGCTGCACGGCAGCAACGGCGCAGACTGGATCGTGGAGGGAATCGCCGAGTACTACAGCCTGGAAGTGCTGCGTCGCTCGAACACGATCAGCGAAGAGCGCTACCAAGCAAGCTTCAACACGCTGGCCAAATGGAGCGCAGGCAAGAAATGCGTGGCAACGGATCGATCGGAGGGCGCACAGACGGCGTTCGCAGTCGGCGTGATGCGCGCGCTCGACCGGGAGATTCGCGCAGCTACGCACGACGCGAAGTCACTGGATGATCTGGCGCGCAGCTTGTCGGAATCGAGCACGGTTACCAACGCCGGCTTTCGTGCGGCGGCTGCCGGATTGATCGGCGCGGCGCCGAAGGCGCTCGCGGGTTGTCCTTAAAAGCGCTGTTGAAAGCCTGCTTCCGAGGCCCTTCAACGACGTGTCGGGCGTTTGCCGTAGGGAATATCCGCGGGGTCGATGAACCCGTGGCGGCGCCAAGCGGTTTGTAATAACCAGGTTCGTGCGGGGGCGACTTCAGGGATCTCCGTAGGGTTCGGAGGGCCGGTGGCGATGCGCCAGCCGTCGAACCAGCGGCCGGAACTGGCGGGATCGGGTTGGACTCTTACGTGCTCAGTTCGATGCGCGGGTCTGCGCCGCCGCGCGGCGTGATGCCGGTGATTGAGCAACACATAGCGCAGCGCACGGTACACCTCGAGCGGTGTGCGTAGCGGGCGCAAGTGATAGCGACCGTCGAGCACTTTGCCCTTGCGCTGGAAGACCCGGTTGGCGA
>JBGSNQ010000105.1:0-28714 GCA_041739525.1 Pseudomonadales bacterium | reverse complement strand
TGCGCCCGCCGTCGCCCCCTCAGTTCCATCGTCGGGCCAGTTTGGTTCCGTGGCTCGTAGCGTGGCTCGATCAGCCGACACGAATCGTGCTGCGCCAGATCGCGCGGCGGCCAATGCGCGCAGTACTGACGAGCCTCGGCGCCGCGACATCGGTCGCCGTACTCGTTACCGCGCTGCAATGGCTCGATGCGATCGACTATCTCGTGACCGATTTCTTTCATCGCCAGCAACGCCAGGACGTCACTCTCGGACTCATCGAAGCAGCGAATGCGGACGTTGTGCGCAGCGTCGAACGTTTGCCCGGCGTACTCGCAGTCGAGCCACGTCGCGCAGTAGCCGTACGATTCGTGCACGAACAACGCTCACGGCGAGAGACGGTCGTCGGTCTGCCCGAAGACAGTCGACTCGAATGGCTGCACGACGACGACGGCACCGAAGTGCGGGTGCCGGAGGCTGGCCTCGCCATGTCCAGCGCGCTCGCAGACATTCTGCACGCCAAGGTCGGCGATACCGTCACTCTCGAGGTTCTGGAAGGACGTCGTATGCACCTCGAGCTTCCGGTCGCGTCGATTTTCGACACCTACATCGGCACCACGGCATACATGAGTCTGTCCACGCTGACGCGCGCGATCCGCGAACCCGACACGGTCAATGCGTTGTTGCTGAAGATCGACCCGGCGCAGCGCGATGCGCTGTTCGAAGCATTGAAGGGATTGCCGACGCTCGGCGGAGCGGTGGTAAAGGCCGCCGCAATCCAGGTGTTCGACGATACGATGGGCCGCACATTGCTGATCTACGTGTCGTTCTACGTGTTCTTTTCCGCCACGCTCGCAATCGGCGTCGTCTACAACAATCTACGGATCGCACTCTCGGAGAGAAGCCGCGAACTCGCCACGCTGCGTGTGCTCGGCTTTCGAACGGGCGAGATCACGTACCTGCTGTTCGGCGAGGCCGCGCTACTCGTTCTCGTCTCACTGCCTGTCGGTGCGCTGCTCGGCGCGGTCCTCACGTCGTGGATGGCGGCGAGTTTCGCTACCGAGTTGTTCCGCATTCCCGTGGTCGTTCGCCCGGACACGTATGCGTATGCCGTCATGCTCGCGCTTGCGTCCGCGGTCGCGTCGGGTCTGCTCGTGCGGCGACGACTGCAGCGACTCGATCTGATCGCAGTGCTGAAAACCCGGGAATGACGATGCAGCTGACAACGCCGATGAAACGCGGGCTCTTCTGGAGTGTGCCGGTCACCCTTCTTACGGTGTTTCTCGCACTCGCGCTGCGCCCCGAACCGAAGCTCGTCGACGTCGCGCTCGTTACACGCGGGCCATTGATGGTGACGGTGGACGACCAGGGCCAAACCCGGGTTCATGACGTCTTTACGGTGTCTGCGCCGATCGCGGGCACGCTGTTACGAACGACGCTACACGTGGGCGACGCCGTGGAAGCCGGTGCGACAGTCGTCGCCCGCATCGAACCTGCCGATTCGAACCTCCTGGATCCGCGCGCACGAGCGGTAGCCGAACACGCCGTACGCGCGGCCGAGGCCGCTGCACAGCTCGCTCGCGCGGAACGCAATCGCGCCGCCGCGGAGAAGGAGTTCGCCGACGCCGCGGTCAAGCGCACGCGCGAACTTCGCGGCAAAGGTGCCGTCTCCGAGCAGGCAATCGACGACGCTGAACGGGCGGAGCGTTCCGCGTCCGCCGCGCTCGAAGCCGCAGAGGCCGCCATCAAGATGCGTGATCACCAGCTGGCGCGCGCTCGCGCAACGTTGCTGACCCCGACGCGCGAAGAGCACAACGGTGTCGATTGTCCTTGTGTGGACCTTCGTGCGCCCATCAGCGGACGCGTGTTGCGCATTCCCGAGAAGAGCCAAACGGCCGTCAATCCGGGAGACGCGCTGCTCGACATCGGCGACCCGTCGCGAATCGAGATTGTCGCCGACTACCTGTCCAACGACGCCGCGCAGTTGCACGCGGGACAACGCGCGACCATCGAGAACTGGGGCGGACCGCCGCTCAACGCGGTCGTCAGGTCGATCGAACCGACGGCATTCACGAAAGTGTCGGCACTTGGCATCGAAGAGCAGCGCGCGAACGTGATCCTGGACCTGACCGATCCACCGTCGGCATGGACAACGCTCGGACACGCCTACCGCGTAGACGTGCGGGTCGTAGTCTGGGAGACAGACTCCACGATCCTGGCTCCGCTCACCGCCCTGTTCCGACACAACGGCGAGTGGTCGTTGTTCGTGGATGACGGTGGCCGCGCCAGATTGCGCCCCGTGACGATGGGCCATCGCGCGGGACTCACCGTCGAGATCACCGAAGGCGTGTCGGCCGGCGAGCGCGTCGTGGTCGATCCGAGCGGGCGAATCGAGGACGGCACGCGTATTCGAGCGCGCACCTAGTGGATTGCCGCAATCGAACAGAAACCCGGCGGCACCGGCTGCCTGATTCGCTATCGTGTGGGGTGCTGAATGAGGGTTGCGACGAAGATGAGTGACGTCATCCACAAGGCGAGCCCACCGCCCGGTAAGCCATGCGTACTCGCGGACTACGCGGCCACCTGCCGCGAGTTCGACTGGGCGTCCGCGCGTGCCCTGCTCGACGGGCTGCCCAACGGTCGCGGTCTGAACATCGCCTACGAGGCGGTCGATCGGCACGTGCTGCACGGCCGCGGCGATGCCGTCGCACTGCGCTGGATCGCAAAGTCCGGTGCAACGCAGGATTTCAGCTACCGGACGCTGGCCGCGCGCTCGAACGCGTTCGCGAACGCGCTCGAAGGGCTCGGGGTTGCGGCCGGCGAGCGCGTGTTCGTGCTGGCCGATCGTATTCCCGAGTTGTACATCGCCGCACTCGGCGCGTTGAAGCACAAGAACGTCTTCTGCCCGCTGTTCTCGGCCTTCGGTCCGGAACCGATCCACTCGCGCTTGTCGATCGGCGACGCGCGCGTGCTCGTCACGACGGCACGGCTGTACAGGCGCAAGGTAGCGGAGCTGCGGGCGCGCCTGCCGGGCCTCGTACACGTGCTCGTCGTTCCTGACGACTCCATCGAGGGGCTGCCCGAAGGTTGCAGCGACCTGACCGCTCTGCTCGATGCGGCAGAAACGGAGTTCACGATTCCGCCGACCGATCCCGACGATCCGGCGCTGCTGCACTTCACCAGCGGAACAACGGGGAAGCCGAAAGGCGCATTGCACGTGCACGGCGCGGTCCTCATGCATCACGCGACGGGTCGTTTCGCGCTCGATCTGCGCGCAGGCGACGTATTCTGGTGCACGGCCGACCCGGGCTGGGTCACCGGCACCTCCTATGGGATCGTCGCCCCGCTGTCGATCGGCGCCACGCTTCTGGTCGACCAGGAAGAGTTCGATGCCGAACGCTGGTACCGCACGCTCGAGCAGCAGAAGGTCGACGTCTGGTACACCGCGCCGACGGCGATCCGGATGTTGATGAAGCAAGGCGACGAGTTGCCGAAGCGCTTCGATCTGTCGCGAGTGCGCTTCGTCGCGAGCGTCGGTGAACCGCTGAATCCCGAGGCGGTCACGTGGGGTCAGAACGCGCTAGGGCTCGCGATTCACGACAACTGGTGGCAGACGGAAACCGGCGGAATCATGATCGCGAACTACCGTTCCATGGACGTGAAGCCGGGCTCGATGGGCAAACCGCTGCCGGGGGTCGCGGCAGCGATCGTCGAACACACAGATGCCGGCATTCACGTCGTCGACGAGCCCGACCGGACCGGCGAACTTGCGATCAAGATCGGCTGGCCGTCGATGTTTCGCGCATACCTGAACGAAGAAGTGCGTTACAAGAAGTGCTTCGTCGGCGAGTGGTACCTGACCGGCGATCTCGCACGCCGCGACAAAGACGGTTATTACTGGTTCGTCGGCCGCGCTGACGACCTGATCAAGTCGTCGGGGCATCTGATCGGCCCGTTCGAGGTCGAGAGTGTGCTGATGGAACATCCTTCTGTCGCCGAGGCCGGAGTGATCGGCAAACCGGATCCGGTCGCCGGCGAGATCGTGAAAGCGTTCGTCGCGCTGAAGAAAGGCCACGCCGCAGACGAAACAACGCGTAAGGCGCTGCTCGCGCACGCGCGCAAGCGACTCGGCGCCGCGGTCGCACCGAAGGAAATCGAATTCCAGGATTCCCTGCCAAAGACGAAGAGCGGGAAGATCATGCGGCGTCTGCTCAAAGCACGCGAGCTCGGTTTGCCCGAGGGCGACACATCGACGCTGGAGACGAGCACATGAGACCGCTCGTTTCACGCACGCACGCGCTCGAGCTGCTGCGCGCAATGGTGCGCATCACGCGTTTCGAGGAGAAGTGTGTCGAACTCTACAGCGCAGCCGAGATCCGCGGCTTCATGCATCTCTACATCGGCGAAGAAGCCATCGCGGTGGGAGTGATGAACGCACTGTCACCAGACGATGCGGTCGTTGCGACCTATCGCGAGCACGGCCACGCGATCGCGCGCGGCATCGGCATGGGACCGATCATGGCCGAGATGCTCGGCCGTCGAGAAGGCGTCAGCGGCGGTCGCGGCGGTTCGATGCACTTGTTCGACGCAGCGTCACGCTTCTACGGTGGCAACGCGATCGTCGGCGGCGGCCTTCCGCTCGCCGTCGGTCTTGCACTTGCCGACAAGATGTCCAAGCGGAATCGCGTGACCTGCTGCATCTTCGGCGAAGGCGCGGTGGCCGAGGGAGAGTTTCACGAGTCCCTGAATCTCGCAGCGCTCTGGAGGCTGCCGGTGCTGTTCGTCTGCGAGAACAATCTCTACGCAATGGGTACGGCCATCGAGCGTTCGGAGTCCGTCACCGACATTCATCAGAAGGCCGCCGCGTACGGCATGACGTCGGAAGCAATCGACGGTATGGACGTGATCGAGACAGAAGACGCCGCCAAGCGTGCGGTCGAGCAGATTCGTGGTGGCGCAGGTCCGGCGTTCATCGAGTACCGCACGTATCGCTTTCGCGCGCATTCGATGTTCGATGCCGAGCTCTACCGCGACAAGGCCGAGGTCGAACAGTGGAAGGAGCGCGGCCCAGTTAAAACGTTGGTGGCTCGGCTCGAAGCTGCAGGTCTCGGCAGTCACGACGATCTCACCGCGATCGAAGCCGAAGCAGATGTAGAGATCGAGGCCGCGGTTGCATTCGCGCGTGCCGGCACGTTGGAACCGATCGACGAGCTGTCGTGCTTCGTGTATGCGGACGACGCGCAGAACGCACACATCGCAACCATTGCGCGTTGTATGGACGGCGAATGACGACGCTCACGTATCGGGATGCGGTGCGCGAAGCCATCCGCGGTGCGATGCAGCGCGATCCGCGCGTTTTCCTGATGGGAGAAGACGTCGGTCGCTATGGCGGCTCGTTCGCCGTCAGCAAGGGACTGCTCGAAGAATTCGGCGAGGAGCGTATTCGCGATACCCCGCTATCGGAATCGGCGTTTGTCGGCGCCGGCATCGGTGCCGCGCTCGGCGGCATGCGGCCCATCGTCGAGATCATGACCGTGAACTTCAGCCTGCTCGCGCTCGATCAGATCGTGAACAATGCAGCGACGCTGTGTCACATGTCGGGCGGCCAGTTCGCGGTGCCGGTCGTGATCCGCATGGCGACGGGTGGCGGCCGACAACTCGCTGCCCAGCATTCGCACAGTCTCGAAGGCTGGTACGCGCACGTGCCCGGGTTGCGCGTCGTCGCGCCCGCGACCATCGAAGATGCATTCGGCATGTTGCCTACCGCGCTCCAAAAGCCCGACCCGGTGCTGATCTTCGAGCACGCGCTGCTGTACAACATGAAGGGCGAGTTGCCCGAGGGCGCCGGGCCGACGGATCTCGATCGCGCGGTCGTGCGTCGCGCGGGGGCACATCTGAGTCTCATCACCTACGGTGGCAGCCTCTTCAAGGCACTGGATGCGGCTCAGGTGCTGGCCAAAGACGGCATCGAGGTCGAGGTCATCGACCTGCGCACGCTGCGGCCGCTCGACGACGAGACGATCATGGCATCGGTTGCGCGAACTCGACGCGTACTGATCGTCGACGAAGGCTGGAAGAGCGGCAGCCTGTCTGCGGAGATCAGCGCGCGGATCATGGAGCAGGCGTTCTACGAGCTCGATGCGCCGGTTGCCCGGCTGTGCAGTGCCGAAGTGCCGATTCCTTATGCCGCGCATCTCGAGCGCGCCGCCATCCCGCAGACAGACGACATCGTCGCGCACGCGCGGCGGCTGGTTACGCGCGGTGTCTGAGTTTCGTATGCCATCGCTCGGTGCCGACATGGAGTCGGGAACGCTGATCGAGTGGTTGGTGAAACCCGGCGACCGCGTACACCGCGGCGATATCGTCGCTGTCGTCGAGACGGATAAGGGCGCCATCGAGATCGAGATCTTCGAGGACGCAATCGTTACGGAGCTGTTGGTGATGCCCGATACGGAGGTTGCGGTAGGCACCCCGCTTGCGCGCCTCGACGCAGTTGGTGAACCCGTGCAAGTGCGGCCCGACGTTGCGAAAGAGCCTGCGGTTGTCGCGCCTGAACGACCCTCTAAAGCGATGCCACAGTCCGTGGCAGAGCCGCTACGAACCGCGGCAGAACCGCTACGAACCGCGGCAGAGCCGCTACGTCCCGCGGCAGAGCCGCTACGTCCTGCACAGTCACCGTCGAACGTAACGCGACGCAAGATCTCACCCGCCGCACGCAAGCACGCGCGCGAGTATGGCGTCGATCTCGATCTCGTCGTCGGCACCGGCGATGGCGGCGTCGTGACCGTCGTGGACGTCGAGCAGTTCGCTCATACGACGCAGGCACGACCTGCTGCACGAACACCGGCGCCACCTGCCGAGATGGCCGCGCGAGGAGGCGCCGAGACGAGCCCGATGCGGCGCGCCATCGCCACTGCGATGAGCCGCTCCAAGCGCGAGATTCCACACTACTACCTCGCGCACACGATCGATCTCGAGCCCACGCTCGTCTGGCTCGAGCGGCGCAATGCGCAGATCCCGATCGAGCGGCGGGTCGTCCACGGCGCGTTGCTTCTGAAGGCAGTCGCACGCGCGGCTGCGGAGAATCGCACGCTCAACGGCTATTGGCGCGACGGCACATTCGAGGGGCGGGAGAATGTCGACGTCGGCGTCGTCGTATCGCTGCGCGGCGGAGGTCTGGCGGCACCGGTTCTCCGGACCGTAGCCGCGCTCGACATCGATGCGGCAATGGCCGCGCTGAAGGACGCGACCGAGCGCGCTCGTCGGGGTCGTTTGAAGAGTTCCGAGTTGTCGGGCGCCACGATCACGGTGTCGAGCCTGGGCGACACCGGCGTCGAGAGCATCTATCCGATCATTCATCAGCCGCAGGTTGCCATCGTCGGTTTCGGCGCGGTCGTCACTCGCCCGTGGGTCGTCGGCGGCGGATTGCACGTGCGCCGTGTCGTCACGGTCACGCTCGCGGCGGACCACCGTGCGAGCGACGGGCACGACGGCGCGCGCTTCCTGTCGGCCATCGAGCGGCTTCTCGCCAAACCGGAGGCATTGTGAACGAGGACCAGTTGCGCCATGCCGTCCTGCAGGCACTCTATTCCATCGCGCCCGAAGCAGAGGACGAGCGCATCGATCCGCAGACGAGCCTTCGCGACCAGCTCGATATCGACTCGATGGACTACCTGAATTTTCTCGTCGCGCTGAAGAACGCGATCGGCGTCGAGATCCCCGAAGCCGACTATGCGCAGGTTGCGACCCTCGACGATTGCGTCCGCTATCTCACAGCGCGTATGCCGCAGACGTGAACGATCCAACCAACGAATCGATCTCCCGGCAACTCGAACGTATCGCCGATCTGCTCGAAGCACACGACGCGAACCCGTTCCGAGTTGCGAGCTATCGGCGGGCTGCGGAGCATCTGCGCGGCTGGGAACATTCCGCCGTCGAGCGCTATCGCGCCGGTAGCGCGGCCGCACTGCATGCAATCGAAGGTGTGGGCGACGGCCTCGCTGCGACGATCGCCGAACTCATCGACACAGGTCATTGCTCGCTGCTCGACCGCCTCGAAAGCGAAGCCGAACCTGAACATCTGCTGCGACGCTTGCCAGGTGTCGGCGACACGATCGCCCATCGCCTGCATGACGCACTCGGGTGCGTGACGCTCGAAGAACTCGAACAGGCCGCGCACGACGGTCGCTTGGCGCGTGTCGAGGGCATCGGCGAGAAGAAGGCCGAGACGATCCGGGCGGCGCTTGCCGGCATGCTCGGTGGCCGGCATCGTTACCGCGCCCCAGTTCGGTCGTCGGTGGCCTCACCTTCGGTAGAGACACTGCTCGCGGTGGATGAGGAATATCGCACGCTCGCAAGTCGCGGCGAGCTTCAGACGATCGCGCCGCGCCGGTTCAATCCCGAGCGGCGGCGCTGGCTTCCGATCCATCACTGCTCGCGCGACGGCTGGCAATTCACCGCGTTGTACTCGAACACGAAGCGCGCGCACGACCTCGGCCGTACCAACGACTGGGTTGTCATCTATTACCACCGGGATCATCGCGAGGACCAATGCACGGTCGTGACCATCGCGCACGGACCCTGGGCCGGGCAGCGTGTCGTTCGCGGTCGCGAAGACGAATGTCGCTCGCTCTTCCAGCAGCGCGCACGATCCGTTCAACCGGAATCGAGGTGAGAATCGCGACTCTCTCGGACGACACCGCTCGCTTCACAACGCAATCCGGAAACCCGGGTAAGCGAACGCACCGTGTACACGTTCGCAATCCCGTTCACTCATGCCTACGGTACGAGCGATTTCGTACCACCGGTCTTTGACCGTTCGTTCCATCTTGTCGATGACTGCCTTCGCCGCTTCATCCGAGATGAGAAAACGTCGGCATTGCGAGAGTAGGTTTTGCGCGTTTGCGTAGCGCCCTGCGTTACCACAAATCAACGCAAGATCCCGTCGTTCTTGCCCGACCGGTGCTGTTGGAGTCAGGTCATAGGCTGGCGACAGTTTCCAGTCTTCATTCATCGAGATCACCGCGTGGTTCCGTGGATGATCATCCGTGTTTGAAATGAGTGCGTTGAAAACCATGCGCCCGAACAGCTCAAGGGCGTCGGTCTTGGGCTGCGATGACAGCCGGCGCAGTTCCTCAACAAGCGTCACGTAGGACCACTTATCACGTTCATCTTCGTCGGCGCGCAGTAAGGTCAGCGCGCTCAGCATACGCGCGCGGCGGTAACCGCCTTCCGTCTTTTCGCGGTCGAAGCGCTTGACCAGCAAGGCATCGCGATCACCGATCCTGACTACTTTGCTCTCGGCGGTCTGCAGGTCGCAGGCGCGCGCGAGCACCAGCATCGCTTGTTCGGCGCGCGCGTTGTTCCAACGGTCATCGGGCCGATTGAACTTCGCAATCCATAGCCCGTCATCATCCTCGACAACTGCCTTCGGGCGGGCCCCGCCCATCGATGTGCCGCCCAGCAATTCGTTCGCTTGCTGCGCGTCCGGATCATTCGGTAGATCCTGGTCCGCAATGATGGCATCCGCGAAGGCTTGCAGTTTTGCGAGGTGGATCGTCCTGTTGAATGTTCGCAGAGGTTCGGGTGGCTCCTGGTTTAGGCCAAATCCGAGCGCCCCAGCCCGGTCGTCAGGAGAGTGCAGCAGATAATCAAGTTCATCCAGGTGCGCCTTGCCTGCATGTCGTTCAATGATGCGGCGACCCCAATAGTCGGGGCTGGCATCGCGTAGCGCACCGAAGATGCCTTTGAGCCGTCGCGTTTCGTAGGTCGCCGTACTCAGCTTGAGTTCCAGCGGGTCGATCGACACCTTGTCATGGCGCGCGAGGTAGCTGCGACCATAGACGAATTTGCCAACGGTCAGACCGTTGCGGTCAGTCTCCTGCAGGAATTTTCCGGCGGTAACGAATTCGGTTTCGCCGGGAGGGGTGATGTAAACAAAACACCCGCCCTTAGAACTCATTGTCCAGTGCCTGCGTTTCGCGTCCTCGGGCACGGGCGCGGGATTCGACCATGGCCAGCCCTTCCGTGTCCTGCGCTGGATCGGCGAGCTCTTCGAATGCTCCCAACAGGTCATACGCCCACAGCAGTGCGGTATAGACCGCAGCGCTGGTTGACGGCTTGCCCTTCTCAGCGCCCAGGACCGCACGCCGCCCTGTCCCAATCTTTTCGGCGACGCCCTCGATCGTCAGGTTCCGCCGCAACCGCGCCGTACGCAGGTTCGCTCCGAGGCGTTTCAGTGCGCTCTCGACCGCGTGGGGCGGGTTATCGGTGAGTACGTTCTTTCTTGCCATTTTCGAGCTCGTGCGCTTTAAGGCACATTAAGTCAGATTACGTGCTTTAGAAAGCATACAGGGGAGAATAGTCAATACGCAAGTCAACGTGCGGTATAAGGAACGTTAAAGGGCGATAGGTGCCTTAAACAGCATATTCGAGGCGACATCTATCTGGTCCGGCCACCTCTGCGGCCACCCATCCTCGAAATGATAGGACTGCCCGACGGCGCCGTAGCGTCTCGACGAATCCGGAAGTGTTTGAAATCACTCGCACTCAACGGCAGCCCCAGTCGCCACGCGGCGCGATTATCCCGCATCGATGCCAGACCCCATTCAACCCATGTGGCTGTTCGCCCAACCAAATTAGAAAACCCGCCACTGAGGCGGTTCTTCAGCAACGCAACTCGGTCGCTAGGCGACGCGTCTACGGGGGTATGAGTCCAAGCGCGATGAGACCTGCGCCGAGCAGAGAGAAGGTGCCGGGTTTCGGCACCGCAGCGACGAAGGCATGGTCGTAAGAGACTACAACTCCAAGCCTGCTGCCCTGGAGATTCAAATTCAGCAACCCAGCCGTCGTGGCTGGACCCGCGTAGTGGGTGCAGCGCTACCAAAGCGTTAGCCACATCAAACCCTGTCTTGTTGACGGCGCCGTGAATGCACCGTCGGTCGTCTGTCACCGGCGTGCAATCTTCCGCGACTATTCTGTCCCGCGCCCAAACCGCAAGCTCGAGAGGAGTAGGAAATGACAATCAGAATCTTCAGAGCGCAAAGAAATTTGAGGGAGTCGTGGCTGGAGGTGAACGATGACGGCACTCTGAAGTATCACCTCCAAAACTTCGGTTCGCGGTTGATGCGCGATGGTCCTGAAGCACGCAGCCGAACGATGAGCGCCGCCGAGGCCAAGTTGCGATGGCCCTTCTTCTCGAAGTCGATTGATTTGGCCGTAGCCGAAGTCTCGTCAACGCTCGCCTAACGCACCTCAGCAAGCAGCGAACCTATCCGGCCTCTGCGGGTCCGTCCGAGTCCCTTCCGTGGCGGTCTATTCAGTGTCGAAGCGTCTGGTTTCAGCCTGTCTGCGACAACACGTTATATGGTAGCCCTCGTGCATTGGTGAGGTCGCTCGGTGCGATCGTGCATCTAGGCTGAGGTAAGCCTACCGATCAAAGGTCAATAACAACTCCCGGGGGACTTCGACAAGCACACAACAGCAATCGCGCGCTGATCAACGCACCCTAGCGCATCGAACGAACTTCATTGGCAAAGATGCGACAGACTTTAGTGGCCATGCTTTGGTTAGTCAGCGTGAACGCAGCGGCAGTGCCCATCGTGTCTGGTGACGGCAATGAGACGTGTGCAGCCGCGGGCGATGGATGCAACGTGATGACGATTGACCGTCATCCCGCGTGGCAAACGAACAACCCTGGGACATCCGATGCACAGTGGATCTCATTTGCCGACACAGGCTGGGGTGGCCTTACCGTCGTTCCCAACAGCACGAGCTCAGCGGCCGCCTCATTCTTCGAGGAGCTGACGTTCACCTCGGCTACAGCCCTTTCAATGCACGTGTGGGGCGATGACACCGTTCAAGTCTTCTTGAACGGTGTTGCACAGAATCTGCTCAATTTCACGCTGGATGCTGCCTGCGCCGGGAGTTCGATCGGTTGCGAGCCTAACGAGTTTGGTGAGTTCGACTGGTCGTTGGACGCGGGCACTTATCTGCTGCGATTCGACGTCTATCAGGTAGGCGGCGGCCCATTCGGCCTTCTCTATGCGGGAGAATTCAACTCCGTGTCGGAAATCAACCCGGTGAGAGTCCCGGAACCAGGATCAGCAGCGTTGATCATCGGTGCTCTCGCCCTGCTCGCCGCTCGCAAGAGAACGCGGCGCCGTCTGATAACCGCCTCAGAACAGCCCTAGGGAGATCGGAGGCGACGCGCATGGCGTGTGCGATAGCTCAGCCCTGCGCCAACAGGTTGTCTACGTAGCGCACCGCGTCTGGGTGTGCATTCGGTCTAATCCACGTCTCATAGAACACCCGCGCAACACCGGGCGATCCATAATTACCACGGATCATCCACTCCAACTGACGCCGTTCCATATCGGGCAATTCGTCCACGCGATCGACCCGAGCACCTGACCGACTGCAGCAATTGCATCCCAGTTCATAGCTTCCCCTTTCGTTGAACCAGTCGCTTCAAGTCTGGTGTGAGCCATCGGGTATCGACAAGCATTGACACGCCGTTGCATCCTTCAAAGCCGGTCTTTAGGGGCAGACGATGTACACACTCTTCCAGCGCTTACCGTTCGTATTGCGTTTTGTCGCCGTGGTGTCACTGATGTTCGGAATAGTCGCTTGCCAGGAGTTGGCTCTTCCGCTCATCGGATAATGACTCGAGCGCGTGAGATCCGGCTGCACCCGAGCGTCAGGCCGGACCTGTATCGACAGCGTATCCGCAACGGATGGTCAGAAGAGCGCGCCCGCCGCCAACGAACCCGCAATGCCGCACCGTCCGCCTGCCATCGCGACGATCAGCGGTGCTCGGACTGAGATTACAGGGCGATGCGGAAATCGGGCGTCAGCGTGTCGACGTTGTACAGCCGGCGTCGGATCGGATGGTCGGTTGCCCGTGCTGCCTCTACTCCGCCAGGACGCCAAGCTCGACCGGATGCAGCAAGACCCTGTCGCGCAACCGCACACCTCGATCTTCTTGTTTTGCTTGGCGCGCCCGGACGGGCTCGAACCGCCGGCCACCTGGTTCGAAGCCAGGTGCTCTATCCAACTGAGCTACGGGCGCATGTCTTCAAGCAAAGAGAAATCGCTAACAGCTTAACTCAGGTGCGGACTCAGCGCACCAATCGACCCGGTAGCGCATCGGTCGGTTCGCCATTCTGATACGTCACTTCGCCGCTGACGATCGTTGCCAGGTATCCGTCAGCGCGCTGTTCGAGCCGCGAACCACCCGCGGGAAGGTCCTTGATCATCTCCGGCGCGCGAACGCGCAGATTGTCGAAGTCGATGATGTTGAGGTCGGCTTTCATGCCTGCCGCAATGAGACCACGATCGAACAGGTTCACGGCGCGCGCGGTGTCCTGCGTCTGTCGTTTCACCAGGGTCGCCAGATCGATGCGCTCACCGCGCGTGCGATCCCGGCCCCAATGCGCGAGCAGATACGTCGAGAAGCTCGCGTCGCAGATCGTGCCGACGTGCGCCCCGCCATCACCGAGACCCATCACGCAGTCGTTGCTCAGGATCATTTCGCGGCAGCAGTCGAGGTTGAACTCGGCGTAGTTGGCAAACGGCGTGAACAGCAACTGCCGCCCATCGTGCTGCAGCAGCAGGTCGTACGCGTACTCGAGCGGCGCGCGTCCCAACGCACGCGCGCGCGGACCGATCGCGTCCTCGGGCCTCGGCTCGTAATCCGGCGGGTCGTTCATCAGCCAGATCCGGTCGAAGTCGCCCACGAGCCGCTTCATCCGCTCGAACGCCGGCGCGGGTTCTTCGGCGAGGATCTTCGCCTTGAGTGCGGGGTCTTTGAGCTTTGCCAGCCGTTCGGGGAGCGGCAACTTGGCGACCGCCGAATACGACGGGCGCATCAGCAGCGGATTCAGCGTGGTCGAGAGCCCCAGCACGATGCCGATCGGGCGCGGCGCCACCTGGCCGCGCATCACCCTGCCGGCACCGACGTTGCTCTGGATGCGGCCCAGAATCTTCTTCCAGCCGTTCGGCGACAGACCCTGCGCCAACGAGATCGAGATGGGGCGACCGCTCTCGGCCGACATGCGTTCGACGATGCCGAACTCCTCGTCGAGATCGCCGAAGTCGGAGATCATTTCCAGCACGCCGTGATCCGCGTCCTTCAGGCCGAGCGCGATGCCGACCAGTTCATCCACCTCTGCAGTGAGCGATGGTGTGGGGGCACCCTTGCTGCTGCGGTGATTCAGCGTGCGCGACGTGGAGAATCCAATCGCACCCGCGGCAGCCGCTTCACGCGCGAGCACGCGCATCTGGGCGATGTCTTGCGCCGTAGCGGGCTCGCGATTCGCGCCGCGCTCACCCATCACGTACACGCGCAGCGCGGCGTGTGGAAGCTGCGCCGCTATGTCCATGTCGAAGCGCCGTTGCGACAAGTAGTCGAGATATTGCGGAAACGTCTCCCAGTCCCACGACAGACCTTCGTGCAACGCCGCACCCGGAATGTCCTCGACGCCTTCCATCAATTCGATCAGCAGATCGTGGTCGGTGCGCTTGACCGGCGCGAAGCCGACACCGCAATTGCCCATCACCACCGTGGTAACACCATGGTGATTCGACGGTGACATGCGCGATGCCCAGGTGGCCTGGCCGTCGTAGTGCGTGTGGATGTCGACGAACCCCGGAGTGACGATTGCGCCGGCTGCAGAAATCTCGCGACGTCCTGTGCCGGAGATGGCGCCCACCGCAACTATCTTGCCGTTCTCCACCGCCACATCGGCGTTACGCGCCGGCGCACCGGTGCCGTCGATCACGCGCCCGCCTCGAATCACCAGATCATGTGCCATATCGTTCCTCCAACGTCGCCGCTATTGCGCGAGCGGTCCGCGAATCAATTTGCCCGGCAATGCGCCGGTGTGTTCGTTGTTCGAAAGCAGCACCTGGCCGCCGACAACCGTGGCCAACATGCCATCGGCCGTCTGCTTCAGACGCTTCGCGCCGCCGGGCAAGTCGTGCACCACGTCGGGCATGCGCGGCGCAATCGTGTCGGGATCGAATACCGCGAAATCCGCGGCGAGCCCGACTCGCAGCAGTCCACGATCGTGCAGCCCCCACTGCGTGGCGGTGTCGTACGTGATCAGGCGCACCGCTTCTTCCAGCGTGAACGCCTGTTTCTCGCGCACCCAGTGCGACAACAGATGTGTCTGCAACGAACTGTCCATGATCTGCGACACGTGCGCGCCGGAATCGGAGAACGTCACCACCGAGCGCGGATGTTTCATCATCTCGAGAACGTGGTCCTGATTTTCGTTCGCGATCGGCTGGCGGAAGAACACCTTGAAGTCGTGTTCGAGCGCGATGTCGATCATCGCTTCCACCGGATGCACGCCGCGGTCGCGTGCGACGTCGGACATGCGACGCGCATCGTTCGACATCGTGTCCATCAGATACACCCAATCCCAATCCGGCGGACGCGCTTCGGCGCCGACGATGCGCGGGCCTTTATAGGGCGCCTTCGCCACGTCGACGAGCGCGCGCTTAGTCGCAGGATCGCGCAGCTTCGCCTTCTGTTGCGCCAGCGGCAGACTGCGGATGTCTTTCCACACGTCCCACTTGTCGAACGGCGTATTGCCTTCGAACGACAACAGCACGTTCAAGGCGCGCGAATGCGCCTGAATGGCCATGCGGCCGCCGGCTGCTGCCGTTTCGTCGGCGAGGTCGTAGTACGGCCGCCATAATTCCGGCGCAACGCGTACCGAGAACATGCCGAACGTGATCGGCACACGCGATTCCACCGCGAGATTCTTCAGCCGATCGAAATACTCGCGCGCGCGCTGCGGATCGCGGCCGACCGTTTCACCGGCAATCTCGAAGATGCCGGCGTTCAGTTCGCCCATCGCATTCACGATGGCGCGCACTTCGCGCCAGTCCGCCACGCGGCTGGCCACCGGACGTTCATCCGCCGTGATGTGGTTGTGCGTGCGCGACGTCGAGAAGCCAATCGCGCCGGCTTTCAGTGCGTCCTGCGTGAGCGCACACATTTTCTTCAGGTCGTCTTCGTTCGCCGTTTCGGTGAACGCGCGTTCGCCCATCACGTAAGTGCGCAACGCGGAGTGACCCATGTAGCCGGCGTAGTTGATACCTTTCGGCAGACCGTCGACGGTGTCGAGAAATTGCGGGAATGACTCCCAGCTCCACTTGATGCCGGTGAGCATCGACTCGCGCGAGATGTCCTCCGCGCGTTCGAGATTGCGGAACACGAAATCGGCGTCTTCCGATTTGCACGGCGCGAGCGTGAAGCCGCAATTACCCATCACCGCCGTGGTTACGCCGTGATAACACGAGCACGAACCGATCGGGTCCCAGAACACCTGCGCATCCATGTGCGTGTGGCCGTCGACGAATCCCGGCGTCACTACGTGGCCTTCGGCATCGATCGTCTGTTTCGCTTTGGCGTCGACGCGACCAATGGCTGCGATGCGACCACCCGACACCGCCACGTCGGCGCGATACCGCGGAGCACCTGAACCGTCTATGACGGTGCCGTTCTTGATGACGAGGTCGTAGCTCATTTTCCCCTCCGCGAACCGAACCGTCGGAGTCTACCCTCCCCGTTCCGCACTAGACTAGCGACCTTTCAGCGTTCGAGTCCGACGATGCTTCGCAGCCTCTGGTTCCTGGTCGCGCTTTTTGCAGCCGTTAACGCGTATCCGGCCGAGGAATTGCCGGCAGATCCCGCTGCCGCACGAGCGGAGTTCGCCGACGCCTACAAGAACTTCAAAAGCCTGAACGACGAAGGCAGGAACGAAGCAGCGTTGCCCTACGCCGAGCGGGCATATCGGTTGGGATTGCAGATCTACGGTGAGAACCATACGAACACCGCCGCGCTCGCGCTGAATCTCGGCGAAGCGTACGAGAAGACCGGCCATCGCAAGGAAGCCGTCAAAACGCTCGACAAGGCCATCGAGTTGCATCAGCTCGTCTACGGACAGGACTCACGCGAGCTCATCGACCCGTTCATGGCGCGCGCGAACGCAACCGGCGCGTGGGACGCCAGGGCGCGCACCATGTTCTACCAACAAGCGCTCGACATCGCGCGCAAGTACGTGAAGCCTGACGACCTTCTGCTGGCGCATCTGAATCTCGAAGCGGGCATCCATCTGCTGCGCGACGGCAATGTCGCAGAGTCGAAGCCGTACCTCGACGAGGCCTACTCGCAATATCGCAAACAAGTCGCCGCGAACGACTCTCGCCTGCTGATTGCCGCGTTGTGGATGGGCAAGTATCAGATGGCCGTTTCGAAGCCGCGCGCCGCCGAACCGTTCTTCAATCAGGTGCTCGCCGCGCTGGGTGAAGGTACTCCGAATCCGATCGTGCTCGCCTCGCACGTGCTGTTGGTGACGGTCTACGAGCAACTCGGCGAGTCGGAAAAGGCCACGCCGCACTGCGTCGCGGTAGGCAAGCTCGATCCCTGGAAAGACGCCGCACCACCCGCGCCGTTGTACCGGACGGAGCCCGAATACCCGGCCGAAGCAAAAGGTCGCGAGGGTTTTTCGACTATCGAATTCAGCATCGATGCACAGGGTTTCGTTCGCGACGCGAAGCTGGTCGAAACTCAAGGCAGCGAAGCATTTGGTGAACCGGCGCTGAGTACGATCAAGGAGTGGCGCTACGCGCCGCGATTCAGCGAGGGAACACCGCTGGACACCGCCAGCGTGCGCGCGAAGGTGGATTTCAAACTGACGCCGTAGCGCTGACGCGGCACCTATAACGACGCGAACCCAAGCGTGATGAGGACTGCTTCTTCGATGCCTCGCAAGTCTTGGGAACGCACCGTGGAAGCGAATCGAGGTTGCTGGTGATCGGCAACACAACCACGCGACCGCCGTGTGCGTTACATGAGTCGTTGGAGATGATCACGGCGGGGCGCGTCTTGCGAATCTCGATACCCAACGTAGCGTCTAGGGAAACCCAGTAGATATCGCCGTGCCTCGGCGCACGCTTTACCTTGGCCAACCTTCGATCTCCGTTGCGGACCAATCGTCCGCGAGTTGCTTCCGCCAGAGTTTACGGCTGGCGGCTTTGTAGGCTTCATCGAGTGTCGTGCGGTCCGGATCCAGACGTGCGCGAACCGCATCGTTAATGAACCGACTAATCCCCTTTGGGGGCAGTTCCTTCTTGAGGCGCAGGTAGAGCTCGTCATCTATCACGATATTCAGTCGCGTCATCACTTTAGCCTCCAATGGATGCTGTAGTTTCGAGCCTCAAGTAGCGACGAAGCGGTTCGTCGCGCGGTCCTTGCGTACCTTCGCGGCGTCGAACACCTGGCCGTTCATCGCGATATATACGCCCGTAGGCAGCGTCTGCACGGCGCCGAACGCCATGCCGACGTTGAACGCCGCGTCGGTGTTCGCAAATCGTGCGGGCGATAGCGCGCCGGTCAGCACGATGGTTTTATCGCGGATCGAACCGAGCACACGCGCGGTTTTCGTCATGGTATCGGTGCCGTGCGTGACCACTACGCGCGCGTTCGGCGCCGCCGCGATCGCACGACGGATTGCCTCACGATCGTCGTCGGTCAGATCGAGGCTGTCCTTACGCAGCACCTCGAGCGTTTCGAACGGCACGTGCACGTGTGCTTCGCGCAGCAGGTCGCCCACCATCGAGCGCCCTACTTCGAATTCGCTCTGCGCATCGAAGTAGACTTTGTCGATGGTGCCGCCGGTGGTGACCACGAGAATCATGTCCATGCCCGTTCCGGTCATGTTTGCGCGCTGCGTAGCAGCCACTTCTGCACTGTAGGTGCGCGGTACGCCGCAAACCGGTCGAGCAAGCGACGCGGCAAATCATCCACCAGCAACATCGCACGATGCGCATCGCGCACGAACGCTTGCTGCACGGCATGCTCGAGAAACGCGAGCAGCGCATCGAAATAGCCCTCGACGTTCAACAACCCGCACGGATGGCCATGCAGGCCGAGTTGCGCCCACGTCAGAATCTCGAACATCTCTTCGAGCGTACCGAAACCGCCCGGCAACGCGATGAAGCCGTCGGACAACTCCGCCATCATCGCTTTGCGCTGGTGCATCGAATCGACCACGTGCAGTTCCGTGAGCGCACGATGTCCCACTTCACGCACCATCAACGTGTGCGGAATCACGCCGATCACGCGACCGCCGCGGGCAAGCGCCGCATCGGCGAGCACGCCCATCAATCCGACACATCCGCCGCCATAAACCAGTTCCACGTCGCGCTCAGCGAGCGCTTCGCCGAGCTCGACCGCGGCCTTCTGGTAAGCGTCGTTGGTGCCGGGGCTCGAACCGGCAAATACGCAGATGCGCTTCACGATGACCCTGCTTGGGGCTTCAGTTAGGACTTCGCCACGCCGGATTCGACGCGCGCCGCACGCGCGAACGCAGCCACCGCGTCACGCAGATCGGTGCGACGTTGCGCACCCACGCTTTCGCTGAAGCAGAACGACAGGCGCAGCTGATCGAGCCCCGCGCGCGGATTGCGTCGTCGGGCATCGGCCGGATAGAAGTCGTACATCGGAATCGCGACCACCCCGTATTCCGATACGAGCCGCGAAATGAACGCGTCGTCGGTCGTCACGTTCGGATTCAGGAACGTGAACACGGTGAAGAAGCCGGCCTCGGGGTGCGTCCAGCGGAACGACTCGGGATACGAGCCGAGTTCGTTCTGCAATCCTTCGAGCACGATGCGTCGGTTCTCGCGATAGATCTCGAGCTTCTCGTTGGCGACGCCCCACAGCGATTTGCGCAGCTGCATCGCGTCGTCGTGCAGCAGCGCGCCAAAGCCGTGCAGCGCCTCGGGATTCTGAAACAACAGGTCCGCGCTTGCCTCGGTGAGGAGCAAATCGCTGATCGGCACCTGCTTACCGCCTTCGATCTCGAGCACCGCATTCGACAGAATGAAACCGACGCGCGGCCCCGGAAACCCGATCTTCGATCCGGTGAAGAGATGAATCGTCCGGTCGGGAGCGAGTGTTACGAACGGCTTCGGCCGTGCCTCGGCCTGCGCGTAGTTGATATATAGGTACGGCGCATCCTCGAGAATCAGGATGCCCTCCTCTTCGACCACTTCGAGCAGCGCGCGCCGCCGCGCGTCGCTGAACGAGAAACCGGCGGGATTGTGCCCATCGGGAATCGAGTAATAGAACGGCACGAAATAGCCCGCCGCACGCGCCGCGCGAATCTGCTCGCGAACGCGCGCCACGATCGGACCTTCACGGTCCATTTCGATGCTGAACACAGCCGCGTGCCGGTTCAGCATGGCGCGGGCCAGAAAACCGGCGTACGTCGGCGCGTCGGTGATGTACGCCACCGGTTTGCCGGGCCGTTCGAACAACGAACACACGAGACTGATGCCGCCGGTCGCCCCAACGGTTGGAATGAGGCGCGCCGGATCGATGTCGAGACTCCAGTCGGCGCCATAGACCTGCGCGAACGCCTCGCGCGGTTTTCGCGGCCCGAGCGTGTCGGTGTACGCGTACGACTCGCGCAGGTACTCCGGCAACGCATCCGGATCGTTCAGACCCTCGCGTACGCGCAGGTGTTCGTAGTACGCGGCCTTGTGCGCGAGAAACGCGCGCGGGTCGGTCGCCTCGGGGTGCGGATAGCCGGCACCGAGGTGATGAATCTTCAAGCCGTGCGATTCGGCGATCGCGCGCAGATTCGGAAGCGACGCGGCCATCTGTCGTGTTACCGATACCGGCTGACGCCGGATGTCGGGGGCGGCCAATGTCGTGCGCGGAGCGTTTGCCATGCGCGTAGTTCGGGTGATTTGCGGATTCGGCACACTGCTCTAGGATGGCGATCCCGTCAAGAAGCGACCTGCGAACTCCACCAGATGCAACAACTGCATTTCGAAACACACGGAAGCCACGGCCCACATCTGTTGCTGGTGCACGGTTTTCTGATGTCGCGCGCGCAGTGGTTGCCGAACCTGAGGGCGCTTTCGCAGGTGTGCCGGCCGGTGGTGGTCGAGTTGTTGGGGCACGGTCGTTCGGAGGCCCCGTCCGATGCAGCTGCATACCATCCCGATGCATACGTGGCGGCGTTCGAAGACATTCGCCGGTCGCTTGGCGCCGAACGCTGGTGGCTGTGCGGCTATTCGTTGGGCGCGGGGCTCACGATCCGTTACGCGTTGACGCATCCGCAGCGCGTCTTCGGCCATGCTTTCACGAACTCGACGTCGGCATTCGCAGACGCTGCGCAAACCGAAGCATGGACGAACGGTTCGGCAGATGCCGCCGCAAAGGTCGAAGCCGGCGGACTCGACGCGATCGATCGTATGCCCGTGCATCCACGCCACGCGAAACGCCTGCCGCGCGATCTCTACGACGCATTGATGATCGACGCAGCGAAGCTCAGCCCGGTCGGCATTGCAAACGCGCTGCGAAACACCAACCCCAACGCCACCATCAGGGCGCGCGTCGGTGAGAACGCCGTACCGTCGCTGCTGATCTGCGGCCGCGAAGAAACCCGATTCGGACCGCACCGGGACTATGCGCAAACGCAGATGCCGAACCTCTCGATCGTCGACCTCGCCGTAGGGCATGGCGTGAACATGGAGGACGCCGACGGGTTCAATCGGTCGCTGGTCGACTTCGTTACGGGACGATCCCGCTGACGCTCCAGGGCGTCACCGCTTTGCGCTCGTCGCCGCAGCTGGCGAGCACGTGTCGCGTCGCACCGCGTGTTACCGCGACCGTGTGTGCGCCGAACGAAACGCGATAGCCGCCGTCATCGATCGGCTCAAGGCCGAACATTCCCGATGTATCGACGCCGCGCGCAATGAGCGCCGCTTCGGCAACCTGCACCTCGGGCGCGCGACGGGTACGCCCGCGCAGCCACTTCGCAGCAATGCGATCGCGTTCCACCGCATCGACGAACTCACCCACGTCACCCGTTTGCACTCGACCGTACAGCGCCGCCTGCGGCAGGGTAAGCACGTTAGGCGCGAACCGGTGTCCGCCGACGTGTGTGGTCTGCCACGCGCGATCCCCGACGCGCTCGCGCAATGCGGCGTACGTCGGCAATCCGAAACGCGCGCAACACACATCGCGCTGGCCGTTGGTGCACACGAAATACTGCGGCGCGGTTTCGAGCGGCGCAGCCTCGATCGTTTCGAGCGACAACGTACCGAGCGCGTCGTAGTCCGGCGTTTCCAACCGATGCAGTCCGCGCGCCGTACCGAGCATCAGCGTCACGCCGGTGCGGTCCAGTTCGGGACGGCGGATCAGCTGCAGCCGTGCTTTAAGACCTCGCGCCGCTACCTCGTCCGCCAGCCGCTTCAACCAGGCTTTCGTCGGGGCTACGAGCGCGTTGTCGGTGGTCGCCTTCGCGGACCACGCCGGCAGGTACTCGAGCATGATCCACACGTCGACTACGTCGGCAGTGCCCGCCATCGGTTCGCCCTCCGCTTGCGCGACTTCCGCGCAGTATTCGCGTTGCATCCGAGGATCTCGCTGACGATTGCAGTCGCAAGCCTAGCGACTCATGGCGTTGCGGCATAGCCGATATGCCGGCGTTACCATGTGCGAACGCAGTGGGAGCAATGCAGTCATGGCAAACGACGATCACGACGAAGTACGGCCGTATGCTTCACCGGTGTGCTACGCGCACGAATTCGAAACGAACCCGCTGCGAAACAGCGAGGTCGTCGCGTTCCTGAACGGACTGCTCGAAGGCGAGCGCGCGGGAGCGCAAGGTCTCATCGACATGTCGAAAACCTGCAACGACCCGGCACTGAAGCAACTGCTGCTCGATGTCGCGCGCGACGAGGGCCGCTACTGCGTGATGTTGCGATCGCATGTGCAACGGCTTGGCGGAACGCCCACCGACGTCACCGGCGTGTTCTACGAAAAGCTGATGGCGCGCGAAGGATTGGCGGCGCAACTGAAACTGCTCGATCGCGGTCAGTCCGGTGGTGCGGATGATCGACGATGTGATACCTCGTATCGCCAATGAGACCCTGCGCGAAGCGCTGGTCGAGATGCGCGAGGTACACGTGCGGAACATTGCGCGCTGTGCGGCGGTGTCTCAATGACCGGACACACGGGACCTCGCAAACGGTTTGCTGCCGCCGCGGTCTGCAGCTTCGACCGTATGTGGACTCCCGCACGCTTCGAGTAGAGCCCGTGGCCTGATGGTAGCTCTCAATCAACGCCACTGATCGCGCACCCATCGAGACCGACGGGTGCGCGTGTTACGAAATAGTTTCAGATCCCACGCAGGCGGCGAGCGTTCGAAGTGCGTTAAAATTATCCTTATTTATCAACATATTGGAGACATCAACAGACGAAGTTGAGGGTGTGATTCATGGTCAGGTGTTACCAAATGTCGAGAAATAGTGAACGAATCGTTGAGGGGTTGTGTTTCTGAAACGTTACACAGGTAGGCCGTAAAGCAGTGGCCATACAGGTTTGTTATTTTTTGAGGACACAACAATGCCAAAGAACAGACGCTCGCTGGCGGCGTGTTTCGGGGCGGTGACGATACTCAGCGCGTCCGCGCTTGGACCGGTCGCAATGGCGGCCACCGCGGATCCGGCCGCCGAAACGATCATCGTGACCGGCTCACGTATCGCTCGCTCCAACGTCGAATCTCCATCGCCAATCGTCACGATCAACTCGGCGGAGATCTCGGCGGTCGGTGCCAACAACCTCGGTGAGTTCCTGCAGCGGATGCCACAGACGATCGGCTTCGAGAACAACTCGACGGACGTGTTCTCGTCCACATCGTCGGGTCTGCAGTTGACCGCGTTACGCAACCTCGGTTCTGAACGAACCCTCGTCCTGGTCAACGGCCAACGGTTCGTGTCCGGCTTGTCGCCGGGTGTCGGCTATGGCGTGGATCTGAACGCGATCCCGGTCGGAATCATCGATCGCATCGAGATCATCACGGGCGGCTACTCCGCAGTGTACGGGTCGGACGCTGTCGCGGGCGTCATAAACGTCATCACGAAGACCGACTTCGAAGGCTTCGGGATAGACGCGCAAGCGGGCATCCCTGAGGATGGCGATCGCAACCGCCAAGACGTCAGCGTGACGATCGGCAGCAACTTCGAACGAGGTAACGCCTGGGCATCCTGGGGCTGGTCGAAGGACGAAGGCATGAAGGCTGCGGACCGTGACTTCGCGAAGGAAGACATCATCTATTACCCGGCCGGATTCCTGGACGACAAAGGCGGTTGGGACTATCTGGGCTCTGGATTCCCTCCGCAGGGTCACTTCGGTCCGTACAACGGTGACGGAACCACGTTCGTCAGCGGGTTGGGCGACATCGCGAACTCCGACCGTTTCAACCGCGCTTCGGCGCGCGACCTCGCGTCACCGGTCGACCGGCGTCTCGGCGCAGCAGGCGTGACCTTCGACATCAACGACCAGGTGAGTTCCTCGATCTTGCTCAACTACTCGCAGGTCGAAATCAACTCGGAATTCGAACCGTTTCCGCTCGACCTGAACGACAACGTGTGGGACATCGATCGCGGCGGCACCGGCGGCATGGATGTCGCAACCGGCCCGATGATTCCGACGCTGCTCAGGGACAACCTGTTGGCGGATGGCGTGACGAACCTAAACGACCTCGGACTCAACGGAACGGCACGGCGCCTGACCGAGTTCGGCAATCGCGGTTCGGCGATCGATCGTACGACGCTCCGCGTTGCTGGGGACATCGACTACCAGCTGAACGACTCAACGACGCTAAGCGTCTTCGCTACTTGGGGTCAAACGGATGCCCAACAGCAGGACAACGTCGGAATCAACCGGGAACGCGCGGCCTTCGCATTGGATGTCGAGCCCGATCCGAACCTTCCGGGTGCGCTGCGTTGCGTCGATGAAACGGCCCGTCTGAACGGTTGTGCACCGTTCAACGTGTTCGGCGCAGGAACGATTTCGCCGGCCGCGGTTGACTATCTGCGATTGCCCCAGAACCTCGATTCCGAGATCGAACAGACGGTAGTCGGGACGAGCCTTACAGGACCGATTCCGTTCGAACTGCCGGGCGGCGCCATCAGCTACGCGGTGGGCCTCGAGTACCGCGACGAAAAGGGCAGCGAAACCCCGGACTCGGCGGCACAGGCAGGTGTCTCGACGTCGAACAGGATTCTGGCAACCTCCGGATCCTTCGACGTAACCGAGGGCTATGCCGAAGTGAGCTTCCCCGTGATCGACAAGCTGATCATTGATGCGTCCTACCGGATCGGCGACTACTCGACGGTTGGCAACATCGACACGTGGGGATTTCGTGCGGACTCGCCGTTGACCGACGAAATCCGCTTGCGCGGCACGTACTCGTCGTCGGTCCGTGCGCCAAACGTCGCGGATCTTTATGCGGGCGCCGGCGAAACGTTTGAGACGTTGACCGACGCGTGCAACGGCATCACCGCCACAGATACCGGCAACATCGCAGACAACTGCCGTTCCATTCCCGCGATCGCCAATCGGATCGCCGCGTTCGGTTCATTCGCACTTTCGCAGGTGGAATCTCAATCCACCGGTGGATTCAACACCGGCAATCCGAACGTAGACGAGGAAACGGCCGATTCGTGGACGTTTGGCGTAGTGCTGACGCCGGCCTTCGCCGAGGGGCTGTCGGTGACGATCGACTACTACAACATCGAAGTGACCGATGCGATTACGACCGTGTCGCGAACCGATACGGTCACCCGCTGCTACGAGCAGTCACCCACAGCCTTTGCACTCGATCCGACTTGCAGTGGAGCAGCGATCCGCGATCCGGCGCCAAACGCAGGCGCGCTCACGCAGGTGAACGCGCGCGTGTCGAACGAGGAGGACTACTACGTCTCCGGCGTCGACGTGCAGGTCGTCTATTCGATGGACCTCGAGCGGGCCTGGGACCGCCTCGCAGGCACGATGAGCATCAACTTCAACTACAGCTATCTGGACGAGTGGGATATCAAGCCGGTAGCGGGCGGACAGACCAACCAGGAGAAGGGAGAAATTCAGTACCCGGAGAACCGCTGGATTCTGGGCCTCGCGTACACGATGGATCGGTGGACCGCGGACTGGACCGTCAACTACATCGGCCAGGTCGTGGATGGTAACGTCCCCGGCCAGGATAATGCCGACATCTTCGGCGATCCGTTGCCCGACAACGCCAATACCTGCGCGGCACGCTTCTACAACAACGCGCAGGTGGGATATGACTTTACGGAGTCGATTCAGGCGTTCGGCGGCATCGCCAACCTGCTGGACCAGGAGCCCTGCATCCTGGGTCAGAACACGCAATACGGCAACGTTGGTATCAACACGGACGCTGCACTGTACGACGTGACCGGACGCGAGTTCTACTTCGGAGTCCGCGCACGGCTGTAACTCAACACCCGCCTCCGGCGGGTGTTGTAGCCTTCATAGGGCCGCCAGGGTTACCTGGCGGCTTTCTTGATTTCCGATGCCGCTTCATCGGCGATTTCCCGGAGCCGTAGTGCATCGAGGCCTGCTGTTTCTCCTGCTCGTGGGTTACACGTGTATCGCAGTCGGTGAACCTAGCGTCATCGTCGACTGCAGAACCGTCATTGACGATGACGACCGCCTAAGATGCTACGACGACGCAGTCGATCAACGGATAATCGATACGGCCCCCACCGCCACCTTCGGGTCGCGAGATCCGGGCGTCGCAGAACCGCCCGTTAACGATGAGCCCAAGATCGAGTCGATCGACGCGGTGATAGCAAGTGCGCAGGCTGATGCCCGAGGGCGGTGGGTGGTGGAACTCGACAACGGTCAGACGTGGGTGCAGAGCGACGCACGTCGCCTGAACCTCGCGAGTGGAGATGCTGTGGTCATTCACAAACGTCGCTTTGGCAGCTTCCTGCTGGAAAAGGCCGCGGGAAGCCGCGGGATTGCGGTAAAGCGGATCGACTAGCTGGCCGGGGTTCAGTCTACGTCCAGCGACCCGCGTCCGCGGCGTCGCAGCGCGTCCAGCTTTTGCGAATAGCGTTCCTTGAGGCCCACTTCGTCGCTGTAATGCCGCGCCTCTGCAATGCTGCCGCGCGCTCCATCGAGGTCGCCGGTGCGGTACTGGATCAGCCCTTCAAGGAAGTAGAACTGGTGGTCTGTACGCTTCAGCGCGATTGCGCGCTCAACCCGCTCAAGCGCCTCCGGAAAATTCTCAGCCGCGTAGGCATCGAGCGCCAGCCGATAGTGAAAGTAGGGGTTGCGCTCTTCATACCGGCGAATGCGTTGCCGGTACTGCTCGGCCATCGCGTGGTTGCCCTGCCGGTCGTACAGCTGCGCCAGGTTCGTCAGCGCGGATTTGCTCGACGGTTCGGCGGCGACGGCCATTCCGTAGGCGGCGACGGCACGACCGAAGTCGGCGTGGCGCGAATACAGGCCACCCAAATTGATCCAGACCGTCGCGGCCCCGGGGTCAAAAACGAGCGCGCGCTTAAACTCGGCGAACGCCGTCCGGTAGTCACCCGAGCGCAACGACTCGACACCGCGATTGCTGTGAAAGTACGCGGCAGCGGTTTCGTCACGGATAAGCCGCCGACCGAACGAACTGCGATAGTCGTCGGCGTTGAAGTCAACGACATAATCGCGAGTGAAGAAGGTGGTGTCGCGCACGCCGACCACGAGGGAGTTAATGTGGTTGTTCAAGATGACCCAGTCATCCGCCGAATCCCACATCGGCGGCACCTCCACCGCCTCGTAACGCGCGTCGAGGCCGGCCGCGCGTGCCAGTGCGATGAACAAGTTCGTATACGAAAGGCAGTTTCCGGTACGGCGCTCGAACGTCTCGGCGGCCGTCAGCGTCAGATCCGAATCGTAGACGACATCGAAGTAGCCTTCCTCGCGCATACCCCGAAGAACGTTCTGCAGCCGCAAGCGATCAATGCCACGATTGGGAACGTACCTGGCGATGAACCCGCGCATTTCGGGTGAGAGTCGCAGCATATCGTCCAAACGGGCATCGCTCGCGCGAACCGGTTCGCCGAACAGCGCGCTTCCATCGAGCAGATCTGCCGTGTCGCCGCTGGTCGCCGGCGTTGGCACCGAAGCACAACCGATGCACAGCAACAGCACCGCGAGCATAGGCATTTGAAGATTCATGGGGCGATCCTCCCCCAAACGCATATGCAATGGAAATGCTAGGAAACCGATTGTCTGAATGCCGCCGTTCGAGACGCGGGAACCACGCTTTCGCACCCTGTCGAATTGGTTTAGCGTTCCGCCATCACCGGGGAGACTCCAGATGAATGCCGCCACGGGCCTGACCCAGGCTCTCGCAGAACGTATTTCCGCTACACGCTGGGACGCCCTCCCCTCGGCCGCGCAGACCGTCGCGAAACAGTGTCTGCTCGACTTCATAGGCGTCACGCTCGCCGGGGCGCGAGAGCCGCTGGCGGAAATCCTGAATGCCGAGGCGGACGAACTCGGCGGCAATCCGCAAGCCGTGCTGATCGGCCGCGGGCGCCGCGGCAACGTCGAGCAAGCCGCATTGATCAACGGCGCCGCCGGCCATGCGCACGACTACGACGACGTACACATGGCGATGAACGGTCACCCGACCGTGCCGGTTGCGCCCGCGGCACTCGCCCTTGCTGAACATCATCACAAAGGGGCGAAGGAGCTGCTCGCCGCTTTTGCGGCCGGCGTAGACACGGCGTGCATCATCGGACGTTACCTGGGCGCGTCACACTATGCCGAAGGCTGGCACGCGACCGGCACGCTCGGCAGCTTCGGTGCCGCTGCGGCCGCTGCGAACCTGCTCGGCCTCGATGC
>JBGSNQ010000130.1:0-1936 GCA_041739525.1 Pseudomonadales bacterium | reverse complement strand
GTACCCACAGCTGCTCGATGTCGGGCGCCTGCTCCAACAATTCGACCGTAGCGGTGCCCTGCCCCGCCACGATGCGCGGGTCGTCGTACGGCGGCACGAAGTGCGCTCCGGTCTGCCGCACCACATCCTCGAGCGCTGCTTCACGCGCAGGCACGTTCGCGGCGCACTCGGTCACGATGCCGCCATAACCCTCGATGGCTTCGCGTTTCACGCGCGGCGCGTTCGACGGAACCACGATGTAGGCCGGAATGCCCCGGATGCCGGCCGCAATAGCGAGCGCCGCACCGTGATTGCCGGAGGAATGTGTGGCAACGCCGAGTTCTGCTTCGGCATCGCTCAGCGACAACACGGCATTCAAAGCGCCGCGGATCTTGAACGATCCGCCGCGCTGCAAGCTCTCGAACTTGAACGCGACTTGCGCACCCAACAATTGGTCTATGGCGCGGCTGGTGAATACCGGCGTGTAACGGATATGCGGGCGGATCCGAACGTGAGCCTCGCGGATGTCGTCGAGGCTCACCATCGTCAGATCACACCGTCGCGTGCTAGCGCCGCTCGCGCCGCTTCATCGAGCCCCAGCAATTCCCCGTAAACCTCGGCGTTGTGTGCGCCGAGCGCCGGACCCGGCCAACGCACGCTGCCCTGCGTAACCGACATGCGCGGAAATACGTCCTGCATCTTCAGATCTGCGAACTGCGGATGCGGCACGTCGACGATCGAACGCCGCGCCGCGAAGTGCGGATCGGCCAGCATGTCGGGCGCGCGATAGATGCGCCCCGCCGGTACTCCGAAATCGTTGAGGCGTTGCAGTAACGGCTCTGCGTCGAGCGTGATACTCCACGCCGAGATGAGCGCGTCGAGTTCCGCCTGGTTCTCCCCGCGCGCGACGTGGTCGACGAAGCGTGGATCGCGCGCGAGTTCGGGCCGTTGCATCGCGTCGCACAGGCGGCTGTACACCGAATCCTGATTTGCACCCATCACGATCATTTCGCCGCTGCGCGTCGGGTATACGTTCGAGGGCGCCGTTTTCGGCAAGATTGCGCCGCTGCGTTCACGGATGAACCCGCCCGCCGTGTATTCGGGCACGGTCGATTCCATCATCGCGAGCACGGCTTCGTAGATTGCCGAATCGACCACCTGACCCTGGCCAGTGTTCTTGCGATGGTGCAACGCGGCGAGCGCGCCAACACACGCGAACGTGGCCGCGAGCGAATCCCCGATGGAAAGCCCAGCGCGTACCGGCGGACGATCCGGATCGCCGACGATGTAGCGGATGCCGCCCATCGCTTCGCCCACCGAACCATAGCCGGCGCGTTCCGCGTAAGGGCCGGTCTGTCCGAAGCCGGACACGCGCACCATGATCAAACCGCGATTGATCTTTGCAAGTTCGGCGTAGCCGAGTCCCCACTTCTCCATCGTGCCGGGGCGGAAGTTCTCGATGAGGATGTCGGCGTGCACTACGAGATCGCGCAGCAGTTGCTGCCCGCGCGGCTCGCGTAGATTCAACGTCGCACTCTTCTTGTTGCGCGCAATCACGCTCCACCACACCGGCACGCCGCGACCCCAATCGCGCATCGCGTCGCCGACACCCGGCGGTTCCAGCTTGATGATCTCGGCGCCCATGTCGCCGAGCAGTTGTCCGCAGAAGGGACCGGCGATCAGCTGGCCGAGCTCGAGCACGCGGATATCGGCGAGCGGGCCCCTGTTCGCGGTTTCGTTCATAGCCCTTCGATCTGCCGGTTCAGTTCGAACTTGCCGTCAGTGACGATCGCTTCGAGTGCATTAAGCCGCTGCACGACGACGGCGATGATGGCCCAGGACTCCATTGCTCAACCTCCGGTGTGCGGATCGAGCGGCTATGCTAACTCGATCCGCGTCACCGCGTTCCGCAGCGCTCTCATAGCTCGATGAAGAATGGCAACGCCATGAATGCGAT
>JBGSNQ010000098.1:0-14652 GCA_041739525.1 Pseudomonadales bacterium | reverse complement strand
CTCGTACGGTTTTCCGCCACGCGTCTCTAGGCAGTTGTGCGGCATCGCTACGCCACGCCGCGCTCCGCAACATCGCCCCAATCAATCAACGCTCCACGACGATGAAATGGGCGCAAACCGGTGAACCAGGCCGGATCGATTCGTTTCGAACGGGCTGGGTTTGACACTGAGGGGACGGTGGCGTGCCGAGCGACCGCGTCGTATGCGACGTCGCGTCGGTTGCACCGTTGGCTGTCAGCCGCATTTGGACCATCGCCCAATTCAATGCGCCGTGTCGCGTTGATGACATCGAGTGACTGCGGCCGTGGGCGACCGGGATCGAGAGATCTGCCCTGGAGAACCGGACTCGGTTCATCGGATGAGCTCATTTTTGATTGGGGCGATGGTCCAATCTCCGCACCGCCACGGCGCCGCCACTTCAACCACCGCCCGGCGACGGTCCAACCGGCGTGACGGCTCATGCGACGAAGGCGCTCATCTGCACCACCGCCCCCCATTGTTAAACCCAGCCCACTCGAACGAATCGACCCGGCCCCGAGTTCACTTGCGACACCAAACAACCAACGCGCCTACATTGATTGGGGCCATGTTTCAGTGGCAACCAGTGACTCGACTCGAGGTACTTGCGTCAATCAGACTTGCGGTTGTTCACCTTGAGTCTCGCGTTCGTGATCATCGGTACAGATTCCTTAGCAGCGCGTAACACCATGCGTGGTGCCAGCGCGTGCGTCGTTAGTGCGGGCGGCTTCGTGCCATCTGATGTGGCGCCAGCGACAACTCGCCAACGCGCCCGGCCGTGGAGTCCGATGCGTTGCGTAAGCACTGGGGATCCAGATGTTGCGAGCCTCCCATGACCGAGTCGCAACGCGCGATCGCCGCGAGCAGCGTGGCCTGGATGGATACGTTCTTCGACCTCGAGGCAAACCTGTTGCGCTATCCGAGCAATATGCGATGGCATGCGGTGCGCGAGTCGCTGTGGTATGCGGCCGGTCTGCTGGTGTTGCGGCGCGAGGATCGGGCGCTGCGCGTGTTCGACGCCGTACTCGCGTTGCAGTTCGATCAGCCCGGTGCAGTCTGGGACGGAACGTGGCCGCGCGCTCCCGCGGAAACGCCGCCGCGCGACGGGGCGGTGATGTGGCGCGACTACGATCCGAACTGGCGTCAGTTCATCGGTTGTTTGCTCGGCGTGATGCTGCGCGACCTTGCGCAGACGTTGGGGCCGGCCCGCTGTGATGACGCTCGTGCGGCGATTGCGCGGGCACTTCGGGGCGAACCGTCAGCGAGGATCGTCGCCGGGTACAGCAACATCGCATTGATGCAGGCGTGGCTGCTCAGTGAGTTCGGTGATCGTGTGCATGGCGAGCGACTGGCCGTCGAGATCGAGCGGTTGTATCTGGAAGAAGGCGGCTTTCGCGAATTCAATTCGCCGACGTACTACGGCGTGGATCTGTGGGGGTTGGCGTTGTGGCGGCGTTCGGGATCGACGTTGCTCGTCGCAGCAGGGCAGCGGCTCGAAGCTGCGTTGTGGGGCGACATCGCGTTGTTCTATCACGCCGGCATGCGCAATCTGTGTGGACCCTACGATCGCGCCTATGGATTGGACATGACGCGCTACGCATCGTTGCTCGGCTTGTGGGTGTGGTGGGCGGGCGGTGAGGGTGCGCGGGCGTTTCCCGACGTGTCCCGTCCATTCGGTCATGCGCACGATTTCTGCGCGGCGCCGTTGCTCGCAACTGCGCCACCAACGGTTCCAGCAGAGGTGCACGCGGCGCTGTCGGCGCCGGTGCAGGAACGAATCGTTTTGCGTCGTGTTGCCAATCGCACTGTCACCGCCACGCTGCGGCGCGACCTGATGCTCGGCGCTGTGGACCGTGTGGCACACGATCCGAGCGGACAAGCCATGCCGGTAACGGCGCATTGGTTCGACGAAAACGGTGACGTTGCGTGGTTGTGCATTCGCGGCGCACTGCGCGCCCGAGTAGCGGATACAAGGGTGACGTTGAGCAGCGATGCAGATCTCTCACTTCAGTGTTCGGGCGTGACGAAGCTTGAAGGCAGTGAGTGGATCGTAGGTAGGCGGCGCATCGAAGTGAGGGGAGTCGAGGTACAGTCGGCGCCTGACGGACAACCGAACCGCACTTTGAAAGTAACCTCAGGCGAAGCGGTCCTGGTCTTCGCCTGAGGCCGTCTGTCAATACTTCGGAGCGGCAGCTGGATAGCTGAGGCCTTTCTTCTCGGCCTGCTCCTTCACCGCGCCGTAGATCTTGTCGTCCAGCGAGTCCTTCGCGCCGCCGGCGGCCGCGACCTGTGCCGCGGCGTAATGGTCGCGTTGGTCGGCCAGGTTCTTGATCTGCTGTTGCAGTTCGTTGCGTTTTGCGGCGGTCTCACTCACCAGCTTCTTGCGTTCTTCGACCGAGAGCGCCTGCATCGGCTCCGGCAGCTTGTCCGCTTCCACCTTCGCGAGATCGACGCGGCCGCTTGCAACGTCCGAGACGAGTTCGCTTTCGCCGATCGCGTTGATGGCGCCTGCGCCGGATGCGTTGAATGCGGCGCGACGCGCCTGCGATGCCGGAGATGCGAGCGCGTGCAGCGTCTCGGTCGCGTCGACTTTCGCGCGCGTGCGTGCCTTCTCTTCCTTCGTGCCGTAGTAGAGACGGGTCTCGTCGAGTGCGGCCGACAGCCGCGCGAGGTCGGCATCGAACGGCGTTGCGATCGCCACCGCGCTACCGGCCTGGTCGACATTGAAGTAGCTGCCGTGGCCGATCGATGCGATCTGTTGCCAGGGCTGCTTCGCATCGCTGGCGTTGCCGCACTGGATCGTGTTCACGACGATGCCCTTGTCTGCGGCGAGTGCGAGTGTCTGCGGATACTTCACGTCGTCCGGATAGTCCATGTGCGGCGGCGCGTCGCCGACCAGGAAGATCACCTTGTAGGCGTTGCCTTCGTTGCTCCACGACATCCGCGTAACCGCCTCGTTCAGCGCCTGATTGACGCTTTCGGGACCATCGCCCCCGCCGTTTGCAGTGAATTGCATGAGCGTCGCATACATCGTGTCGATGTCGCTCGACAGATCGACCAAGCGCGTGACGTATTCGTCGCCGCGATCGCGGTAGCCGACCAGGCCCATGCGGATGATCGGCGCCGGCTGCGCAGACGCCATCGACGACGCGATGGACCAGATTTTTTCCTTCGCCGCATCGATCAGCCCGCCCATGCTGCCGGTGGTGTCGAGCACGAAGACCACGTCGATGACCGGGCGATTCACCGGCAATTGATTCACCGGCAAGGGATTCTGCAACGTTGTCGAGTTGATCGACACGGTATCGATGGGCGCGTCGCCCTTCAGCGCCGGGTAGGCCACCGCGGCGGTGGTCAGTACGAACAGAGCAGTACCTACTAACTTTGCTTTCATGGAATGAACCTCGATTGTGATTTCAGTGGTGAGTTGCGTTTGCAGCGAGGCGGCGAAGCGCTGCCGTTGCGCTGCGTTCTGCACGCTTGAACGGTTGGTCGGAACCCGCATCGACCTGCGACTTAGTGACGCCGTCGGTGGGAAGTGCCACGAACAGCGCCTGAACCAGGAAGAAGCACCAGATCGCAAGAAAGACGCTGCCGGAACTCTTGGCTGCCCATATCGCGAACGCGAGTGCGAGCCCGCCGACGCCGAGATCCGCCAACACCGTGATGATCGAGCCGTGGAAATACAGCGAGCGGATCAACCAGATCGAAGCGACCTGGCAGATGAGGAATAGCGGTAGCGAATTCGCAAACGTTGCTGCCGCTGCGGTGGCAACGCACCACACGACGACGGTGGCGATGCGCCCGGTGCGTTCTTCGCTGCCGCTCAACAAGTACAACGTGTATGCGCCAACGAGCGCGATAGCAATTCCGCGAATGGCCTGTGCGTTCGAGAGCCACGGTGTGAGCGAGGAGAACACCGCGGCACCAGTCGCCGCGAACACGAACGCAATGGCCACGCCGCCGAGAAAGGTCGGAGCCTTGGGACGACGTGTCATGACCGGCTCCTTCGTTGCTTCTCTTGCAGCAACGCCACCTCGACGTCGTCGTCGGTCACGGGCGGTTGATACGGCATCGCGTGAGAAGCGCCGGAGCGGGGCAAATCCTGCAGCAGTGCCTCTGCCTGTTGTCGCAACGAGTCGAACGCGCGCCGTTGCTCGTCGAGTTGTTCGTGTTCCGCCGCGAGCGCCTTTGCGCTTACGTCGATGCGCGTACGTAAACGAGCGACGACCTGTTCCATCTCGAGTCGACGCTTCAACAACGTACGAGCCAGCTGGTCCTCGCCGGACTCGAAACAGACGTCCAGTTGCTCTCCGGTTCGCACGAGTTCGCGCTCGACATCGCCTGCCTGACGGGTGCACTGCTCGCGTTCGTGATCCAGCAGGCGGATGCGGTGCTCGCGCAACGCGAGCTCGTCTTCCATCTCGCGTATCGCCTGCTTCAACAGCACGTCCGGTTCTTCGAGCCGATCGAGTACCGCGTGCAGATCCGCGGTGAACAACCTGCTCATGCGTGTGATCAGAGCCATGAAATCTCCTGGTAGTGCGTGGCGGGATACAGATTGCGCACCGCGCATGAGCGGCAGAAGACCTGGCCGTGTAAAAGGGAAGCTCGCGCCTTTACGTGGACTTTACGCAGTGCCTGACCGGTGAAGTCGTTGGTGCCCGAACGCGCGCAAAGCGCGCGTTCATCTCCTCTCTTTAGGAACGAAGGCGCGACCTCGACGTATGAAGGTGACGGCTGATCGGTGTGCAGGGGCATGAGCGGCCATGGATGGCCGCGACTGAGCGCCCAGGGATGGCTCGAGCGGCCCCGGCACACCGATCAGCCGTCACCACCCGACCCAAAACTCCCCAGCCCCTTCTTTCTTTACCCCAACTTTACATACCCCATCGCACCCGCGTTCGCCGCTCGCTGCTAATCTGCCGACATGAAACAGAAGTTGCGCATTCTGGTAGTCGAAGACGAAGCGGCGATTCGCAGCGGCCTGATAGACGTGTTGGTGTATCACGGCTACGAGGCGGACGGATCGGCGGATGGGCGCGATGGGCTCGCAAAGTCGCTGAGCGGCAGATACGACCTGATCATTCTCGACGTGATGTTGCCGCACGTCAGCGGGTTCGACATCTGCGAGGCAATCCGCAAGCGCGATCGTGATCAGCCGATCATCATGCTCACCGCGAAGGTAGCCGACGACGATATCGTCAAGGGGTTGTCGCTCGGCGCGGACGACTACGTTGCCAAGCCGTTTTCGATTGCGGCACTGGTGCTGCGCATCGAGGCGGTGCTGCGGCGTTCGCGCGCCGTAGTGGAATTGGCAGCGCACATCAAGCTCGGGGACGAGGTCGAGATCGACACGCGCAACCTGTCGGGGCGGCGTGGTAGCCACGCGATCGTATTCACGCGTCGGGAGATGGAGGTATTGCAGTATCTGCACGCGAACCCAACGCGGCCGGTGGGGCGTGACGAGTTGCTAGCGCAGGTGTGGGGTTATGCGAAGCACGCCGAGATCGAGACGCGTACCGTCGATATTCACATTGCAAAACTGCGCCGCAAGATCGAGGCGAACCCGAAGGAACCGACCCACTTGATTACGATACGCGGTGCCGGCTATCGGTTGATCGACAATGCCTGAACGTGGCGCGCGCGGTGCCGAAAAGCGGCGTTTGCGGTTCGTGCTTTGTGTGTTCTTCGTGGCGCTCGTGGTTCCCACGGCAGTGCTCGTTTATCACGCGTTTGGTCGGCTGACGACGGAGGCGTTCTACCAGCATCGCGCACTCGCTGAAGAACTTGCGAATCGTATCGATGCGCGCGTGCGCCAGTGGATCGCTACGGAAGAGGCGCGCTCGCTTACCGACTATCGCTTCCTGGTGGTTGAAGGCGAAGCGCAGGCGAATTTTCTGCAGCGTTCGGCACTATCGAACTTTCCGGTGGAGGCGTCGATTCCCGGATTGGTGTCGTACTTTCAAATCGATGCGGATGGCACGTTCACTACACCGCTGTTGCCCTCGGGCGTGGATGCTGCGACGTACGGTTTAGCCGCTGACGAGGTCACCAAACGACGCGCACTCGAAACGCAAGTTCGCGGGTTGCTCACATCGCCGCTTTCAGCCGATGCGCGGCACGACGAGGGCGCTGCGTCGGACGCGGAGAAGAAGGTGCTCGCCAAGGACAAATCCGCGCAAGGCGTATTCGATCGGCTGAGTGCATCGTCCGCCCCGCAGCCGATCGGCGGCAAGCTGAATCAGACGAGCCAGCTCGGCCGCGTGGAAGATCTGAAGCTCGACTCCAAATTCGAGTCGCGCGCGCGCGAACTCGATCGTCCGGCCGCACCTGCGGCGAAGGCGATGACCGAAGAACCGCGGGCGGCGAGAAAGGAGCAGGCTGCCGTGCCGATGGTGCTGGCGTCCAGCGAGGCGTCAGCGAGGCACGCGCCGGAAGCACCCCGGGTGAGAACGTTCGACGGCGAGCTCGATCCATTCGTGTTCAGCCGGCTCGACGCGGAGCACTTCGTGCTGTTCCGCAAAGTCTGGCTCGACGGCCAACGGATGATTCAAGGCGCGGTGATAGCGCAGAAGGACCTGATTACCGGATTGATCGACGCGCCGTTCCTGGAGACGGGGTTGTCGCAGATCAGTGATCTGACCATTGCGTACCGCGGTGAGTTGATCGGTACTGCCGGCGTGTCGCAAGCGCACGGATATCCCTCGAAGGCGGGCGGCCAGCTGCTCTATCGCACGCCGTTGTCGTCACCGCTGAACGACGTCGAGCTGATATTCAGCGTTACCGACCTGCCGGTGGGGCCGGGCGGGCGGATTGTCGGCTGGGCGACTCTCGTTCTGGCCGTTGTGCTCCTCGGCGGGCTGATCGTGGTGTATCGGTTCGGTGCGGCGCAGATCGATCTCACGCGCCAACAGCAGGACTTCGTTTCGGCGGTGAGCCACGAGCTGAAGACGCCGCTCACGTCGATCCGAATGTATGGCGAAATTCTGCGCGCCGGCTGGGCATCGGAGGAAAAGAAAAAGACGTACTACGACTTCATCTTTCACGAGAGCGAACGCCTGTCGCGGCTCATCGCCAACGTGTTGCGGCTGGCACGGTTGACGCGCAACGGCGACGAGATGGACGTGAAACCGGCAACCGCATCGGAACTACTGAGCCTCGTCGAATCGAAGATTGCGTCGCAGGTGGAACAGGCGGGCTTCCGCCTCGATATCGAACGCGATGCACAGGCGCATTCCGCGAGCATTGCGGTGGATGCAGACAGCCTGGTGCAGATTCTGATCAACCTGGTCGATAACGCGCTGAAGTTCTCGGCGCATGCGCCGCACAAGGTGGTGGAGATCGGCTGCACGGTCACACAAAAAGACGTCGCGTTTCGGGTGCGCGACCACGGTCCCGGAATCGCGCCGCGGCACCTGCAGAGGATATTCGAACTGTTCTATCGCGCCGAAGACGAGTTGACGCGCGAGACGACGGGAACCGGCATCGGCCTTGCGTTGGTATCGGAGCTAACGGCTGCAATGGGGGGCAGGATCGACGTTCGCAATTGCGAGCCCGGTGCGGAGTTCACCGTCACGTTCCCGAGAGTGGCATCTGCCTGAGCGCGTCAGTCGAACAGCCGTTTGCTGCTGGCGAAGATCAGGTAGAACACCATCCCGAACAGATACACACCTGCAGCGACCTGGAACACTAGTGTCCACGAGTTCGTCAGCTCCAGAATCAAGCCGCTGACATATACACCGATGATCCCGGGAATGGTGCCGGCGGTATTCGACAGGCCCATCAGCACGCCGGCATAGCGCGGCGCTATATCCAGGTGATTCACGCCGAATCCGCCCGCTGCGCAACCGCCGAGAATGCTGCCGACCGACATCAACGCGATGGCTGCCGGTGCGTCGTGAATGTAGCCGACGAACATCAGCGTGGTGGCGGCGCCCCCGAAACCGATCGTCTGCATCGTCTTGCGCGCCGTCGTCACGTCCCAACCGCGTTGAATCAGTCGATCGGCCAACCAGCCAGCGACATTCAGGAACAGAAACGAAAACAGTGACGGAATCACCGCGAAGAGGCCTACCGAGGCGAAGTCGACACCCAGACCCTTCGTGATGTAAGTGGGCATCCACGCGAGCAACACGTAGCCACCCCAGTTCGTGCAGAAGTGCCCGACGATGATCGCCCACACCGGAGCGCAGCTGAGCAGTTCCCGCATCGTCGGGGGACGCGAGCCCTCGGCAGCGGTAGTGATCTGGCCGAGTTCAGCACGTTCATGTTCGCCGATCGTTGGATGCTGATCGGGTCGTGCGGCGACCTTGCGGTGCCACAGCCACCACCACACGGCGCCGACCGCGCCGAATGAATAGAACGCCCAATGCCAACCCCAATGGATGACGATGATCGGCGTCACCAGCAGCGCGAACACGCTGCCGAGCGGGATGGCCGAGAAGATCACGCCGATGCCGCGTGCGCTCTCGCCCTTCGGAAGCCAGCGCCCGAACAACGCGTAGATGGAGGGGAACGTGACACCTTCGCCGACACCCATGCCGATGCGCGCCGCCAACAACACCGCGAAGCCGGCGGCTGCCGCAATGGGAGTGATCAGTGTGAAGAGCGACCACGCCAGCACGCCGATGCCCAGCACGATCTTTCCGCCGTAACGGTCTGCCAATCGGCCGCCGAGTATCTGCGTCAGGAGATAGCCGACGAAGAACGCGGCGAGAACGCGCCCCTGTTGTTCGGCATTCCAACCGAACTCCGCTGCCATCGGAATGATCGCGACCGAAATATTGACGCGATCCATGTAGCAGATGAATACGGCGGCGAACGACAGCAGTATCAGCGTGTAACGGCGCGGCCAATACTGTGTCAGCCGCGGCGCGGCCGTTTGTTGATGCATCGAGCCCCTCTCCCCAGCGGTGCCCGACGATGGTACGTCAGCGCGCAGTCTGCTGTCAGAAAACGAAGGCTCGAAGTCGGCAGCGGCAGCTGCCTCGGCTCCACTCGGCGGAGGCGGGTCAAACCGCGGGTTTTACGCCGATCTCTTTGAGGGCTGCCTTCAGTGCCTTGACGCCGGCGTCGGGTTTGCCTTGCCCGCACAGGTCGGCACCGTGAGCGCGATGCGTTTGCGACTTCTTGAGCTTGTCGGGGGTGACTTTGTCTTTACTTGCGAGGTCGTACTGCTTTGCGAGCGCGGTGCATTGTTCGGCCGTCGCGGTTGCGGCATCGGCCGTGAGGGCAGCGCTACAAAGTACTACGAACGTGATTGCGGAGAGTGAGAGCCGCGCCATCGAATTGTCTCCGTGAGGTACTGCGTCTTACGCTACGGCTGTGGCAATCGACGGCGAGGTAAGTTCCCGCGTGCCATCGCCTACGCGATGGCGTACACGGGAACGTCAGGACTTCTTCGGAATGTCGAGCTTGCCGAGCGCGGCTGCAATGTCCTGCGCGGCGGTTGCCGGATTGACGTTCTTGTCGATCGCGAGAATCTTGCCGTCGGCGCCGATGATGAACGTCACGCGACTCGAAACCCCCATCATGTTGAGCACGCCGTAGGCTTTTGCCGTCTCCTTCGTGGGATCGGACAGCAACGGGAAGTCGGCCTTTTGTTCTTCTGCGAAGCCTTTGTTCTTGTCGAGCGGATCGACGCTGGCCATGAAGTAGGTCGCGTCGTATTGGCGGATGAGGTTGCCGTTCTGGGCGAGCGATTTGCATTCGATCGTGCAACCGCTGGTATACGCCTTCGGATACCAGGCGAGTACGACGGCCTGTTTGCCTTTGAATTGCGACAACGAGTAGGTCTTGCCGTCGGTGCCTTCGAGCGAGAAGTCCGGTGCCGGGTCGCCGACGGCGAGATCGGCCGCGTGTGTGAATGCGGCGAAGCAGAGACCGAGGAAGGCGGCAGCGAGCGTTCTGAATCTCATGACGTTCTCCTTTGATTGGCGATGCAGATTGGCGATGCAGTATTACAGCCCCGGCGCCCTTCCGGGAGACGCAAGAGCGGGAGGTGTGAGGGTGGGACTCGCGAGCGCAGGCGTCGTTCCGTCACACCAGCGATTCTCCATCGGCCGGCCGGCGAGCAGGTCATCCACCCAGCTGACCAGACTCTGGCCCTCGCAGCGGGTGGTGTAGACGGCGTCGGTGCGCAGGATCATGTGCTTCTGGCCGGGGTAGATGAAGCTGCGGAACCCGGGTGCATCGATGCGTACTTCGTTGAGATTGCACGTCAAGGGCTTCGTGAGCTGTTTCACCGGAGTGCCCAACAACGACATGAAGCGGCGCTGTGTGGCGTCGTCGGCGAAGTTGACTTGTCCGAGCTTCGTGCCGGGATGACGTTGTGCTGCAGCGATGTAGAACGACTCGAAGTAGACGCGATCGCGCTCCGCGTAGGCCGGTAGATCCGGCAGCGCGTCGAGCACACCCCATTGCCGCAGCGCTGCGTTCACGCCCAACGACCGGTAGCCGCCTGCGGAATCGCCGAGCACGGTGAGTTGTGCCTGCGGCCAGCGATCGCCCATCTCGACTGCCCAGTACGCGGCGGCCACCGCGCCCGAACTTTCACCGCTCATGAACAACGTGCGTGGTTCGAACCCGCGCGACTTCAACCAGTCGAATGCCGCGAGTGTGTTGCGAGCGCCCTCGTGTGCGAAGGTGAAGCGCGTTCCGTCGCGCCGTTGATACTCCACCGTACGGCGGCCGATGTGTACGTCGCCGGTGCAGTACGGCAGCACTACAACGCTGAAGTCGCGTAGCGGATTGGTCTTTCGCTGCTGATCGAGCACCCCCTTGCTCACGGGAGGTTGCGCGGCCAACGCCGTTTGAAAACTCGGACGTGCCTTCGCGTCGCACAGTGAGGCATTCCAACAGGCACCGCCGCCTTCGAACCACACCGCGAGCTTGTCGGCGCTGCCGCCGTGATACCAGAAGTGCCAGGGCGAACCATCCCAACAAGTGGTTCCTTCAGGCGCGACTTTCACCCAGTCGGTTGCCTCGGCGAGCGGAGTGCCCCTTTCATCTGCGGGGATTGCTTCGGCGGCGCCGACGTGCGGCGACGCGAGCGCTGCGACGATCAACGCGATGATCAACGCGAAGAGGCACAATGCGCGACCTGGATTCATGACGTTCATCAACCGAATTCTCTCCGCGATTCTCCACGCGACGTTCCGCGTGAATTTCCGAGACAGGCACAGTGGAAGTTTCGAACTGAGCAGGGCCGCAAGGATAGAGAGGTTGAAGGCACGCCACAATTGCACCTCTTGAAATGCGACTCATCTTCGGTCTTGATTGGCGCGCATGATTATCCGCTCCACCCTCCTGTTGGCACTGACCTTCCTGTTGGGACTGTTGCTGCTCGTAACTCCTCCGCTCGCCACTGCTGCGCCGGAGCCGCTCGCGCGCCCCGTCGAGTTGGAACCGGCTGTCACGTTCTGGCGGCGCGTGTACACCGAGATCACCACCAACGAAGGTTTCATTCACGACGACACGCGTCTCGACATCGTTTACGAAACCGTCCGATTGTCGAAATCGAACGATCGCGCACGTCGCTCGTCGGCGAGTGAAGCGGGCGATCGGTACGTGCGTGCGTTGCGCGCAATTGCCGCCGGCAAACGCGACAACCTGAACCCGTCGGAGAAACGGGTGATGGAGTTGTGGGGGCCGAACATCAACAGCGCCGCGTTGTCTGACGCGAGCCAGCGTGTGCGCTTCCAGCTTGGCCAGGCCGACAAATTCCGCGAAGGCCTGATTCGATCGGGCGCGTGGATGCACTACATCCAGAAGACGATGAACGACGCCGGCCTGCCGAGCGAGATCGCATCGCTGCCGCACGTCGAGTCGTCGTTCAACCCGGGTGCACGTTCCAAGGTCGGCGCTGCGGGCATGTGGCAGTTCATGCAGTCCACCGGCCGGCGCTTCATGCGCATCGACAACGTCGTCGACGAGCGCCTCGATCCCTACAAGTCGACGCGCGCGGCGGCGTTGCTGATGCAACAGAACTATGAGGTGACGCGCGCGTGGCCACTCGCGATCACCGCGTACAACCACGGTGCGTCGGGGATGCGGCGAGCGATCGCACAGGTCGGCACGGACGACATCGCAGTGATCGTGCGCAAGTACAAGAGTCGCAGCTTCGGCTTCGCATCGCGCAACTTCTATACGGCGCTGCTGGCCGCCGTGGATGTGGACAAAGATCCTGAACGGTACTTCGGCGTGCTCGATCGACACGCGCCCGACAACAGCCGAGTGCTGGTGCTGCCCGAGTACATCGCGGTGGGAACTCTGGCGAAATCGTTGGGCGTCGGCCGCGACGCGCTGGAACCGATCAACCTCAGCCTGAAGCCGACGGTGTGGAACGGCACGAAGAAAGTGCCGAAAGGCTACGAGTTCCGCGTGCCGTCAGGGGCGGGCGATCCGCAACTGTTGTTGGCGTCGTTGTCGCACGACGCGTGGGATTCGAAGCAGACTCCGGATCTGTTCCACGTTGTGCAGCGCGGCGAAACGTTGTCGTCGATTGCGCCGCGGTATGGCGCGCGTGTATCGGAACTGGTCACGATCAATAGTCTGTCGAGCGCCGCGCGCATCAAGGAAGGGCAGCGCCTGATACTGCCGGCGGGTGTATCGAAGTCCTCGGCGGAACCGGTCGTCGATCAGGGCATTTATCCTGACGCGGCCGTCGAGGCGCAAAAGGTGGCTGCTGCAAAAGCGGCGCGTAAACCGGTGGCGCCCGCCGTTGCGCCGGTTGTCGTAGCAGCGGCAACCCCGAAAGTACCGGTCGCCACTGCGAAGACACCGGTCGACGTCGCCGCGAACACTCCGTCGGCCGTCGCAGAAGTCGCGGCCGCAGATGTCGCGGTCGCAGACGTCGCGGTCGCTGAAGTGGCGGCCGACGATGCGGCGGCGGAAGCGGGCGATACGATCGGAACGTCCGACACGCTGGAACAGGCCGCCGCGGCGGAACAGGCAGTCGCCACGGCATTGCCGGCTGTTCCGCCTCAGGCACAAGCGGCCGAAGTGGTGGAGATCGAGCAGCGCAAATTGCTTGCCGATCCGAGTGATTATTCAGTTGCCGAGAATCGCACCATCCGCGTACAGGAAAGCGAGACCATCGGCCACTTTGCCGATTGGCTCGGTGTGAAAGCGAGCGACCTGCGTCGTATGAACGGCATGAAAGGCACGTCTGCATTGCGCGTCGGACAGCGGCTGAAACTCGACTTCTCGAAAGCGACGCCGGAACAGTTCGAAGGCGCGCGGCTGTCGTATCACCAGAACCTGCAGGAACAGTTCTTTGCCAATCACCGGATCGTTGCGACGAGCGAACATGTCGTGAAGCCCGGTGAGTCGATCTGGGTACTCGCCGGCCGAAAATACAACCTACCGGTCTGGTTGTTGCGTCAGTACAACCCAGACCTCGACCTCTCGATGGTCAAGCCGTCGACTCGAGTCGTCATTCCGGTTCTGGCGAGCCCCGGAGCGTGACCCTACGGAATGTGGCGCTGGGGTCGTTGGCGATCCTTGCCGTCGCGTATGGCGTCGCACCGTGGCTGGCGGAGCGTCTGCTACCGCCTCTCCTCGCTCGTTGGGGCGTGGAGTCCAGCCAATTCTCGTTCGGATATCCGCGCTGGAACGGCGTGGACGTGAAGGCATTGAGCCTTGCCACGGCGGACACGACCGTTGCCGCTCATGATGTGCGCATTTCGTACCGGCTCACGCGCCTTCTGCGCGGCGAGGTCGAAGCGGTGGACATCGCCGATCTAACGGTTCGTCTCGGGCGCAGCACGGCGACTCCTGATGCGTCAGGAAGCTTCGACATCGCGTCGTTCTGGACGTTGATACCGGCGCGCCGCGTAGTCGTCCGGAAGCTCGACATCACCAACGCGGAACCCGTTGTCGCAGCACTCGGCACCGTCAACTTCGACCCCGAGGTGTTGCAGGTAAATCTCGGTGTAGAGAGTCCCCTGCTGGCGGTGCCGCTGGACGTGGACGGAGCGATAAATCCGGACGGGCGCGTGGCGCTGACGCTGACGGAACGCGGCAGTACGGTGCCGCTCGGATCGTTGACCGGCGTGCCGGATCGCGACGGGCACGCGATGGCCGTCGATGGACGTATCGCGCTCAGGGGACGACCGCTCGCGTTGGCCGCCGCCTATTCCGATGCGACGGTGTCGAGCGGCAGCGTAGAAATAAGTGTGAGCGGACGCACCGTCTGGCCACTACCACCGGAGGACGCGTGGAAGTCGTTCGACGGAAAGGGCACGTTCAGGTTCGAACTCGCAGGCGCCGCGCCGCACGTCAGCGAAGCCGATGTACGAATGTCCGGCGACTTCACCATTGCCAACGGCGAAGTGAAGGCGCGGCTCGAGTCCGGCGGGCTCATTCGGGCCAACATTCCGGAACTGCGCCGCGTTGCTGGAAAGGCCGATCTCGATTCGCTGATGACGATTTCGAACGACCAGGACGTGGCCATCGAGTATGCCGAACGCAACGTCCGCGTCGGCGACGGATTGATCGTTGCGGTGTCGGCTGCGGGCAAGCCGTTGCGCGTGCGCGCGCGTGGCGCGTTCGGTGCCGACCGCCACTTCGAACTCGGCGTCGTCGGGCTGGACGGCGCGCCGATCATTCTGGCCACCGGCGTGCCCGACG
>JBGSNQ010000091.1:0-13746 GCA_041739525.1 Pseudomonadales bacterium | reverse complement strand
GATACTCGCCGCCGGCGGGTTCGAAGCGAACCCGGCATGGCGCGCACGCTACCTCGGTCCGGGCTGGGATCTCGCACGCGTACGCGGCACACGCTTCAACACCGGCGACGGCATCCGTATGGCGCTCGATGCTGGCGCGGCGGCGCGCGGCCACTGGTCGGGTTGCCACGCGGTCGGCTGGGATGCGAACGCGCCGGAGTTCGGCGATCTCGCAGTAGGCGACGGTTTCCAGAAACACTCCTACCCCTTCGGCATCATGGTGAATGCGCGCGGACAGCGTTTTGTCGACGAGGGCGCCGACTTCCGCAACTATACGTATGCGAAATACGGCCGCGAAATCCTCGCGCAGCCGGGGCAGATCGCATGGCAGATCTTCGACGCCAAGGTTACCTCGTTGTTGCGCGACGAATACCGCATTCGGCAGGTCTCACGCGTTACCGCGGATACGATCGACGCACTCTCGCGGAAGATCGAAGGAATCGACGCAGCCCAGTTGTCGGCAACCATTCGCACGTTCAACGCGGCAGTGGACGAGTCAACACCGTTCGACCCAACACGCAAAGACGGTCGCGCCACCCGTGGACTACCGTTGGCGAAGTCGAACTGGGCAAACCCGTTGGATACGCCACCGTTCGAAGCCTACGCCGTGACGTGTGGCATCACGTTCACGTTCGGCGGCCTTCATGTCGATTCAGGCGCGCGCGTCATCTCGGAAGACGGCGCCCCCATTCCCGGTCTTTTTGCGGCGGGCGAGCTCGTCGGCGGTTTGTTCTATTTCAACTATCCGGGCGGCACCGGGCTCACGTCAGGTGCCGTATTCGGACGGCAGGCCGGCATCGGCGCCGCGATGGAACGCTAAACTAAACGGGCGGTACCGAGTCCAATCGGTTCATTGCCGTTCAATCATCGGAGGAATCACTCATGGAACGCCGTTCAATGCTGCGATCGTTGCTCGCCCTCGCTGCGCTGCCGATGTTGACGAAACGCATGAGCGCGGCGGAGAAGACGACACCGCCGGATTTTCCACCGATCAGCAAGAGCGAACAGCAATGGAAGGAACTGCTGGCGCCCGCTCGCTACAAGGTGCTGTTCGAGGAGGCAACGGAGCGGCCGTTCAGCAGTCCTCTCAACGACGAGAAACACGCCGGCACGTTCATATGCGCCGCATGCTTCCTGCCGCTGTTCGAGAGCAAAGACAAGTTCGACAGTGGCACCGGTTGGCCCAGCTTTACCCAATCGATTGCTGGCCACACCGGCACGAAGAAGGACTTCAAGCTCGTATTGCCGCGCACCGAGTATCACTGCGCACGCTGCGAAGGACATCAGGGCCACGTCTTCAACGACGGTCCCAAGCCGCGCGGCGAACGATGGTGCAACAACGGACTGGCGTTGCTGTTCGTCGCAGAGGGCGACGCCCTTCCTGCTCTCAGGACCTGAGTGTGAAGCACGGGCACGGCATTTTGTACGCGGTACGCAAGCTTTGCGTGCTGGCCATTCTCTCGGCCGGCACCGCCTATGCCGACGACCCGACAAAGGCGCCATCGCCGTCGCGTGCAACCGCGGTTGCGACATTCGCCGGCGGCTGTTTCTGGTCGATGGAATACCCCTTCGACAGATTGTCCGGCGTAATCACGACGACCTCGGGATACACTGGCGGACGCGAGCAGAATCCAACGTACGAAAAAGTCTCCAGCGGCGGCACCGGGTACGCCGAAGCCGTGCAGGTGACGTACGATCCAAACGTCGTGTCGTACGAAGTGTTGCTCGATGTTTTCTGGCACAACATCGACCCGCTGGCCACGAATGAGCAATTCTGTGACGAGGGGACGCAATATCGCACGGCGATTTTCTACGCTACACCGGAGCAGCAAGCGTTGGCGGAAGCATCGAAGCTGAAGGTGCACGAAGAATTCGATAAGCCCATCGCCACAGAGATCGTCGCGGCTGGTCGGTTCTATGCGGCCGAGGAATACCATCAGGACTACTACGCCAAGAATCCGACGCGCTACAAGTCTTACCGCGCGAAATGCGGACGCGATCAACGCCTCCTGCAATTGTGGGGTCCGCCCCAGTAGGCCGAGTAGTAAAACGTCCTCTTGGAGGGACACTATTCGCAGGATTCCCGTTCGATTCAACACTATTCACCGGAGTGGACGATGACGGCAATGCTCTCTCGTGCACGCTCCTGGAATGCCGTAATGACGGCTACGCCGGGAGAGTGCGACATCTCGATTCCCTCAGCATCGGTGCGGGGAACGATTCCGCCCGCGCTACGAGGGAGTCGTCACCTTCAGAACGGCCCCGGCTGGACGAAGATCGGCGAGCGGCTGGCGCATCCGTTCGATGGTCACGGTCTGGTGCGCTCCCTGACGTTCACGCAGGGGGGTGGCGCCGAACTCAGGTCGCGGTTCGTGCAAACGCCGGCGTATAAGGCCGAACGCGCCGCGGGCAAGATCGTCCACCGTGGCCTTGGCACCAATCCAACCCAGTCGATGTGGAAGAACCTGTTCGCGCCGGCTCCACGCAATGTGGCCAACACCACCATCGTGCCGTGGGCCGGCAGACTGCTGTGTGGTTGGGAAGGCGGACGGCCATACAGCCTCAACTCGGATTCGTTGGCCACTCTCGACGAAGAGGACTTCGAAGGATCTTTGCCCGATGGCCCATTTCTAGCGCACATGCGCCTCGACAGCGCCGCCAACCGGCTGGTGGGTTGCAGCATCAAGATGGGCATGCCAACGCGGTTTACCTTCCGCGAGTACGACCAAGCAGGCCACGAAGTCGTGTCGCGCGAAGCCACCGTTCCGGGAATGCACTTCGTGCACGACTTCGTGGTGACACCGCGTTGGTATGTGCTGCCGGGCAACGCGCTGAAGGTCGACGCACTCGCATTCGTTGCCGCAAGCATCGGGCGCAAGACGTTGATCGAAGCCATCGCGCCGGATGTGTCGCAACCGGGTGTGCTGTACCTGGTTCCACGCGATCGCCCCGGTCCGGTGCGAACGATCGTATTGCCGCAACACGCGTTCGTCGTGCATTTCGCCAACGCCTTCGATGTCGACTCAGCTACGTGCGCCGTCGACCTCTGCGCGTTCGAGTCGTTTGCGTTCGGCCACGAATTCGGCTTCCAGGGCGCGCTACGACCTCTCGACCCGGGATTGCCGGATATGCGAGCACCGCAACGTCTGTTCAGAGCAACCATCCAGGACCACTCGGATGTGGCCGCCTGGCAGCAGTTGTGCGACTACGGTCTCGACTTTCCGCGCGTGCATCCATTGCGCGAAGGCCTCGCCGTACCAGCGATCTATGCGTCCACTCGTAGCGACCGTACGAAGAGCGACCCCTTCGATTCGATCGCACGCGTCGACGCGCTGGACATCGGGCGGCCTGCCGACGTCTGGACAGCCGCCGAGCATCAGTTCGTCGGCGAACCCGTATTCGCACCGCGACCCGACGCAGCCAACGCCGACGAAGGCTGGGTGATCGCGTTGGTCTACGACGGGCTCGCAGAACGCACCGACGTTTGTATTTTCGAAGCCGACCGCCTGGCATCCGGCCCTGTTGCGAGCGTTGCGGTGCCGCTGCAGCCGTATGGCTTTCATGGCGCGTGGGAGCGAGCTGACGGGGTGGTTCCGACGTGATTGACTTCAGAGCCTAACGCCGACGCCCTATGTGGTCCCCTCAGTGAAAACGTCGGCTCTGGGGGTACAGGCCCGTCGAGTCGACACGATTGCAATGCACGCGAAGTAAGTAGCCGCGACTTTGGTACCATCCCCCCGACACGCTGTAACGGAACCGCGAGATCACATGACACAACTTCTGGCGCAATACGCCGGCAACAGGCAGCCGGCGATCATCGACGAAACCGGCGAACGCTCCTGGGTCGAACTCGACGCGCGAGCAAACCGGTTGATCAACGGACTGCGCGCGCTGGGCCTGCGCGCGGGCGACGTGATCGCGGTTTACGCGGGCAACCGTCGCGAGTACTACGAGATCATGGCCGCCGCGGGACACGCCGGCCTGTTATACGTACCCGTGAACTGGCACTTCACGCCGGATGAACTTGCATACGTGCTCGCGAACTCCGGTGCTAAGGTGCTGTTCGCGGATGCCCGCTTCATCGCCAACGCAACAGCCGCCATCGGGCAGCAAGCGACGCCGACGCTGCGCGCGCGTATCGCAATCGGTGCGCCAGGGCCGGGGTTCGACGAATACGAGGCATTCCTCGCGGCGTCGGACGCATCGGAACCAGCCGAGCAAACGCTTGGCGGGCCGATGTTCTATACCTCTGGTACGACCGGACGCCCGAAGGGGGTTCGTTCGACGACGAGCACCACCGCGGCACCCGTCGATGCGATGCGGATGATGAGCGCGGGCCTTACGTCGTTGCTGTCCATTCCGCCGAACGGCGTCACGCTCATCTGCGGCCCCGTGTATCACTCCGCGCAGTGGGCGTTTTCGTATCTACCGCTGCTGGCGGGCTCGACCGTGGTGATGCGGCATCACTTCGACGCAGCGGAAGTGCTCGAGCTGATCGACCGCTACGGCGTCACGAACGTGCACCTCGTGCCGACGCAGTTCCATAGACTGCTGCACCTCGATGACATCGTCAGAGGGCGTTTCTCCGGCGCGAGTCTTTCCGCCGTGTGGCACGGTGCCGCGCCGTGTCCGCCGGAGGTGAAGCGGCGCATGCTCGATTGGTGGGGCAACGTGATCCACGAGTACTACGGGTCGACCGAAGGCAGCATCGTCACGACCGTGCGGGCGGAAGAGTGGCGCGCGCGTCCGGGCACGCTCGGACAGCCGTCGCCGATGGTGGAGGTGCGCATTCTGCGCGATGACGGCACGCGCGCCGAGACCGGCGAGTCCGGCCGCATCTACGTGAAGAATCGCATGGGAAGCGACTTCGAGTACCACAACGAACCCGAAAAGACCGCACAGGTGCATGCAGAGCCCGGTGTGTTCACGTTCGGCGACGTGGGCTATCTCGATGCGGAGGGTTACCTCTACATGAGCGATCGCGCGATCGACATGGTGATCTCGGGAGGCGTGAACATTTATCCCGCCGAGATCGAGGCCGTGTTGATGACGCATCCCGCCGTTAAGGACGCCGCAGTATTCGGCATTCCAAACGACGAATTCGGGGAAGAGGTGAAGGCTGCGATCGAACTGGAAGCCGGCACGGTGGCATCGCCTGCACTTGCGGAGGAGCTGATCGCGCATTGCCGCGAGCATCTCGCCGGATACAAGGCTCCCCGCTCGGTCGACTTTCACGCAAGTCTGCCGCGGCACGAAACCGGCAAGCTCTACAAACGGCTGCTGCGTGAGAAGTACTGGGAAGGAACGGGACGCAAGATCTGAAAGCGATTGGGCGTATCTCGTAGCGCGCTGTGAGGTGTAGAAAGCGGGCTAGTCTGGCGCTGGATAGATGACGTGTTGGGCGAAGATGACCAGGAAAATGACCGCGAGAGCGAGAGCGAAGCGCACGGCAAACGGCAGTCGTTTGAATCGATGAATCACGATCGCTTTGCCCGATGTCACCTTGTGTGGAGCGAGCATATCCTCATTCACGCTCGACGTTGCCATTGCGCGCCGCGAAGCGCCGTCCCCTGCTCGACAAGCGCGGCATTTCTGTGTCGGCGCCCGAACCGGACAGTACCCTGACGCTCAGCGGCGTCGCGACGTCGAACGAGGGCGCGCATCGGCATATCGGATCCCGGAACGTCAGTGACGCGGATCAAACGGACAGATCACATCGACGCTACGGTCTCGCGTGCGACAGAGATGGAAACGCCGGAGGGGATTCACGCCGAGAGACGGTGAACCCCTTCTCCTCTCAGCGCCGCGCGCGCCTTTCGTGCGTCTGGCCCTTCGCCGCAATCTCGACGAACTCCGCCGCCCGCGCCGCGTGCAGCTTGAATGCGTCATCCAAAGTGAACACGCCAACCAGGCTGCCGTGCGCATTCACCACCGGAACGCGACGGACACCGTGCTGATGCATGCGCTCAACCGCCACAGCAGTGTCTTCGCCCTCGTGAACGATCACGAGCTTGCGGCTCATCACGTCGGCCACCGTCGTGTTCGCCGGATCCAATCCCTTGCCCAACACTTCGACGACGATGTCGCGATCGGTGAGGATGCCGGCGGGAACGCGCTCTTCGTCCGGATCGTCCACCACGATCAGATCGCCGGTGTGGTGTTTGCGCATCAGCTGGGCCGCCTCGATGATCCCGGTGCTGCGCGCGCAGCACACGACGTCGAGCACGCACACTTCCTTAAGCAACATCGTTCGTCATCCTCTCGGTTGCGGCCGCGTTCGTCGCGCGCCTTTACACTTCTGTTTGTTAGCTCGGATCACGCGGCGAGCACCTTCGCCAACTCGAACCACCGCGGGTCTGCAAGCCTGGTGCGGTTGGCAACTTCGGCAAGCGGGGTGCCGGCCACCTGCCCACCGATCAGGCCGAACATCTCGCCATGGCGTCCTTCCGCCAGATGTTGCACCGCCGCGACGCCGAGCCGCGTGGCCAGCATCCGATCGTACATGCCCGGGCTGCCGCCTCGCTGAATGTGGCCGAGGCGCGATACGCGCAGTTCATAGCCGAGCTGTCGCTCGTTCGCTTTGAAATACTGCGCGAGAGCCTCGGCGTTGTATCGAGCGCCCTCCGCCACCACGACGATCGCGTGGCTCTTGCCCCTGTCGCGCGCCACGTGCAGCTCCTGAGCTACCTCTTCGGGACCCAGTTGCACCTCAGGGATGACGATCGCTTCGGCACCGCCGGCAATGCCGGCCATCAACGCGAGGTAACCACAATTGCGGCCCATCACTTCGACGAGGAACGCGCGCTGATGCGAAGCTGCGGTAGTACGCAGACGGTCGATCGCTTCGAGCGCGATGTCCACCGCGGTAGTCGTACCGATCGAGACGTCGGTGCCGTGCAGATCGTTGTCGATGGTCGACGCCACACCAACCACTGCCATGCCCTTTTTCGACAGTGCATGCGCGCCGCTCTGCGAGCCGTCGCCGCCGATCACGACGAGGCCGGAAATACCATGTTCGCGCATCTGCTGCAGCGCTCGATCCTGTCCGGCATCGCTCTTCAGGTCTACGCACCGTGTCGTACCGAGAATGGTCCCACCGCGCTGCACGATGCCGCCGACATCGCGCGGACCGAGCGCCCTGAACTCACCGTTGATGAGGCCGGTGTAGCCGTGCGGCAGGCCGAACATCTCCATGCCCTGCGCAATGCCAGCGCGCACGACGGCACGAATCGCCGCGTTCATCCCCGGCGCATCGCCGCCGCTCGTCAGAACGGCTACGCGTCTGGCAGTCATCGAAATTCCTCGCTTGCACACCTGTTTCAGTATGGCGCGGACCGAGGGGAAACCGGAAGCGACAAAGGATAGGGCACACAAACCACCTGTTGGCAAACCGGGCTGAGTTCGACATCGCGATACCACCCATCTGGACGGTCGAGTGCCGGGACGTTACCAGCCATGCCAGGTGCCACCGAACCAAAATTAAACGGCCCGCGGATGAACCGCCGCGGGCCGTCCAGGGAACCGCTCGCTCGCGCTTACGGGTGTGCCGGTCCGCAGTCGGTCCGGCGCAGCACCACACGACGGTTCTGCGCACGCCCCTCTGCAGTATCGTTACTGGCAATCGGATGCGCCTCACCGAAGCCCTGAACAGTGAATCGGTCGCCCAGCACGACCCCTTGCGCCTTCACGTAATCCGCCACGGCCTGCGCACGACGCTTCGACAGTCCAAGGTTGTAGTCGGCGTCACCGGTACTGTCCGTATAACCATTCACTTCACCCGCGATGAACGCCACTTTCGGGTTCTTGAGCACCGGCACAATCGCGTCGAGTTGTGCCTTGTCGCTTGGGCTCAACTGCGCCGAGTCGAATGCGAACTCGAGCTGCAGCGAATAGTCGCAATCACAGCCGCTCGGGCCTACCCTGGCGCCCGGCGGTGTCGTCGGGCACTGGTCTTTTGCGTTGCAGACGCCATCGCCATCCGCATCCGGACATTTCGCCGGCGCCGCCGCAACTGCCGCCTTTGGAGCCGGTGCCGGCGCAGGCGCTGCAACAGGAACCGCCTTCTCCTTTTCGCGGCCGAAGTGGTACGTCAAGCCGCCCGAGATGAAGTACAGATCGTCCAGCTTGTCGACGTCGTACGCCTCGTATTCCGCGCGGATCGCCCAGTGGCCGAAGTTGTACGCAATGCCGCCGCCGTACGCCCACATGCCGTTGCTGTCGCTTTCGGAAAAGTGCTCCGTCGGCGCAAAGGTGGTGCTCACCCGGCCATCAAAGTCGATGTTCGACGCGATTCCGCCGACCTTGGCGAACACATCGACCGGACCGAGCGGCAACGTGCCGACGACGAACCCCTCCCAGCCGTTCGCATCCACTTCGCCTTCGATTCTCGTCGTCCCCACCATCTGCCCCTGCGACGGATTGCCGAGTTCGACATAGCCGCCCTCGACCCCGAGCCACGGCAGGAAGTTATAGCCGACGTAGCCCTTGTAGCCCGTTTCTTCCTTGTCGAAGTGGAACGTGTTGAACGTGCTCGGCGGGGCTACCAAAATCGGATCCGACGATGCTTTCGCGGTTGTCTGCCCGGCGCTGGCACCGATGTAGAAACCCGGCTCCGCAGCGAACGCAGTGCCAATTGCGAACGCAGGCGCAATCAACGCTGCTAACAACGCTTTTCTGTCGAAATGCACGTCTATCTCCATGTGAATTTTCAGTGCTTGTTATTGTGGGGCGCGCTATTCGCGACCCCTGATAAAAAGCATGACGCCCGATGCCGCGCGCGGCCATCCGTAGTTTCCACGGCATCACGATGTCCGGCGCCAGCGCCCGAGGATCCATGGCATCGAGAATCGTCTTGATGCCCGGCTCGGCCGTGCGCACGGATGGCATCGCATTGACCGCGTGCATCGCGGTGCCGAGCAATCCATCCGAAATCCAGTTCTCCATCGAGCGAAATCGATATACGCGGCGTCCCATCGATGGTGATGCTGCGCTTGCCAGTCGGCCACTGCCGCTCGGACGATCGATCAGGTCGGTTACCGCCCCCTTGCTTAGCCGTTAGTCCATTGGCAACACAATCGCATGGAGCAGCTGCGTCATCATGGCAGGCGTAGGCGCCGGCAACGGCTGGAAGCGCAGCTTGCTGTGCTCCTTAGCGTAGACGCCGTCCAACTCCGGCATGTGCACGATAACGTCAGCTTCGTTCGCCACGGTTTACACTTCCGGTTCGAAGTAGCGCATCTGGAGATTTCGTTGCGAAAAGTAAACGCGGCAAAACGCGGCACGTCGTTCGTGGTGGTTGTTGCCTTGGTCGCCATGGTCGACGGCTGCGGTGGCCCGGATACTCCGCAATCGCCGCCGGACGTCACGACAACCATGGCTACCCTCGCGCATGCGCAGCGGCTGCAGCAAGGAACCTTTGACTCGGATCTGGTTGGCACGTGGACAGCTGAAGACGCGCGCTTTACCGCCACCGGCTACGTCAAGGGGCAAGTGGTGATGCAGGTGTGGCCACAGGGCCAATACGTGTCAATCTTCAAGGGCGACGGCGGCTTCGCAATTGAACCGGGTTGGTTGGCCGCGGACGATGGCGCGTGGAAGACTCGACCCCTCGTTGGCGGCGAGAATCTTGCGAGCTATACATTGAGCGGTGACACGCTGACCGTAAGTTCGCCCTATGCCAGTCCGGTCACGTGGCAGCGGACGACGCGGGATGCACGCATCGAGCAAGCGGAGGCGATGCTGCAAACGCCGCCGACACCGACCGCAAGCGACTGGGCGCTACGCGGCCTCCAGTGGGCGCGGATGTGGGAGCCGGACGCCGAACTATTCGCGGTCCAGGTACGGGACCCTACGCCGGACGGTTACGTCGGCCACGAATCTCAGCTCTTTCTCGACTATCACTCCGCCTCTACGCATGCGCACTTGAGTGTCAGTCCGGGTCCGGTGGGCACTGTCATCACCGGCGTTTTCTCCGGCGACAAAGGACTTGGTGGTGCGATGGACCTGGTACCCGTGCCGATACTGGACCTGGTCGATATCGTCAACGCCGCACGCATCGCCAAGGAAAAATCTCACTACGGCAGCGCGATGCTATCGGTGGAGCGCACAGTTGAGGGCAATCGTCTTGTATGGTCGATGACACCGTTGGATCCACGCCTTGGGGAGCACGTGTGCTTCGATGTTCCGAAGTCGCAGTTTTTTGATTGCCGCACCATTTACGGTGATCAAGCGGCGGACTATGAACGACTAGCCGCTCGAGCCGCTGCGGCGATGCAGAGTCTGCTGCATCGAGGATCCGCTGCGTCCGGTGATGGTTCAGCGCCCACTGGATCATTGTCCGGCGGAAGCGTTGATACCACGCCAGGTGCACCGGCCTGGGACGGCGGCGCGGCATATCGGCAGTCGTCAGCGGAATCGGCCGCATATTGGAGCGGTGATCCGGACGCGTACAACCGCGTGCTGAATCACGAGTGTAATTCCTCGGATTCCGCTCGGTTCGGGTGCTAGTAGCGGCACATAGTGGAGCGGCGTTGCTGAGCCGCCGCATGATTCCGGCTTGCGGCAACCGCAACCCAGCCCCTTGGATTGACCGCGTTTGCGCGCGTAGAGCAGAATCTCGCGGATGACGGACCTTCCTGACGATCCACGCCGCTTCGCTGCAAAGCGCATCGCCAAGCTGTATCACAAGGGCGTCATCGAGACCGTTACGGAATTCGCCGACGTGTTGCTGCGAAAGCTGCCATGGCGATGGCTGGTACTGGTGGTGGTAGCGGGCGGTGCTTCCGTACTCAAATTCGTTGCCGTTCCTTATCTGACGTCGCTGGCGGTTACCGATTGGTCCGAGCGGCACGGGCTGCAGATCGAGGTCGGCGAATGGCAGGCGGACCTTTGGGACCTGCGCGTCAAAGCAGCGAACCTCGAACTCAAGGGCGCCGACAGTTTCTCGCGCAATAACCTGCTCGAGGCCAATGCGGTAGAACTCGACTTCGGGGCGCGTTATCACCTCACGCAGTTTCTTTGGGGCAAGCCGCTATGGGATTTGCTGCGCCTGGATCTGTCCGCCTACGGCCTGAATAAGGTCGTCCTGGATCATGCGGTTGTGCACATCGAGCGCCGCATGTCGGGTCACGGGAATTGGGACACGACACTCGCTCGCCTGGACCTGGGGCTCGATGGACCGGTGGCCGACGGCGCGCCGCTGGTCACCGTGCGCCCGGTCGCGCTGACCGAGGCGGCAATGGCGTCCACCACGGAACCGTCAACCTGGCCGAACTTCAAGCCCCGCAATGTCGAAATCCGCGGACTCAAGATCGAGTGGATCGAGAACCTCCCTGGCGGCTCGGGCGACGGTGTGATCCGCAACGTTCAGGAGACACTGTACGTCGACGACGTCGACGTCGTGGCACACAGCAGCTACGCAAGCAACTCCGGTGAATTGCAGCAGACGGATTTCAACCTCGAGGGGCGCACTGCGGACGGCCGACTATCGATCACCGGCGCCTGGACGCCGACAAACGAGACCGCGCTTTCGTTCAGGACCGTGCTCGAAAACGTCGGCGCGCACGCGTTCGCGCGCATGGTGCCGGACCCGGCGCTGGTGCCTGTCTCAGGTTCGATGAACGGCAACATCGAGCTGTCACTGGTTAACGCGGAATGGCTCTGCCAGGGCGATCTGACGCTGCAGAACGTCGCGTACCAAGCGGTTTTCGATTCCTATGTCGCCCGCAAAAACTCCGAAGCACTGCAATCGGGTTTGCGCGGCTTTCACGCCAATCGCCGCGTCGCGCTCGACTGCGATGGCTTCGGCGATCAGCAGGGCTTTGGGCTCGTCCCCTATCTGCAGACCGCGATGACCGCCGCTGCTGTGCAGGACGCGCCGAAGGTGGTGCAGGCAGTCGCGAAGGTGGAAGTCGCACGAACCGGCGCCGGTGTGGCCGGCGACGACGACGTAAAGACGTATATACAGAAAGTGGTCACGGAGAAGATCGGCGATGAGGCACTCGCGAACGCACTCGTGGAAAGCTCGCTGACTGAGGCCGTCGCCATATTGCCGCCGCAAGCGCAAGGGGTCGCTGGTCTCGTGCTTTCGGGTCAGACAAGTGCGCCTGCCGCCGGGCATCCGACACCGGCACAGCCTCCTGCGCATGGCATCAAAGGGTTCGCACAGAAGATCAAGGGCTTCTTCACACGCTGAGACCGGCAGCAGTGCACGCTTTACACGCGGCGGTCCCGACTTCGTGCTCTTCGTTGTCAGCAGACAGCAGCGTCATCAGCGCTGGCGCAGACGGCGGCAACGGACCAAAGCGCAGCTTGCCGCGCTCGTTGGCGTTGGCGCCATCGAGCACCAGCATGTGCAGATACACGTTGAGACTCCCCGAACCCAAGTGCTGAATCACCGTGACGATGCAGCCACAGACACCGCCCGGCCGTGTCTTGCCGGCACGTCGAATCAGCGCCGTTTCGACGGCCCGGGTGGCGATCGCGAGTACTCGGGTCACGGTTTCAGGCCGCGTCGACAGCAGTAGCCGCAACGGCCAGGGAAACGCGAGGAGCCATTGCCCGATCGGTACGTCGCTCCACGTCGAGACGAGAACGACCTCGAGTCACGGTATACAATCCGCGCCTCGTTCTTGAACTCACCTGCGCGCGAGACGTGATGCCTCACTGGCCCAATCCTGTGTCGATGAAACACGCCACCTCTCAGAACCGCGCGCGCATTGGGTATGACAACTCGGAGTCCTTTTGCCGTGCATGCGATGTGCACCGCATTTGGGGTACTTGCAACCATTGCCGCAATGCTCATTCAAAATGCAGGTAGATTGCAGGTGACCTGCATAAGCACCGGAGTGCGGAGCGATTGGAACCTCTGCGTCGCTCCCATGATGGAGTGGATACACGTTGCTCCATGACCCAGTAAATTCATTGACGAATCGAGACGTTTCGATTTCTGCGGTACAAATGGGGTACTGGCGTTGCTTGGCACGCGTTGGGTGACGCAGTGAGCCGACCTCATCGGCAGGCTCATGCCAAACCACGAGCGAATCGTTTCTGATGTTCGCGTCGTCAACATCACGGCAACGATGCGGACTATTTGTGACAGCTGGACGTGGCTGTCGGCCGCTCGAAGCGGATCGGATTACGATGGTGGAGCCGCGCGACGTGCGGGTCACGCACTGTAGTGTGGCGATGAAACTCGAGGTTGCAGTCCACTGACGGCAGCGGTGAGGGGTGGGATTGCCGCCGGAGTTATCCTCGAGAATCTCATCGCCGCGTCCTCTTTTGTCTCGCGCCTGTTAGGGGGTGGCGGGATGTTCTGGCGTGGTTCGCTGGTCGCCACTCCACGCCGTACGCTCCAGTTCGCGCGCAAGGTCCACGGGCAGATGCAGCGCAGATGCGAGTCGCTCGAGATGCCACGCCGCGCGGCGGTCTTGTGGGTCGACGACCAGCGCCGAGGCGATGTACACGTCGCTGGCGAGTCCGAGTGAATCCACCTGCGTTGCGATCGCGGCGATCGACGAAGGGTTCCGCATCTCGTCGAACAGTGCCGCTTTGTCGGCGTGCGCGAGGTTACCTTCGTCGAGCTTGGCGAAGATTCTTTGCTGTTCCGCGGCGTCGATGTGGCCGTCGGCCGCGGCCGCTGCAACCATCGCACGCGCGACCAGCAACGCGTTGCGCTGGCCGACATCGAATTGCGCGATGTCAGACGGC
>JBGSNQ010000061.1:0-7374 GCA_041739525.1 Pseudomonadales bacterium | reverse complement strand
CCGCATCGAGATCGGCATCGAGCCGGTCGCCGTGGCGCGTCGGATCGAAATAGACCTGACGCAACGAGTAGATCGCGTCCACCCGGTAGTCGGCCTGGTGTTGGCGTAACCACTCTTCGAGTTCGCTTTGCGATGGCGCGTAAGGTGCATCTCCGTCGGCGATGAATTCGACCTTCTGCGAGACGCGGCGCCGCACCACCGGATCGTCGCGATCGAACCCGAGCGCTAGACCTTCGCGGTACAGAATCTCCTCGCGCACCCAACCGTCCACCAAGCCGCCGAGTTCCTGCGCCGTGGGAGGGCGCTGCCAGGTGCGCTCGAACTGCGCGCGCAAGCTCTCCATCTGCCCGTGCGACACGACGATCTCGTTGGCGGCGACCGCGTTCTGGTTCAGCCAACCGTAAAGAGCGAACAGCGCGGCACCCAGCAGCAGAAAGTGCAGTAGTGGCTCCTGCAGCACTCGTCGCAAACGGGAAACCTCCGTCGTGGCTGAAGTGGAATCAGCACTAGGTAGCAGCAAGTCCGACATATTGCGCATAGTAGAACGCGTGCCGCGGCGGAGCGAACCGAAAGCGACGTTCCTTTATCGCACCGACGGCAGGTCGCGCCGCACCATCGCTGCCCGACTCGTATTCGCCGCCGGCCCGAGGCCCAACCAGGCCACCATCTGCGGCGACAGCGACATCTGTGTCGCTTCCGACAACACGACGTTCCAGTTCACCTGCGGCCGGATGAAGTCGGCGCTGTAATAGCCGAACAGCAGCGCGCGCTCGTCGCGCTGCGTCGTGTTGGCCCCCGAGGTATGCCACATGCGTCCGTCCATCGCGATGATGGAACCCGCCGGCGCTTCGAACGGACGCGTGCGCGCAACAGCGTCGCTCGGCAATTCCGCCTGACGTGTAACCCGATGGCTCCCCGGCACGTAGCGCGTCGCGCCGTTCGCTTCGCGAACGTCGTCGAGACACCAGATGATGTTGATCGCCCATGCGTCGTTCCATGGTTCGGGAATGACGATCGCCTGATCGGAGTGCAGATTCATCGAACGGCTGCCGGGCAGTGCGATGTTTGCGGTGAAGTTCGAGATCAGGAATCCGTCGCGAAGCACTTCGCGCACCAGCGCGATTGCTTGCGGATGCTGGATCAGTTCGACGAATACCGGGTCGAGGTCGAGCAGATTGAACACGCGTACGTTGCGGTCGTTCGGGTCGAGCACCGGCATGAACGTGTCGATGCCGCGCCGACGACTCTCTTCGGCCGCGACGACGAGTCGCCGTCGAACATCGCGCACCGTCGGGGCATCGAGCACGCCTTCGATCACGCAGAACCCTTCGTCGCACAGTTGCTGCGTGCTCACGTCAGCGGTCCGAGTGCTGCATGCCCTGACGATGCCGCTCGTCCGTCACCTGCGGCAGATGTCGCCACGCCAGCACGTCGGCTTCGAGCGCCGCCACACGTTCGTAACGCGCGAGCGAGCGCAGGGTCGTCAGCGTCGGGAAGATCATCGTCCACCTTCCGGCCACCTGATACGCCAGCGCATCTGCCGGACGCACCCACAGGCCGTCTTCCAGCTCACCTTCATGATGCGCGGGCTCCTGATTCTCGGGCATGTGCGCGAGGAAGAAGCGTGTGTCGTACCGGCGTGGCGGGCCGAGCGGAGTGATCCAATGGCTGAAGTAGTGCACACGATCGGTGGCAAGCCGCAGGTCTTCGCGTTCGCAAAGATCGACGATCGACAACTCGCCCTTGTGCACGGCCGCGCGGTAGTCCGCAAACCGGTCGCGCATCGACGCATCCGAAAGATCGACGAGCCGCTCGCCGCGGTAGCCAAGCAACACGCCTGCTTCTTCGAACGCCTCACGGATCACCGCGCTCCAGAATGCGATGCCGCCGCGCGCGATGCCGAGGCGCTCGCTCGCCAACGAATCGTTCAAGGCGACGCAGCACGATTCCGCCGACGAGTCGCCCGCGTCCACCTTGCCACCCGGAAAAACGTGCATACCGCCGAAGTCTGCAGCGCCGGGACGCTCGACCATGAACACCTCGAGACCGGTGGGCGTATCGCGAACGAGCAGCAGTGTCGCTGCGTCGCGCATCGTGAACGTTGCTGACATTTGCCTGACGTAATGGCCGACGGTGTGTCATTGGACCGTGTTCGACGCGCTTCGGCAATCGCGCCGCCGATCAATCCTTCAGATAACCCGTGTAGAAACCGAGGTGATCGAACATACGCAGCGTCCGTTCTTCTGATAAGAAGTGTGTGAATGACTAGCCGTCGACCGCAACCGCTACACTGCTTCGGCCACGCGGAGAAAACCATGCTGCGACTGTTCATCGCGTCGATCCTTCTCGCAAACGGTTTCGCTGCGTCGGCGCACGCGCAGGGGGGGTCGACGTCGATTGCCGACGCCGCCCAACTGATGCACTGGAACGAGCCGGCCGAGCCAATGCGCGTGATCGGGCCGATCCACTTCGTCGGCACGCGGGGTCTCTCGTCCTGGCTGATCACCACGAACGAAGGGCACATCCTGCTCAACACCGGCATGCCGCCATCGGGCGAGTTGATCGAAGCGTCGATCCGCAAACTCGGTTATGAACCGAGCGACGTGAAGCTGCTGCTCACCTGCCACGCGCACATCGATCACGTCGGTGGGCTCGCGTACCTGAAGCGCGTTACGGGCGCGCAGGTGGTGGCGCTCGCCGACGAGGTCGAACTGATTCAGTCGGGCGGCATAACCGACTTCAACTACGGCACCGATTCGGAGTTCCGCTTCGAAGCGGTGACGGTGGATCGTGCGATCCACAACGGCGACACGGTGACGCTGGGCGACGTCACGCTCGCTGCGTTGAAGACGGCGGGCCACACGCGCGGAACCACCACATGGATAACGCAGGTGACGGAAGCCGACCGCCGCTTCGCGGTGGTATTCGCGGACGGCACCAGCGTGAACCCGGGTTATCGTTTGACGAAGAATCCGTCATACCCCGGCATCGCCGACGACTATCGCAATACGTTCCGCACGCTGGCCGCGCTGACGCCGGACATCTGGCTGACGCCACATACACAACCGTTCGAATTCGAGGCGAAACGCGCTCGTGCGTCCACCGAAGGCGTGAACGCGTGGGTCGATCCCGATGGATATCGGAAGTGGGTCGAGGTGCAACGGCAGAAATTCGAGGCCGCCGTCGCGAAGGAATCGGTTCCACGGGTGAGCGCCGCCGACAAAGGAAGCGTGGTCGCTCGATGACGCGCCTGCTCGCCCTCGTTTTGCTTGCGAACGTTGCGTTCGCTGCGGCGGAATCGCCGAGTGAAACCCGGAACCCGTACCTCGCAACAGTGGTGGGGACACCCCCTGAACTGAGAGCGAGCGTGCCCGAACACATCCCGCTGAAGATCCGCAGACTGCCGCGAGAAGAAGGGCGGGCAATTCCCGACGCGCTGCAGTACGGCGCGCGTCTCGATTACTCGTATGCGAAGCAGAAGGGACCCGCTCCGCTGATCTTCGTGATCGCAGGAACCGGGGCCGCGCACGACAGCGAACTCACGCAATTTCTGATGCACGCATTCTACGCCGCCGGATTCCACGTGGTGGGTATCACGTCGCCGACCTATCCGACATTCATCATCGCCGCATCATCGACGAGCGTGCCCGGCGAGCAACGGCACGATGCGCAAGACATCTACGCCGTGATGCAGAAAATCTGGGCCGAGATCGGACCCGACATGACGGCGACCACTTTCTATCTCACCGGTTACAGCATGGGTGCGACGAACGCCGCGTTCGTGTCGCTACTCGACGAGCGGCGCAAAGCGTTCAACTTCGAGAAAGTCCTGCTGCTCGATCCGTCGGTGCAGATCTACAACTCGATTTCGAAACTGGACCGCTTCGCAGAGAACATCCCCGGCGGTGTCGACAACTTCGATGCCGTGTTTGCCAAGATCGTCGCGCGCATCGGCGCCAAGTACCGCAACGCGACGACGGTGACGTTCACGCCCGAACTCGTGTACGCCGCGGTGCGCGACGATCCACCCGCCAATGAAGAGTTGATTGCGCTGATTGGCGTCTCGTTCCGTCTCGCGTCGTCGGCATTGATCTTCACGTCGGACGTGATGACCAACTTCGGCTTCATCAAACCCGCGAACGAAATCCTGACGCCGAACACGAATCTCGACTCCTACCTGCAGGTTTCGCTGCGCGTCGGCCTCACCGACTATTTCCACGAGTACATGTGGCCGTATTACGAGCAGGCCAAGCTCACAACCGCGTTGACGCGCGAACAATTCGCGCAGTTGCAGAGTCTGAGGTCGATCCAGAGCTATCTCGCGAAGGCACATAAAATCGGCGTGGTCAGCAACCGCGACGACGTGATTCTCGAGCGCGGCGAAATCGAATTCCTGAACGACACGTTCGGGGGGCGCGCGAAGATCTATCCCACCGGCGGCCATCTCGGCAATCTCGAGCAGCGCGAGGTGATCGACGACATAGTGCAGTTCTTCAAGCGCTGACCGGCCTGGAGTGAATCCCTGTGTTAGACATCTAACGTTTCAGGGTGGACCTGGCCGCTCGCGAGTAGCACCATGACGTTACATCGACGCCGCTGCTTGGAGGCGATAGCCATGGCAGAGAGCAAACCGCCCGGATCGACGCCGCAAAGCGGCGACAACGCGTACACGCAGTGGTACGAAGTCAAAGCCGGCGACACGCTGTGGCAGATCGCGAAGGCGCATTACGGCGATGGCAACCTGTATCGAGAGATCTTCAACGCCAACACCGACGTTCTCAGCGATCCCGACAAGATCAAGGTCGGCCAGCGCCTGCGCATACCCTAGCAACCGCGCACGCTCCAACGCTGCGAATCCCGCAACGGCACGCAATTCCAACCGGACAGGAGGCATCCCGTGTCACACATCCACTCCACGCTCCACACGAAATCTGGCGCCACGTTCTATCTGCTGCTCACGCTCGGCATTGCGCTCGCGGGCTGTTCCAATCAGATGGAGCCGGCGAAGAAGGCGCTCACCGAAATCGAGATGACCGTTGCGGCGGCCGGCCCTGATGCGCAGCGCTACATTCCCGATCAGGTCAAGGCGGTCAGCGACGACGTCGCGAACCTGCAGGCGAGATTCGAACAGAAGGACTATGCCGGCGTGATCAGCGGTGCACCGGCCGTGCTTGCAAAGGCGCAGGCGTTGGTAGCCGCCAAGGACGCGGCCGTCAAAGAGGCTGCCACGAAGGAGGCTGCGGACGCAGCCGCCCGTCAGGCGGCCGACGCACAGGCGCTGGCCAGCGATTGGCAGACGCTGTCCGATGAACTTCCGAAACAGATCGCGGCCCTCGACAGTCGCCTCGGTGTTCTCACGAAGTCGAAGAAGCTGCCGGCCAAACTCACCAAAGATGCCCTGCAATCGGCGGAGTCGGATTTTGCTGCCGCGAAGTCTTCGTGGACCGCCGCTACCGCCGCGCAATCCACCGGCGACATCCGCAACGCCGTGGCGGCGGCGCAGCAGGCGAAGGAAAAAGCCGATGCCGCGATGGCGAGTCTTGGAATGACGAGCGGCTGATGCACCGGGCCGCGGTTCTTCCAACCATGCCCCTTGGAGGCGGCTCAGGAACCCGCGGCCGCGCCTTTCAGTGACCGTTGGTGGCAGCCGCGTAACGCTCGCGGTCGGCGTACGTCGCCGGTGCGTGCGCCACATCGTCCGGACGAAACGCGCGCGTATATGCGGCCAGTTCCATCGCGATGCCGCTCGGGTCGGCGAAGTACATCGAGCGAATCCAGGTCTTATCCGTGACGCCAACGGTGTACCCTTCCGCGTTGTCCGCGTGATTGATCACGTGCACACGAATTCCCTTCTGCTTGAGACGCGCAACGTATTCGTCGAACTTCTCCAGCGGAATCGAAATGGCCAGGTGATTCATCGACGCATGCGCGCTGGTGAAATTCGAACCCGGCCGCTGATCCTGCGACGCGATGCCCGGCGCTGCGTCAGGTGCATTCGGAAACCAGAAGAACGCGATGGTGGCGCCGTTGCCGGCGTCGAAGAAGAAGTGTTGACCACGATCGCCGAGCTGGATCGTTTTCACGAGCGGCATCTCAAGCACGTTCGTGTAGAAATCGACCGTCTCTTTCATGTCTTTGCACACCAGCGCCACGTGATTGACGCCGAGGTACTCGAATTTCTCAGTAGCCATTTCGCCTCCGGTATCCGCCTGTTGTCTGAATTCTACGCTCAACCCGCTTGGGAGCCCGTTCGGGTCGGGAGGAATTTCTCGATCTGGCCCGTATCGAAATACTCGTTACGCGCGCGAGATCATGCTGTCGCGCACGAACGCTACGAAACACACGTCCATCTGCCCAAAGAAATCGTCCGGGTGCGTGACGAACAGGGTGTGTTGTTGCACGAAGCCGCCTTCGAACGTATGCACGCGCCGGTTCTTGAAGCGCATCTTCTTCAGGTTCGTCATGCCGCCCTTCAACGTTTCGAGGTTCGACGCGCGCGACTGATACAGACAGTCGTGGCTGTGCCACACCACCGCTTCGGGCGCATAGCAGCGTTCGAGATGCAGCTTCGCGCCGTTGCGGAGTACCTCGAGGTTGTCTTCCGCCGTGCTCTCGGTGCCGGTCAGGTTCACCCACAAGCGAAACTCCGGCGCGTAGATCTGTGCAACTGCGGCATAGTCGCCTCGTTCGATGGCATCGAAGAAGTGGTGGCACAGCGTGCGCAGTTCGGTGTCGGTCACGCGTGCGAATCCGCAGCTAGAATGGCCGGACCATCCGCCATGAGAGAACGGGCGTGGCGAAACCGAAAGCCGATCGTCAGGTTGCGAACGCGAAAGAGACGCTGATCGAAGCGGCGGTAGAGGAGTTTTCGCGCAACGGCTACGCCGCGACCACGCTCGCCGCGATCGCGCGACGCGCCGGCGTCACGACAGGCGCCGTGTACGCGCACTTCGACAGCAAACTCGACCTGCTGCTCGAAGCGCTGGGGCTTCGCACGACCGAAAGGCTCACCAACCTCGCGCTCGACGCGGGCAAAGTACCGGCCGGGCAACTCACCGATCTGCTCGCACGCGGGTTGGTGGACGCATCGCTCGGCCGTCGCGCCCTGATTCTGCTCGATGTCATCGCTTTTGCGCGCCGCGACGCCGATGCGGCCAAAGCGCTGAAGAAGATGGTGGCGATGCGCCACGAGGCGTTCGTGCGAATGACACAAGCCGGTGTGGATTCGGGTTTCATCGATCCGCCGTTGCCATATGACGAGTTGGCGCGGCTGATCGGCGGTCTCGCGTTCGGCATGCTGGTTCAACGCGCGCTCGGCGAACCGACTGCAAGCGCCGCCACCGTGTCGCACCTGGCCGAACAGTTGCTGCAGCC
>JBGSNQ010000024.1:0-4114 GCA_041739525.1 Pseudomonadales bacterium | reverse complement strand
CCGTGCATTCAGTGCCTTGACCGCCGCATGGGCGGCCGGGTCTGCAAAGAAACGCCGCGTTGCGTCGACCAGCGGCACGGCGTAACGCGCGGTCAACCAGTGATCCAACGCCGTGCGAACCCGTTGCGGTTCGCGGCTGTCACACGCACGGCGAAATGCTGCGTGGGCGTCGCTCTCGGCGGCACGCGCATCAGGTCGCCGGTGATCCGCCCGTTTGTGGTAGCGCGCGCGTATGGCGGTAGTAACCGAGCCGAGCAACACGATCGCGAATGCGACGGCTAGCCAAAGGTACATCCTCGGCGGAGTCGGTTCCGGCGCGGTTTCGGGTATCGGGGGCGCGGTGGCTGGCAAAGTTGGCTGCACGATCGGGGCAACGACTTCGGGTGCCGACGGTGCAGAGGTAGCGTTACCCGTGATCTTGATCGCACGCGCCGGCAGCGCGGCCATGCGAACTCGTTGGTTGACGGTATCCCACCAGGTTACGTGCACCTCGGGTAGTGTTACGTCGCCCGGCTGCGTTGCGACCAGGCTGGTGGACTCGATGCGCGTTCCGACGACGCCGCTGCGGGTTTGCGATTCGCTGAGCTTTGCCGGTTCGGGGTAGGCCTTCAAGGAATCCGGCAGTGTGAGTGTCAGCGGTGGAATGGCAGACGACGCATTGCCATCGGCGCGCACGATCAGCGTGCGCTGGCTCGGTGTGCCGGTCGCGAGACCGCGTTCCGGTTCCCCAGGCCAGTCCTCCAGCAATTCCACATCGGCCGCCGGAAGCCAGGGTGCATCGCGTGGGTATTCAGAGGGTATCGGTAGCACCGGCACCTTCAGCGTGTCGGAACTGACATCCACCCCGATGCGGCGTCCCATGCCCGAATCCGCCAACCGTACGCTGCCGGTAACAGTGGCTGCCGGTATCGTGAGATCGCCGCTGCGCTCCGGAAACACGGCAAAGCGCTGTTCAATCATGCCGTATTGCCGGCCGTCGCGAACGGCGGTGCTGTGCTCGGGCTCTCCCAACAGTTTGACCATGGCGCCGGGAATGTCCGGTGCGTTCGGCATATCGCCGTACAGTTGTGCGCCGTTCACGTAGAACAAGCGGCGCGTCACCACGATTTGCGACTGCACGTACACCTGTTTCGGCGTGTAGGTCGTCTCGAAGAACACGGTTTGTGCAATGGCGCGCTTGAGTTGCGGATCGAGTTCCTTGATGGTTATCTCGATGGGCTGCGACGACTCGCCACTGAGCGTGATCGGCGGAATCTGCAATGTTCCGGTGTGCTTCGGTTTGAGTACCAGCGTCCAGGTGGTCAACGCGTCCACTTGACCGTTGAAGCTCTGAATCTGCGAGCTGCGCTGGTTGCTCAGAATGTCGAAATCCTTCTGCAGCGGCTCGAAGTCGGGATTCGACGTGACGCTCGCGCTGTCGGTGCGCAGCATCAGCCGGAGCGTGTCGGCTTCCGAAAGGGTGGTGTCGTCGACACTCGCGTCGAAGCGCGCAAACGCCGTGGTGGAGGCGAGCAGGCCGATGAATGCGAGCAGCGCAATTTTCACCAGATCCGCTCCTGGTCACGCGGATCCGGCACGCCGCTACGCAATCGTTCGTTCGTTTCGTACTGGAATTTGCGGCGCAACAGTCCCGACGGATCGTCAGGCACGCGCCGCAGCCATTGCTCTAGCGCGTCGCGTTGCTCGTCGCGCGGTGCTTCGCGCTCTGCCGTCTGTTGCTTGTCTTCGTCGCTCGGTTGCGATTGCTCCTGATCGGACTTCTGCTGTTTCGTTTCGGGACGTTTGCTCGTCTGCTCCGGGCTGTCCGATTGCGACTCTTCCTGCTTCGAATTGCCGGCCGAGTTCTGCTCGCGTGACTGGTCGGACTGCGACCGGTCGCGGTTGCGCTGCGATTCGTTGTTGTCACCGTCTTCGGATTGTTTCTTGTCGCGCAGCTTCTGCAGCAGCGCTTTGTTGAATGCGGCGTCCTCATCGTCGGGCTTGGCGCGCAGTGTTTCGTCGTACGCGGCGATGGCTTCGTCGTACTTCCCCGCGCGCGCCAACGAGTTGCCGCGGTTGTAGCTGCCCGCAGGCGAACCATCTGCGGAGAACTTTCGGTCGGCGCCGTCGTAGTTGCCGCTACGGTAATCGGCTACGCCTTGCCATTGCGGATTTTCGAACAGCGTAGCCGCGCGTTCCGGTTCACCCTGCTGCAACGCCTTGAAGCCTTGTTGATCGGGCGTGCTCCACAAGTCGGTCCACCAGCTCGCGTGCGCCGGTGGTGGCAGCAACACACACACAAACAATGCCACAGCGCCGCGCCGGAAGTTCAGCAGGGCGAAGGGGATCAGCAGCAGTGCGAGCCAATATCCGTAGTCGGCCCAAAGGTCGAACTTGCCTTCGAGACGGCGCTGGTCGTCGGCGGAAGGAAGCGGCGTTCCGAGCAACTGGTCGAGATTGGAGTCGTCGGCACCAGCCGTGAGGTAGCGGCCGTTGCACATCTGCGCGAGCGCTTCGAGGCGTCCGACGTCGAGCTTGGCAACGATGGTGTTGCCTTGCCTGTCGGTGAGAAAACGACCCGGCTGATCGACGAAGTCGAGCGGAATCGGCGCGCCTTCGGGTGTGCCTATGCCCAGGATCGAGATCGGGAAGTTCGGAGAGGCGTCCATCGACACCTCCACGATGCGGTCCACGCCGTCGGTCACGAGCAGGATGCGGCCCTGCGTCATACCGGCGCTGCGTAGCAGCGTTTTGGCGAGTTCCAATGCCGAACCGGGATTGCTCCCGAGAACGGGCATCATTTCTGGATCGAGCGCTGCCAACAGGTTCTCAATGGTGCGGACGTCGTCGGTGAGCGGCGCCACGGTATGCGCGTCGCCCGCATACGCGACCATTCCCGTGAAGCCTTCCTTGCGCGTGCGTAGGATGTCGGTGATCGCGTGACGCGCGCGAACCAGCCGCGAAGGCTCCACGTCGTTTGCATACATCGACAGCGACAGATCGAGCACGATGACCAGTGCGTCGGTCTTCTGATCGATCGGTTGCGGCAGACGCTGCCAGGTCGGCCCGGCCAGAGCGATGCCGGCAACCGCCAGCACCAGCCCGGTCAATAGTGGCAGCAGCGGGCCGCCTCCCTTGAGCGTGCGCTCGATCAGCGCGTCGCGCAGTGGCTCGTCGATGATCGACTCCCAACTGGAACGACTGCGTTGTGCGCGCGCGGCAAGCCACGCCATTGCCACCGCCGCGATCAGCGCGAGCAGCCACCAGGGTCGCAGAAAGTGAAAGGCTGCCGGATCAAGCGGAAGCATACGTGCCTCTGCGTGTACCAAGTCCCAGAACGATCAGCCACAGCAGCCAGCTTGCCGCGAGCGGATAGTGGAACAGCGACCGCACCGGACGGAAGTTGCGCGCTTCTTGTGCGGTGGGTTCGACCGCGTCGAGCAGACGATAGATCTTCGACAGCTCGGCGGTATCCTTTGCGCGGAAGAAGCGTCCACCGGTTGCGTTTGCGATTCGTTCTAGCGCCTTCGTATCCATGTCAGCGGACGGATTGACTACCCGACCGCCGATTTCACCCCAGAAGCCCGGCACTCTGAGTTCTTCGGCGCCAACGCCAACCGTGTAGATCTTCACGCCCTCGGCGTGCGCCAGTTGTGCGGCCTTTTCCGGCGGCACCTCGCCTGCGTTGCTCGCACCGTCGGTCATCAGAATCAATACGCGCGAATCGGCCGGTCGCGTTCGCAGACGTTTGACGGCAAGTCCAATGGCGTCGCCGATAGCAGTTTTGCCGCCCGCGATTCCGACGGGCGCGTCCTCAAGCAGCTTCTCTACCGTTGCGAGGTCGAACGTGAGCGGCGCCTGCAGATAGGCGTTGGTGCCGAACAGGATCAGCCCGACGCGGTCACCCGTACGGCGTGCGATGAAGTCGGTGACGACGTCTTTCACTGCATTCAGGCGGTTGGTGACCCGGCCCGCCACTTCCATGTCTTCCGTGTTCATGCTGCCGGAGATGTCGATGGCGAGCATCAGATCGCGCCCGCTGCTCGGCAGGCTGACCGGCTCGCCGGTGAACTGTGGCCGCGCGACGGCGGCGAGAAGGCACGTCCACGCGAGCCACGCGAGCAACAACGCGAGA
>JBGSNQ010000191.1:0-6790 GCA_041739525.1 Pseudomonadales bacterium | reverse complement strand
CAACCGGTTGCCCCGCCGGCGCAGCGACGGGGACAGGTTCGGTGCCGATGCGCAGGCGCACCGGCGTAGCCCCGGCGCTCAATGTCACGCCGTCCTGCTGTGCGTGCGGATCGTCGGCACCCACCGAAAGCGCACCGCTCGCCGATATGCGCGCGGCGACGTTCAACGTTTCGCCTGCAGTCAACGTCACGTCGCCCTGCATTGCGTTCGTTCGATCGAGCCGCACCGTCATAGTTGCCGAGTCCACCGGTTGACGCGCCACCAGCAACGGCATGCGCTCGCCCGGCTTGCGCGCCGACACGAACAATGCGGCACCGGGAGGCAAGCCGCGCGCAGCGTCGCCGATGTCGATGGTCACGTCGAGCGACGGTCCCACCCCATCGCCGAGCAACGTACGGGCGCGTTCGAGACCCTGCTTCAACACATCGGTGCGCGGCCCTGCCGACCCGCCGGCGATTGCGTTCTGCAGATGCCGCGCCGCCTCTGCGTAGTCCGTCTTGCGAAATGCATCGAGCGCGAGAATTTCGAGAGCGACCGCTTGTTGCGGATCGGCACCGAGGATGCGATCGATCAACGCACGGTTCGTGTCGGTAACGGTGCCCCGATCGGCGACGAAGCGTGCTTGCGCAAGCGCCACCTGCACGGACGGGTCATCCGGCTCGATGGCATACACGTGTTCGAACGCGCTTACCGCACCAGGTGCGTCGTCGAGCCGCATCAGCGTGTGGCCCAGCAGGTACCAGCTCTCGAGGTCGCCCGGCGTCGCCGCAACCCGCGTGCGCAACCGCGTTACCAGATCGCCGAGCGCCGTTTGATCGGCGTCGCCTTCGCGCAGAACCTTGGCTGATTCGCCGAGTTGCACTGCGTCGTACGCGCCGAGCTTGTGATACATCGTCAACGAAATCACCGCGATCGCGGTGACCACAGTGGCAGCCGCCCACACCGAGCGCCCGCTCGACCCCGCCTCCGCTTCGGTCGCAGCAGCGTCGTCGAGCAACGTGGCGGCGAGTTCCTGCGTCAGCGCGGCGGCCACGTCCGCCGTGATCTCGCCTGCATCGCGCTCGCGTTCGATTTCCTCGACCCTCTGCCGATACAGATCGACGTTCGTACCGCGCCGGTCGGAACTATCGGCAACGCTGCGCGCCCGCAGCAGCGGCCATGCAGCGAATGCAGCAGCGAACACGAGACAAACGCCCGCCGCCAGTACGAATCCGGTCCCCGTCATTTCGTGTCCGTTCCCGAGTTGCCGCGCAGCAGTTCGTCGAGGCGCGCCCGATCGGCATCGTTCAGCGGCTCGGTTGCGCCACGGCGTCGCCGCGCCAGCACCACCACCGTTGCAAAGCCGATCGCCAGCAGCATCCCCGGCGCAACCCACAGCAACAGCGTGCCACGACGCACCGGCGGGTCGTACAGAACAAAGTCTCCGTAACGCGCCTGCAGGTAGTCGCGAATCGCCTGATCGGTCGCCCCTTCGAGAATCAGTCGGTACACCGTCGAGCGCAGATCGGCGGCAATCGGCGCATCCGAGCCCGCGAGGTTGGTGTTCAGGCACTTGGGGCAGCGGAACTCTTCCGTCAACGCGCGATAGCGCGCCTCTTGTGATGCATCCGCGAACGGGAATGCTTCGATCGCTCCTTCGGCGGCTACGCGAAACGGCGCCGCGAGTAGCCAGGCCAGCAACAGGAATGCATGGACGCGCCGATCAACCACGCGGTACCCCTGCCGCGGCGGACTTCGCCAGCGCGTCGAGATGCGGTTTGATTTCTTCCTGCCAGACACGACGGTTCACGTCGCCGACGCGCTTGTAGACGATGGTGCCCGACGCATCGATCAGAAAACTCTCGGGTGCACCGTATACACCGAGGTCGACCCCGAGCGTGCCCTGCGCGTCGACGATATTGAATTCGTACGGATTGCCGAGCTGCGACAGCCACAGACGTGCTTGCGCGGGGTTGTCCTTGTAGTTCACGCCGATGATCCGCAGGCCGCTCTCTTCGTGAATGCGCAACAGTTCGGCGTGTTCGGCACGGCACGTCGGGCACCAGGTCGCCCAGACGTTGACAAGCACAGGGCCGCGCATGTCCGCCCTGGTCAAGCGTCGCCCGGTGCCGTCCTGCGCGTCGAGCGCGGGCAGGTCGAACTCCGGGAATGGTTTACCGATGAGGGCGGACGGCAACTGATGCGGATCGTTCAGACTGAACCCGGCATAGAGCAGCGCGACGATCACCACGAATGCCGTCAACGGAATGAAAAGGCTCGCTCTACTCAAGCGCCCCCTCCACCGTTCGCGCAGCCCATGTACTCCAGGCGCTCCTCAAGCGCCACCCCGATCATTCGAGCAGCCGATGTGCTCCAGGCGCTCTTCAAGCGCCCCCCCTCCGTCATTCGAGCAGCCGATGTGCTCGAGGCGCTCCTCAAGCGCCCCCTCCACCGTTCGCGCAGCCGATGTGCTCGAGGCGCTCTTCAGGCGCCCCCCTCCGTCATTCGAGCAGCCGATGTGCTCGAGGCGCTCCTCGAGCGCCCCCTCCATCATTCGGACCGCCGATGTACGCGAGGCGCTCTTCAGGCGCCACCCTCCGTCATTCGAGCAGCCCACGTGCTCGAGGCGCTCCTCGAGCGCCCCCTCCATCATTCGGACCGCCGATGTACGCGAGGCGCTCTTCAAGCGCTGGTCTCGGCCGCTGCCGCAACGTCGCGGCGCACGCGCAGACGCCGATAACGCGCATCGGTGACGGCGGTGACACCACCCAGCGCCATCAGCAACGCGCCCACCCATACCCAGCGCACCAGCGGTTTATAGTGCAACCGCAACGTCCAGCCGCCGTCGTCGAGCGGCTCGCCCATCGCTACGTACACGTCGCGAGTGACGCCGGGTTCGATGGCGGCTTCGGTCATGATGTTTCCGCCCGAGAGATAGCGGCGCTTCTCCGGGAACATGACGTACGATTCGCCGTCGCCGTCGACGCGAACGCTGCCGCGATCGGCGAGGTAATTCGGCCCGCTCACACGATCCACCGCCATCAGCGTGAACGTCAGTGCACCGAGTTGCGCCGACGCGCCGTTCGTGAGGCGCACATCGCGTTCTATCGACTGGTGCGACGTCACCACGATGCCGATCAAACTCACTGCAAAGCCGACGTGCGCGATCGTCATACCGAGGTAGCCTGCTGTGAGACGCCGAATTCCGGCGACGCGACCGCCCGCTTGATGCCACAGATCCTGCGCGTGCGTACCGATGATCCACAGCGCTAACGCACTACCGAGCGCGAGCTGCCACTTGAAGACGCCCGAGATCAGCAGCGGTAACGCGACGCCGATCACGAGGCTCGCCGCAAACAGCGCACCGAGCTTGCGCACCAGATAGTCCACGCTCGTGCGTTTCCAGCGCGCCGACGTGCCGACGCCGAGCGCAAGCGCCAACACGACCATCAGCGGAATGAACACGGCATTGAAGTACGGCGGACCTACCGAGATCTTGTCGCCGTTGGTGAACGCTTCGTAGGCGAGCGGATACAAGGTACCGAGCAGGACGCATGCCATCGCAACGACCAGCACCACGTTGTTCACCAGCAACAGCACTTCGCGCGACAGTCCGGAAAAGTGGACCCGCGAACGGATCAGCGGCACGCGTATTGCGTACAACGTCAGCGACCCGCCCACCACGATCACGAGAAACGCCAGGATGAACAGGCCGCGTTCGGGATCGACCGCGAACGCGTGCACGGAAGTCAGCACGCCGGACCGAACGATGAACGCGCCGAGCAGCGACAAAGAGAACGCACCGATCGCAAGCAACACCGTCCAGCTCTTGAACGCACCGCGTTTTTCGGTGACCGCTAACGAGTGCACGAGGGCGGTACCCATCAGCCACGGCATGAACGACGCATTCTCCACCGGATCCCAGAACCACCAGCCGCCCCAGCCGAGTTCGTAGTACGCCCACCAGCTGCCCAGCGCGATGCCGACGCCGAGGAATGCCCACGCGGCGTTCGTCCAGGGTCGCGACCAGCGCGCCCATGCTGCGTCGAGACGCCCGGTCATCAACGCGGCAAGCGCAAATGCGAACGTCACGGAAAAACCGACGTAGCCGGCGTAGAGAATCGGCGGATGGATCGTCAGGCCGAAGTCCTGCAGCAACGGGTTGAGATCGGATCCTTCGCTCGGCGCGATAGGCAAAGCACGTTGGAACGGATTGCTCGTGAACAGCGAAAATGCCGCGAATCCCGCTGCCAGCCACCCCATCACCGCAAGCACGCGGCTGATCATCGGCAGTGGCAGGTGACGGCTGAACGTGGCGACCGCAAGCGTCCACAGCGACGCGATCAGAATCCACAACAGGAACGAACCTTCGTGCGCGCCCCACACCGCCGCAACCTTGTAGTAGATCGGCAGCAACGAATTCGAATTCGTCGCGGCGTAGCGCACCGAGAAATCGTCAGTGACGAACGCATACACGAGGCAACCGAACGAGAGCGCGGCAAACACGGCGATGCCGGCCGCGAGCGAGAACGAGGCGCGCATCCACGCCTGGTATCCGCGAGCAGCGCCGATGAGTGGTATCGCGCCGAGCATCAGCGCGAGCGTGAACACCAGGATCAGCGCGAAGTGACCGAGTTCGGGAATCATGTCTCTTTGTGCATCCCTTTCAGTTCCGGCGGCATGTAGTTTTCATCGTGTTTCGCCAGCACTTCGTCGGCCCTGAATACACCGTCGGGGCCGAGACGTCCGGTTGCCAGCACGCCTTTACCCTCGCGAAACAGATCCGGAAGGATACCGGTGTACACCACGGTGAAGTCGGAACCTTGCAGATCGCTGACCACGAAATGCACTTCCATACTGTCGGCTGCGCGTTGCAGGCTGCCGTCCTTGACCATGCCACCCGCGCGGATGCGTTGCCCGACGGGCGCTTTGCCCGAGACCACTTCGCCGGGCGGGTAGAAGAGATTGATGTTCTCGTTCAGCGCGCGCATGACGAGCATCACGGTCACCGCAACACCGGCCAGCAGAAACACGACCGCAATCAGCCGATTACGACGAACCGGATGCACTGGCTTTCTCCGCGTTCTTCGATGAGTTGTTCGATTGACTGTTCACTTGGCTCGCATTGGATTGTCGGCGCAACTGCTGTGCCTGCTCTGCAAAAAACCGCCGCCGCGCGCGCAACGGCCGCACCAGCGTGATCACGATACCGAGTACGCCGATGGCGTATGAACTCCACACGAACGGATAGTGCCCGCCCATGTACAGAAAATCGTGCCAGCTGTCGAAGCTCACGACGCCCGACTCCGCACCAGATCGCCTACCCACTGCGTGCGCCGCTCGCGCACGAGCACCTCGTTGCCGACGGCGAACAGCAGCACACCGAAAAAGAAGGCATAGAAGCCGAGCACGCCGACTAGCAGCGGTAAGTACATTTCAGGCGGCATCGACGGCGCCGACGTCAGCTTGAACGTCGACGTCTGATGCAACGTCAGCCACCAGTCGACCGAATACTTGATGATCGGAATGTCGATGACGCCGACTACCGCGAGAATTGCCGCCGCGCGGCCGGCCGTTTCTTCGCGCGGAATCGCCTGGCGCAACGCGATTACGCCGAAATAGAGGAACAACAGCACCAGCGTCGACGTGGTGCGCGCATCCCACACCCACCACGTACCCCACGTCGGGCGTCCCCATATCGAGCCCGTTAGCAGTGCGACCGAGCAGAACACCACGCCGATGGGCGCTGCAGCCGCCACCACCATGTCCGCCAGCTTCATGCGCCAGATCAGCAGCACCGCACCGGCCAGACCCATCGTGATGTAGCAGGATTGCGACAGGATCGCGAACGGCACGTGCAGGTACATGATGCGGAAGCTGTTGCCTTGCAGATAATCGGGCGGCGCGATCGCGAGTCCCCACACGAGGCCGACGGCGATACCGACAAGTCCGATGATGAGTGCGCCCACCGCCCACGGTCCGCTGATTTCGTAGAACCAGCGCGGCGATCCAAGCCGGTGCCACAACCTCTTCAGTGCATTCATCGCATTACTCCAGCCCGACCCGCAGCGCCAACGCTGCTGCAAAGGGGGTTAGCGTCAACGTCAGTGCGAGAATCGCCGCCAACCACGCGAGCTGCGCGGCCGCGTCCACTCCGTCGATCACTGCGGTAACCGCCCCGGCACCGAATATCAGCACCGGCACGTACAGCGGCAGAATGATCAGCGTGAGCAACAACCCACCGCGCTTCAACCCGACTGTTAGCGCTGCGCCCACCGCACCGAGCAGGCTCAATATCGGTGTGCCCAGCAGTAGCGACAGCACCAGCGTGGGAACCGCCGCAGCCGGCAGGAACATCATCAGCGCGGCCAATGGCGACAACAACGTCAGCGGCAAGCCGATCACCAGCCAATGCGCCAGCACCTTGGCCAACACGCCGACGAACAACGGATCGACGTTCAACACCAGTTGCTCCAGCGTGCCGTCGTCGTAGTCGCGCCTGAACAGCGAATCGAGCGACAGCAGCGTCGACAACAGCGCCAGCACCCACAGCACGCCCGGCGCAATTTCCGCGAGCCGCTCCGCGCCGGGTCCGACGCCGAGCGGAAACATCGAAATGCCCATCACGTAGAACATCAGCGGATTGATCAGTTCGCTGCGCGAACGGAACGCGATCGTCAGGTCGCGTTGCAACTGCGCAGTGAACGCGCGGCCGACCGAGGGCGCGCGGGCGAAAGTCGCCTCCGTCACGCGGCACGTCCGAGTACATGCCGCAACGTCCGATCGAGGCCCAGTGACTGGTGCGTGGCGC
>JBGSNQ010000169.1:0-115227 GCA_041739525.1 Pseudomonadales bacterium | reverse complement strand
CGTCGACCGCGCGGCGGCTGTCCGCGTCGAGCCTTTGGTATTCGTCGTTGATCCAGTGCAGACACCTGGCCTGATACGGAAACGTCGGTTGTACCCACGGCCGGTCGTCGACCCGTGCTTCGAACTGCGCGTCGCCGGCCTTCAGCGCCCTTGCATTCGCCAGCAGCACCGGCGCATAGACGCGGCCGATTTCGGCGAGCAGGTCGCCCAGCGCTTCGTGGCTCGACGCGCTCGACATCCAATCGGATGTGTCTCCGGGATGTCCGCTCAAGTCGTCGACGACATCGGTCCACGCGTGCACGCGAGGTGTTTGTGCGAGACAGATCGCAGCCGGAGTCGGGTCGAACTTTGCCAGTTGCGTCAGTTGCGCATAGATGGCGAAGTCGGCCGAAGCGGGCCGCTCACCGAAAACGAACGTCTGGCGCTGAATCAGATTGTCGAAGATATCGAGGAAGCGCTTGTAGCTGTCCTCGATGACAGGCGCCGTGACGTCGTTGGATCCGACGACGTACAGGCGCGCGATCTGACGCTCGCTGATGAACGCACCCATGCGCTCCAGCTGCGCTTGCGGGGCATTGAGTGAAGTCCAGCGCGGCAGGATCGTGCTCGCCATCGCGATGTCTGTGGCGTAGCGCCAGCGGTAGTGGAACATCGCTTTGGTCAGCCATTCGTCGGCGTAGTCCTCGATCAGATAATTCAGAAAAGCGAGCGCCGGGTGTTCGGGGATCGTGGCTCTGCCGCTGAACTGCCCTTCGAACCGGCGAATCAGCGGCGTCGAGTCTACGATCGCTTCCAACTCATTCTTGTCGTTGCGCAAGTAAAACGTCGGCAGTAGATCTACCTTCGGTCGCGGTAGGCCCAACGAATCTGCTTGGCTGCCGATCAGCAGCTGATAGGGAATGTGGCGATAGCGCAGGTACGCGAGCATCTTCCTCGTATACGGTGAGCCAGGAACGCCTTTGAGTCGGATCCGTTCGGCGATCGGCATGCCCGTTCCAGAATTCGATGCGATGTCGACTTGTAGCAGGGCCACTTAGTAATGACAATCATTATTATGCTCTGCCGGTGTTCCATGGCGATAGATCCGGTGGATTACGCCAAGGTCTTACGGCCGCACTTTTTTGCGGTATTTCGCGAGCGCCAAAACGCAAACGGACCCGATGGCGATTTCCAGAGCAGCTACCTGTACGAGTCCCGGATCCGGCATTCCATCAATAACGATGCTTAGAACCCGGGACAGGCCGTACGACAGGTAGAGCAAAGAAGCCACCGTGATGGACGTAAAAGTCAGCTTGGGCACCCAGGCGCCCGACATCACCAACACTCCACTCGCCAGCAATGCCCCGCCGGAGGCACGCATTTCATTGAGCAAACTCACATCGGCACCCAGGCGAATGCCGGTTGTCGCGTGGAACGCCTCGGGTATGAACAGAATTGCTCCTCCAACACCGGCGCCAATCAGACCCGCGACGATCAGTTTGATTTTGAGCACTGCTGAGCTTTGCATCGTCTGAGCCTTCTTTGTTTGATTACGCAGTCGATCCGGTGTCTACCGCACCTGAACTAGCCAGAGGCTGGCGATGAGATAGCACCCCGCCGCTGCCGCGCAGCAGATGACGCGAACCCAGTTCCAGAACGTCCAGCGCGGAAAATAGGTATTCGTCCAGTAAGCGGCCCCGTCGGTGCCGGAACTCTCCAATCGCGCGAGGCGATCGTTCATCGGAACATTGAAGACCAGGGTCACTGCTACGCCGGCAACATACAGCGCCGCTCCGCCGATGATCAGGCTCGCAGCGGGGCCCGCCAGGTTGACGTAGGCGTAACCCATCAGGACCGGCGACACGAGCAATAGACCCGCCGCCAGGGTCATGAAGACTGTCTTGAAGACTTCGCGGTTGATGAGTTGCATGACCTCGATACCGGCGGCGGTCTGCGCCCCATTCAGCGACCTCATAACGAAATCCGAAAAAGTTAACAGGACTCCCGCAACCACCGCGCAGCCGATGATGGAAAATCCGCACAGCATCAAAAGCCAGGTAGGTGCCATATTGAACATCCTCGGCCGTTTCAGTTCTGCCCACTTGACACGGTGTCAATTGACGTCACCAACGGTACGTGCGACTTTACATCATGTCAAGTAATAGCCCGGAAACCCGAACTCGAATTCTCAAAGCGGCATGTGAGCTGTTGGAAGCAAGCCAGGGCCGAGGCGTTCGGATGACGGACATCGCCAAACGAGCGGGGATTACCCGTCAGGCGCTCTATCTTCACTTCAGCACGAGAGCGGAACTGCTGATTGCATCAACTCACCATGTTGATGTCGTCAGGGCAGTGGATGAAAGACTCGTGCCCAGCCGGACGGCAGCGACCGGCATCGAGCGTCTCGATGCTTACATAGATGCGTGGGCCAGCTACATTCCGGAAATCCATGGCATCGCCAAAGCGCTCATTTCCATGAGCGACACCGACGACGCGGCCTCGGTGGCATGGGCCGATCGGATGCGCGCGATGCGGCAGGGCTGCGATGCGGCTATCAACGCGCTGCGCAAGGACAAGATGCTGTCGCCGCACTATTCGCCAAAGCAGGCGACTGACTTACTGTGGACATTGCTGTCGGTACGCAACTGGGAATCGTTGACCATCGAATGTGGTTGGTCACAGAAACGATACGCTGACACGATGCGATCTCTCGCCCGGCGTCTATTTGTGGCGGAACAACCGACTCATTGAGGGCCGCAGCCAAGTACCTCTCACGCGATTCGAGGCAATTGATGTTGCCCTCGATGTCTCGTTAGCGTCGCGCGCAACCGCCAGTCGCCCCGACGAAGGGGCGACCCCCGGCGGACTGCCTACACTATCAGCGCCGCTCCGCTTCGGACGGAAACCGTTACTCGCGTCGCTTTGGAAGCCTCGCGGTCCTCAGAATTCGCTCGAGTATCCGCGGGACCTCGTAGGCTGCACGATTGTCGAGTCGCCCGGCATTGGCGCGGAACTCGGACAACCGTGCCACGACTTGCTCAACGCAGGCGCGCGCCGTGCGGAAGCTACGATTGCACTACTCCAACGTTTCCAGATCAGAGCGTGCGTCCGCGCGCGTTGGAAGGTATGCGACCGCGGTTGTTGTCGGTGTCGGCGCGATCGAAGCAGTACGCCCACTGCGAGCGCAGTCGCGTTGCCCAATTGTGCGAGCGGTGGTTGCGACGGCAACGTGCGCCGATCGAATCCGGCGGGCATCTGGCCCGTGATCACCGACATCGAACTGTGTTCGTGACCGGCGACGACCGACTCTACGCGGAAGAACAGCGGTACGTCCTTGGGCGCGGACAGGTAAAATGTTGGTGGTTCAGGTCCTACGGTGTTTGAACTTTTGGTAAGTGTTTCTGATCGACTCGGCAGCCGTAGCTGAACGAGTTCCGCTTGCGCGGTGATGATCGTGGGACACCACTCCCTGACCTGACAGTGCCGATCTTCGGCGACACAGGGCCTCTTCTGTTGAAGAGTACGTCTGCGCCAGAACCAACAGACCTACACAGTCAGGTCTTATCTCGAACGTGGTTTTCTAGAGTCACCTCCTTTGATGATGCGGCGGAGCCGCGGCGTTGATGAATTGTCTCGCGTCGCCTAAGGCGAATCGCTCGACGTCGAAGGGAAAATGGGCGGATGCCCGAATTGAACGAACGGATCGATGGTCCTTTATCTCGACGAGGAACCGATGACCTTGACGGTCATTGCGACATTGCACGGTTCTACGATGTCGCTGTCGCAGTGATTGAGCGTCTGCTTCGCTGTCCGGTTGGCTTGCGCCAGGCTGGATCGACCTGCCACTTTAAACGCAGTGGCCGCGTAAAAATCGTTCAGTGCGTGCAGTCTGAGCACCGAAACCGCGGCTGTCACTTTGAAATCCGCCCGCGGGTCCGCGTGATTATTGGCGTGTGGCCGTCGTCACTACCCCGCTTCGCTTTGTAGTGACGACGGCACCTTCGGGTCGCAGCACGGATCGCGCCGGGCATTCGCCCGTCAGGATCCTTGCCTCAAGTCGATACTGCGCCTTCGGTACGCAGTTCAACTACAACCGCGCGCGTGACTCCGCTGTCGCGGCTGCGCGCATATGAGGTGTGCTCCGCCGCCATCGGTTCTCGGTTCCATTTTTCTGACGATCGCACATTGTTGCGGCCTGTGCTGTTGAGCGCGTGAGTGGGCTCAGTGAGCCCGCTCACAGCCGTGCTGAATTTCATACCACCCACCGCGACCGGTGTCCGTCCCGTTAGGTCGCTCTCGCGGCATTTCGGTTGCGCGGTTGTCCGAGGAGTACTTGGGCTCACTGAGCCCACCGCGTTTATCGAGTTTGAATTTTTCACGTCAGTGCGCGAAGGGATTTTGTCGTCGGTCTCGCGCGACTTCGAACCGACGTTGACCCTTCAAGCGCAGTTTCCCTCCAACCCCGAAAAATCGCGCCAAGGCATGGAGAGGTTTATCGGTTTCAGTCTGATGACGGAAGTTCATCCTTTAGTGAGCCCCCGGTGAGCTCGTTGGGAGGCGCGAGAGGAAATGAGCAACCGACGATCGTCAATTCCGTTTCCACCCCGGTTTGTCCGATTTCGTGACGCGCCGAGCTATCTCGGCATGGACCGAAATCGCTTCAACCGCGAGGTTCGGCCGTATCTGACTCAGGTCCCAATTGGTCACCAGGGCGTGGCCTTCGACCGGCTTGAACTTGACGACTGGGCGAACGACCATATTCGCCGCAACGGACGTCCCGGTCGGCTCAGAGGAGAACGACTATGGGATGAAAAAGAGTACCGGGCCTCATCAAACGTGGTGAAGCCTGGCACATCGACAAGCAGGTTCGTGGCCGGCGAGTTCGAGAGAGCTGTGGAACAGGTGAACTCCAGGAAGCAGAGCAGTACCTGATCCGGCGCCTCGAAGAAATCCGGCAGGCTTCGATCTACGGAGTGCGGCCTACACGAACGTTCGAGGAAGCGGCTGCGAAGTTCGTTCGTGAGAACCAACACAAGCGCAGCCTGAGGGACGACATCGGTCGGTTCAGGCAGTTGATGCCGTGGATCGGAGGGCTCCGCCTCGACCACATCGGCATGAGTTCGCTGCAGGCTTGGATCGAAGCGCGTCGGAAAGACGGGGTCCGACCCGGGACGATCAACCACGGACTCAAGGTTGTTCGACGGGTTCTGAACTTGGCGGCGTCAGAATGGACGGATGAGTACGGTATGACCTGGCTACTTCATGCACCCAAAATCCGGTTGTTGCCGGACAAGGACAAGCGTCAGCCGTATCCGATGTCTTGGGATGAGCAGTTGCGCTTGTTCAGTGAGCTGCCGGTGCATTTGGCAGAGATGGCGTTGTTCGCCGTCAACACTGGATGTCGCGATGCCGAGGTGTGCGGACTGCAGTGGGACTGGGAGTGCGCGGTGCCGGAGTTGGGAACAGTCATGTTCATCATCCCGGGTCGGTTCGTGAAGAACGGCGATGAGCGCTTGGTGGTGCTAAACGATGTGGCACGTTCAGTTATCGAGGCGCGGCGTGGCAAGCATTCGACGCACGTGTTTGCCTTTAACGGCAAACCGGTGATTCGGATGCTGAATGGCGCTTGGCTTCGGGCACGAGAGCGGGCTGGACTGACTCAAGTCCGGGTGCATGACCTCAAGCATACGTTTGGACGTCGATTGCGGGCATCGGGAGTGTCGTTTGAAGACCGCGAGGATTTACTGGGTCATCGGTCCTCGCGGATGACGACGCATTACTCTGCGCCTGAGTTGTCCCGTTTGCTGAAGTCAGCGAACCAAGTGTGTGAACGGAAGGGGAACAAACCGCAACTCGTGATGCTCAGGCGGCGCAGTGCGGCATGAATCCCCACAAAATCCCCACATGGACGTGGCCAACGGATCTGCGTTGGTGCGTAAGCCGCTGATTTACATGGTGGCCAGGGGCAGAATTGAACTGCCGACACGCGGATTTTCAATCCGCTGCTCTACCAACTGAGCTACCTGGCCGGGCGGAAACAACTGGAAGTTCGACGGGTCGATTCGTTCGATGAGCGCGCCTTACCGGGTGCCCATCGCGAGAGGGCGGTATTAAATCGACTGCCCCCCAGCGCGTCAAGGCGGCGGGGCGTCAGGGCTTCGTGGGCGGAACGTATCCTTCGGCGGTTTCCACATCTGCGTTGTTGAGGAACTTCTCCATCTGCTCCGACAGATATTTGCGCGCTTCCGGATTGACCAGGCTCAGGTGCTTTTCGTTGATCAGCATCGTCTGATGCTTCTGCCATTCGGCCCACGCCTGCTTCGAAACCGAGTCATATATGTCCTGGCCTCGCTTCCCGGGCAGCGGCGGCGCGTCGAGCCCTTCGAGCTCTTTCTGATACTTGCGGCAGAAGACCATGCGTGTCACGTGAGAACCAGCGTGGGTTGGATGATGGCTAGCAGTCTAACGGCCACAGCGGAAAGCCCAAGCGGTTCGTTTTCACCAACGCCGTACCAGCGCCAGCGATCGCGATCCGCAACAGCCAGTCGAGTTTCGGATAGCTCGATTCGAACCGGCTCGATGTCGAGGTGGAAGTGCGTGAACGTGTGACGGAAACCGGGCAGGTAGTGTCGATCCACGATGCTGGTCGACGGCAAGCCCAATGTGCCCAGCAACTCGTCTGCATCGGAGTCGCAGCTGCGTTCCGGCGGATTCCACAAACCGCCCCATAGTCCGGTCGGTGGGCGACGTTCGAGGAGGCAGCGGCCGTTGTGATCGATCACCAGAAACATGCGTGCGCGTTTCACCGGCATTTCCTTGCGCGGTTTTGGTGTTGGATACAGACGCGTCGTGCCGTCTCGAAACGCCATGCAGTTCGTCGCAACAGGGCAGTCGCCGCAGCGCGGGTTCGCGCGTGTGCAGAGCGTTGCCCCTAGATCCATGATTGCCTGCGTGTAATCCGCGGCGCGTGATGTCGGTGTAGTTGCTTCGGCATGTGCCCACAGTGTTTCGGCAACCGCGCTCTGGCCGGGATAACCCGGCACAGCGAAGTATCGAGCGAGTACGCGTTTTACGTTGCCGTCGAGAATCGGTGCGCGAATGCCATGGCCGGCCGAGAGAATCGCACCCGCGGTAGAGCGGCCGATTCCCGGCAGTGCAATCAGTGCATCGAGATCGCGCGGTAGATCGCCTTGATGTTCGGCAACGATGTGCTTGGCCGCTGCATGGAGATTGCGCCCGCGAGCGTAGTAGCCGAGACCGGTCCACAAGTGCAGCACATCATCGAGATCGGCGCGCGCCAGCGCGGAAACGTTGGGGAAGCGTGCCATGAAGCGCTCGAAGTATGGAATCACCGTAGCTACCTGCGTTTGCTGCAGCATCACTTCGGAGATCCACACGCGATACGGTGTGCATGGATGTTGCCACGGCAGGTCCTTTCGTCCGTGTACGTCGTACCACGCGAGTACCTGGTCGGCGAACCAAGCCACCGTCAGGGTGACGTCGGCGGCGGTGGCTGCGATTGTTTGCCCTTGTTCAACATTTCCAGCAGCGAGCGCGCTGCATCGCGGTATTGTTCGGGCACCTTCTCGTCGATCGCCTTGTCGAGACGCTTCTTCGCCTCCGGGTTCTTGCCGGAAAGCGCATCGGCTACCAGTTGTCGCGTACCTTCTTCGTCGGCACCGCACTTCGGTGCAGCGAGCGAACCTTTGCAACGGATCGGCAGCGCAAGCCCCATCAGCGCAGAACTCACCTTGAAGCTCTGATACTTCGGGTCTTCATTCACGGTTACCGTGGCGCGCAGGTCCATGTCGTCGGCCAGCGTGTCGAGCTTGCCCTTCGCTTTGAGCGTGAGATTGTCGAGCGCAACGTTTATCACGTGTTCCGCACCGTTCGCGTCCCAGTTGCCGGTGAAGCGCTGATACTTCAGTCGATCGGGCCATGCGGCCACTTTGTCGGCTCCACCCGCGAGTTTTGCAACGGCCAGCGCGGCGTTCTTGATCTCGACGATGTTGATAACGCCCTGGCCACCGTCGAAGGTCGTGTGGCCATTCAACGATGCGATGAGATCGCGGCGCGTGTTGCCGTGAAGTTTCAGATCGCTGCCTGCCATGAAAAATGCGATCCAATCGTATTTCGTGCTCAGCCATGCGAGGAGTGCCTGGCTGTCGACGTGATTGAGCTTCGGTGCCACGTTCCACCGAGGCGCCGCGCCGCGTGCGTCGACCTTCAGTGATGTGACGGCAGTGCCGCCGAAGAACGACGGCAAGTCGACGTTGGCGTCGATTGCGCCGGAACTGTTGCTGGAAACGATCGATGCACGGTCGAACGTCGCGCCTTCGTACACCAGTTGGCCGATCGAGAGCTTGCCGCTCCAATCGGTTTCACGAACCAGCTCTAGCGGCAACAGCGGTTCATCCAGGGAAGGATCGACCGCAACCGACGGTGCAGCGAAAGCGAGCACGGCGAATGAGCCACCGCCGAGTGTTGCCACTGCGGTCTTCGTGGAGGGGACTACGAATCGCGGCGTCGCGAGGGCGAACGTGACGTTCGGTTTTTTGCCCAACGTACTGCCGAGCTTGCCGGTGACGACCGAAGGTCCGTAGCGCAGTTCGGCATCGGCGAGATCGATGCGTTGTTCGGTGGCGGTGAACGCGGTCTTGATACCGATGGGTGCTTCGAACTTCGTTCCGAGAACATCGGCAAGCGGATCGAGCGATTGTTGCGCCAGGTCGAGATGTCCGCTCGCCCGCGCGGTAGTCAGAAGATCGGTAGCGGCGACGTCGAAGTTTGCCGTCACCTTCGCAAACTCGACGTGCGCGTTGCGCAGCTCGAACGTGCCCGCCGCGGTGTTCATGCGCGCGTCGGCCTTCAGCTGAAACGGCGGCCCTTGCTTGCCGTAGGCGCCGTTGATGTCGACTGAATCGAGCTGCCACTGTGCAACGGCCTGATCGAACGTGATCTCCGCCGCGATGTTGAGCGGTATCTCGCGCTCCGCGTCTTTCACGGTCAGCTTCGCGCGCAGCGGAAATCGCCTGGTCGGTGCAATGTCGCTCATGTGCAGAGCGTCGATACTGATTTGTCTGGCCTTGTCGTCGACGACGTAGTCGATCACGGCATCGTTCAACGCAACGCTCGCGATCTCCCACGGTGCGAGTTCACTCGATGAAGCAGCGGTTTGTGCGGGCGGCGGAATGGGTACCGGCGGCACAATTGCGCCGGCGTGATCCGGCGGCATCCAGTTGGCGCGGTCGCCGTGTCGCTCGAGGCGAGCGCGCAGGCCGTCGACGGCTGCGCCCTGGATGATCAGCTTCGGTGTCTTCGACAGCAGCGGCCATAGATCCGCGTCTAATCGCAACGTGCCTGCGATCAGCATTGGTTGCTTGGCGTCTGCAAGCCAATCGGCGGTGACGTCCTTGGCGACGAGTTGCACTGGCGGCCACAAACGCCAGGACAGATCACCATTGATGGCAACCACGAGTCCCGTGCGTGAATGAACGAGTTCGACGAGTTGCGGTTTGTAGCGGTTGGCATCCGACAACAGCCACCACACGCCTGCAACAGCAACGACGAGAACGGCGAGCGAAATCAGCAGGAATTTGCGCATGGCGCGCAGTATACGGGAACGAAACGGCAGAACTGCCGCGATGACTTCGGATTGTCCAGTCGCGGCGCGCTAGACCTGAGCCCATCCGTTTGGCGTACGACAGGACGTCACGGTGGCATTTTGCGATGTGCCGTCCGCGAGTTTCACCGTCTGGGTCGTGGTGTAACACTCGGTCGACATCACGACCTGTGTCTGCTGCACATCGGCCGGCGGCGGGGGTGGTGGTGTCGCCGGTGGCGTCACGTCCGATGCGCGCTGAATCAGTGAGGCGGCGACGTAGCCAATTGCGACGTCGCCGCGGCCCACGAGATACCAATCGCTCGCCTTCACTTTGCCTATCGCCATCACCGATGCATTCGGGGCGAGTGTGTCGACTACCGCATAGCCCGTACCGGGACCGCCACGCACGTTCACACCCTTCGTACCGGTTACGACGAAGCGCTCGCCCACGGCGGTCATTTCGGGCGGCGTGCCGATTCGTCCGGGAAGCGTGTTGATCTGTACGGGGGCGGGCGGGCGCGGCGGCGCAGGTTGGCTGGTCACGCTGCCGCTTGCACCGGACTGCGGGTTCGACCAGATCTGCGGCTGCCCGCTCGCAATCGCCTGTTCACGCGCTGCTGCTGCCTGCTTGACGTCTTCCTGCGTCATGCGCTTGACGAACTCGTCCGAAAAACCGGCGAGCACTTGAGTGGTCATGTTGTGGCAGACGCCCCATGCGTCTGTGCCGCAGACGTTTCTTGTCGCCGATGCGACCGCCGGCGACGAAGCGATGGTGCCCACGCCGTGGCCGATCGCCTGCGTCGCGGTGCTGCTGGCAGCTTGGCCCAGCACCTGACCCAGTATTCCGGTCTGATCGGAACTGCACGCCGTGCATGTCAGCAGCACGGCAAGACATGAACCCAGTAAGCGCATCGCGAATCTCCCCCCTTCGAGCGTGCGTTGGCTATCGTAGTCTATTTTCTGCGGACCGACGTGATCGGACCTACGTGACCGGCCCGACGCTGTCGATCTGTCGGTTGAAGCCGTTCGCGGTGCAGTATGTGCGCGTCTGTTTGCGTTCAGCGCCCGCGTGACGCAGCACCTCCGTCACGTCGATAAGGAACGGACAATCTTCGCGATCGAGTCGACGCGGATTCGTCACCCGCACCGTGCCTGTGAACGAGCAGGCTTCACTCTCGCACCCGTTCGGCGCTTTCCACGAACCTTCCTGGTTGGCGAGAGTCGCCAAGAGCAGCGATGCGCTTTCTTTGCATGGTGGCTGCGTCTTCTGACACTCGTCGAATTTGAGCTTGGTCTGAACGTAAGCGAGCAACGTGCCGCTGATGTGGCTTTGACGCTGCGCCTGCATGTCGGGCGGCATGTCGAGGCCGATGAGAATCTGATCTTCCGGGTTCACTGGCTCGAGAGGCGGCGCCTCGACCTTCGCTTGCGGCTCTACTTCCGCGACCTGAGCTTCGGTTGGCGGTGCGACTTGCGCGGGAGGCGTCGTCGATTGCGCCTCAGTCACGTTGTTGGAGTTGCCCTGGGGTTCGCCCGGCTGCGGTGGTGGCGATTCGACCGAAGTCACGGCGGCGGTCGGTTCCGGAAGGCTCGTGCTGCGATCGGCGACGAAATACCAGGCTGCCGCAGCTACCGCGACCACGAGTGCGCTGAACATCACGATGCGGGGCGCGCTGCTGGGCTGGTGCGCAGTTCCCGCGGTCGCACCGGGCTGCACCACGGTCGTTGCATTCGGGTCGCGCGCGGACTTCGGCTGGCTGCCGGTGACCAACGCACGGAATTCCGCAACGCTCTGCGGCCGATCTTTCGCGTCGAGCGACAACGCGCGGTCAATGGCGTCCAACACGCCTGGCGAATAGCGCCCGCGCCCGATCTCGACCGCGGGTGTGAACGGCTGACCCTGCATCCGTCCGATCGCGTCTACCGGCGGCAGGCCGGAAATCATCCGATACATCGTTCCGGCAAGCGCATAGAGATCGGTCCAGGGCCCCTGCTTGCTGTTGCCGCCGCCGTATTGCTCGAACGGTGAATAGCCTGCGGACACGATCGCGGTCATGTTCGTCGACGCTTGCGCGCCGTGTGCGCGGCTCGCGCCGAAGTCGATCAGCACCGGTGAGCCGTCGGTGCGGATGAAGATGTTGCCGGGCTTGATGTCGCGGTGCAGAAGGTTCTTCGTGTGCACCTTCTCCAATCCGTCCAGCACCGGAAGAAGAATCTCCGTTACGAGTTGCGATTCCGTCACCGTCGAATGCCGCTGCAGCCAGCGATCGAGGTCTTCGCCTTCCTCGTATTCCATGACGAGGTATGCGGTGCCGTTCGCCTCGAGATAACGCAGCACCGAGATGATGTTCCGATGACGGAACAACGCGAGCGCTCGCGCTTCGTCGACGAATCGCGCGAGTCCCCATTCGAACGTGGGCTTTTCCGCATCTCCGCGCGGCAACACCGCGGACGCTTCGCCCCGAAAGGCATAGTCGCGCGGCAGATATTCCTTGATGGCCACCTGGCGCTCGAGCCGTTCGTCGATCGCCTTGTACGTGATGCCGAAACCGCCCTTGCCGAGCACCTCGATGATGCGGAAATCATCGAGCCGATAGCCGACCGGCAGTACATCCAACGGCGGACGGCTTTCTGACACTCAGCCTCCGCCGGCGGCGCGCGAGGCGCTAGTCCGCGTTTCCAACGAACGTCGAACGCTTCGCATGAGCGATAGCCGCGAGAGGTACAACGAGCGCGAACGAGGCACGTCGATCACAAGCCAATTCACTTGCCGAACTAGTTGAGCCACCAGACGACGCCGATCACGATCGCCGTTGCTACGAACGAGAGCACTCCGATCAACCATGCAGGCCGCTTGGTGCCGTCCTTTCTCGCTGCGCCCGTCGGAAGCTGAAAACCGCATTCGACCTGGCCGAAGCGAAGCCGGTCGCCGGACGAAAGGAATTGCGCGTTCACCTTCGCGCCGTTGACGAACGTGCCGTTCGCCGACATCTGATCGGCAATCCGCCACCGCTTGCCGTCGTTGCGCAGTGTTGCGTGACGACCGGAAACACCGTCGTCTGCGAGGATGATGTCGCGATCCGCGTCACTGCCGATCGACCACGTACCGCTTGTTGCGTTCGACGACTCGAGCCGAACGGTTTCGCCGGCGCGGCGGCCGGATCGGATCACCAGCATCGGAACGTCGCCGCCCGCAACCGCCGCGGCTGCAGCATCGCTGCCTTCCCCGAGCATCCGCTTCAGATCCTGCGGGTCGAACAGTTTAGTACCCGGTCCGCCTTGTCGATCGGGATCGGCCCAGCTCTCCGGCGCCTTCATTGATTTGTTGGAACCTGCTCCGGCCACCGAGGCAGAGGGTGCCGGGGAGGGCGTCGGCGCTGCTGCGGCCTTTGGCGCCTCAACGGCCGGCGTGTTCTTCGCAGCGGCCGCCGGTGCCTGACTCGCAGCGGGTGGTGGCGGACTGGCTGCAGCAGGGACTGGCTGAGGGGCGGGTTTCCGCATGACGACGGTTGCTGCGTCGGGCGTATTCGGCGCAGCTCCGCTGTGCGAAAACTGCCACTCCTCCGTGTGGAAGCGGATGCGGTCGCCGGAACGCAGCGCTACCGGCGCAGCCACTTGCTGGTCATTGACGAACGTGCCATTCGCCGACCCGAGATCCTCGAGCCATGCAACTCCGTCCTTCACCGTGATCTGCGCGTGGCGCCGCGACGGGTGGCCCTCGGTCAAGACCACGTCGCAATCGGGATTGCGTCCCGCGACGACTCGTTCGACCACATCGATCGTGAGTCCTGCGGGACTTTTCAGCTGAAATACCATAGTTCTCGCACCGATCTCGCGTGGAGCCAACAGTTCCGCAATGGTGTGGAACCGCTGGGCACTGGGACGCACCTTGCAGATCGGGCACACCGTGGACGAGAGGATAGTACGTTCATGCACGCTCGCGCGACAGTCCGCAGGTGTATGGCGCTTGTGATGTGCGGTTCGATGAATCAGGCGCGCCGGTTGCCGCGGTTGCGGCCCGCGGAGACAATGAGTTCAAGTCTCGCGGTCCACGAGATGCATCGTCATTCGCGCTAAGCAATTCATCGCCGAGTTCAACCAGCGGGGCGTCCTCAAGGTCGTCAGCGTCTACGTCGTGGCAGCGTGGGGCGCCATCACCGGCGTCAGCCAGCTGCTCCCCATCGTCGGCGGCCCATCGTGGATCGTCGAAGCTGTCGCGGTCGTTGCGGTGGTGGGGCTGCCGATTGCCGGAGTCATTGCATGGATGTTCGAAGCAACACCTGACGGCATCGTTCGAACGCGTTCAGGTACGCCCTCGGAGCAACCGGATACAAGGGTGTTCGGGGAGCAGGGTTTCGTGCGGGTCACGTGGCGTGATGCGCAAGGTCAGTTCAATGAGCGCGTGCTGACGCAGGTGTTCTGGGTCGGTCGAGATCCGAATTGCGCAGTTCGGATCGAAGATGCGCTGGTTAGCCGCAAGCATGTGGAGATCGGCCCATCAAACGGCAGCTGGTACGTCAAAGACGCCGGAAGCCGCAACGGCACGTTCCTGGATGGCCGGCGGATATCCGAGGAAATTCTGCCGAGGCGGTGCAGCGTTCGACTGTCGGAATATGGCCCGTTGCTGGAGTTGGAACTGCGCGCGACCGAAGCACCTACGACCGCGTTAGCTCCGCCGTGCCACGATTGACGTCGTCTCGATCAGCCAGATGACTTGCTGCCACGGGAATGTCTCGTAGTTGAACGAGTGTTCGACCGTGGGCTTCACGACGGTGAAATAGGGCGATAGATCGAAATCGCGCGGCGTGAACGTGGAGTGGTGTCGGATCTCGTAGTAGAACCCGTCCTGCTCCGGGCTCGTGCCGTGAGGGACGTTCGGAAGAATCGGATACGGAATCGACGAGAACGCTTCGGCGATGAGTGTCGAGCAGATCGCGCGCGTCGGGTCGCCGCTGCCGAGACCCACATAGTTGCGCATCGACCCCGCAAGCGGACGTGGCAGCAGGTAGCGCGCCAGATCGAGTACGTTCTTGAGGTCGTACTGATGGCCGAGTCTGCGCACGGCGAAGTTGACCAGGCGGCGACAGTCGGCGTTGGTGAGTCCGATCGGCCGACAAATGCGAACGTTGGCACCGTGGTACTTTTCGAACGGGACGGTAACTACGCCGTCGAGAATGTCGGCTTCGACGAGCGGATGTTCGGCCGCGTCTCCGACGCATAGCGCGGCATGCGACCAGGTCGACTGCGTCAGGTATTTGATCGCCACGCTGATGCGTGCCGTGCCCTCCACCAGCAGAACGTCACCCGGACGAATGTAGTCCCACCAGTGTGCTTCGCGGCCCACGACGACCGTTGCCTGCGCACCCTTCGGTTCTGCGGCCAGATAGCGAGCGATGCGACTGCCGAGCCGTTCGAGAAGGGGGGACACTCGTGTTCCGCTTAAATCAAACCAGGGATGTGGCGACACCATCTTCGCGCGGCGCGCGCGATCGAATCAACACCGCGCATTGCCGCGGAATCCGCGACATCAGTGTTTCGCGCCGATCCACAGAACGAGCATGGCGCCGACGAGCGCAGCGGTTACTCCGAGCAATGCCGGCAGCCACGGTCGTGCGGTCGTTCGCAGCCGGCGCCAGAAGTCTTGCGACCCGTCACCGGGAACCGTCAGAAGGATCACGCTGACATTGTCGCGACCGCCTTTCGCCAATGCTCCGTCGACCAACCGATCGGCGGTCTCGTCGAGCGCGATCGTGTCCTTCAGCACCGCGGCGATCTCGTCGTCGCGAAGCTCGCCGTGCAAACCGTCGCTGCAGAGGAGGATCGTGTCACCCGCGCGGAGGTCCAGCGCCACCGAGCCGGGATGCGGTTCATGGTGGCCGAGCGTCTGCGTGACGAGGTCCCTCTGCGGGTGAACACGGATTTCTTCCTCGCTGAGGCGGTTGTGCTCGCGAAGCAGTTCGCCGACCGAATGATCGCGCGTCACCCGGCTCAACGCCCCGGCTCGCCAGAGATAGGCTCGACTATCGCCGACCCACACGATCTCCGCCGCGTGGTCGCGCGCGATGACTGCAACCACGGTCGAACCCATGCCCTCGCATCGGCTGTCGCGTGCAACCGCGTCGATGATCGCCCGGTGAGCCGCCTTTACGGCGTCCTTCAGGGACAGTTCCGCCGCGCCGAGGATCGTATCGACGACGATCGCGCTCGCGACCTCGCCGCAAGCGTGGCCACCCATGCCATCGGCAACCAGCCAGATCCGCCGCGCTTCGTCGACGCCGACCGCGTCCTCGTTGGCTTCGCGGACCCGACCTGGATGTGTGCGGGTTGCGAACTGGATCATTACAGCGCTCCGAGCAGCGATTTCGCTGCGGCCCCGAATTGGGCCGGGTTGAACGTGCGATCGTTCTCGACAGTCTTGAATAGCGCGTCGAGCGGCGCGCGAATACGCGTCGCGTCACCGATATACAGACTCAGGCTTTCGATCGCGAGAAAGGTCTGCTCGGCGGTGGCGTAGTCGCCCATGCGACCCTCCGCGGCGTAGCGCGCGAGGTTCCTGCGAACCTGGCTCACTTCGGCTTTTGTGAAGGTTCGCGTGACCCAGTCGGATCGCCGTGCGGCGACCCATTTGCCGATGCTTGCGCTCGACTCCGCAACCGCTGCGACGCTGCGTTGCCCCGCCTTTACGAAGTCGTTGGCTGCGCGCAGGATCGTATCCGACGACCCCGGATTCAACGCATCGGCTGCCGCGGCCAGCACGAGCATGTGATCGGTCTGCAGTCGCAGGCTGCCCGGTGGAATGCCGGGGCCGGCGCTGCGGCGGTCCCACCGGTGGTCGTCCATCTGATGGTGGCAGGCGCTGCAGGTGTAGAACGCGATTTCCGGGTACATCGACTGCGATCCGCGAAACCAGTGTCCGGAGGCGAGCGATGAGAACCTCTCCGCGGCTTCCAACTGCCCGGTCAGCCACAAGTTGAAACCTTCGATACGCCCTTTGCGCCGAACGTAGTCTTCGTCGACGACGTAATGCGCCGGCTGGTTCGTGGAGAACGCGTCGAGTTCGAAGCTGAGGCGGGGATGTCCGGCCCCCATGATCTCGTGGGTCGCAAAACGATCCTCTGCACCCAGATGACAACGCAGACACAAGTCGGCGCGCGGCGCCGGGCTCTCGGTCGGATACATCCCCCGAGCAAGGTTGTCAGCGTGGGTTGCCTTCGCTTCCGTATGTGTTTCGATCCAACGCGCGCCGCCGCCGTGGCACGCTTCGCATTGAATACCGTCGCTCAGCTGGAATTTGGGACCGCGCAGGCTCTGTTTGACGTTGTCGGCGTGGCAGTTCAGACACAGATCCGACGTCTGCGCGCTCGGTATGCCGAGTTTGTCCGCGATCTGTTTCGATTGCGCCGTACCCAGGGTTTGATACGCGCGCGCATGGCGGTCTTCGCCGGACCAGATCCGGTATTCGTTCAACGCGACGTTCTTATCCTTCTGAGGCGTCAATTTGCCGTGACAGACGCCGGTGGCGCAGCTCGCCACGCCGAGATGCACGTCGCCATCGATCGAGTTAGCGGCACTTGCACCTGCGCTGATTACGAGCGCGAAGACTGCCATCGCCCACGTGCAGCATCCGCGCCGAGTCAATGCGCCGACTCGGCCGGCTGATCGACCACCGTCCATAACTTGCCGGAACCGTCCAGATACATGCGCCGCATCTCATCGAGCGTGAACGGACGCGAACCGAGCCGACCGAACACCGCGATCTGGCCACCGGTTTCGTCGACGCCGCGGTCGCGATCGAGCCCCTTCGACAATGCAATCGCCGGTTGGTCGGTGGCATAGCTCGCGATCAACTCCGGCTTCGGTTCAGGGCTGAAACCGTAGAATTTCGGCTGCGACGCGGGTGACGTCAGCTGCAACACCTTGAGTCCCTCGGCGCCATCGGCCACGTACGCGAACAACGATGCGTTCGTCGATGCGACGACCACGTCGCGGCTATCCGTCAGCCGTCCGTCGGCGTTGAAGCGAAGGTACTCGCGCATCTGTTCGGGGCGCTCGACGTCGACGATCACGAGACCTTCGTCGCCGGCCGCGACGTAAGCGTACGTTCGCGCCACATAGACCCGCTGCGCGTTGCGAATCGAAATCACATCGTTGGCAACGGGATGCGGTTTGGTCGGCTCGGTGACGTCGATGACCTTCAGGCCGTCGCGGTCGGTTACGAATAGATAGCGGAACTGCAGGGCCGAGGCGCGCCCGTCGACGAGTGGCACCGTGGCAACCGCGTTCGGATGCAGCGGATCGTTCAGGTCGACGACGACAAGGCCTGCATCTGCAACGACGTACGCGTAGTACCCGCCCAACGTGACGTGCCGTGCGCCGTTGAGCACTCCGCCGCCGTTCCAGGTCACTGCACGGTCGAGATGGTTGTTGCGTGGTTCGCCGTCGGCGAGGGTGGTCACGTCTGTGAGGATCAGACCTTCCTTGGAGTCGGTGATCACCGCGTATCGATAGATCGGGTGCATCGCCTGTTCCTGATTCGTCACACGCATCAGCTCGCCTTCGTTGCGCAGCGGATTCACGGGCTGGTTCGTTGGCAGCGCAATGCACGTCGCGTCTTTCGATGAGACGTGAATGTCCTGGCCGAGCAGGCTGAACGGCGCGGTGATGATGCGTTCGGACACACCCTTGTTGGCGATGCTCGCTACGTCGTACGCACGTGTGCCGCTGCGTCCTTCGGCGACGTAGAGGTACTCGCCGCGCAACTGCAGACAATTCGCATTGCCGGCCGAATGGCTATGAGCGGTTTTCAGTTGGCGGTTGTTCGATTGATGCGCGGCGTACCAGTCCGGATATGCGTAGCGATGCAGATAGCTGCCGATCACGGCCTGCGGCTCGTCCCATTCCGTGACCTGAACCGCGCTGATCCCGCCGGCTTCGCCTACCCACGCATTGAGCCCGACGAAGTTGACGAAGTTCGTTCCGAGCATCAGCAGCTGCGCCATGATGGCGTTGTTGTCGCCGGCAGCCGACAAGTGACAGTCGCTGCAGGTCTTCGTCTCCGTCTTGCGTTCGGTGTGCGGGTAGTGCGGATTGAAGGCTTGTGAACTGAAGCCGCTCGCCGCAACCGGCGGCTGCTGAATGTAGATGCGTTCGCGGTTGGCGTTGGTCGACGACAGCACGAGCGCGGACGACGAACGCACGGGCGCGATCTTGCCGCCCTTCGACGCGCCGCGCCGGCCGAGCAGGAACATGTCGTCGCGCGCGACTTGCGGGTTGTAAGTCGCGTAGTTGCGCGTCTCGCCGCCTTCGTAATGGTTGCGCTCCGTTTTCCAGTTCGCCTCGATCGGCAGATGGCATCCGCCGCAACTGTTGGTCCACGACGTATGGCATGAATAGCACTCCATATCGTCGTAGGAGTGCGCGAGGTCGGCTTTCTTCACGTCGGCGCCCCAGCGTTGGCTCGTTGGGTCCTTCGACATCAGTTTCGCGCGCGCGGCTTTGGCGTTGTAGTTGGCGTTCGCCGGATTGACGCTGTTCTTGATGAGACTCATGTTCCATTCGAGCTTCGGGTCGAGCATCGAGCGCTGATACAGCGCACCGTCGATCCATTCGAAGCGCTTGCGTCCGTCGGGCGTGCGCAACACGGTCAGGTCCATGCCGCCGCCGAGCGCGGCCGGACCCGACGTGAAAAGGTTCGGGTAGCGGTCGACGGTGCCATGACAGTCGACGCAGCCGATCTCCACCGCCTGCGCGACTTCGCCATAGATGTGGCCGTTGCCGTGGCTGTCCTGCGAGAAGTGACAATCGACGCATTGCATGCCGACGTCGACGTGCACCGACGACAGATGTACCGCCTTTTTGAATTTCGCCGGATCGTCGTCCGCAACCGGAGCACCAACGGCATCGAGCAAAGTGCCTTTGCGATCGCGTTTGAAAACCGCGCGGAAGTTCCAGCCATGGCCGTGATAGTCGGCGAACTGCGTGTCGCGCAAGGTCGGATTCAGGTCGGCGACGCCGCCGAGGAATCCAACGTCGGCCCATTTGCCGCGCGGAGCGGCGCCTTCCGGGTTGCGATCGAGCACCTGCCGCATGCGCGCATCGCTCGGATATTGCTGCTTCTCCGGCCACATCGACGGCGCGTCCGACTCGTAGTCCCACATCGTGTAGCCGAGAAAGCTGTTCATGAACATGTTCGGCTGGTGCATGTGACAGACGATGCACTGGCTGGTCGGAATGGCGCGCGTGAACGCGTGCTCGAGCGGGTGTCCGGGCGTGGCGTGATCGATTGTCGGGTCGACCGTGATCGATTTGCCGGAGTGACCGTAGGCCGCGTAAAAGGAGGAATGGCGAGGGTCGCGATCGTTCGCGTAGACGACGTGGCACGAGGCGCATCCGGAACTGCGATAGTCGCCGGGTTGGTCGTTCGTGCCGAGGAACCACGTGAACGGATCGTTCAGCCGGGTCTTGGTGATGTTGATGACCGGCACCGCGATTCGTGCACCGGTGCCCGATCCGCGATTCGATTGACGAAAGTCGGGTCGGCCGGGTTCTTCGATGCGCTGCAGTTGCCCGACCGAATTAGGCAGACCGGTTTCCGGGAACAGGTTGCCGATGTTGCGGCCGCCGCGTTCGAACACCCGGAACACGTCGCCTTGCTTCACCGTTTCCCACGCCGGTAGCGGATCGAGCTTGGGCAGGATGCCCGCATCTTCCGCCGCTTGTTTCTGCGCTTCGGGAATCTTGGGCCCGTACAACGTCGTGCCGACGCCGTTGCGGTCATACGATTCGCCGAGCGTGTAGCGTTTGAACGGAAGGATGCCGTTGTTGTACGCCGCGCCGCCCCACAGCATCACGCCGGTCGAGTGCATGCTGCGGATCGACGCTTCGATGATCTCCATGTGGCATGCACCACATGCCTCGCGCGCGACGCGATAGTCCGACGGGTTCACGAAGCGGACGAATTCCGGACTCTCTTTGTTCAGCAGCGTATACGTGCGTTCCGGATTCGCGCTCGATGGCCACCGCTCGGGGTAGCGCGGCAATACGTGCGCTCGCTCGAGCGTGCTCGTGTAGGTGGCCGTCCCCCTTGCTGCACCGTTGGGTACCGAAACGCTCGCGTCGCCGCCGTGACAATCGGCGCATCCGAGCTTCACTGCCGGATTGGAGTGCATCGACGATCGATCGGTCTTCGTGTGACACGACATGCACCCGGTACTTTTTGCATCGACCTCTGCTGCCGTCTGGTTCTGCGGCGATGGCGGGGCGGTAGCGTACGTGCGCGAAACCGCGTGCTGCTCGCTTGCGAACGCGGCGAGCGTCGACAACGATGCGATGACCAGGACGGTCAGGGTGAGGGGAGCTCGTAGCCGGAAGTTCCTCACGTGTTGCGATCCGCTCATCGGCGTGCCTTCAGAACGTCAGAATCAGGTTGAACATGAAGTACCCGGCGTTGTCGTCGCGATAGAGCGCCTTGAAGCCGTCGCCGCCGAAGAGTTCTGCGTACGACGTCCGCACGACGATGTTCTGCGTCATGAACGGCCGATAGGTGAGCGACAACGAAACATCCTGCCCGATCGCTTTGTCGATCGATCCCTGATTGCGCGCGACCTCGAGCACCGCCGTGTTGTCGAACCACAGCGAATTCCAGTTCATCGACAGACGCAGCTGTGGCAGCACGTCGAGGTCGGCGCCGATGCCAACGAGCCAGAGACCCGGATTTACGAAATTCGACTGGCCCTCGTCTTTCGACGACCGCAGGCTCGGGAGTACGGCGTTACGACCCGACAACGCAACACGTCCGCCGCCGATGAGCGGTACGGCCTGCCGGATCCAGTAGCTCGTGTCGGCGCCGGCGAATTGAGGATTCTCGAAGATCGCATCGAAGCCGTTCGATTCGTCGTCGAACGGATCGTCGTCACCGCTTCCATAAAGGAACGAAAGCCGCGGGCGGATCCAGTCGAAGTCCATCGACAATTCGGCTGCCGCGAACAACGCGCTGATGTCGGAGTCTTCGGTGACGAACACCGAACCATCCTCCTCGCCGAACGCGTAGTACACGGACGTGGTCAGATTCACCCGCCCGAAGTGACCGTCGCCGTTGTAGCCGACGTAGCCGACGTCGTAGCTGCGGGGGCGCTCGGCGCCGATCGATGCCGGGCGAACGATGAAGCCGTTCTGGTCGTAGGTGTTGCCGTCGTCTTCGCGGTTCCGGTTGTAGGCCACGAGAACCTGCGACGTGAACCCCAACGACGGCAGATCCTGCCAGTAGAGGTTCGCAACGAAGATGTCGTCGTCGCGCAACGACTTGCCGATGTCGTTGAGGCCGCTGTTGGTGTCTTTCTCGATGCGGCGGAACCACGCGAGGTTGTACTGATAGATGTTGTTCTGCCGGTTGCCGAACAGCCGCACGCCGAGTTGATTGTCCTGGAACAGGAAGCCGCGAAAGTCCGTCGAGAACGGCTGAATGCCGACGCGAATGCTGTCGAAGTCGTATCGGTCGGACACATTGCGCAGGTGCTTGTCGACGAAGGCTTCCTGAATGCCGACAAAGTTGTCGGTTCGCGTGCGTCCTTCTCGTGGATCGACGTCTACGCCGAGGATTTCATCGAGCCGCGTGTAGTTCGCGTTGAATACCGGAGTGAATCGGAATTCGTACTCCGGCGGTTTGAAGACCGTGTCGCCTTCGTAGTACACGAATGCGACTGCGACGTTCTGAATTGCGGCGATCTGATCGGAGCCGCCGAAGGTGTCGATCTCGCCCGGCGAATGCGTGGAGCTGATGCCGACCGGCGTCGGCACGTCCCGCACCTCGACGACGGTGTCCGAGATGACGCCCAGATTGAAGAACCAATCGCCGTGGACCGGTTTGTCCGCCTTCAGGATGTTGCGGTTGTACGGATCGAACCAGCGGTCGTTGTAGCCGAGTGCATCGACGATCCGCCAGCGATCCGGAATCGGTACGGACGAAACGTAGTCGTCCATCGTCGGTCGCGGGATAGGCGACACCGGATTCGTGTCGCGTGCAGGTTCGGGCGCACGCACGCGGCCCTGACGTTGATACTCGGGGGCGGCGGGCTGGTCCGACGGTGCGGTTGTCGTACTTTCCGGCCCAGGGCACTCGATTTCGGTGTAGCCGGGCCTACGTCGTGTAACGATGCGGCCCCCTGCATCCTGATAGCAGGTCTCGGCATAGGCGACCTGCACGTCGAACAGCACGTAGAACAACACCAATGCCTCGCACGCGACGAGCAGGGAGAGCGACAAGCTTCCGGTGCGCGTCGACGTCACCACGTCACTTGCCTCCGCAGGCGTTGTCGCCCGAGCTGTTCACGAACGGCGCTTGCGGACATTGCACATACCGCAGACGCACGCCTTTCGGTGTCAGCGTGTCGCTACGTTCGATCAGCGGCGCGTTCATGACCGAGCCGCCGAGCGCGATACTCGCTTCGTGTAAACCGAGGAACGAGGTCATGTCGTCCTGGTCTACGCCGTCGCCGGATACGCCGATTCCGCCTATAAGAGTGGTGCCGCGGTAAATCGGCACGCTGCCCGGAAAGATCTGAATGCCGTTTGCGATGCGTGGGTCGGTGCCTGCGCCGGTGCAGTTCTGGCCAACGTCGGAACTGGACGCACCAAGCACGAACAGCACGTGGGTCAGCACCGCGTTGTTGACGAGGTCGTACTGCAACCCTGTGGAGAACGGGCTCCACTCGCCGGGTGGTTTGCTGAAGGGACCCTCCGGTCTGCCTTGCAGCCCGTCTGGGAAGAACGGCCGTGAAAGATTGCCGATCGCACGAGCGGTGTAGGCAACCGTGCCGTTCTGGAGTGCGCTCGGATCGGCGAGGAAGGTCTGCGCCGCGGTGACGTAGTCGCCGATGACGATCGTCTGCCCCAAAAGATAGGTTGCGTTCGGCAGGCCGTCGAGAAACGTTGCAGCGGAGGCAGACGAGAACAGCACCGCTGTGCGTGCCTTTTGCAGCGAGACATCGGCGCCGAATATCGGCGCGTCGCGCGATCGGGCCATGCCGAGGATCGCGCCATTGGTATCGACCACCGAGACCGTCACACGCGCGGCGCTGTCGAGTGGCCGGCGGATCTGCGCGCGGGCGCGCGCCGCCACATTGAGCGCACTCGTGAGCAGCGACCTGACTTCGGCCGCGGTCAACGAGGCTGACCCGACCGTGGCGGCATCGGTGCCGCCTATCGGCGGATAACGGTTTGCGTTCGCGTCGTCGACGAACACGAACGCGTCGGTTCCCGGATAGTCGACGCCCCCATCCGGCCGGATACCAGTGGCAAAAGGAGAAGCCCGGTGCGTCGCCGTTCGATTCCCGTTTCACTGCTGTTGCTCGCGTCCGTTCATGCGACCGCTGCGCCGGACTCCCAGGCGAGTTCGAACGACCGCGCTCGCGAGGGACAGGTTGCGATAGCGGATCTCTACGTCGTCGATTGCGCGTTGCCTGGTCAGGTGCGGCAACTGGGCAATCGAACCTACCTGACACCGCGGCGCCCGATCCATACCACCGCCGCCGATTGTCGGCTTCGTGGTGGCGAATACGTCGCCTACGACCGCGCCGACTACAAGTCGGCGCTCAAGGTCTGGATGGCGTCGGCGGAAACGGGCGATGCCGAAGCGCAAGCCAACGTCGGTGAGATCTTCGAACGTGGCCTCGGTGGGGAACCGAACTACGAAGCGGCGCTGATCTGGTATCGCAAGGCGGCAGCGCAGGGCAACTCGCGCGCTCAATTCGCGATCGGCACGTTGTACGAACAAGGTTTGGGCGTACCGAAGGATCAACTCGAGGCCTTGAATTGGTATCGGCAAGCGTGGGGACTTACTGAGGATAACCTGATCTTCGAGTCCGCGGCGAACCGAGAACAAGCGGCGCTGCGAGACGAGCTTGCGAAGGGGCTCGAGGAAAAGAACGCACAAATCGAGTTGCTGTCGCGGCAACTGAAGGAAATCGAAGACAGGCTTGCTGCGAGCAAGAACACGTCGGCCGACGCGCAACGCGAAACGGCGACTCTGAAGTCGTTGATCGCGCAACTGACCACGCAGCGCACGCAGGAATCCGCGAAGCTCGACGCGTTGCCGAAGACGCGCGAGCCTGTCGCAACGACGCCGCCGAAGGTGGTGGCGCCTGGAGCGGCCCTCGCAACGGCCTCGAAGGGACTGGAGTTCGGCCGCTACTACGCGTTGCTGATAGGCAATCAGTCCTACCAGCAGCTTCAGAGCCTCGAGACGCCGCGCTCCGACGTCGCGCGCGCGAAGGAGATCCTGGAAGACAAGTACGGCTTCGTCGTCTCGACGGTGACGGACGGCGACAACTCGACGGTCATGAAGGCAGTCAACGACCTCAACGATCTCGTTGGCGAAAACGACAACGTGTTGCTGTTCTACGCCGGGCACGGAAGCCGTCTATCGACGACCGGCCGCAACGAAGTCGGTTACTGGCTGCCCTCCAATGCAGAGGCGCCGCCGCGAGATACGTTCTGGGTGCCCAACGAGTTCGTGACCGGTCACCTGTCGCGGCTCAAGGCGAAGCGGGTGCTCGTCATTGCCGATTCGTGCTACGCGGGTTTGCTCTCGTCCGAACCCGGATTCCTGATGATAGGCGACAAGCCGGACAAGTACTCCGACCCCGACTTCGTGCGCTTCAAACTGTCGAAGCGGTCGCGCCTGTTGCTGACCTCGGGCGGCGATCAGCCGGTGCTTGACGGTGGCGGCGGCAAACACTCCGTGTTCGCACGCGCGTTGCTCGATGCGCTCGCGAACAACGATTCGATCCTCGCCGCACCCCAGCTGTATCTCGCAGTGCGCGATCGTGTGCAAGCCGCCGCAGCGGCGAATTCGTTCGAGCAGCGCCCCGAGTTCAAGACCATCAAGGCGGCCGGTCACGAGGTCGGCGATTTCTTCTTCGTTCCGAAGGCGCTTGCGCACTAACGAACTTGTCAGGAGCTGGCGTTGTCACGACTTCAACCGGACGTCTCGATTGCCGCCGCGCGTAGCGTGCTGGCGTGTCTTCCGCAAACGATAGTCGCTTTCGTGCTGTCGCTCGGCATGGCGACCGAAGCGATGGCGGTCACGCTGCGAGGCATCTCGCCCGCCCCTGCGGTCGAAGGCGGTGGAAGCGTTGCGGTTACCGTGCAACTCGAGTTCGACAGTTTCGACAACCCGACGACGTGTCAGGTCTCGGGCACGCTCACGACACAGGACAACTCGGCGCTCGCCGGAAGCGACTATCAGGCGACGACCACACCGTTCACGCTGCAGATCACGCCTGCACAGAATCCGGTGCAGCAGCAGATCACGCTCGGGCTCGTCGACGACGCCGTCGCGGAACCCGACGAGTTGTTCGATACGGTGGTGGCGACGACCGACGTCAGCGGTTGCCCGTTACCCGTGTCGGTGGTGCAAGCCAACTCCGCGGGCATTACGGACGACGATCCGGGCAACGCGAGCTTCACTTTCGGCGCGAGCGTACTTTCGATCAACGAAAACGCGGGCACCGCCGACGTACAGGTGACGTTGAACGGTACGGCGTCGCTGCAGTCGCCGTTCGTCGCTTCGGTGGATGTCACGACGCTGGACGGCAGTGCGAACAGCAACAACGACTTCACAGCACTCTCCAACACCCTCACATTCGACCAGACACAATCGAGCCAGATCGTGTCGGTTCCCATCACGAACGATGCCGTATCGGAAGCGACAGAGACATTTTCGATCCGGTTGTCGAATCCGACGTTGTTGCTCGACGACAGCCGTAACCTCTCCGTCGCACTGCCTGTAACCACAGTTACCGTGACGGTCGTCGACGACGACAACGGCGGCACGCTGCAATTCGCGAACGGCAACGTTTCCGCGCCGGAGGCGGGCGGTGCATTGACCGTAACCGTCGATCGGGTCGGCGGCACGCTCGGTGCCGTCACGGTGGACTATGCAACGGTTGCCGGTACCGCAACGGCGGGCACCGATTTCGCGGCGGTAGGCGGAACGCTGACGTGGGCCGCCGGCGATTCGAGCCCGCGGACGTTCGTGGTGCCGATCCTCGACGATCAAACATTCGACCCCAACGAAATACTCACGCTGACGTTGCGCAATGCGACCGGCGGCGCCGTGACCGGAGCCGATGCGACCGTCACGATCGCCGATGACGAGGCGCAACTGGATGCCGGCGGCGACGTCACGATCGCGGCAAGCGCCGGCGCGAACGTCTCGTCGACGTTCGCAGTGACCGGAACGCCGCCGCTGACGCTCACCGCACAACTCGGCACGCTGACGCCCAATACGTTGAACGCACCCGGTAACGCGACCTACGACTACGTGGTGCCGGCCAGCACACCGGCCGGCACGAACATTGTCGATACGGTGACGGTGACGGACGCAGGCGGGAACAGCGTCGCGAAGCAGATCACGCTGCAGGTCGCGGCACCGGCCGCGCGCAACTTGAGCGACATCCAATCGTTGACGCCGAATCAGCGTGCGTTCGCGTCGTGGTTCGACGATTTCTGTCCGCGCATCGCTGCAACGGGTGCTGCGACCGCAGGTCAGGCCGATCTGGTCGGCGTCTGCGCGAGTCTGCGCGATCCGGCGACGAGCGACGCGCAGGCAATTGCGGCGCTCGATGCAATCAAACCGGAGGAGATTCTCAGCGCGGCAATGACGACGCTTCAATTGTCGGGGCAGCAGCATGGCAACCTCGAACAGCGAATCAACGCGCTGCGTTCCGGCGCAACCGGTATCGACCTCGCAGGACTCGATCTCAACATCGGGGGTACCGCCGTTCCGGGTGTTGCGGTGCAATCGCTGGTCGACGCGTTGACGGGCGGTGCCGCAAGCGCAGACGACTTCGGTCGTTGGGGTGTGTTCGTGAACGGCCGCATCGACTTCGGCGAAAAGGACCGAACCGAAGCGGAGGCCGGCTTCGATTTCGACACCTTCGAAGTGACGACCGGCATCGACTATCGCGTGCGCGACGACTTCGTAGTAGGCGCCGCGATCGGCTACAACAAGATCGACACGAACTTCGACTCGTCCGGCGGCAGCCTCGACATCGAATCGTGGAATGCGTCGGTGTTCACGACGTACTTCAGTTCCGACAGGTTCTATGTCGATGCGTCGCTCAACTACGGTGACAACACATACGATTCGAAGCGCCATATCGTCTATAGCGACATCGGCGGCACGGTCGATCGCCAGGCAACGAGCGATTCCGATGGCCGCGAAGTGTCCGGTGGCATCGCCACCGGATACGACTTCGGCTATGGCGCGTGGACATTCGGCCCGCACGTGGGCAGCTACTACACCGACGTCAGCGTCGACGAGTTCGTCGAGCGCGGTGCCGGCGGGCTCGACATGGTGGTGTCCGACCAACAGGCCAAGTCGTTCACGCTCAACGGCGGGGTACACGCGTCCTATGTGTTCGCGCTCGGCTGGGGTGTGTTGATCCCACACATGAGGGCCGATGTCGTGCACGAATTCGAAGACGGCCGCGAACTCGTCAACGTACGCGTGGCGGCGGATCCGTTCGCCGTCGACCCGAGCGATCCGACGCCCGATATCGTGCTGCAGACAGACCGTCTGGATGCTGACTATTTCGTCTGGTCGGCGGGTGCTTCGGCGCAGTTCGTCAACGGGATGGCGGGCTTTGTCAGCTACCGCAGCACCAGCGGCTACGAGGATCTGACGCTATCGGAAGTGACCTACGGCCTTCGCTGGGAACGCACGTTCTGACGTTGCGGCTCGTCACATCGGCGCGGCGAATCGCCGGACGCACCTTGTCCGGCTCCGGCGAATTTCGCTGATACGGAAGAAAGAGAGATCAGGCCTTCTGCGGCTTCGGCGCGGCCGTCTGCACGTCGTGGACGCGACGCGCGAAGTGGCGCAGGTGCAACCAGCGCGGCCACGTGAAGCTCATTTCGGATTGGCGACGACACGAAGCGACGTATCGGTTCATGCTCTCGCTGGCTTCACGATGGCTCGAATACGGACCCATGCTCGTATCGCCACGAATGCGGAAGTACCAGCGGCCATCTTACCGTTGAAATATGCGCTCCGATTGCATGTCTGAAGCACCTTCGGTTGGTATCGAATGAGTGAGCGTGTTCATTGCAGCACAGGCCTCCAGTTGTGTTGTGCCTACGTTGTAAAGGGCGGTAGGCTGATCGCAAGTTATGACCACGTGATGAACGATGGTTGACCCCAATGGTTGATGTTGGAGTGTGGCAACCCGAGGACGTTTCGTTGAGCGTTGCCGTTCTGGCCAGGTTGTCCGACGCAGCAGATTCATTGGAAAAACCCGACTTGGGGTTGACCGCGGACGAGTGCGCCCGTTGGGGAGTGCTGATGAAGCTGCCAGCCGACGTGTGGTCGCCGCTGCTCGGAGCCGAGTCGGACGAACGACTCATAAGAATTGCCAAGTCGCTCACGGTTGCCGAGATGCGATTGCCGGGTTGGGAGGCGGGGGCGCGCTCGCCGGTGATTGTCATCGTCCGCGAACTGCGTCGCCGAGGTACCTACCCGAAGGAACTCACTGCCTGGATGAAGGCGCATAGCACGAACCGGTTCTTGCCTTACGGCAGCCTCGCGGACCGGTTGTGACGGCGGCTGGAGTCGACGCGCTGCTATACTGCGGCGCCTTTCGCACAACCATCCATCAGGCATGAAGGATCAGACATGAAAGCGCGCAGTGCGCGGGTCTCGCGCGATACGCTCGAGACGCAGATCGAAGTTGCAGTGGATCTGGACGGTACCGGCGCGGCCGAGCTCGCGAGCGGTATTCCGTTTCTCGATCACATGCTCGATCAGGTTGCGCGACACGGCGTAATCGACCTCACCGTGAAAGCAAAAGGCGATCTGCACATCGACGCGCACCACACGGTGGAAGACATCGGCATCACGTTGGGGCAGGCGGTGGCGCAGGCGGTCGGCGACAAGAAGGGCCTCACCCGCTATGGCCACGCTTATGTGCCGCTCGATGAGGCGCTATCGCGCGTCGTCATCGACTTTTCGGGCCGTCCGTGCCTCGAATATCACGTGCCCTTCACGCGTTCGAGAGTGGGCGAGTTCGACGTCGACTTGTGTCACGAGTTCTTCCAGGGCTTCGTCAACCACGCGATGGTGACGTTGCACGTCGACAACCTGCGCGGCGACAACAGCCACCACCAGGCCGAGACGCTGTTCAAGGCGTTCGGTCGTGCACTTCGTATGGCGCTCACGCTGGACCCGCGGCTCGGTAAAACACTGCCGTCGACGAAAGGCAAGTTGTAGCGTTTCGATGCTCGTCATTCCCGCGATCGACATCAAAGACGGTCAGTGCGTTCGGCTGCGACAGGGCCGCATGGACGACGTCACGGTGTTCGGAACCGATCCGGTTGCGATGGCGCGGCATTGGTTTGCCGAAGGTTGTAAGCGGCTGCACCTCGTCGATCTCGACGGTGCCGTGTCGGGTACGCCGCGCAATGCCGCGATCATTCGCGCGATCAGCGCGGAGGCGAATGGAATTCCGGTGCAGGTCGGCGGTGGTATCCGTGAGATCGGGACCATCAACGGCTATCTGGAAGCCGGCGTCGATCAGGTGATCATCGGTACGCGCGCCGTTCGCGAACCGGATTTTCTCAGGCAGGCATGCAACGCATTTCCTGATCGCGTGCTTCTCGGGCTCGACGCGCGCGACGGTCTGATCGCAACCGATGGATGGGAGTCGACGTCAAACGAGAGTGCAGTCGCGTTTGCACAGCGCGTTGCGCATTTGCCGTTGGCGGGCATCGTCTATACCGACATCGCGCGCGACGGAATGGGCAGTGGGCTCAACGTTGCCGCTACGATCGACCTCGCCGAACAATCGGGCGTAGCCGTGATCGCTTCAGGCGGCGTACGCGATCTCGATCATTTGCGCGAGTTGGCACGCGCAGCACGAGCGAGCCGCGGCACTGTGCTCGGCGTGATCACGGGACGTGCGTTGTACGAAGGCACGCTCGATCTGCGTTCCGCGCAGGCGTTGCTGCAGGCGAACTGAATTCGCGAGCGTGCTTCAGCCGCTGTGCGGTTGCTTGAGTTGCCGAACGGCTTCGGCTAGTAGTGCGGCGCCGTCGTCATCGGGACCATCCGCATCCATCTCGACGTCTGGATGAATGCCTTTCGCCTGGATCGAGCGACCGCTCGGTGTGAAGTAAAGCGCTGTCGTCAGCTTGAGCGCGCGGTGCTCATCTAGGGCCAACACCGCCTGTACTGAGCCTTTGCCGTAACTGGTCGAACCGAGTACGAGCGCGCGGCGATGGTCTTGCAGCGCGCCGGCGACGATTTCCGAAGCGGACGCCGACCCCTTGTTGATCAGCACCACCAGCGGTGCGCCGTGCAGCAGATCCGGACCCGTGGCCAGATATCGCAGGTCGGCAGAAGGTTGGCGACCTTCCGTATAGACGATCAATCCATCGGCATCGGTCAGAAACGCGTCGGCCACGTCGACCGATGCCTGTAGCACGCCACCGGGATTGTTGCGCAGGTCGAGCACGAGCCCCCGCAGGGGTCCATGCGCTTGCTGCAGAGCTTCGATGGCCTTCACGAACTCGGGTCCCGTACCGGTCTGAAACTGCGAGATGCGCACGTAGCCGTAGCCGGGTTCGAGGAAGCGGGTGCGGACGCTGTCGACGTCGATCGTTGCGCGCTCAATCGCGAAGTCGAGATCGCTGCCGTCGCGGCGCACCGCGAGTTGCACCGAAGTGCCCGGTTCGCCGCGCAATGCGTCGGTCACCTGATCGAGCGTGCGTCCCAGAACGGGTTCGGTGTCGATGCTGATCAATTCGTCGCCGGCATAAAGTCCAGCGTGTTGTGCGGGCGTGTCGTCAATCGGCGCGATGATCCGGAAGGCGCCTTCGTCGAGCGTTACCTCTATGCCGATTCCACCGAAGTGGCCTGTGGTTTGTTCGGTGAGATTCGCGAATGCGTGCTCGTCGAGAAACACCGAGTGTTCGTCGAGCCCGCTCATCACGCCGCGAATGCCGTCGTCGAGCAACTGTCGTTCGGTGCGCGGTTCGACATAGTTGTCGCGCACTTCGGTGATGACGTCGGCGAGCGTACGCACGTCGGGGGGTGGCGCGCTCTCACGGCGTTCGAGCAGCGTACTGCCGGCAAAACCGATCAGAACGCCGAGCAGAACGCACAATAGCGGTATCTGCCAGTGCCCGCGATTTGTCTGTTTGGAATTCCGTTCGTCCATGTCCAACGTTCCGTTGGGCATCAGCGGCGCGACAACCACTTGAGTGGGTCGGTCGCGGCGCCATTGCTACGAATTTCGAAGTACAGCCCGCTTTCGGTCTGTCCGCCACTGCGTCCCGCGGTCGCGATCGTCTCTCCGGTACCGACACGGTCGCCGACGCGCTTGTACAGCACGTCGGAGTGCGCATACAGACTCATGTAACCGTCGCCGTGATCGATGATGGTCAGCAATCCGAAACCGCGCAGCCAGTCCGAGAACGCCACGCGCCCCTTGTGCACCGCAGTGACCGGCGCGCCCTCCGAGGCACCGATGAAGATGCCTTGCCACTTCAATAGTCCGCCGGCTCGCTGCTCGCCGAAACGATGTGCCAGTTTACCGGCGGAGGGCCACGGCAGTTTGCCCTTGCTGCGCGCAAACGTCGTCGCTTCCGCTTTTTGTGCGCGGCGTTGCAATTCCGCGATCAACGACTCGAGCCGTTTCCGGTCTTCGGTCAAACGCAGGCGCTCCTGCGACTTGTCCTGCATCTGGGCATTCAGCGATACAAGCAGCCGTTCGCGGCCCTGGCGTTTCGATCGCAGTTCGTCGCGCTCGCTGTCGAGCTTGCGCTGTTGATCCGCCAGCGCCTGTTCGCGCGTGCGCGTTGCTTCAGCATTCGCTTCGATTTCGATCAGCGTTGCCTGATAGGCCGTGAGCGCCTCGGTTCGGGCAGCAGAGAAATAGCGGTGATAGTGCATCATCCGGTCGAGTTGCTCCGGATTCTGCTGGTTCAATACGAGCTTCAGGAAATCTTCGCCGGATAAGCGATAAGCAGCAGCAAGATGACTCGCCACGAGCTGCGCCTGCTCGTCGCGTTGTTCGTTCAACTGTTTCATCTGCTCAGCAAGTCCGACGAGTTCTTTGCCGATGCGCTTCTGTTCGCCTTCGATCCGGCGGATGTCGCTACTCGTGCCCGCGATGGACTGGTCGGTTGAACGCAGTTCCTTCTGCAGATCGCGTTGGCGCCGGGTCGCATCCGAAAACCAAGCGTCGAGTGCGTTCAGGCGTTTGGTTATTCCGTCGACGTCGCGGCGCGACTTCGAAATGTCCTCGGCGGCATGGACAAACGACGTGAAAAGTAGCAAGGCGAGCCAAGCGAATGAACTGCGCCATTGCATAACGGTTAGGCTACGCCGTGCGACGTGCGGGCTCCGACTGATCGATCAGCGAGCGTCCGGTCATCTCTTTCGGCACGGGCAACCGCATCAGCGTCAATAGAGTCGGCGCGACGTCGGCCAACGTTCCGCCATCGCGGAAACTCAGTTTCCGCGCGCCGACGTAGACGAGCGGTACGGGTTCGCAGGTGTGTGCAGTGTGGGCCTGGCCGGTGCTGGCATCCGACATCTGTTCGACGTTGCCGTGATCGGCGGTGATCAGACAATCCCCGTCCACTTCGCGAATGGCCGCTACGATGCGGCCCAGACACTCATCCAGCGCTTCTACCGCTTTCACTGCCGCTGCGAAAACGCCGGTGTGTCCCACCATGTCGGCGTTCGCGAAGTTGCAGATGATGGCGTCGTAGTGCCTCGATCGAATCGCTTCTACGAGCCGGTCAGTGACCTCGCGCGCGCTCATCTCTGGTTGCAGATCGTAGGTGGCGACCTTCGGTGAAGGGATGAGAATACGATCCTCGCCCGCGTATGGAACTTCGCGGCCGCCGCTGAAGAAGAACGTAACGTGCGCGTACTTCTCGGTTTCGGCGATGCGCAGTTGCGTGCGATTCAGCGCCTCCATGTAGGCACCGAACGTGTTCGGCAAGCTGTCTGGTTCGAACGCGCAGGGCGCATCGATGTCGTCGGCGTAACGCGTAAGCGTTACGAACTCTGACGGATGCACTCGGGTGCGGCGCGTGAAGCCGACGAAGTCGTTCTCGAGGAAAGCGCGGCTCAGCTCGCGCGCCCTGTCGGCACGGAAGTTCATGAACACGATCGCGTCGCCGTCCACCACCCGTATCGGCAGCGTGTCCGCGCCGTGCACCGCCGTCGGTTGCACGAACTCGTCGCTTTCGCCGCGTAGGTAGGCGGCCTCCAGTCCCGCGACAGCGTTCTCCGCATGGAACGGTGCTTCGCCGCGCACCAGCAGGTTGTAGGCGCGCTCGACGCGGTCCCAGCGCTGATCGCGATCCATCGCAAAGTAACGGCCGACGATCGAGGCGGTTTGCCCCACGCCGAGCCTCGCGAATTCGGCATCGGCGCGTGCCAGCGATGCGGCGGCGCTTCTCGGCGGCGTATCGCGTCCGTCGAGAAATGCGTGCAGGTAGAGGCGCTTTGCGCCACGAGCGGCGGCGTGCGCCATCAGCGCGAAAATATGGTCTTCCTGGCTGTGCACACCGCCGGGCGAAAGCAGGCCGAACACGTGCAGGGCCGCACCCTTCACTGCCGCATCGATGGCCTGATTAATGACCGGGTTCGCCGCGAATTCGCCAGTTTCGATTGCGAGACTGATGCGCGTCAGGTCCTGATATACAACTCGGCCCGCACCGAGGTTCATGTGGCCCACCTCGGAGTTACCCATTTGGCCCGAAGGCAAGCCGACATCCTGACCCGATCCTGAGATCAGCGTGTGCGGCGCGCCGGACCAGAGTGCATCCCATGTGGGGGTGTGCGCGGCGGCGATCGCGTTGCCTTCGGTGGCGGCGCCATAGCCGAATCCGTCCAGCACGATGAGCAGACCAGTGCGACGCGGTGTGTCTGTCATGAGTGGGAATACCTCTTCTGGCGGGCACTGTGCGGGGAGGGCGGATTCTAATCAGTTTGGCCATCTGGGAATACCGCGCATGTGTATAATGCGCGCTCTCTCGGATACCCCACCCTCAGGTTCTCGATGTCCCAGCTGTTTGAATTCGTTGGAAATCATCCAATTCTGGTCGGCATTTTTGCGGTGCTCCTGACGCTGTTCATCCGCAACGAGACCCAACGAGGCGGGCGAGGGGTGAGCCCGCAGGAACTCGTCAACCTGGTCAATAAAGAAGGTGCCGTGGTGCTCGACGTGCGCGACTCGAAGGAGTTCGCCGCGGGCCACATCGTCGATGCGGTGAACGTGCCACATACCTCGCTCGAAGGGCGCCTGTCGGAACTCGAGAAGTACAAAGAGAAGCCCGTGACGATCGTCTGCAAGATGGGTCAGCACGCGGGCACCGCGGGCGCGATGTTGCGCAAAGCCGGCTTTGCATCGGTATCGCGCCTGTCGGGCGGCATGACCGAGTGGCGCAATCAGAATTTGCCGGTAGTGAAGGGTTGACGGGGGTGAAAGGCTGATGGGTAACCCTCCTACCGAGTTCGTGCTTGAACGGATCTACGTGCGCGACCTGTCGTTCGAATCGCCGCGCGCGCCCGAGTCGTTTCGCGAGCAGTGGCAGCCGCAGTTGCAACTCGATCTGAACACTCGCACCAACGGTCTCAACGACGAACGTTACGAAGTGGTGCTCACCGTTACCGTGCACGCCAAGTCGGCCGCCGGTCAGACAATCATGATCGTAGAGGTGCAGCAGGGCGGCGTATTCCGCATCCGCGGCCTGGGCGAAGACCAATTGCGGCGGGTGCTCGCAACGAACTGCCCCGGCATCCTGTTCCCCTATATCCGCGAGACCATCGATACGCTGGTCGTCAAAGGGGGTTTTCCGCCGCTGATGCTGGCGCCGGTGAATTTCGACGGGATGTTCGAAGAGGCGCTGAAGCGCAACCAGCAGTCCGCCGTCCAGCACTGACCGTTCTCGAGCGCTACAGCGCGCCCCGATAGCCGAACTGGCGCCACGCCTCGTAAACCGCCACCGAAACCGCATTCGAGAGGTTCAGGCTCCGCGAATTCGGCCGCATTGGAATCCGAAGACGGTACTCGCTCGGAATTGAATCGAGCACCGCGACCGGCAGGCCGCGGGTTTCCGGCCCGAACAGCAATGCGTCGCCCGGCCTGAACTCGAAGTCACTGATTGTTTGATTTCCCTTGGTAGTAAACGCTAACACCCGGGGCGTTCCCAAGGACACAATCGCCCCCTGCAGGTCGTCGTGAACCGTCACGTCGGACCAGTCCCCATAGTCGAGTCCCGCACGTCGTAACTTGGCATCGTCCAACTCGAAGCCGAGCGGCGCCACCAGGTGAAGGCGGGCGCCGGTATTCACGCACAACCGCATGATGTTGCCCGTGTTCGGTGGAATTTCGGGCTGATAGAGCACCACGTCGAGCATTGGACGGTCTGGCCGGGCGGGTCGCTGGGGGCTTCCTATACTGAGTGATACGGAACAAACGGAGCAATGGATTGCGCGTCCGCGATCTGCCCTTTCTCGCGCGGCGGCCGAAGGTCTGCGCGGGACTTTATCTTTCCGCGTCGACAGTCGCCCTGGCAGTGGCCGCACCCGACGCGGAGCAGATTGCGTGTGCGTCCGAGCCTATCGCTGATCCGACGCTCCTGGGCTCCGTGCTCGGCGATCTGGTGCGAAGACTCGGCGCCCAACGCTCGCCCTGCGTGCTGGTCGCCGCTCCCGATACCTATCAACTGATGCTGATCGAGCGGCCGAACGTGTCGGGTGCGGAGCAGCGCGACGCCGTGCGCTGGCGAATTCAGGAGTTTCTCGACTATCCCGCGGCCGACGCCGTGATTGACGTGTTTCCATTCCCCGAAGCGGCGACACGCGGGCGTGCGTCGATGGTGTTCGTGGTTGCAACGCCGCGTGCGCGACTCGAAGCGGCGCTGCGAATCGCGCGTGACGCGGGTTTGGCGCCGACGTGCGTCGACATCGCCGAACTCACCTTGCGCAACCTCGTGCACCGCATCTACCCCTCTGCCGAGCACGCAATCGCTTTGCTGCGGATAACGCCGGGAAGCGGCATCGTGAACATCACGCGTGGGGACGAGTTGTTCCTGGCGCGCCGGGTCTCTGCCGTCCCGCGCGAACTCGACGACGCTGCGTGGGAACTCTTCAAAGACCCGTTGTTGCTCCAGGTACAACGTTCCATCGACTACTACGAGAGCGCCCTCTCGCAACCACCGGCGGACTGTCTCCTCGTTGCAGCGACACACGCGTGGCAACCGCGCATCGTCGCGCACCTGGAGTCGATGTTGTCGTTGCCGGTTCGTTCGCTCGGCAGCGTGTTGACCGACGCGTTGGCCATCGATCTGCATGATCCCCGATCGCGACGGCTGACCGCGGACGCGCTCACTGATGCTCAAGACGCTGCAATTGCTGCTGCACTGCCCGCGCTGGGTGCAGCACTGCGCGCAATGTCACAGATGGATGCAGCCGCATGACTGCTATGACGCAACAGGTCAACCTGCTGATCGACGAGCTGCGGCCGCAGCGCGCGATGCTCACCTGGCTGCACGCGATGATCGCCGCAGGGACGGTCGGTGCGCTGCTGATCTCAATCTCGCTGTATCAGTGGTTCGCAATCTACAAGACAACGGAGCAACGCGCGCAGTTATCGAGCCAACTCGCCGTTCTCGCAGACAACAACACGAAGGCGCGCGCTTCGATCAATGTGGTGGAAGACCCGAAGCTCGCGGCAGACGTGGTTGAGCTGCGCGCACAACTGCAGAGCCGAACACTGCTCGTGACGGCGCTGAATGGAAGCGCGAGCGGGCGTTCCGCCGGATTCGCCGGACACCTCGATGACCTCGCGGCCAGCGCTCAGGTTGGGCTCTGGTTGACCGATATCGAACTCACCGATGGCGGCAACAACGTGCGCCTCGCCGGCATGACCACGGATCCCGTACTCGTGCCGCGGTTTCTGAAGAACCTGGGAAGCGGCGTTCAATTCGTCGGACATCGCTTCGACACATTCGAACTCGCAGCGGATGAGACTGGCGCGCTGCACTTCACCATCACCGGACCACAGTCGGACCTGCCATGACCCCAAAGCTGACATCCGTCGCGTCGCGATTCGACGCGCTGACGTTACGCGAGCGCGCGCTCATCGCGGTGTCGCTGGTTGCGATTCTGTGGGTGGTGTGGGACTGGACCTTACATCAGGCGCTGAACCGCAGATTGGCGGCGGCGCACGATGATGTCACCTCGCTGCAGGAGCGCGTCGTCAGCGAAGTTGCGGTCGATGAACAGCTCAAACGCTCTCTGGCAGACGACCCCAACAAGCGGCTGTCGGTCGAGCGAGACGCACTGAAAATTCAGATCGCCGAAGTCGATTCGCGTCTCGACTCGCTCGTTGGCGGCTTTGTCGCGCCATCCATGGTGCCTATCTTGCTCGAAGACGTAGTCACGCATCACCGCGGCGTAACGTTGCAGCGTGTTGCAAACATGCCGGTGGAGCCCGTCCGCGTTAAGGCCGACGCCGAAGCCGTTCCCGGGCTCTATCGTCACGTGATGCGCGTCGAGCTGCGCGGCGGCTACTTTGCCGTTCGCGACTACCTGAACGAGCTGGAAGCAGCGCCATGGCGATTCTCATGGCGCAGCTTGAACTATCACGTAGGGCAGTTTCCGGACGGAGTCGTGGTGCTGGAGGTCGAGACTTTGAGTCGTGAAAAAACGTGGTTGGGGGTTTGAACGTGCGCGCCATCGTGTCGTTGTTGACCGTGTTGTCGTTGCCCGCCGCGGCAAGTGACTTGTCGGACCCCACGCGGCCGCCCTCGAATTGGCGGGCCAAGCCTTCCGACGGGTCGGTAGTAGCGGCGCCACGCGCAGGTCCGAAGCTCACGTCGATTCTGGTGAGTCCCTCGAGACGCGTCGCGGTGATCGACGGAGTCTCCATGCAGGAAGGTCAGAGCACCAACGGAATCACGGTGGTGCACATTGGAAAGACATGGGTGGATGCGCGCGTGAGCGACTCGCCGCTGCGTCTGTCGTTGAGTGACGCGAATGTAACTAAGGAACCGCGATGAGGACCATTGGTTTGAGACACGCGCTGTTGCTCGGCTGCGTGACCATCGCCGGATGTCAGGAGTTCAGCCCACTGATGCCGCGTGCGGCGTTGGATACCGACAGTGCGAATGAGGCTCAGGCGGCGCTCGAGTCGGGCATCGAGCGCAATCGGCAGGTGCAGACCAAGCCAACCGATACGGCGACGGAAATTCCGAAGGACGTGATGGACCAGCTGATGCCGCCGCTGCCTGGTGCTGCACCTGCGGTCGAACCCGGCGAGGAACGCTTCGACCTCTCGGTTGATGGAGTCAGGGCGACCGATTTCTTTCGTTCGCTCGTGTCGGGCACGCGTTACAACATGGTCGTGCATCCCGATGTGAAGGGAGAGGTATCGCTAGACCTCAAGGACGTCACCGTGGCCGAAGTCATGGAGATCATGCGCAACGTGTATGGCTACGACTATCGGCGTACCGGACGCCTGTACGAGGTTTTTCCGGATGCGATGCGCACGGAGATCATGCACATCGACTATCTGAACGTGGGTCGCAGAGGTCTCTCGGAGATGCAGGTCAGCGCCGGGACGATCACCGACCAGAACAACAATGGCAGCGGCAACGAATTCAGCAACCCGTACGGCGGGTTCGTTCAGACGGGTGCCGGCAACAACAACGCCACCAACACTGTCGGCACCCAGGTGAGCACCCAAAGCGATGCTGACTTCTGGACCGAACTGGCCAAGACGCTCACCTCGATCATCGGTGACGTGCAGGGCAGCAGCGTCGTCGTGACTCCCCAGGTGGGTATCGTCGTCGTGCGAGCGATGCCGAATGCACTGCAGGCGGTGCGCACGTATCTCGAGCGTGCGCAGTTGATGCTGCGCAGGCAGGTGATTCTTGAAGCGAAAGTGATCGAGGTGACTCTGAAATCCGGTTTCGAAGCGGGCATTCAATGGAACACGTTCGGAGAAGGTTCCGGCGGATCGTTCAAGCCGATCATCGATGCCGACGGCAACGTGATCGCGGCCGGCAGCAACAACGACGTCGCAGGATCGTTCGACTTCGGTCAGGCGAAACAGTTCTTCAATCCGCTCGACTCGCAGTTCAACATTTACATGGCGTTTTCGGATTTCGACGCGGTGATCCGGTTGCTCGAAACGCAAGGCGCCGTGCAAGTGCTCTCGAGCCCGCGCATTTCGACGGTGAACAACCAGAAGGCCGTCATCAAGGTCGGCAGTGACGAGTATTTCGTTACGAACATCTCTACGACGACGGTGACCGCCGGCAGTGCGATCAACACCAATGATTCGCCGCAGCTGACGCCGTTCTTCTCCGGTATTGCGCTCGATGTGACGCCGGCGATCAGCGCGGAAGGCGAAGTGATCCTGCACATCCATCCGACCGTTAGCGAAGTGACCCAGCAGAACAAGATCATCGCGGGGCAGAACGTGCCTCTCGCGGCCAGCACGATTCGCGAGTCCGACAGCATCGTGCGCGCGCAGAGCGGTCAGATCATCGTGATCGGCGGCTTGATGCAGACCAGTAGCGGCGATGCCGATTCAGGTGTGCCGTGGCTGTCGCATGTTCCGGTGCTTGGTTACGCGTTCAAGCAGAAGCAGCAATCCAGCGTGAAGAGCGAGCTGGTGATCCTGTTGCGCCCGGTGGTATCCGACGATCAATCGCAGATCGACGCGATGAACGAAAGCCTGGCGCGCGTGAAGGCTTTGAAGACCCAGTTGGATCCACGCGCAGCTCAATGAGGTGATGAGATGAGCGACCTCCCGATGAGTTCACTGATCGCGCTGCCGGAGCGGCACTCCGGCGCGGCGCGTTTGTCCGTGTTCTTTGCGTTATGGACGCTGGCGTTACTCGTGATGCACGACGTTCGCGTGAGCGCGGCTCCGATTTACGAACGGTCGTCGGTCGCCGACGGCGGATGGCTGAAGGCGCCAGCGCCGGCGCCGCAGATCGATACATCGTCGATTTGGGACGCGATGGCGCAACGCAGCGATGTGCTGAGCGGTCGGTGGGGCGGAGTTTCTTCGGAGCGCTCTCAGTGGGCCGGCACCGTCGCACACATCGCAAACGAATCTACTCAACCGCGCTCTGCGGATCGCGCTCTTTCGAAGAAATCTGCTTCGCGGACTCCCGTTTCCAAGAAGGGCGTTTCGAACGAATTGAAGCAGAAGGAGGTACTCAGCAGGGAAGTTGCGGAGTCCACGCCGATCGTGAAAAGCGCGAGTGATGTCGCGGACACCGAACAGCGGGTGGCGCAGCGGATCGCAGTGCGCGACTTCTCAGACGCGGTTGCATTGATCGAACGAGCACGCGCCGAGAACCCGCAAGCCGTGTCCCAGCTGCGCATGCTGGACGCGCGCGTTGCGATCGGCCAAGGCGACTACGAGCGTGCGTACACGACGTTGCTCGAAGGCTTGCCGGATGTTCGTGTATCTACCCATCAACACGATCTGCTGGCTGCGGTAATGGTGCGGACGTCGCGCTACGCGGAAGCAGCAGCCGTCTACCGTGGTCTGCTCGCACTGAACGCGACGAACACCCGCTGGTGGGCGGGCTACGCGGTTACGCAGGGAAAGCTCGGGCGGCATGGCGAGCTGGTCGGCGCGTATCGCACCCTCCGAACACTCGCGCAACCAGGTACACCTCTCGCGATGTGGGCGGAAGAACAGCTACAACGGATCGGCTGAGGCGCGACGAGTGATTCCACGAAGAACCAAGGTTCGCATCGGCGACATGCTCGTCAGCGGTGGCGAGATCTCCGAGGAACAACTGCAGGCCGCGTTGGCCGAACAACGCCTTTCCGGTCGAAAGCTCGGTCGCATCCTGGTCGACAAGGGATTCATCGACGAAGACCGCTTTCTTGGGTTTCTGTCCGAACAATTCGGCATTCCGTTCATAGATCTCAAGCACGTGAATTTCGAGCCTGCGCTGGTGGGTCGGCTGCCGGAAACGTACGCCCGCCGGTATCGCGCCATCGTTCTCGAAGAGCGGAACGGCGAGCTGCTGCTCGGCATGGCGGACCCGATGGACGTGTTCGCATACGACGAACTCGCAAGGCAACTGAAACAACCCGTTGCACTCGCGGTTGTACGCGAGAGCGAACTGCTGTCGATGCTCGATCTCGCGTATCGCCGCACGGGCGACATCGTCAACATTGCCGGTGAACTGGAGGGCGAACTTTCCGACGACCAGTTTTCGCTTTCGGCGATCGGCGCGTCCGAAGAAGGCGCGTCGAGTCCAGTTGCGCGTCTGCTGCAGTCGATCATGGAAGACGCGGTACAGGTGCGTGCATCGGACGTGCACATCGAGCCCGACGAACTCGTGCTGCGGATTCGACAACGCGTCGACGGCGTTCTGCAGGAAACCACCATCAAGGAAACGCGTATCGCGGCGGCGCTGGTATCGCGTTTGAAGCTTATTGCCGGACTCGACATCTCGGAGAAACGCTTGCCGCAGGACGGCCGCTTCGAGACACGCGTGAAGGGCCGCGACATCGACGTGCGCCTGTCGACCATGCCCGTGCAACACGGCGAATCGGTGGTGATGCGCCTGCTCGACCAGAGCGGAGGAATAGCGCGGCTCGAAGCCATTGGTCTGCCCGACACCATCATGACGCGGTTGCGTTCGCTGATTGCGAGACCTAACGGCCTGATTCTGGTGACGGGCCCGACCGGAAGCGGCAAGACCACTACGCTGTACGGCGCGCTGAACGAACTGAACATGCCTGGTAAGAAGATCATCACGGTCGAAGACCCGGTGGAATATCAGCTCGAGCGTGTGAATCAAGTGCAAGTGATGCCGAAGATCGGACTGACCTTCGCAACGGTGCTTCGCGCGGCGCTACGGCAGGACCCCGATGTTCTGTTGGTCGGTGAAATTCGCGATCGCGAGACCGCTGAAATTGCATTGCGCGCATCGATGACTGGCCATCTCGTCTTGTCGACGTTGCATACGAACGACGCGATCAGCAGCGCGACGCGGCTGATCGATATCGGCATCGAGGGTTATCTCGCCGCGGCCTCGCTGCGCGGCATTCTCGCTCAACGGCTCGTTCGCAAGATCTGCGAGAAGTGCCGTGAAGAGGCAACGCCGGACGATCAGCAGTATGCGTGGCTGAACGCGCTTGTTGGGAAGGACCGCGCACACGCACTGACGTTCTTCCACGGGCGCGGCTGCAGCCGCTGCAATCGTACCGGATTCTATGGCCGCACCGGCGTGTTCGAATTGCTCGAGCTCGACGAGGAACTGGCGAACACGCTGCGTAGTGGCGATAGCGAAGCGTTCGGCCGCGAAGCGCGTCGGCAGCGCGGCTTCAGATCGCTGGTACTGAACGCGCTCGATCTGGCCGTGCACGGCGATACGGCGCTGTCGGAAGTGCTTGCGCTTTCCGGTCAGGTGGACGATCTGAAGATCGGCGAAGTCGATCCGCTATTGCACGATCTGTTGGCGATGAACACGCGCGAACACGGCGCGTCGAACACGGCGAGCCACTAAGCAGTGCCGCGTTTCAGTTACCAGGCGCGCGATGCGAACGGCCGTGCACTACGGGGACACGTCGAAGCCGCGAGCGCATCGGTAGTAGCCGCGCAACTCAGCGAAATCGGCGCGATTCCGTTGACCATCGCCCCGACCGCAGCGGAGGCGAACGCACCCATTTCGGTGCCGTGGTTCAAAACGGGGGTCAAACTCGACGAACTGATCATCTTCAGTCACCAGATGGCGACGCTCGCGAAGGCCGGCATCTCGATTGTGAGAGCCGTGCGCGGCTTGTCGGAGTCGGCACGCAACCCCACGCTCGCCGAGGTGCTCGAGGAAGTAGCAGCGGATCTGGAAGGCGGTGTCGATTTTGCGACCAGCCTGAAGCGCCACGGCGACGTCTTCTCCGATCTGTACACCGCAGTGATCCACGTCGGTGAGAACACCGGCCGGCTCGACGAAGCGTTCAAGCGGATCGCGCATTATCTGGAACTCGAGCGCGAGACGATCAAGCGGCTCAAATCGGCGACGCGCTATCCGTCGTTCGTGCTGATTGCGATCGGCGTAGCCATCGGCATTTTGAACGTGTTCGTCATTCCCGCGTTCGCAAGCGTGTTCGCGAAGTTTCATGCAGAACTGCCGTGGCAGACGCAGGTGATTCTCGCTGTTTCACATTTCTTCTCCGCGTACTGGCCGTACTTGTTGGCGGCCGGTGCGGGCGCTGCATACGCGACGCGGCGCTGGATCGATACAGACGATGGTCGCCACGCGTGGGATCGTTGGAAGCTGAAGTTGCCGATCGTCGGTTCGATCTTCGAACGCATCAACCTGGCGCGTTTCTGCCAGACGTTCGCGATGGTGATGAAGGCCGGGCTGCCCGTTACGCAGGGACTGACGGTGGTCGCCGGCGCCGTCGGCAACGAATACATGTCGCGGCTCGTACTCGGCATGCGCGCGGGTATCGAGCGCGGCGAGAGCATCACGACGACCGCCGGTGCCAGCGGCATGTTCACGCCGGTTGTGATGCAGATGCTGGCAGTGGGCGAAGAAACCGGTTCGATCGATGAACTGCTCGCGCAATCGGCAGGATTCTACGAACAGGAAGTGGATTACTCGCTGAAGACACTCACCGATGCCATCGAACCGATCCTGATCGTCGCGATCGGCGCGATGGTGTTGGTGTTGGCACTGGGCGTTTTCCTGCCGCTGTGGGACCTCTCGAGCGTCGCCCGCCACTAGGGAAATTGGTGCAAGTGCTGGCGACGTGCCGAGTTCGAAGCACACCGTGCTATCGCGTTGCTTGCGCGTTGTATCTGCGTCTGCTTCGATGCGCGCTCATTCCCCAAACCGGAGCGTGCTATGAAAGTCGGCCTGATTCCCGTGAACATCGGCGTTGCGAACGCCGAGCAGATGGTGGGCATGTCCCAGGTCGCCGAGTCGGCGGGCGTCGAATCGGTGTGGACGTTCGAGCACGTGATCGTGCCGGTGGATTACAAGTCGAAGTATCCGTACAGCGCCAACGGGAAGATGGGCGCTGCGCCCGAAACGAACTTCATCGACCCATTGATCGCGCTCGCGGTAGTGGCGGCGCACACGAAGAAGATCCGCCTCGGCACCGGCGTGAACATTCTGTCGCAGACGAATCCGCTGCTGATGGCGAAGCAGGTGGCCAGTCTCGATCTCGTGTCCAACGGGCGGTTCATGCTCGGTGTCGGCATCGGCTGGCTGCAGGAAGAATTCGTTGCGATGGGAATTCCGTTCGAACGGCGCGGTGCGCGCTTCGACGACTACGTGGTGGCCATGAAGAAGGTCTGGTCGGGCGACGTGGTGGAACACGACAGCGAATTTCTCAACTGGCATGGCTTCAAGAGCTATCCGTTGCCGGTGCAGCGGCCGCACGTGCCCGTGATCATCGGCGGAGCGAAAGGCAAGATTTACGAACGTATCGCGACGGTGGGCGATGGTTGGTTCGCGCCGGCCGGCGATCCCGCGGAGCTGTCGAAGTCGTTGGATGAACTGAAGGCGGTCTGCAAACGACTTGGGCGCAACTATTCGGAAATCGAGATCACCGCGATGTGGCAACCGCAGACCGGGCTCGACACCATTCGCAAGCTGCGCGACATCGGCGTGGCTCGCGTGGTGACGTTCGCGATGGCCGCCGGCGATCCTACCGATGCGATCAAGCGCCTCGGCGATGAGGTGATCGCCAAGCTGTAGGTTCGGGTTCGCGGTCCCTCGAACCGCGATATCCAAGGGTCTCGTAGTCCTGGCGCGCTGCGGCCGCCGCTAGCCGAGCAGAACTGAAAATCCCGTCTACGCTTGGTGTATGGCATCGATCCACTCGAGGAGAAAGTCAATGCATCGGGCGAGTTCCGGCTTCACGATCATCGAATTGGTCGTGGTCATCATTCTGTTGGGCATCCTGGCCGCAACCGCGTTGCCGCGTTTCATGAACGTCGATTCCGAGGCGCACGCCGCGGTTGTCGAAGGCGTTCAAGGCGGGATGCAAACGGGCATTTCGCTGTATCACGCGCAATGGGTCGCTGAACAACAACCGGCGGCGAACACGCAGATCAACGAGTTCAACAACCTGCGCACCAACGCCAACGGATTCCCGTATGGAACTGCAAATCGCAGTGGAACAGGCAGCAACGTAACGACTTCGGCGGATTGCGCAGCGATCTTCACCGGCGTTCTGCAAGCCGGCGCGCCGACCATCAGAAGCGTTGCAGCTGCCGCCAACGTGGTTGGCAGTACGACGGATTTCACGGCCGTGGTTAACGGCGTGAACTGCAGCTACTACTACACCGGGCAGGACAACACCGCGGGTTCGGTAGTGCCGCTGCTGACTTACACGTCCACTACCGGTTTGCTGACCGCGACGACAGCAACGCTGTAAGCGCTGCCCCATCGCGTCGTGATGATCCGATGGGTCGCGCACGCTGGCCCGAATCGATGCGCGGCGATCTCGTCGACGGATTCACGGTTGTAGAGCTCGTCGCCGTCCTGCTGTTGCTGGGCATTCTTGCTGCAACGGCGATGAGCCGTATGGTCGGCAGCAATGCGTACGCACCGGCGTTGGTTTCCCAACAACTGATCGCTCTCGGCAGGCTCGCGCAGCAGACCGCGTTGTCTCGCCAGGATGCGAGCATCAGTCTCGACGTCGATCAGAACGCCGGCGACTGGCGCTTCCGGGTGTTGGTTGACGACGGATCCTCGGTAGTTACCGCGCACGAGGAACGGGCCGATCTAGCGAACACAAGTCTCACCGTGTCGAACGGCGCCTTGAGCGCGTCGTTAGGGCCCGCCGCGTCCCTGCGTCTGGTTTTCGATGGCGTCGGCGACCTCGCCGCCGGAACAGTGGCGGCGACAGTCTTGAACACGGGTTCCGGCGTGAGCGTCACTGCAAGCGGCGATTCAGTATCGAGTGTCTGTATCGGGTCCACCGGACATGCATACCGTGGCAACTGCAGCTGACACGCAACGTAGCTGGGCGAGGCGGCCGCGTGGGTTCACCCTGATCGAATTGATCGTGACCATGCTGATCATCAGCATTGCCGCGCTCGGAGTGATGTTCTCGTTGAGTCTGGGTCTGCGCCATCAGTCCGATGCGATGTGGCAACCCAAGGCGGTTGCGCTCGCGGAGTCGTACATGGAGGAGATCCTCGGGCGACGCTACGACGAACGCTCACCATCAGGCGGTGTTCCGCCGTGCTCCACAACGACGACCGCGTGCTCGAGCGCGGCCGCATTCAACGACGGCGAAACGCGCGCGCAATTCGATGACGTTGATGACTACAACGGCTTGATGGAGCAACCGCCGCGCGACGTGAACGGAAACCCGCGTGCCGATTACGACAGCTATCGCGTCGCCGTGTCGGTGGCATACGCAACACCGGCGCAGGTAGCGCAGCTGGGTCTCGACGGGCCGACCGACGCCAAGCTCGTAACCGTAACCGTTTCGACGCCGGAAAGCGGAGCGATGTCGTTCAGCGCGTTGCGGGGCAATTTCTGATGGCGCGCAGGTGTGCACAACGCGCGGCACCGGTCGGCGGGTTCACGCTGATCGAACTGGTCGTGGTCATCACCGTTATGGGCATTCTCTCCATCGGTGTGGTCTCGTTCATCACCGACGCAAGCGATGGATATGCGAACACGGTGCGGCGCACCGAACTCGGCAGCACATTGCGCCTGGCGGCCGAGCGGGTGACGCGTGAACTGCGCAATGCACTGCCGAATAGCGCGCGGGTGTCGGGCAATTGCCTCGAATTCATTCCGGTGGAAGGCGGCTCTACGTATTTGAATCTGCCCGTAGCCATCACCAGCGCCACCTTCAATGCGGCCGCGCCGATTGATGCCGCGATGACAGGAACGCGCATAGCCGTATTCCCGGACAGCGCGGCAACTGTCTATTCGTTGACCGATCCGGGAGCGATTTCGCCCGCGGCAACCTTCGGAGCACCGGATGCGAACAACGTGGTGCGTGTAACCCTGGCGGCGTCGCATCGCTTTCCGGTCGAGTCGCCCGAGCGGCGCTTCTACATGGTGCGCGAACCGGTGTCGTATTGCGTGGATGGAAACCGGCTGTGGCGCTACCAGAACTACGGCTACGCAGCGACACAACCGACTGCTACGACGTTGCCAACGAGCATGCCCGGGCGCGGTCTGATCGGCGAGGGCGTGAATGCAACGTTTCCGCCGTTCACCGTCTCGAACGCTACGTTGACACGCAATGCCGAAGTGTCGGTGGACCTCGAGTTCGTCGATGGCCCCGATGCGCTACAGATTCACCACGTAGTGCAGCTTCGCAATGTTCCCTAATCGCCAGCGCGGTATCGGTTTGATTGCGGCGATTTTTCTGATCGTGGTGGTCGCGAGCCTGGCCGTTGGAGTGGCAAGCCTGGTGCGTTCCGGCGCCGCTGGTTACGTGCAGGGTGTGCTCGCGTACAAAGCGTTCCTGGCGGCCGACAGCGGTGCACAACTGTCGCTGAATCGCGTGTTCGCGCCGGAAGGTACGCCGGACTGCAGTGCGCGCGTGTTTCCGTTCAGCGAACCCGGGCTCGAAGGCTGCCAGGCGACGGTGTCCTGTACTGCCGTTTCGGTGAATGGTGTTACGCGCTATGACCTCGAGAGCCGCGGGCGATGTTCGACAGGCACCGAAGTTGCCGAGCGACGCATCGCGGTTAGAGCCAGCGCGCCTTAGTGGAAAGACTGGCGGTCGAACTCGCCGATCAGAGTTCGCGCCAGAAGACGATGCGGTCGTCGCCGCGATAGCGGCCGAAGCGTGCGTTGCCGGTGGGATCCGTGGCGCCGGTGCCCGACCAGTCGAATTCCAGATAGGCCGGTACATCGACGCGTACGTCGACGGCGCCGTCGTTGCCGATGCCTGGCGCGGACAACGACAACGGCGCGGTTGTGGTCGATTCGCCGGAGACGAGCGTGGTCGCGGTGCCGGGGGCAGTAACGGTGGTTTCGCCGACGGACAGGTTGCCGTTGAATCCCGACAGCGACGCTTGCGAAGAAGCGTAGGTGGTACACGCGTCGAGCGTGTTGCGCGCAAAGAGCGAGCCGTCGAAGTACTGCGCTTCCAGCGACACGCCCAGCGGCAACGATTCCGGACCGAACGCCGGTTTCACCATGAACCGGCCATGGCGCACCTTCATTGCCGATCCGATCTTCACCGCGTCGCAGTTGTTGGCCGTGGTGCAGTCTCCGGTAGTCGCAGCGTTCATGTTTGCCGCGGAGAGCGATGTGTCGTGCAACGGGTCGATGGTGCGAATGCCGATGTCGAGAGCGTCATAGGGACCATCAGGTGCTGGATTGCGGCGGAATGCGGTCGTGGTGGAATCGAACGTCGCCGCTCCGAGCGTCCACGGCACAACGATACTGCTTAGGCGCGCACCCAGATCGGTGCCGGCGTCGCCGTTCTCCGCGGCGGCGGCGATCGTTGCCACCGCATTCGTTCCCAGCAGCGTCGCGTCGTAGTTCTGGGTAATACCGCCGTTCGCTTCGCGAGCCTCGAGCCGATAGTGAACGCCGAGTTGCGCGTCATCCATGTACGTGAATCCGGTGCACGCAGGTACTACGGAGCTGCCTGCCGCGAGCGCAAAACGTGCCGGCGGAAATCGACCAACGTTTCCGCTGGGCGTCGAGTTGACGGCGCCGCCGCCGAGATAGTCGCCGTCGGCCACGCTCGCGACGATGCGGATGATCCCGGCTTCGTCGAACGTTGCGGAATCATCCCGGAAGCGCCCTTTAGTGGCTGTCGGTGCAAATGCGATTGCCCCTCCGAGCGTACCCGTGCCGCTGCTCCCGTTGCGCCCGCCCGCCGGCACGATCAGTGTCGAACTGCCGATGCGAATCCCCTCGGGCGGCGTCTCGGTTCCGAAGCTCGGGGTGAGGCTGCCCTCCGAATCCAACGCGTCCACTTCGATGCGAAACGGCGCACCGGCTGCAACGAAGGCCGGACCGACGGCGTTCGTTGCACCGGGATTCGCAACGCCCGTCAGCGTTTCCACCCGCGTGATCGCGAGATTGGCGGGCTTCACCACAAACGCGTTAGTCGAACCGCGTATCTCACTGGGAAGAGCGGTGGAGTCCTTCATCTGCAAACGAATCGAACCGACGTCTTTGTACTTGATGGAAAGCTGAGCCTGGCCAAGGCTGAACGTGACGTTCTGTGCCGTGGCCGCAGCTTCGCTCCATCCCACCGTAGCGCTGTTGACGGTTGCATTCATGACGCCCGGCGAGGGATTCACGTGATCGTTCCAGAACGAAAGCTGGTGCGGCCCGGTGTATGTCTCGATCACGCCACATTGCGGATCCGTTGGGGTCTGGCCGTAAGCCGTGAGATAGACCTGGAACGTCGTTCCCGCAGTTTGGGTTGTTACCGGCGAGTCGATGGAGCCGGGCGGCGGGTTGCTCAATGCGCTTCCCGTCACCGTGAAGCCGTTAGGGCTGAACGCAAGCGGCCCTTCGATGCCATCGTCGTGAATGGTCGGGTCGTCGGTCTGGTAAACGGCAATGTCGATCGGTGAAGACCCGGCCGGGTAGTAGACACCAAACACGGCTTGGCCGCCGTCGGCCGGAACGAACTGATAGCTCGCCAGGCCGTCGTCCGGTGTTGAGTCGGCCAGCGTTCCGTGTCCCGAAATCAAACTCCACGTACCGCGCCCCGATTGTGTCGTTAGCGTGGTCGCGCCGGAATACGTTCCGACCAGACCATTGAGGCCGTCGAGCGCGTAAACCGCAACTGGTTCGACGCGGCAGTTTATGCCGTGTCCGCTATGCGAGAGCACAAAGTGCGACGCGCCTAGTGAGGGGCAAGTCGCGCGCGTTTCGGCCATTACGCTCAGTACATCGGCTGCGGTGAGTGTGCGGGGGTAGATGCGGAATTCGTCGATCGTCCCATCTGCCGACGTGGGCGAGCCGGTCATTCCGTTGGATGCGGAACTGCGGTTGTCGCCGATGTACAAGGTATTCAGCGATGCGTTGAATTGTCCGTTGGTGGTGCCGCTAGCGGTCGCAACGAGAGCACCGTCGAGATAGATGTTGAGGATCGTCGCGCTCGTTCCGGCGACGAGTCGCCACGTCACGGCGATGTGTTTCCATGTGTTGGCGGCAACGCTTTGATTGGCGGTTTCCGCGGCTACGGTGACGGGCGTGGACGCGTTGTCGGTGATCTCGAACCGCAGCCGGCCATTGTTGCGCTTGCCGAGGTAGAACAGTCTGCTGGCTTGTGTTGTTGCGTCGAACAGGTAGTTCGCCGAACCGTTCCAGCTGCTGCGAGCGCGCCACCAGAATGTGATCGAGCCTAGCGAGCCCACGCCGCTTGGCGTTACGCCCGAGTTGACGGCGTCGAACTGGCTGTTACCACCGTTGTCGGGTACATCCATCGCGCGACAGACCTTGCCTGCGGCGATGGTCTGTACAACCGAGGCGGTGAGGGGCGATGCCACTCGCGACCCGTTGCGTCCGTTCCCGCTCGAGTCGGCAACTTCCCCGGCGGCGCCGTTCCAGGAACCTTCATCCATCCGGTATTCGGCGAAGGAGCGGGCCAGTGTGAAGCGATACGCGGTGCCGTTGGAAGGTAGACCTGTGCCGATCAGGGCGTAATCCTTCAAATCGATCTGCCAGCCGATCTGCGCGGGTCCCATCGCGGTGTTGCTGGGTTCGCTGATGTCGTCGGAGGTGCCGTACACGAAATAGAAGTCGCCGTTTTCGTGCAGCTGAATCTGCAGGTTGTACGACGTGCCTGCGCCCCGGTTTTGCGCGCCGCCCTGGCGCCATGCCGAGACGTTGTTCCAGGTGACGACGAAGATCCGGTTCGGCGCAGTGCCGGTGGTCGCGTACGTGATCGTGCCGGCGGCGCTTACGTCCAGATCGGCGCCGTATATCCGTAGTACGTTTCCGAAATTCGCATCGGGCAGCGGGTTCCTGTACGTGCGAGGGTTGCCGGCGGCAGCGGAACCGTTGTTGCAATAGGTGTTGTTGAACTGCACGCGGCCGTTCGTACTCACGCGCAGCTGCGTAAAACTGGTTGCACCGAGACGAAAGGAAAAGCCGAGATTCAGGGGTGCTGAGAGGCTGTCGTCGCCGATCGTGTCAGGGCAGATGCCCGCCGCCCACGCTGAAATAACGGTGTGGCCGGTCGACGCGATCCAGTTCGAGGAAACAGTGGAGACGTCATAGGTCGATGCGCCAGCAGGCTCAGGTGCGAGCGCAAGCGAGAACATCAGCGCAATGATCGACCGGGAGCGTGCGCCCATCCATGAAGGCTAGATGCTCCCGACAAGATTGCCAGCCGGCTATTCGCCCGCCGACTTCATGTTCAGTTCCTTCATCTTGCGCGTCAGCGTGTTGCGTCCCCAGCCGAGCAGAACGGAGGCATCGCGGCGGCGTCCGCCACTACGCGCGAGGGCAGCTTCGATGACGATGCGTTCGAAGCGCGGAACTGCCGTATCGAGCAGCGGCATGCCGTTGCCGGGTTGTATGCGTGCGAGCTCTTCATGCGCCCAACGACCGAGCGCTGTCTCCCAGTCGCTCGTCGACGTGCCTGCGCTCTCGATGGCACGCAGCTCCGGTGGCAGATCGTCGACGTAAACGTCGCGCCCCGACGCCATTACCGTCAGCCAGCGACAGGTGTTCTCCAATTGCCGCACGTTTCCCGGCCAGGGCAACCCGGCCAGATATTGCTCGGTTTCAGGCCGCAGAACCTTCGTTTCGCCGCCGAGTTCTGCGGCCGCGGCTTTGAGGAAATGTCGGGCGAGCAGGGGAATGTCTTCACGACGTTCGGTCAGGCGCGGCAGGTGAATGCGGATGACGTTGAGGCGGTGAAAGAGGTCTTCGCGGAACGAGCCTTGTTCGACCAGGCGTTCAAGATTCTGGTGCGTGGCCGCGATGATGCGCACGTCCACACGCACTGGCGAGTGCCCGCCGACGCGATAGAACTCTCCGTCGGCGAGCACGCGCAACAAACGCGTTTGCGTATCGGGCGGCATGTCGCCGATTTCGTCCAGGAACAGCGTGCCACCGTCGGCTTGCTCGAATCGCCCGACGCGCTGTTGTGCCGCGCCGGTGAACGCGCCTTTCTCATGGCCGAACAACTCTGCTTCGACGAGGTCTTTGGGAATGGCGGCCATATTCAACGCGATGAACGTCGCTGCTGCGCGCGGACTGTGTCGATGCAATGCGCGCGCGACGAGTTCCTTTCCGCTACCGGACTCACCGTTGATCAGTACCGTGACGTTCGAATGAGACAACCGTCCTATGGCGCGAAACACTTCCTGCATCGCAGGTGCTTGTCCGATGATTTCGGTCGGACCCACTTCCTCGGGAACGTGCTCGGATTTCTGTTCGTGCGCGTGCGTTACGGCGCGACGCACCATCGCCATCGCGTCGTCGACGTCGAACGGCTTAGGCAGATAGTCGAACGCGCCGCTCTGGTACGAACTCACGGCGCTCTCGAGGTCGGAGTGCGCCGTCATGATGATGACGGGCAGCTTCGGCAGATCGTTGTGCACGCGCTCGAGCAGCGCGATGCCGTCGATGCCGGGCATACGAATGTCGCTGATGATCACGTCTGGCTGTTCACGCGACAGGCGCTGCAACATCGCGTCGCCGTTGTCGAATGTCATCGTCGTCATTCCGGCTTGCTCGAGCGCTCGCTCGAGCACCCATCGAATCGAGCGATCGTCGTCGATGACCCATACGTTGCTGGTGCTACTTGCCATGCCGCTGCTCCAAAGGCACATAGATGCTGAAGATGGTCGAACCGGGTTTCGTTTCACATTCGATCAGACCACCGTGCTGGCTCACGATGCTCTGCGCAATCGAAAGGCCCAGACCGGAACCGTCGGCGCGTCCGCTGATCATCGGGTAGTACATGCGATCGAACAGATCGGGCGGAATGCCTGGTCCGTTGTCGGCGATGTCGATGCGCAAGACCTGGCGATGTCGCGTCGTTCCAATCGTGAATTGCCGAATGATGCGGCTCGTCAGCCGAATCACCGGCGACGGCGTTTTTTCCAATGCTTGCTGCGCGTTGCGCACGATGTTCAGCAACGCCTGAATCAACTGCTCGAGATCGGCTTCGACTTCCGGAAGGCTCGGATCGTAGTCGCGAATGAATTTGATCTGTCCCGGCGCCTCTGCCTGCAACAGCTGCACCACACGCTCGAGCGCCTGGTGAACGTTGACGGGAACCAGTCGCGGCAGTTGGCTTGGCCCGAGCATTCGATCGACGAGATTTCGCAGACGATCCGCTTCTTCGATGATGATCCGCGTGTAATCGCGTTGACGTTCCGTTTCGAGTTCGCGTTGCAGCAGTTGGGCCGCGCCACGAATGCCGCCGAGCGGATTCTTGATTTCGTGTGCGAGTCCGCGAACGAGTTTGCGCGTGGTCGCCTGAACCGAAACATGGTGATCGTCGCGGTTGATGCGCAGCAATCGATCGAGCGGTTGGATTTCGATCAGCAACTCGGGCGGGTTTCGGTCGAGCATGGGAGTGACGGTGAAGTCGACCGACACCGTCGCGCCCGAGTTGATTCGTGCACTCGCGCCGCGTTTCGTGAATGCCTGCCCGGCTGTCAGCGCGTCTTTGAATGTGGCGGGAGGTGTGGCCGGATCGCTGAACACACGTACCAGCGGCTCTCCGAGCAAGCGGTGTCCGCTCGCCTCCACCAGCGCCTCAGCGGCCTGATTGAGGTAGAGGATTTCGAGATCGGCCGACACCGCCATGACCGCGGTGGTCTGCTGATCGAGGATGTAGTCGGGCGAACGCATGCGACGGTGAAAAGCTCCGTATTGGTGCAAAGAACAAGCTGAGCGCGCGACAGGTCGTCTCTCGTGGAATGTGTGTGCAATTATCGAACCAAACCCACAACGCTGGCGGACGCGGTGTAGTGACTGCTCACAAGGCCGTCGGACACCCCAAGTGAGTGCCCTCGTCTAGCCCACGCGAGCTCGTTGGCAGACACAGATGCACTAAAATAGTGCGACGAGGTGTCCCGGGTCAAACGGGAAGTGGTCTAGATCGAATCAATGCGGGGTGGGTGTGGCGTTCTCGGGACCGAGTGCAACGCGCATCAGATTGAACGTTACCGGGTTGCTCTCGACGACGGTGTTGCCCTGCCGATCAAGGACGCGGCCGGCGGCCGTGTGCGTGCCGCGGTCGACGTTGGATAGTTCGAATACGCCGTTGACAGCTTCGAGTCCTATGTCGGCGCCGTCGAGTATCAGCATCAGACGATGGTCCCCGCGCAGCCTGGGTGAGATGGCAATCTGAATCTGGACGTTGCCGGAGTTGTCGCGAATGGTCTCGTCTTCGGCCGGAGAAATGACGTCGACTTGCTCGTAGTAACCCACCTCGTCCGATTGAGGCGGTGCGTCGCCCTGCTGTGAGACCGGGGCCGGAGGCGGCTGATATGAATTGACGGGCTCGACCGTAACGGGCTGCGCAGCCGGCTGACCGGAGCGATCGACCGGCGCGATGTCGGTGAAGACGACATTGCCGTTCGCATCCACCGTCTTGTAGATCTCGCCGAGTGCAACAGGTGAGAGGCCGGCGAGTATGAGGGTCAGGGCCATTCGGCGTGCAAGTCGGCGGTCCAGTCGGCGATACATCGAGAAACCTGCGCGAAGTAAATCAGGTGCGTAAATATGCGTGGGTGTCACGCATAAAAAAACCCCGAGTCCGTAAGCGACTCGGGGTTTCGTGACGCGGTCGAGGTCAGACGCGCCCCTCAGACAAGCTTGTCAGACGCTGTAGTACAGCTCGAATTCCGCCGGGTGGGTGGTCATGTTCACGTACGAGACGTCCTGACGCTTCAGTTCGATGTAGGAATCGATGGTGTCGTCGCTGAAGACACCGCCGGCTTTCAGATATTCGCGGTCCGCGCTCAACGAGTCGAGAGCTTGTTCCAGCGAAGACGCCACGGTCGGAACACCTTCGAGCTCTTCCGGTTCCAGGTCGTAGAGATCCTTGTCGAACGGATCGCCCGGGTGAATCTTGTTTTTGATGCCGTCGAGGCCCGCCATCATCATTGCGGCGAACGCCAGATACGGATTCGCCGTGGCGTCCGGGAACCGCACTTCGATCCTGTACGCGCGCGGATTTGCGGCGAGAATGTACGGAATGCGGATCGACGCCGAGCGGTTACGCGCGGAGTACGCGAGCAACACGGGTGCCTCGAAGCCGGGCACCAGACGCTTGTAGGAGTTCGTGCTGCAGTTCGTGAAGCCGTTCAGCGAGCGAGCGTGTTTGATGATGCCACCGATGTAGAACAGCGCGGTTTCCGACAGACCTGCATACGCGTCGCCATGGAACAGGTTCTTGCCGCCTTTCGAGATCGACTGGTGCACGTGCATGCCGCTGCCGTTGTCGCCGACGAGTGGTTTCGGCATGAACGTAGCGGTCTTGCCGTATGCGTGTGCGACGTTGTGCACGACGTATTTGTACATCTGCAGTTCGTCGGCTTTCTTCACGAGCGTGTTGAAGCGGACGCCAATCTCGTTCTGACAGGCGGTTGCCACTTCGTGGTGGTGAACCTCGATCGCCAATCCCATCGCGGCCATTGTGCTGCACATTGCGTTGCGGATATCGGCTGCGGAATCGATTGGCGGTACCGGGAAGTAGCCGCCTTTGATGCGCGGCCGGTGTCCCATGTTGCCGCTCTCGTAAGCCTCGTTGGATTCCCACGCTGCTTCTTCCGAGCCGATCGAGTAGGACGCGCCTGACATGTGCACTTTCCAGCGCACGTCGTCGAATATGAAGAATTCGGCTTCGGGGCCGAAGTATGCGGTGTCGCCGATGCCGCTCGATTTGAGATAAGCCTCGGCCGCTTTTGCGATAGACCGCGGGTCGCGGCTGTAAGGCTGCATGGTGCCCGGCTCGATGATGTCGCAACGCAGATTCAAGGTGGTCTCGTCGCGGAACGGATCGATCACCGGCGTATCGTCGTCGGGCATCAGGATCATGTCGGATTCGTTGATTGCCTTCCAACCGGCGATTGAGGATCCGTCGAACATGAAGCCTTCTTCGATGTTGTCTTTGCCAACGGCACTCACGGGGAACGTGGTGTGTTGTTCCTTGCCGCGAGGATCGGTGAATCGCAAGTCGACCCACTTCACGTCGTTGTCTTTGATCATCTTCAGGGTGTTTTCAGACATGGATTACCGCTCCTTGATTCGGTGTGCTGTGAGAGCTGTTCTAACTAAAGGGGAGTGCGCTGCCCGCCCCCAGCAGGCGACTGCCCCCAAAGGGGCTGGGTATCTTAGCGGTATCGGGGAGCAATAGTCATGCCACGGAAACGATCAGCGATAGAGCACCTTGAGAGGTGAGCGGACGCTTACGTATGCATCAAAACGGTGCGCAATCCTGCTGCTGCACCAGAATAGATCAGACCGGTGCTTCGGGCTGACCATGACGGTGCACGCGTAGGCGGATCCGCACCTCCCGATCGTGCTGCTGCGTCTCGAGCACTTCATGACCGTGAACCCGACACCACGCAGGGATGTCGTGCAGTGCGCCGCGGTCGGTGGACAGAATTTCGAGGACCGCGCCCGCGGGCAACGTCCTGACCCGGTCCTGCGTCCGGATCACCGGCATCGGACAAATGAGTCCTCGCGTGTCGAGTGCGACGACCGCGGAGCTTTCGGTGCTAGACATGCCAGCTGTCCGGAATCTGGTGCGGTGGCATCGGCGTCACCGACAGTTTCTCGACCACGCCGTTCGGATGATGCGCTGACACTTCCACTTTGGGGGCGTTGCGGCCCTGGCCATAGCGCGCGGCGATCCGCGCAGAGAGTTCTATATCGGCGAACGACGGACGACCGTCGAGCAGCGTCAGCGGCCCTTCATGACTGTCGATTCGCAGGTAAACGAACTGCTTTCGATAGCCTTCGAGGAAATTGTTCTCACCGTCGTCTCTTGCAACGATCACTTTGAAATGCGCGGCCGGGCGCAAATGTCGGCCGACCTTCAGCAGCATGATGTCGTCGAGGCTGTAGTCGCGTTCGCCGCGTGCATGCCATAGATCGGCGAGCTTCGCGGAGTATTTTTCGTCGGTGAGAAAGCAACAGCCGCCTGCAGGTTGGGCGAACTCTTCGAAGCCGAAGCGATTCGCGAGTTCGATCTGCGGCTTTCGGTTCCGGCCGTGAAATCCATAGAGATGCTCGCGATTCACCCAGCCTTCGCGCTCGGGCAGCGTCGGCGGGAGATTCAGTGCCGTCAGCGGCCGTAGCAGCCGGTCTTTTGCGCCCGATTCGCGTGCGATCAGCGGCATCGTGTCGCGGCGTTGCGACTTCGGGCGTTGGCCGACCACCTCGCCGGTGATGATGAAATCGAAGCCGTTCTCTTCCATGAATCCCCACGTGCGGGCCTGATCGACCATGAAGATCTTGCAGTCGAGACACGGGTTCAAATGCGCGCCGTAGCCATGCTTCGGATTCAGAACGATGTCTTTGTATTGCTCGGAGATGTCGACGATGTGGAGCTTGATACCGAGCTGTTCGGCCGACCACAGAGCGTTGTTTCGTTTCGGCTTGGAGTGGTCGGGGTTGCGGATGGCGTGGGTGTGCCCCTCGACGCAAAACCCTGTGAAGAAGTTCAGCCCTTCTACGTGAACGCCTTCTTCTATTACGACTTTGGCGGCGAGCATCGAATCGAGGCCGCCTGAAATCAGCGCGACAGCTTTTCTGCGTTCAGCCATAATGCGCGCCCGTTTGGGCAGGTGCCCGTTCCGTCAAGCCTCTTAGGGGCCGCGAAGTCTAGCACGAAGCCACAGCCCGTCGTTTCTAAGTAACCCATACGATGAATGCACAAAAGCTGCGCAACGTTGCCATCGTTGCGCACGTAGACCATGGCAAGACCACGCTGGTGGACCGTCTGTTGCAACAGACGGGAACACTCGATGCGCGCAAAGCCGCGCCCGATCGCATCATGGACAGCAACGAGTTGGAGCGGGAGCGAGGCATCACGATCCTCGCAAAAACGACTGCAATTCGTTACCAGGACTATCAGATCAACATCGTCGACACGCCCGGACACGCCGACTTCGGCGGGGAGGTCGAACGGATTCTGTCGATGGTCGATTCGGTGCTGCTGCTGGTCGACGCGGTCGATGGGCCGATGCCACAAACTCGCTTCGTAACCAAGAAAGCGTTTCTCGCGCACCTCAATCCAATTGTTGTGATCAACAAGGTCGATCGTCAAGGCGCGCGGCCGCACAAGGTCGTAGACCTGGTGTTCGATCTGTTCCATTCGCTCGGTGCAACGGAACAGCAGCTCGATTTCCCGGTGATTTACACCTCCGCGCTGCAGGGGACCGCAGGGCTCGACCCCGACGACATGTCTTCGGACATGAAGCCGTTGCTCGACGCGATTCTCGAGAGAGTGCCCGCCCCGAACGTCGACCCCGAAGGGCCGTTCCAGATGCGCATCAGTTCGCTCGACTATTCGAGCTATGTCGGTGTCATTGGCATCGGGCGCATCGCACGCGGATCGGTGCGCACCAACACCCCCATCAGCGTGATCGATCGCAACGGCGGTACGCGATCAGGCCGGATTCTGTCGGTGCTCGGCCACCTGGGGCTGGCACGTGTCGAAATGGACGTAGGGCGAGCAGGTGACATCGTCTGCGTCACTGGCGTAGACGACATCAACATCTCCGATACGTTGTGCGCCAGAGACAACCCGGAGGCTCTGCCACCGCTGACCGTCGACGAGCCGACTGTGTCGATGATGTTCTGCGTGAACACCTCGCCGCTGGCCGGCATCGAAGGAAAGTACCTGACGAGCCGGCAGATCCGCGAGCGCCTGTTGCGCGAGGCATCGCACAACGTGGCGCTGCGCGTCGAAGAAACCGGCGATCCGGATCAGTTTCGTGTATCGGGTCGCGGCGAGTTGCACCTCGCAATCCTCATTGAAACCATGCGTCGCGAAGGCTACGAGCTAGCCGTATCGCGTCCGCGAGTCATTACGAAGGAAGAGAACGGCAAGGTCCTCGAGCCGTTTGAAGAACTGACGCTCGACATCGAGGAAGTGCATCAGGGCAAGGTGATGGAGACGATGGGAGCGCGACGCGCCGAACTCCTCGACATGCAGCCTGACGGGCAAGGTAGGGTGCGGCTCAGCTATCGAATCGCGTCGCGTGCGTCGATGGGCTTCCGCCCCCAGTTCCTGTCTATGACGTCGGGTACCGGGATCATGTCGTTTGGTTTCGCAGGCTACGACGAGGAAATCGCCGCGCCGATCGGGCAGCGCACGAGCGGGGTACTGATTTCCAACAGCAAAGGCAAGGCGGTGGGCTACGGCTTGTTCAATCTGCAGGAGCGTGGTCGCTTGTTCATCGGGCCGAACGACGATGCGTACGAAGGTATGGTCATCGGTATTCACAGCCGCGAAAACGATCTGACCGTGAATCCTCTGAAGGAAAAGAAACTGACCAACGTGCGGGCCGCAGGCAGCGATGAGAACATCATCCTGACGCCGCCGGTCCGGATGACGCTGGAACAGTCGCTCGAGTTCATCAACGACGACGAACTCGTCGAAGTGACGCCGCAGTCGGTCCGGATCCGCAAGCGTTATCTGACCGAGAATCAGCGCAAGCGCGAAGCGAGAGCCTAGTGGCCCTTTGGGAAACCCGTTGCACGCGCTGCTGCAGCGCGTAACGCAGGCGAGCGTCGTCGTCGATGCACTACGCATCGCGTCGATCGACGCCGGTTTGCTGGTATTCGTCGGCGTATTCCCGAGCGATACCAAAGAGATCGCGGAGAAGCTCGCCGATCGAACGGTAGATCTGCGGATCTTCGCCGATGCGGCCAAACCCATGAATCGAAGCGTCGTCGACGTGGACGGCGCGGTGCTCGTGGTTTCGCAGTTCACGCTTGCGGCGGACACGTCGAACGGCAGACGGCCGAGTTTCACTTCGGCGGCGCCGCCCGAGCAGGCACGCGTGCTCTACGAGGCATTCGTCGAACGAATCCGGCAGCGTGTTGGTCGAGTGGAAACAGGGCGCTTCGGGGCCGACATGCAGGTAGCGCTGGTCAACGATGGACCGGTGACGTTCCTGCTGAGCTGAGGAGAGAAACCCGATCTATTCTTTTTTTTCGGCTACTTCTGCAACCGCGGTGGATTGTGAAGTCCGCTCAGCCATGCGCGCGAAGAACACGCCGAGCTCGAACAGAATCCACATCGGTACCGCGAGCATCACCTGCGAAATTATGTCCGGTCCGGGCGTAAGGATCATGCCGACTATGAAGCATCCAACGACTACGTAAGGGCGCTTGTCGGTGAGGCTCTTCGTGGTAGTCAGTCCGGTCGATACGATCAGGAATGTCGCGATCGGAATTTCGAACGCGGACCCGAACGCAAAGAACAACCCGAGCACGAACTCGAGATACTGGTTGATGTCGGTCATCATCGTCACGCCCACGGGCGTGATCCCGGCGAAGAACTTGAACACGAGGGGAAACACGAGGTAATAGGCGAACGCCATCCCTATGTAGTAGAGCAGCACGCTCGACACCAGCAACGGCAACGCGAACCGTTTCTCGCGCAGATAGAGCCCGGGGGAAACGAACGCCCACATCTGATGCAGGATCACCGGCATCGCAAGGAACAATGCGGCGTACATCGACAGCTTGAACGGTGTCAGGAATGGCGAAGCGACTTGGGTCGCGATCATCCCACCGCCGCTCGGCAGATTCGCCATCAACGGCGCGGCGACCCACTCATAGATACTGTTGGCGTAGTAGTAGAGCGGAAAGAACAGCACGAGCACTGCAAGCAGCGCCTTAAGCAGACGTTCACGCAGTTCGATGATGTGATCAAGAAACGGCCGCTCGTCGGTATCGACTTGCGCGTCGTGATCTTCTGCGCGCTTCGGCTTTTCCGTCAGCTGGGTTGCCATCGCTTCAGGCACGCGGCGCAGTGTCGGTCGACGCGGCAGTCGAAGCCTGGGCACGAGGTGATTCGACCGCCGGCGGTGTCTCCGATGCGTCGGCGTGGCCGGATCCATTGCTGGATGCGCCCTGAACGTCGCGTTCGAGACGCTTCAGTTCATCCATCACCGCCTCGTTGTGAAGCTGTCGCCGAATTTCGTCCATGCCGATTTCGCGTTCGATCTCGGTCTTCAACGCGCTGAACGTCCGAGACATACGTCCGACCCACAGGCCGAGCGTTCGCAGCGCGCCGGGCAGCCGGTCCGGACCGAGTACCAGAAGCGCAATCACACCAACGACGACCAGCTCTGGAAAGCTGATATCAAACATTCGTGTCCTGTTTGCGCGCGTCTGCGGTATGCGGTGCGCGTTCTAACTCACCCTCGATAACACGTTCGCGAGATGTCGGTATTTTCTCTTCTTCCTTGACGGCCGATCTGAATCCTTTGATCGCGCTACCGAGATCTGCACCGAGCGTCTTCAGCCGTTTGGTGCCGAACAGCAGCACCACGATGCCGAGGATGACGAGCAGTTCTCCCATGCCGATGCCGAACATTTCATTCTCCATATGAGACGGCGTGAGTGGCGCATTATACGCGCCGGTTGATCAGTCGAACTGCGACGTGGTTCTGGCCGCTTTTTCGACATGTCCGGAGACGCCCATGCGTTCTGCGAGTTCGTCCAACACCCAGACCGGTTGCTGGTTCAGGTGCACCAGCATCACGAGGGTGTGAAACCAAAGGTCCGCGACCTCACCAATCAGTGCGTCGTCGCGCTCCGGACCTTCGACATTTTTTGCAGCGATTAGTGCCTCACCGGCCTCCTCGGCCACTTTTTTGAGGATGCGGTCGAGTCCGGACGCATATAAAGAGGCGACATACGACGACTTCGGGTCCGCCGAGCGTCGCTCTTCTAGCACCTTTGTCAGTGCATCGATGACGTTCATGGTCATGCCTTCGCGATAAGCATGGAGCCTAGCACAGCGGTCAGCACGCCGACGGTGATCGGCATAGGCTCGCCTGTTTGCAGCGCGTGCGCCACCGGCGACCACAGGAAGCCTCCGCTCACCACCAATAGAGTCGCGCCGAGCCAGCGCCTGCCGCGACCTTTACGCTGCTGATCCTCCAGCAATGTTGCGAGCCGGTTCATCACGGCGCGCTGTTCGCGCGCGACCTTGTCGAGCCGTCGCAAACCCTGACTCGCGCCGATGATCAGTTCGGGCAGCCGCGGCAACTGTTCGATCAGTTCGGGAGCGTACGTGCTGAACTGGCGCAGCACGGCAGCAGGTCCCATGCGCTGTTCCATCCAACGCTCCATGAACGGTTTCGCGGTGTTCCATAGGTCGAGATCGGGATAGAGCTGGCGGCCGAGACCTTCGATGTTCAACAACGTCTTCTGCAGCAGCACGAGTTGCGGCTGCACTTCCATGTTGAACTCGCGCGCGGTCTGAAACAGTGTCACGAGGAAGTGACCAAAGGAAATTTCCTTGAGCGGCTTTTCGAAGATCGGTTCGCAAACGCGACGAATCACATTCTCGAATTCGGTGACCTTGGTTTCCTCGGGGATCCAGCCGCTCTCGAGATGCAACCTCGCAACTTCACGGTAGTCCTGATTGAAGAACGCGAGCAGATTCCGGGCGAGGTAATTCTGATCCTCGTCCGTCAGTGTGCCGATGATCGCGCAGTCGATCGCGACGTAGCGGGGGCTCTTCGGATCGGTGATGTCGACGAAGATATTCCCGGGGTGCATGTCGGCGTGGAAGAAGTTGTCGACGAACACCTGCGTGAAGAACGTCTCCACGCCGCGCTCTGCAAGCAGCTTCATGTCGGTGCCGCACGCGCGTAACTCTTCGACGTTTGCGATTGGCACTCCGCGTATCCGTTCCATTACCAGAACGTCTTCGCGCGTGTGATCCCAGTACACGCGCGGCACATAGAGAAGCGGCGAATCGGCGAAGTTGCGCCTCAACTTGGCCGTGTTGGCGCCTTCGTGGATCAGGTTGAGCTCGTTGATGATCGTCGACTGGTAGTCCTCGACGATCGTAACGAGATGCAGACGTCGCGCGTCGCTCGATACGCGCTCGAGCAGCCGAGCAATGGTATGAAGCAGCAGCAGATCCTCGCGGATCACCGACTCGATGCCGGGGCGCACCACCTTCACGACCACATCGTCGCCGTTGAGCAGGCGCGCCGCATGAACCTGCGCGACAGAAGCGGAGGCGAGCGGTTGTTCGTCGAACGAAGCGAACACGTCAGCAAGCGGTACACCGAGGCTCGCCTGGATTTTTGCTCGTGCTTCAGCGCCGGGGAACGGCGGCACGCGATCCTGCAGCTTCGCGAGCTCTTCCGCGTAGTCGGGGGCGAGCAAGTCGCGCCGCGTCGACAGGATCTGACCGAACTTGATGAAAACGGGACCGAGCGCTTCGAGCGCGAGCCGGAGCCTTCGTGCCGGTGGATCGGCCGGCGTCGGCAGCCAACGCGTTGGTGACAAGCGCCACAGCACGCGTAACGGTGTGGGTAACTGTTCATCGGCAACGCCGCTACGGTCGATCAACTCGTCGAGACGCTGTCGCAACACCGTGGTCCCGATGCGCGATAGGCGCATCAGACGACTCATCGCTTCGTCCCCGAGGTGCGTTCGGCATTTGCTTGCTCGACGATGCCGGTGCGTGCTGTGAGTCGATCGACACGGACCCTGAGCGTCTGCATCGACGCGATGAACGCATCTAATTCACTTGCCGTCAGATAGCGCTGTTGCGCACCTCTCTTTGCGAGCCGCGTTCCTTCGTCGCCGAGGCTGCGGCCGATTGCCGCGAGCGCCGAGAATCCCACCTCGAAAACGTTCGCGATCGATTTCGCTGCGTCCTTACCGACGAGATTCTCGAGGGGCGACAACACGTCGGGGCGATAGTCGTGAACGATACTTCGAAACTGGCTGAGAACGATTTCGTCGCCGTCGATCGTTAGGTCGCCGCGTCCTCCATTGCCGAGAAATGCGCTCGCGAGCGCAACAGGTGTGCCGCGCACCATAACCGATGGTGTGTCGATGGCACCGGGGTTCACCCGTATTGAGCCGTCGCTGAACTGCAGCGTGGTCGTTTCACCAGAGGGATCGATCACGATTGCAATGCTGCGCCCGGAGAGTCCATGCAAACGTGTGAGCGTGAGTGAGTCTAGACTCGTCGACTCGTTGGCCAGCGTTTCGGCCCAACGTGTCAGCAGAGTCGCAAACGGGCTCACGATCGCGGCGCTTTGTCAGCGTGATGGATCGCTACGATCCCATTCAACAGGTTTTCGTACGCCGCGTTGTTGAAACCCGCGTCGGTCAGCATCAGCTTCAGCGCTTTCTGCGACGGATGTACTTCGATCGATTCTACGAGGTAGCGATACGCATTTGCGTCGCCGGTCACGACGCGACCGATAGCTGGCCATAGCGCCTGAAATGCGCCATAGCCTGCAGCCACGATGGGATTTTCTGGTTTGGAGAATTCGAGCACCAGCAGTCGACCGTTCGGACGCAGTACGCGATGCATCTCCGCCAGCGCGCGCTCTTTGCGCGTCACATTGCGCAGGCCGAATCCGATGGTGATGCAGTTGAAGCTGTTGTCCGCGAACGGCAACGCCTCGGCATCGGCCTGGCAGAACGCGACGTTTGTCAGACCGTTGTCGAGCAGCCGGTCGCGCCCGACCTCCATCATCGCGCCGTTGATGTCGGACAGAACCACCTTGCCCGCGTCGCCGACCAACGGTGCGTACAACGCCGCGAAGTCGCCGGTACCGCCGGCAAGGTCGAGCACATTGTGGCCCGCGCGTACTCCCGACATCTCTACGACGATGCGTTTCATGATCCGGTGCGAACCGAATGACATCAGGTCGTTCATCACGTCGTAGCGTTGCGCCACCGATTCGAACACGCGGCCGACCTTACGGGCCTTCTCCGCAGCGGGGACCTTCTGAAAACCAAAGTCGACGCGGTCTTCTTCGGTGGGCTTCACGACGTCTAACCTTTGTCGGGCTGCCAATGGCCGATCGGAATGTTCGGCAACCGGCTGGAGTTGGCAACTTTCAGTTCCTCGAGATAGCGCTGCCAGTAACTGTCGCGCTGTTCACCGAGTTCGCGGAGATACTCCCACGCATAGATTCCAGTGTCGTGGCCGTCGTCGAAAACGATGCGAATGGCGTAGTTCCCGACCAGGTCGATCTGCTGAATGTTGACGTACTTTTTGCCGGTCATCAGTTTGCGCTCGCCGGCGCCGTGTCCTCGAACTTCCGCTGAAGGCGAAAACACACGCAGCAGTTCACACGGGAGCCGAAACTGTACGCCGTCGGGAAAGCCCACTTCGAGCTCTCGCGATTGTCGATGGAGCTTGAGCTCGGTTGGCGCCTGAGTAGTCACGTTAGAGGATATAGCGCGAAAGGTCCTGATCGCGCGCCAGTTCGCCCAGCCGCGCGTCGACATACGCTGCGTCGATCGTGACAGAGGTGGCGTCGCCGACCCGCTCCGTTGCCTCGAACGACACGTCTTCCAATAACCGTTCCATTACCGTGTGCAATCGTCGGGCGCCGATGTTCTCGGTTGATTCGTTCACCTGGAACGCGAGCTCCGCAACACGGGCAATGGCGCTGTCTGAAAACACGATCTTTACGCCTTCGGTATCCATTAGTGCACGGTATTGCTCGGTGAGCGATGCGTCTGGCTCCGTGAGAATACGCTTGAAGTCATCGGCCGTCAGGGCATCGAGCTCCACGCGAATCGGCAGCCGACCCTGTAATTCGGGAATGAGATCGGAGGGTTTCGTCAGATGGAATGCGCCCGACGCAATGAACAGGATGTGATCGGTCTTTACCATGCCGTACTTCGTCGACACAGTGCACCCTTCGATCAGCGGAAGCAGGTCGCGCTGGACGCCTTCGCGCGACACGTCGACGCCCATCGTTTCGCCGCGTTTGGCGACCTTGTCGATTTCGTCGAGGAAGACGATGCCCGTTTGCTCCACGCTTTCGATCGCGCGTGCCTTGATGTCCTCTTCGTTCACGAGCCGCAGCGCTTCCTCTTCGCGCGTGCGCCGCAGCGCGTCTTTCACCTTCAATCGCACGGTGCGCTTTCGCTGGTTCGTCAGATTCGAAAACATGCTCTGCAGCTGATTCGTCATCTCTTCCATGCCTGGCGGCGCCATGATCTCCACGCCCACCGGTGATGCCGACAGTTCCAGCTCCACTTCCTTGTCGTCGAGTTCGCCTTCGCGCAGTCGTTTGCGAAAGACCTGGCGCGCGCTCGAATCTGCGCGTTGCGTCGTGTCGGCGAATCCAACCGATCGCGGTTCCGGAAGCAACGCATCGAGGATGCGATCTTCCGCGGCGTCTTCAGCGCGCGGCTTCACTTTTTCAACCTGTTCCTGACGCAACATCTTCACGGCGGCGTCGGCGAGGTCGCGAATGATCGACTCGACATCGCGCCCGACGTAGCCGACCTCGGTGAATTTCGTTGCTTCCACCTTGATGAACGGCGCGCCTGCCAGTTTCGCAAGGCGGCGCGCGATCTCGGTTTTGCCGACGCCTGTCGGTCCGATCATCAGAATGTTCTTGGGGGTGACTTCCTCGCGCAACGAATCGCTGAGCTGCATGCGTCGCCAGCGATTACGCAACGCGATTGCGACGGCGCGTTTCGCGGCTTGCTGGCCGACGATGTGTTTGTCGAGTTCGTGAACGATCTCGCGCGGCGTCATCACGCTGGGCGTCACTACGCTGCGCGTCGCTACGCTCATGACGATGCCTCGAGCGATTCGATGGTGCGGTTGTGATTCGTGTAGATGCAGATGTCTGCGGCGATGGTCAGGCCCTTCTCGACGACGCTGCGCGCATCGAGATCGGTGTTCTCCAGCAATGCGCGCGCAGCGGCTTGTGCATACGGGCCGCCTGAGCCGATGGCGATGACATCGTGTTCCGGCTCTATGACGTCGCCGTTGCCCGTGATCATCAACGTCGTTTGTGCGTCGGCGACGACCAACAGCGCTTCGAGGCGTCGTAGCGCGCGATCGGTGCGCCAGTCCTTTGCGAGTTCGACGGCCGCGCGCGTGAGGTTGCCGGAATACTGGTCGAGCTGCTTCTCGAAGCGTTCGAACAGCGTGAATGCGTCCGCGGTACCGCCGGCGAAACCGGCCAGCACGCCGTTTTTGTAGAGGCGCCGCACCTTGCGTGCGTTACCTTTCATGATCGTATTGCCGACTGAGACCTGCCCGTCGCCGCCGACTACGACCAAGTTGCCGCGTCTGACGCTGAGGATCGTCGTGCCTCGATACTGTTCCAAGGGAGTCTCCGGCGTTGCTGCAAGCCGATTGGGCATAGTGGGGACCGAAACGGTCGAATTCAACCGGCGTTCGGCTTGCGCGCGAGTACCAGCGCGTCGACATCCTGTTTGCGCAATTGGGTAATCGCGCGCTGCGTATCCTGCGACGACGCGAACGGTCCGACGATCACTCGATGTCGCGTCGCGCCGCTCGATAACGTCACGGTTGTGGTCTCGGTGTTCCATCCTGCCTGAGCGAGCGTCTCGCGCAACCGTTCGGCGTCTTCCTTGTTCGTGAACGAGCCCGCTTGAAGCAGGAACTCGTGCGTGCCTTCTGATGTGAGAGGCGGCCTCGTTTTCGTTTCGGGGCGATCCGGACGAGTGGCGATCTTCTCGTTCGGCAGTCGTTCGAAGAATTCGAATCGAGTTACCGGGGTCGAGTCGCTGGCAACCGGTGCCGGCGGATTTGCGGCGACCGGACGGCTGCCCCACCACTCCGGAAGCAGCGCTCCCGCCAACGTGAACGCGATGCCGAGAGCGATACCGGCGCCGAAGCTGCCCCAATGAAAGGCGGATTGGCGCTGTCGCGGACGGTTGCGTGGGTCGCTGCGAAGGGCACGTTTGTGCCGCTGTCCGTTCGCAAAGTCCTGCGCCATTGCCGACCCACCGCTGAGATTGCGCGCATCATAGCGATGGCCGCCGCGCGCTCAAACACATGCTCGCTCAATACGTATCGTAGGGATCGACGTCGATCGACCAGCGTACCCCGGGAAATCGGGTCGAACCGTGGGACGCAATGAGTTTGTCGAGCGCGGCACCGAGTTGGTTGCGGTTGAGTGCGAGTAGCGCGGTCTGGCAGCGGTAGCGTCGCGCGCGTCGAGCGAGCGGCGCCTGTGTGGGGCCGAGTATTTCGATTGCCGAACCGGCCAGTCCATCCACGAGCGACCGCAGACAGGCAAGCGTACGTTCTACGTCGACGCCGTCCGCCTTCAACAGCGCCATCGCTCGAAACGGCGGGAGTTGTGCAGCCGCGCGTTGTTCGAGCTCCCTCGCTGCGAAACCCTCATAACCGCGCTCGACTAGCGCTTGCAGCAATGGATTACCGGGATTGAACGTCTGAATCCAGACTTCGCCGGGGCGTTCGGCGCGCCCCGCGCGTCCCGCCACTTGAACGATCAACTGCGCCGTATGTTCCGGAGCGCGGAAGTCGGGGCTGGTGAAACCGGCATCCGCGTTCAGCACGCCGACCAGGGTAACGCGCGGAAAATGGTGTCCTTTAGCGAGCATTTGGGTGCCGATCAGTACCGCAGGTTCGCCGCGGCCGATCATCTCCAGGTGCGATGCCATCGTGCGGGCGCTGCGTGTCGTGTCGCGATCGATGCGCAGCACGGGAACGTTCGGGAACGCGCGTAGAACGGCTTCCTCGCTGCGCTGGGTGCCCACGCCGATTCCGCGCAGTCCGGGTTCGCCGCAGTCGGGGCAGCGCGGCAGCAATGGCGAGGCGAAGCCGCAGTGGTGGCAGCGCAACCCGGGAGGTGATTGATGCAGTGTCAGCCGACTCTCGCAGCGCGGACATCCGGCGCACCATCCGCATCGCGTGCACAGATACGACGGTGAGTAGCCGCGCCGATTGATGAACAACAGCGTTTGATTGCCTTGCGCCAGATGTGCGGCGATCGCTTCTCGCAACGGATCGCTCAGTCCGTCTTGGAGTTTTAACCCGCGAATATCGATCAACCTGATGCTGGTCGGTTTCGCGGCGCCTGGTCGGGCGGTTAAACGCAGATGACGGAAACGACCGCGTTGCGCGTTGTGTAGTGTCTCGAGCGCAGGCGTCGCGGTACCCATGATCAACGGGATACCTAGCAATTGCGCGCGTTTCGTTGCGAGATCGCGCGCGGAGTATCGGAACCCGTCTTGCTGTTTGAACGAGCCATCGTGTTCTTCGTCGATCACGATCAATCCGAGCTGTGCAAACGGCACGAAGATCGCGCTACGTGTGCCGATGAGTACGCGCACTTGTCCGTCGCGACACTGCAACCACGTTTGCGCGCGCTCTCGTTCGGTCAAACCGGAGTGATACACGGCCGCACGCCCGAACCGATGCGTAAAGCGTTCGAGCGTTTGCGGAGTCAGTGCGATTTCAGGGATCAGCACCAACGCCTGCTCACCTTTCGCCAGAACTGACTCGATGACCTGCAGGTAGATTTCGGTTTTGCCGCTGCCCGTTACCCCATCGAGCAACAAACACTCGAAATGCCCCAGCGCTGCACGGGCCAATTCGATCGCCGAACGCTGTTCTTCGGTCAGCTCGAAGTCGAGCTTCGCAACAGCGACGGTTTGATTGGCGGGCGCCGATGCGGCAATAACGACGCCTCGTTTGACGAGCCCCGCCAAAACGCGCGCATCGACGCCGGACGCGTTCAGTTCAGCGTGGCTGAGGATCCCGCTGGCATTGCGCAACAGGTCGATCGCTGCGAGCTGACGAGGTGCACGTTTCAGCGCGTGCTCAGTTGCCGCGTCGAGTTCGGTGAGTTGCCAGAATCGCTCGCGCAACGGTAGCAGGGCGCGTCCGTCGCGTAGCGCGACAGGTACCGCCGAAAACAGCGCATCGCCGGGCGGATGACGGTAGTACGCGGTTGCCCAGCGAATCAGTTCGAACACGTCGGCCTGCAGCACCGGCTGTTCATCGATGACTTCGATGATCGACTTCAGTTCGGTGTCTGCAACGTCAGCGCACGATGTCTCCACTACGAGCCCGATCAGTTCGGCGCTGCCGAACGGTACCCGCACGCGTGCGCCCGGCTGCGGCGATGACGCATCCGGCGCAAGAAGGTAGTCGAACAGAGTCCAGAGCGGCCTCGGGACTGCGACGCGGACGATCACGCTCATCGCGGTGATGGTACAGGCCCGCTGTGCGCGGCCGAAGCGCGGATGCCGCCGTACGTGGCTATCGACCTCGCGCCGATGGCGGGCTTGCCACTCGGACGCGCTCTGGTACACTGCGCGCCCTTCGAATTCCAGGCCCGAGCATCATGAAGCCAGACATTCATCCCGCATACACCGCGATGAAGGCCACCTGCAGCTGCGGCAACGTCATTGAGACGCGCTCCACCTTGGGCGCCGACATGCACTTGGACGTGTGTTTGAAGTGCCATCCGTTTTATACCGGTCGTCAGAAGATCGTCGATGCGGGTGGTCGCGTTGAACGGTTCCGCAAACGCTTCGGAACGCGCGGCGTCAGCTGATTTAGGCCCGCGTCGCCGTTCCGGCACGACGCAACTCTCCGTCGTCCAGCGACTCTAAGGGGTTGCAACCGCACAGCCTGTGCGGTGTCGTAGCAACCCTGGGTGAGTCGGAGACGTTTCGTGCGAACCGACATTGCAAAGCTGGCCATCGCCGTTCTGCTCGTTTCGTGGCAGACGTTCGCGCACGCCGAATCCGGCAAGAAAATGCTCGAAGAGTTCCAGAAGCAGGGGCAGGTATACGATGACCCGCGCTGGCAGGCTTACGTGCAGAAGGTCGGCGAGCGTCTGGTCGCCTACAGCCCCGAGCCCAACGGGCAGTTCCATTTCACCGTGGTGGACATTCCCGACGTCAACGCCTTTGCCACGCCTGAAGGCTACATCTTCGTTTACCGAGGCTTGCTCGCGTATCTCGAGAGCGAAGATCAGCTCGCGGCCGTGATCGGTCACGAGATCGGCCACGTCGTAGCGCACCATTCGCGGAAGATGAGCGCGATGAGCAATGCCGGAAAGGTCGTCGGCTTCGTCGGTGCGGTCATTACCGGAGTAGGTCAGGTACGCGACGTTACGACCGAGGCGACCGACACCGCCGTCATGGGCTACGGAAGAGACATGGAGCTTCAAGCCGACCAACTCGGCGGTGAGTTCATCGCGAAGGCCGGCTATAACCCTTTTGCGATGATCGAGGTCATTCAAGTGTTGAAGGACCAGGAGTTGTTCGCGACGGAAGTGGGCGGTCAGCAAAAGAGCTATCACGGCGTGTTCGCCTCGCATCCGCAGAACGACAAACGACTGCACGACGCGATAGAAGAAAATGAGCAGTACCTGCCGGAGGAGATGGTCGAGCCGGTCGGCGACTTCTGGGAAATGATGAACGGTCTGGTCTACGGCAATCAGGCGGGTTCCGGAATCGTGAAGGATCAAACCTACTATCACGAAGGGTTGCGTGTGGTCGTGACCTTCCCTAACGGTTGGGATGTGTCGAGTTCGTCGTCGAAGGTCACCGGCGTTTCGCCGTCGGGCAACATCGCTGGGAACATCGTTCTTCAGCGCCAGGCAGCGCCGAAGGCGAAACAAACCCCGAAGGACTACGTGCTCGATACGTTGAAGCGCGACGACATCGTTTCCGGCGAAGACGTGAAGGTCGGCGACTACGACGGATACATTGCGAAGGTCGATCTCGGTAAAGGAAATCTGAAGGCCAACATGATCGCCGTCATCTTCAAGGACGGTGGTGTCTATCTTTTCAAGGGTGAAGCAGGAGAGGGCGGCGACGCAGCGCAGTTCGAGGCCGACTTTCGCGCCACTGTGCAGTCGTTCAGGCCGATGCAACCCGGCGATCTGAAGGTTGCAAACAATCAGCGCATCAAGGTGATCGAAGCCAAGCCCGGCGATACCTATGCGTCGCTGGCAGCCAAGTCTTCGCTCAAGAGCAATCCGGTAGAGACGCTGCGACTGCTGAACGGCGACCACCCGCTCGGCGAACCGCGCGCGGGCAATCCGATCAAGATCGTCCAGTAGTCGTCGGCAACGGCCTAGAACAGGTCGATCGGCCGCACGGGTTGTTTGGAATCGATGTCGGTGGTGCTTTGGCTAGAGGCGCGTGCAGTCGGCGCGTGATCGGCCAGGAAATACTCGAATAGGGCGTTCTGCTGGTCGGGCGAAGCCGGTTCGCCCGTTCGCGGATCGATCTTCAACGTCACGACGTCGGACGGCTGCTGGCGCGTCTCTTCCGGCACACCGTCGAGCGCGACCTTCATGAAATCCATCCAGATCGGCAGCGGCGAGTTCGAACCGTATTCGTTGTCGCCAACCGGTCGATGGTCGCTGAAGCCGACCCAAACTGACGCCACTATATTTTTCTGATAGCCGTTGAACCAGGTGTCTGCTTCGTTCGTCGTTCCGGTCTTACCGGCAAGGTCGTTGCGATTGAGGCTCTTGGCGCGGATCGCTGTACCGCGACGGATCACGTCCTGCAGCATCGAGTTCATGATGAAGGCGTTGCCTTCGTCGAGGACGCGTGGAGCGGGAATTGGCGCGTCTTGATCAGCTACTGCCGGCTCGAGCTGGTTGCCGTCAGCGGGGATTTCCGGCTGAGGACACTCCGCGCAGACCACCGGGTAGTGCGCTTTGTAGATCGTTTCTCCCGCCAGGTTGCGCACCTCTTTCAAGATGTTGGGCTCGATCAGATAGCCACCGTTGGCGAACGTGGCGTAGGCGCGGGCCATTTGCATCGGTGTAACGCCCATTGTGCCGCCGCCGATGGCGAGCTGGGTGTTGCGCGGAAAATCGGTCGTGTCGAAGCCGAAGCGTTTGACGTAGTCGATTACAGGGCCCGCGCCGACGGCGAGCAGAACCCGGATGGACACGAGATTGATCGATCGATACAAGGCTTCGCGCAGTCGCGTCGGTCCATTGAAGCGCGAGCCGTCATTCTTCGGTCGGTAGGTCGTCTCCATGCTCTCGTCTTCAAAGACGAGAGGTGCGTCCATGAAGATCGTTGCCGGCGTAACGCCACTATCGAGGGCCGCTGAGTAGACGAACGGTTTGAACCCCGAGCCGGGTTGGCGCGCCGCCTGTAAGGCGTGGTTGAACTGATTTGCCGAGAAGTCGAACCCGCCGACCATCGCCTTCACGGCGCCGTTGGCAGGATTCATCGCGATGATCGTTGCCTGAATCTCGGGCATTTGCGAGAGCGTCCAGCCTTCCTTCGTGGCCCGGAGCCAGAGGATGTCGCCGACCGCCGCGACATCGGCCGCTTTGGCTGGAGGGGCGCCGCGCGCGTTGGCATCGACCATGCGGCTCGCCCATTTGTAGCCATCCAGGCCGATGGAGACCGTTTCGCCGTTGGCCCGCATTGCCGAGAAAGCGGGACCGTTAACCGCGACGACGACGCCTGCTTCGAGACCCACGTGCGGCGGGTAGGGCACCAAGGCGTTCTGAACGGCGATTCGCCTCGCGTTCGCGTCTTCCGGCAAATCGGTGTGGGCGACCGGCCCGCGGAAGCCGTGGCGACGATCGTAACGGAACACGCCGTCGCGAACTGCTTTGGTCGCCACATCCTGCAGGTGCGCGTCCACCGTGGTCATCGCCTCGTAGCCGCTCGAGTACACATCGGCGCCGTAGCGGGCGACCAGCTGCTGACGGACCCATTCGGACGCGTAGGGTGCGGCGATGTCGAGGTCGCGTTCGTGCACGCTGGCGGTGTTCGGCGAATTCACCGCGACGTCGTATTGCTCCTGGGTAATCGAGCCTTGTTCGAGCATCCGCGATAAAACGAGATTCCGGCGCTTCATGGACCGCTCGGGCCCGTTGATCGGATTTCCCGCGGTCGGTGCCTGGGGTATCCCCGCTAGCATCGCGAGCTGCGCGACGTCCAGCTGGTTGAGCGGGCGACCATAGTAGGTAAAGGCCGCGGCTTGGGCTCCATAGGCCCGTTTTCCGAACGGCACGACGTTGAAATAGAGCTCGAGAATCTGGTCCTTGGTCAGCTCCTGCTCGATTTTTACCGCGAGTAGCATTTCCTTGAACTTGCGGATGAATTTCCGCTCGGGGGTGAGGGAGATGTTCTTGGCCAGCTGCATCGTGATCGTGCTGGCGCCGGACGTGATTTCTCGATTCACCAACAATTCGATCGAGTCGTTCAGCAGGGAGATGAAATCAACGCCCCCATGCGAGTAGAAGCGCTTGTCCTCGGTATCGAGCAGGGCGTGAATAAATAGCGGTGGCACATCGGCGAGCGTCAACGGTATGACCCGGCGTTCCCCGAATTCGGCCATCAATTGACCGCCTTCGGCGAACACTCTGAGCGGTGTTTCTATCCGAACATGGCGGTACGTCTCAGCTGTTGGAATTTGTGGGTTTAGATAGAGAAAAACCGCCGCGAGACTGAGCACTGCACCACATACAGCTGTCCAGACCAACCACATAATGTTTACGAATCTCGTACGCGACCGCGAACTCATGGTTTCTCTGATATTGTTAAGGTGTTACCTGCAATGTCGGATCCTAACTTGTGATCCGCACAGCATTTTTATAAGCGTACCCGATTGCTCTGACATTCAGACTGGTATTTAATTCTGAGTCGCACGAAACGGACGTAAGTGCACGCGCCTGTAAGGAAAAACTACCGTGTTTGGCCTTTTCAAGAAGAAGTCGGAAACACTCCTGGGGCTCGATATCAGCTCCACCTCTGTAAAGCTTCTGGAACTCTCGAAGACGGGTGGCCGCTATCGCGTCGAAGCTTACGGGGTCGAACCGCTGCCGCCTAATGCGGTGGTGGAGAAGAATATCAGCGACGTCGAAGGTGTTGGAGAAGCAATCAAACGACTGGTGAGTCGTTCGAAAGGCAGCTCCAAACTGTCGGCCGTCGCGGTCGCAGGCTCCGCAGTCATCACCAAGACCATCGAGATGGACTCTTCGCTGTCGGATGACGAACTCGAAAATCAGATCACTGTCGAGGCCGACCAGTACATTCCCTACCCACTGGACGAAGTCGCGATCGACTTCGAGGTGCAGGGTCTGTCGGAGCGCAATCCTGAACAGGTAGAAGTACTGCTGGCGGCGTGCCGGAAAGAGAACGTAGAACTGCGCGAAGCAGCGCTCGACCTCGGCGGCCTGAAGGCTCGCGTAGTCGACATCGAGGCGCACGCGATGAAGCGCGCCTTCGAACTGATCAAGTCGCAGCTCGGAGAGAACGCCGACGACCTCGTGGTGGCCATCATCGACATCGGCGCCACCATGACGACCCTTTCGGTGCTCGCCGATGACCGCTCGATCTACACCCGGGAACAGTTGTTCGGTGGCAAGCAGCTGACGGAAGAGATTCAGCGCCGCTACAGCCTGTCTTTCGAAGAAGCGGGTCTTGCGAAAAAGCAGGGTGGCCTGCCGGACGACTACGAAGCCGAAGTGCTGCAGCCGTTCAAGGAAGCGGTGTTGCAGCAGGTTACGCGTTCGTTGCAGTTCTTCTTTTCGTCCAGCCAGTACGATGACGTCGATTACATCGTGCTTGCGGGGGGGACTGCGTCGATTGAAGGTCTGGCGGAAATGATCGAGAACAAACTCGGTACGCCGACCGTCATTGCCAACCCCTTCGTCGACATGTCGATCGCGTCGAAAGTGGATTCCAACGCGCTCGCCAATGATGCCCCCGCGATGATGATTGCCTGTGGTCTGGCCATGAGGAGCTTCGACTGATGGCGCGTATTAACCTACTCCCCTGGCGCGAATGGGAGCGCGAGCGGCGTAAGAACGAGTTCCTGATCCGTCTTGGCGGATCGGTGCTGTTCGGCGCCCTGATCGTGTTTGCCGGCGGTACGTATCTCGACAATTCGGTCGACCAGCAGAACGCTCGAAACCAGTTCATCAAGGACAAGATCGCCGTCCTCGACCAGCAGATCGCGGAGATCCGCGACTTACGGCAGAAGCGTGAGCAGTTGCTCGCGCGCATGCGTGTGATCCAGGAATTGCAGGGCAACCGTCCGGTGATCGTCAGAGTCTTCGACGAACTCACCAGAACGCTGGCCAAAGGTGTGTACTTCACTTCGATGAAGCTCGATGGCCACTCCCTCGCCGTTGACGGCACCGCGGAGTCGAACAACCGGATTTCGTCCGAGATGCGCAATCTCGAAGCCTCCGAGTGGTTCAAGGAACCGAACCTCAAAGGCATCAAGGAAAACACCCTCGCGGGCGCTCAGGCGAGCAACTTCCAGATGACGGTCGTACAGACCAGTCCGAAGAAGCCTGGGGCGGCGGAAGGGGAGGAATAGTCAATGGCCCTTCAGGACACTCTGGATCAGCTGCGTGGACTCGAGATCAGTGATCTCGACGTCAACAACATCGGCGGTTGGCCCGGCCCGCTCAAGGTCATCATTCTGGTGTTGCTGTTCGCCGTGGTGGTCGCAGCCGGTTACTTCTTCTATCTGACCGACAAGCAGGTGGTACTCGAAGGCGCGCAGAAACAGGAAGTGGCGCTGCGAGGCGAATACGAATCGAAGGCCGCGCAGGCGGCCAACCTGGCGCAATACCGGCAACAGAAAGAGGAAATGGAAGCCTCGTTCGGAACGATGTTGCGGCAGTTGCCAAGCGACACAGAGGTGCCCGGGCTGATCGAAGACATCACGCTTGCGGCGCTCGACAACGGACTCGTGATCGAAAGCATCGACCTGCAGCCCGAGCGCAAGGCGGAGTTCTACGTGGAATTGCCGATCACGATCGTCGTCAGTGGCGAGTATCACAACATCGGCGCGTTCGTTTCGGCGGTGGCCAATCTTTCGCGGATCGTGACGCTGCACGATTTCAACATAAAACCGGTCAAGTCACCGACGGACCTGAAGATGTCGATCGTCGCGAAGACGTATCGGTATCTCGGAGATGAGGACAAGTGATGCGCGCCCCTAGACAAGCATTGCTGGGCCTGGGCGTCGCCGCGTTGATTGCGGGCTGCTCGTCGAGCAACGACTACCAGGACATCAAAGCGTTCATGGATGAAGTCGATGCGCGCGGCAAGAGTCAGATCGAGCCGCTGCCGGAGTTTCTGCCATACCAGGCTTTTGCCTACAGCGCCGGCAGTATGCGCAGTCCGTTCGAACCGCCGGTAGTCGTCAAGCCGGTAGACCCGAACAAGAAGACCGCGCTGGTCAAACCCGATCCGAATCGCGTCAAGCAGTTCCTCGAGCAATTCAACATCGGCGCGATCGGGATGGTAGGAACGCTCTCCCAAGGTGCTCGCCTGTACGGTCTCGTACGCGACCCCAATGGCGGCGTGCACAGAGTGCAGATGGGAGACTACATGGGAATGGATAATGGAAAGATTCTCGCAATCGACGAGAACAGGATCGAGCTACTAGAGATTGTGTCCGACGGTACAGGCGGTTGGGTAGAGCGCGAACGCACCGTGAATCTTGGAGGAGGCGCTCAGTCATGAGGGTGAAGAATATGGAAGTAGGAACTTCGGCATTGCTTCGTGCGCGTGCGCGCGGCGCGATGACTGGGCTGATCGCGGTGCTCTCCTGGCTGGTTGCCGGAACGGCAACGGCGGCGACGATGGAGTCCATCGAGTTCTCGTCGCTGCCCGGTGACAAGACCGAAATTCGTATGAAGTTCGACGGTGCCCCGCCGGATCCTAAGGGCTACACGATCGAAGCGCCTGCGCGTATCGCACTCGACTTGATGGATACGAAGAGCGCTTTGACCACCAAGTATCACAGCCTCGGTACCGGTAACGCCCGGGAAGTGACGGTCATCGAAGCGAAGGATCGCACCCGGGTCATCGTCAATCTGACGCAGCTAGTGCCCTACGAAACGAAAGTCGAAGGCGACACGCTGTTCATGTATGTGGGAACAGGTGGCGGCACGCAGGCTGTACCGTCGCCGACCAAGTACGGCGACGCCGACGTCGTGAAAACCGAAGTGGCTCCTTCGCGCGATTCGCACGTCTCCGATGTCGACTTCCGCCGCGGTGAGAACGGCGAGGGTCGCATCGTGGTCTCCTTGTCCGATCCGAAAGCTCCGGTCGACGTGAGCAGCGAAGGCAGTACGATCAAGGTCCAGATCCGCAACACGCAGTTGCCCGACAACCTGCGCCGCCGCCTGGACGTCACCGACTTCGCGACGCCGGTTCAGATAGTCGACGCAGTACAGGTCGGCCCGAACATCATGATCACCATCGCCGCGAAGGGTAACTACGACTACCTCGCGTATCAGGCTGACCAGACGTTGACGGTCAACGTAAACCCGATCAGCGACAAAGAGCTGGCGCAGCGCGACGACGTCTTCAAGTACAAGGGCGAGAAGCTCTCGTTGAACTTCCAGGACATCGAAGTCCGCTCGGTGCTGCAGCTGATTGCCGATTTCACGGATTTGAACCTGGTCGCGAGCGACACCGTTTCGGGTCGCATCACGCTGCGTTTGAAGAACGTACCCTGGGACCAGGCGCTGGAATTGATTCTGAAGACCAAGGGTCTCGACAAGCGTCAAGTCGGCAACGTGCTTTTGGTCGCGCCTGCTGCTGAAATTGCGGCCCGCGAAAAGCTCGAACTCGAGAACCAGCGGCAGATCGCCGAACTCGCACCGCTGCGCACCGAGTTCATCCAGGTGCGGTACGCGAACGCGACCGAGCTCTACAAGTTGTTCAGCGCGGGTGGTGCCGGCGGCAAGGGCGGTTCCGGACCGGCCGGTGCAGCTTCGCAGCCGTCGGGCGCAGCGGGTGGCGGTCGCAGCTCGATCGTGTCACCGCGCGGTAGTGTGATCGTCGACGAGCGCACCAATTCGATCATCCTTACCGATACTTCGGATCGGCTCGAAGAGTTCCGCAAAGTGATTGCGCGCCTCGACATTCCCGTTCGGCAGGTGTTGATCGAATCGCGGATCGTCACGGCCAGCACGAACTTCGATCAGGAGTTGGGCATTCGTTGGGGCGGTGCGAGCATCGCGAACTCGAACGGCACCACGATCAAGACCGGTGGCAGTTTGAACACGCTGAACGAACTGCAGAACATCGCCGTCAGCGGTACGGGTGAGGTCACGTTCCCTGACGCTTTGGTCGTCGACCTCGGCGTTGCCGCAGCGAGTTCCAGTTTCGGTATCGGATTTACCGGGTCGGATTATCTTGTCGACCTGGAACTGACGGCCCTCGAAGTCGATGGTCGCGCACAAGTTGTCGCACGGCCGAAGGTAATCACTGCCGATAAGCAGATGGCCGAAATCCGATCGGGTACCGAGATTCCGTATCAGGAAGCGTCGAGCAGCGGTGCAACGTCGGTATCGTTCAAGGAAGCCGTACTGTCGCTCGAAGTGACGCCGCAGATTACGCCGGATGATCGGATCATCATGACGCTGAAGGTGACGCAAGACTCGGTTGGCCAGGTGTTCAACGGCGTTCCGAGTATCGACACGAACCAGGTCAAGACGCAGGTGCTGGTCGACAACGCGCAGACGGTCGTACTGGGCGGTATCTTCAAAGATCAGGTGACTGAGGCAACTGAGAAGACGCCGTTCCTCGGTGATCTTCCGTACGTCGGCCGTCTGTTCCGCAAGACGCTCGACAAGACGGATAAGCAGGAACTGCTGATCTTCATCACGCCGCGCATCATTCAGGATTCGCTGACAACGCGGTGATCTCGGCTCGAGGGACAGACTTGTATCTGTCCCCGTATTAGACTGAACGGCGCCCTTATGGCGCCGTTCGTCGTTATGGTCACCAAAAATCACAATGTGTTCCTGATCGGCCTGATGGCTGTCGGCAAGACAACCGTGGGTCGCCTGCTATCCGATGAGTTGGGATTGCCTTTCTTCGATACCGATCGCGTCGTCGAAGAAAAGGCGGGCGCGGACATCGCGTGGATTTTCGACAAGGAAGGCGAGGCCGTTTTTCGCGACCGCGAATGCCAGGTCGTCGACGAACTGACGCAACGTGACGGTGTGGTTCTTGCGACCGGCGGTGGCGTCGTGTTACGCGAGGAAAACCGCCGCAACCTGGCCACGCGAGGAGTCGTCGTGTTCCTCGATTCGCCAATAGAAAGACTGGTCGAACGCACTCGCCGCGACAAACGCCGGCCGTTGCTGCGGCAAGGCGACCCACGCGTCACGCTCGAGCGTCTGTCGCAGGAGCGGGCGCCGTTGTACGCCGGCATTGCCGACTACCGTTTCTGCGCGGATCGACACTCGGCAAAGGCGTTGGCAAGAGAGATTGCCGATCATCTGCGCAGCAACGGGTGCTTCGTGTGATTGAAACGTTGCGGGTAGAACTCGGCGATCGTACCTATCCGATTGTGATCGGCGCCGGCCTGTTGAGCGATCGCGCGCAGTTCGCGCCGTATGTCGCGGGCCAGCAGGTGTGTATCGTCACCAACGAGACAATCGCGCCGCTGTATCTGCCGTCGCTGGAAGCGACGCTGACCGGATATCGTGTGGACGCTTGCGTGCTTCCCGATGGTGAGGAACACAAGACGCTGGAAACGTACGGAAAAGTGCTCGATCACCTGATGGCGCATCGACACAACCGTTCCACCACGCTCATCGCGCTCGGCGGCGGAGTGATCGGCGACGTTGCGGGTTTCGCGGCGGCGACCTACCAACGTGGCGTTGCGTTCATTCAGGTACCGACGACTTTGCTCGCGTGCGTCGATTCATCGGTCGGCGGCAAAACAGCGGTCAATCACCCGCAAGGCAAGAACATGATCGGTGCGTTCTATCAACCGCGCCTGGTGCTGGCCGACTTGAAGGCGCTTGAATCCTTGCCGGAGCGCGAATATCTCGCCGGGATCGCCGAAGTCATCAAGTACGGCATCATCCGCGATGCATCGTTCTTCGGCTGGCTCGAATCCAACGTCCGCGCACTGCTGGGTCGGGACGCTGCCGCGCTTAAGTACGCAGTATTGACGTCGTGTGCGGTCAAGGCAGCCGTTGTCGCGGTAGACGAGCGCGAGGATGGGCTGCGAGCGATCCTGAACTACGGGCATACTTTCGGGCACGCGATCGAAACGCTGACGCGCTACGAGTATCTGCATGGCGAAGCAGTCGCCGTCGGCATGGTGATGGCCACCGATCTGTCGATGCGCACGGGGTTGCTCGATCGCGCGGATGGAAAGCGCGTCAAATCGCTCATTGGTGCGTTTGGCCTGCCCGTGGTTCCACCAGGAAACGTCACGCCGGATGCAATGCGTTCGGCAATGGGCATGGACAAGAAGGCGATCGACGGACGATTGCGATTGGTTCTGGCGCGCGCTCTAGGCGACGCGTTTGTTACGGAGACGTTCGATCCGGGTGCGTTCAGGGATACGCTCTCGGCCCATGGCGGCTTATGTGAAAGCTAGAACCCGCCCCTCACTGGAAGCGTTGGGATTGTCGAAGAATCCGTTCAGAGAACCTGCTGACGAGTTCTTCGGTGAAGGCGAACGCGGGCGACGCCTGGAAGAGCTTCGCCATCTGGCACGTTGGTCCCGTCGTCTCCTGGTCGTGACCGGAGAACGCGGCGTCGGCAAATCGACGTTGTATCGGGCGCTTTCGAATGGTCTGGATCCCGGCGTGAAGGCTGCGCGCATCAATGCGAATTTGACCAGCGATACCCGCGAAGTTCTGGCGGGCATCATCCAGGGGTTTGGAATGGCAGCGCCTGCCAACGCGGATCCGCGCCTGCTGATCGACTTGATCGGGTTGCACGTTCAGGAGCAGATCGATGCGCATCGCTACTGCCTCGTTCTGATCGACGACGCGCACTTGCTGGAACTGCGAGCACTCGAGCAATTGCTGAAATTGGTCGATGCCGGTGCGCAAGAAGGACTTCGGATGGTGTTCTTCGCCGAAGCGTATTTCGTGCAGTCGCTCGACAAGGCCTCGAAGCGTACCGATCAAGCGCAGAACTGGCACGAGATCAGACTCACGCCGTTCACCGACGACGAATCGCGACGCTACGTCGCACTTCGGCTCGAGCAAGCGGGGCTTGTTGATCGTTCCGCGTTCACGCAGAACGAGATGTCGGTGATCGTCGGTGGATCCAGCGGCATGCCGGGGCGTATCGATGAGTTAGCTGCCGCGATTCTCGACGGCGAACTCACGATCAGTGACGAACGTCGCTGGTTGCCGAGAATGCATCGCGCACTTGCCGTGCTGGTTGTAATAGGGGCTGGCCTTGGATGGTTGATTTTCAACGGATATCCGAAGCCCACAGTGTCTGACGAGCGCCAGCCCGTCACCGAGTCGGAACGAATCTCTGAACCAGCGAGCGGTACAGCAACGCTCGCGATACCTACTCCGCCCGTTGCCGGGGCAGAGCGGAATGAACCGTCGACAGCGCGCGCACCCGCGGCGTTGCCGGCCGTCTCGACTGAGACCGCCGAACCAGCGATTGAAACGCCGGTTGCTGTGGTTACCACCCCAAGTTCGCAACAGGCGCGCATCGAGACGCCGCCTGCGCCCGTGCAGAAACCGGTTGATGTCGCGCGCGCGCCGAAGCAGCAACCGGAAATCACGCAACAGGCGGTAAGCGTCAAGCAGCAACCCGCACCGCCCCCGAGTGCGTCCGTTGGCACTCCCAAATCGTCGCGGTGGGTTCGCGATCAACCGGCAAAGCGCTTTACCCTGCAATTGTTCGCGACGACGAGCCGCGACAAGCGCGATCAGTTCATGCGCCAGCAGGCTCGAAAGGAGCAGTTCGCGACGTTCGAGACGAAGCGCGACGGCGTGGCGTGGTATGTGGTTTCGTACGGCAGCTACGCCACGCAGGCAGAAGCTGATTCGGCGGCCGCGTCGCTCCCCGCGAGCGTAGGGCGCGTCAAACCGTGGGTCAGGACCTTTGCGTCGGTACAGTCGACGCTCGATTGAGCGTCGTTGCGAACTTTCAAGGCAGCAGTGTTTCGCCCATCAGAGTGCGATCGATTTCCCGTGCCGCTTCGCGACCTTCGTTGATGGCACGTACGACCAACGACTGACCTCGACGGCAATCGCCGGCCGCAAACACCTTCGGCACGTTGGTCGTGTATTTGCCGTAGTCCGCGCGCAGGTTGCTGCGCGGGTCGTAGGCAATACCGAGTGCGTCCGACGCCTGATGTTCGGGCCCGAGAAAGCCCATCGCGATCAGAATCAGGTCGGCTTTCCACACCTTTTCGGTGTTCGGAATTTCTTCCAGCTTCGGCCCGACGAACTTCACCTCGGTGGTGAGCATGCCGATAAGCCGGCCATCTTTGCCGTCGAACGACTTCCCCGAAATGCTGTACACGCGCGGGTCGGTTCCGAAGCGCTTTGCTGCCTCTTCGTGGCCGTAGTCCACGCGGAAAATCTTCGGCCAGGTGGGCCACGGATTGTCTGCGGCGCGATCGGCCGGTGGTTGCGGAAGGATTTCAAAGTTGACGAGCGAGCGGCAGCCGTGACGCAACGACGTGCCGATGCAGTCCGTTCCGGTGTCGCCACCGCCGATCACGATGACGTCTTTGTCTTTCGCCGAAATGAAGTTGCCGTCGGCATGCTTCGAATCGAGCAGGCTTTTGGTGTTCGCGCGCAGAAAGTCCATCGCGAAATGAACCCCTGAAAGTTCGCGTCCGGGAATCGGCAAATCGCGCGCGACGGTTGCGCCGGTTGCGAACAACACCGCGTCGTTCGCTTCGAGCAGACTCTTGGCGTCGAGCGAACCGTTCGTGCCATCGCCCACCGATGTCGAGACCATGAACGTCACGCCTTCCGCGCGCAGCAGATCGATGCGGCGATTCACCACACGCTTGTCGAGCTTCATGTTCGGAATGCCGTACATGAGCAGTCCGCCGATTCGATCTGCGCGCTCGTATACCGTCACCAGATGGCCCGCCTGATTCAGCTGCGCCGCAGCGGACAGACCCGCGGGGCCGGAGCCGATGATTGCGATGCGCTTACCCGTGCGATTCACGGGAGGACGTGCAACTACCCAGCCCTCGTCGAATCCCCTGTCGATGATCGCCATCTCGATGTTCTTGATCGTCACGGCCGGGTCGGTGATGCCGAGCACGCACGCGCCTTCGCACGGCGCGGGACACACACGACCGGTGAACTCGGGGAAATTGTTCGTCTGGTGAAGTCGATCTAGTGCTTCGCGCCAGTAGCCGCGATACACGAGATCGTTCCACTCCGGAATCAGGTTGTGGATCGGACAACCGTCGGTCGACTGGCAGAACGGCACACCGCAGTCCATGCAGCGGGAACCTTGCACCGCGAGATGCTTCGCGTCGTGCCCAGTGTAGATCTCGTCGAAATCGAGCAACCGTTTTGTAGCGTCGCGGTACGGCTCGGTCTTACGAGGGAACTCCTTGAACCCTGTGGGTTTACCCATGTTGCTTCTGCTTATGCTTCGGCAGCGAAGGGCAGTGGCTCACCGGCTCGGCGCGCCTGGAGAACGCGTTTGAAGTCGGTCGGCATCACCTTCACAAAGCGCGCCAACGAGCGTGCCCAGTCGTGCAGGATCGACTTTGCAACCGTAGAACCCGTGAACTCGAGATGATTCTCGATTGCCTTCTTCAATTCGATGATGTCCTCGTCTTCGGCGAGCGCTTCAAGCTCCACCATTTCGGTGTTGCAGCGCTGCTTGAGGACGCCGTTCGGGTCCCAAACGTATGCCACGCCGCCGCTCATGCCGGCCGCGAAGTTGCGTCCGGTTTCGCCCAGCACGACCACTCGGCCGCCGGTCATGTATTCGCAACCGTGATCGCCCACGCCTTCGATGACGGCGTTCGCGCCGCTGTTGCGCACCGCGAAACGCTCCGCTGCGATGCCGCGGAAATACGCCTCGCCGCTGGTCGCACCGTAGAGTACGACGTTGCCGATGAGGATGTTGCGTTCAGCCGCGAACGAACTGGTCGTCGGCGGGTAAATGATGATCCGCCCTCCGGAAAGCCCTTTGCCGACGTAGTCGTTCGCGTCACCTTCCACTTCGAGTGTTACGCCTTTCGCGAGCCACGCCCCGAAGCTCTGTCCTGCGCTGCCGTAGAAACGGAAGTGAATCGTGTTGTCGGGCAGCATCGCAGGCCCGACGCGCTTGATGATCGCATTCGACAGCATGCCGCCAACGACCCGGTTCGTGTTCACGATTGGCAGATTGTGTTGAACCTTTTCACCGTTCGCGAGCGCGGGTTCGGCGAGACGGATCAACTCGTTGTCGAGCGCCATGTCGAGGTCGTGATCCTGCTTGTGCTGCGCGAACGAGCCTAGGAAGTCTTCGGGTTCTGCGGCAGGGGACAGCAGGTTCGAGAGATCGAGCCCTTTCGCTTTCCAATGATCAACGGCGGCGTCGACCTTAAGCGCGTCGACGCGGCCCACCATCTCGTTTACGGTTCGAAAACCGAGCTCCGCCATGATCATCCGCAGTTCTTTTGCCACCATGAACAGATAGTTCACGACGTATTCCGGCTTGCCGCTGAATTTCTTGCGCAGCTCGGGATCTTGCGTCGCGACACCGACGGGACAGGTGTTGAGGTGACACTTGCGCATCATGATGCAACCGAGCGTAACGAGGGGCGCAGTGGCGAAGCCGAATTCCTCAGCGCCGAGAAATGCAGCAATCGCCACGTCGCGGCCGGTCTTCAGCTGCCCATCGGTCTGCAATACCACTCGCGAACGCAGATTGTTCATCACCAGCGTCTGATGCGTCTCGGCGATGCCGAGCTCCCAAGGCACGCCCGCATGCTTGATCGAGGTGAGCGGCGACGCGCCGGTTCCGCCCGTATCGCCGGCGATGACGAGGTGATCCGCGCGCGCCTTCGTCACGCCGGTTGCAACGGTTCCCACGCCGATTTCCGCGCCGAGCTTCACGCTGATGCGCGCTTCGGGGTTCGCATTCTTCAGATCGTGGATCAGCTGCGCGATATCCTCGATCGAGTAGATGTCGTGGTGTGGCGGCGGGCTGATCAGACCGACGCCTGGCGTGGAGTGGCGAATGGCGGCGATGTATTCGTCGACCTTGCGTCCGGGGAGCTCACCGCCTTCGCCGGGCTTCGCGCCCTGCACGATCTTGATCTGCAGTTCGTCGGCGTTCGTCAGATAGTTGATCGTGACGCCGAACCGGCCGCTCGCGACCTGCTTGATGGCAGAGCGCTTCGAGTCGCCGTTCGGTAGCGGAATGAAGCGGATCGGATCTTCGCCGCCTTCGCCGGTATTCGACTTGCCGCCGATGCGGTTCATCGCGATCGCGAGCGTCTCGTGCGCCTCTTGCGAGATCGATCCAAAACTCATCGCTCCGGTGACGAACCGGCGCACGATCTGAGCTTCGGTTTCGACTTCGTCGATGGGCACCGGGCCGTCGTTCACCGTGGTGTTGAAGGTGAGCAGGCCCCGAAGCATCGCGTTGCGCGTGACTTCCTGATTCGTGTGTTTCGAGAACCGCCAATAGGCGTCTTCGCTGTTGGTTCGGGCCGCGACCTGCAGTTCGGCGATCGCCGTCGGATCCCACATGTGGCGATCGCCGCCTTTTCGCCAATGGAAATCGCCGGGGTTTGGCAGAATGGGTAACGCCACTACTTCGCGACCTGGGAAACCCAGTGCGTGCCGACGCTGCAGCTCCTCCGCCAGGACGTCGAAGCCGACACCCTGAACGCGACTGGCCGTACCGTTGAAGCAGCGGTCGATGACGTCCGACGCGAGGCCAATCGCCTCGAAGATCTGCGCACCTTTGTAGGATTGCAGCGTCGAGATCCCCATTTTCGCCATGACCTTGAGGATGCCTTTCGCAGTCGCCTTGCGATACGCGTACACGACGTCGTCGTCGCTCTTAACGTGCGGCGCATCCGACAGGACTCCGTCGGCTCGGGCTTGCCACAGCGCTTCGAAGGCGAGGTAAGGGTTGATCGCGTCCGCGCCATAACCGATCAGCAACGAGTGATGGTGCACTTCGCGTGCTTCGCCGGTTTCCACGATGATGCCGATACGCGTGCGCGCGTGCTCGCGAACAAGATGGTGGTGAACGGCGCCGGTTGCGATCAACGCGCTGTGCGGCACGCGCGATGGCGAGATCGCGCGGTCCGACAAGACGATCAGACTCATGCCGTCGGCGATGGCCTCCGATGCTTCGCGGCAGATGCGGTCGAGCGACTTCGTTAGACCGGCTGCGCCCGAATCACGCGGGAACGTGATGTCGATCGTGCGGGCTTTCCAGCCGCGGTAGTCGATCGACTTCAACGCCGCCAATTCTTCGTTGGTGAGAATCGGGTGCGGGACGCGCAGTCGATGTGCATTGGCCGCCGAAACGTCCAGCATGTTCGCTTCGGGTCCGATGTAGCACTCGAGCGCCATGATCACTTCTTCGCGAATCGAGTCGATGGCCGGGTTCGTCACCTGCGCAAACAGCTGCTTGAAATAGTCGTAGAGCATGCGCGGTTTTTCGGACATCACCGCTAGCGCCGCGTCGTTGCCCATGGATCCCAGCGGATCGCGTAATTCGCGAATCATGGGCAGCAGCATGAACTGCATCGTCTCTTGGGTGTAGCCGAACGCCTGCATGCGCTGGATCAACGTCTCAGCTTGGAAGCCGTGCGCATCGCCGTTCACCGGCAGCTCGCGCAGCTCCACGCGTTGTTCGTCGAGCCATTGCCGGAAAGGATGCGAGCGCGCCCAATCTCCCTTTATCTCTTCGTCGGGGATCATGCGCCCCTGCTCGAAGTCGATCAGGAACATCTTGCCGGGTTGCAGCCGACCCTTCGCGATGACGTGCTCCGGATCTACCGGCAACACGCCCACTTCGGAGGCCATGATGCACATGTTGTCGTCGGTGATGTAGTAACGGCTCGGGCGCAGACCGTTACGATCGAGTACTGCGCCAATGTAATTGCCGTCGGTGAATACGATCGACGCGGGACCGTCCCATGGCTCCATCAGGCAGGAGTTGTATTCGTACAGCGCGCGCTTCTCCGCCGACATAGTCGAATGCTGCTGCCATGCCTCCGGAATCATCATCAGCACGGCTTCCTGCAGAGTCCGCCCGGACATGAGCAAGAACTCGAGGACGTTGTCGAACGTGCCTGAGTCGGAGCAATCGAGTTCTACGATCGGAAACAGCTTGTCGATGTCGTCGCCAAACAGATCCGACTTCGCTAGTCCTTCGCGGGCGTTCATCCAGTTCTTGTTGCCCAGCACGGTGTTGATCTCACCGTTGTGGCTCATGAAGCGGTTTGGCTGCGCGCGGTCCCACGAGGGGAAGGTGTTCGTCGAGAAGCGCGAGTGCAGCATCGCGAGGTGCGATTCGTAGTCCATGTCGTCGAGGTCGCGATAGAAGGGAAACACCTGGTGAGGGGTCAGCATCCCTTTGTATACGATCACCTTGCTCGACAGACTGCAGACGAAGAAGAGCTTCCGCTCCACGAGCGACGTGTTACCGCGTAGCAGGTGCGTGGCGTGTTTGCGGATCAGGTACAGCTTGCGCTCGAACGCGTCGCCGCTGACGTCGCCAGCTGCACCGATGAACAACTGTTCGATCGTCGGCATTGCGCGGCGCGCGGCTTTGCCGATCCCGGCGCCGTCGGGGTCCACCGGGACCTTGCGCCAGCCGAGCAACACCTGGCCTTCGGCCTTGATCCGCTCTTCAATGACGTTCTTACAGTGCTGGCGTTCCTTGATCGCGCGCGGCAGGAACACGTTGCCGGCACCATAGCGCCCGGGGCTCGGCAGCTTTTGCTTCAACGCGCGTTTCGCAAATTTCGCGAACAGCTTGTGTGGTAGCGCGGTGAGGATGCCAGCGCCGTCGCCGGTGTTCTTTTCGTAGCCGACACCGCCGCGGTGAACCATGCAGCAGTTGATGTGCTCGGCGGCGCGGACGATCTGATTACGGGCCACGCCCTTGATGTCGCAAACGAAGCCGACGCCGCAGCTGTCGTGTTCGAAGCGAGGATCGTATAGGCCGCGTGCAGCCGGCATCCCGAGGGCAAGCTCCTCGCGCAGTGCGCTCGGTCTGCGACTGGTCATTGCGCTTCTCCGTAAAGCCCGATCGGGACAGTCAAGGCGACCCCTGTCTCCATCCTCGGACGGAAACCAGAATCCCTGACGTGATTGCTGCGGCGCGCCGCCAAAGCGACCGGCGAATGTATCACTCGTCCTCCCAATGTCAATCGACGCGGAATCAACCGACGGCTCGAATCGAGCATCCGGTTCGCGTCAAACCGCAGGTGCGCTGATTTTCTTCGTCTTGTGGAGGGCTTCCGACGAGCCCTGGAGTGCTACCGCGCGGGCCGGTTCACCATCTCAAAATCGTTCTGGCGAATCAAGCCGATGGTGCAGCGCGGCAAGGGTGGGAGGGTTTTCGCGAGCACGTCACGAGGCAACGCGATACCAATAGTTGTACAGATCGTCGAAGCCGAGCTGGTGATACAGCGCGCGTGCCGGTTGGTTGGCCTCGACCACCTGCAGGTAGGCATGGCGGGCGCCGTTGTTGCGACCCCACGCGAGCAGCGATTCGACCAGCGCCTGAGCGTGACCCCGACGTCGCGCGGCAGGCAGCGTGACGACGTCGAACAGGCCGACCAGTTCGCGTTCGAGCACGGCGATGCCGCAAGCCACTGGCACGCGATCGACCGACACGAAGCCGAAGACGTGCTCCGAGCGAATGCCCGCCAGCAACAGGGCGTGCAATTGCATTCCGGCGGGCGGCACGTCGGCGGCGCTTGCATACGCTTCGAGCCACGCGTCGCGGGGAACTTCGTGAAAGGTCGGCTTCATCGCGAACGAGGTGCCATCCAACTCGCGCACCAGCACGCGCGTCGGATCGACGCGTTGATAGCCGCGCTGCTCGAGCAGGGCGTCGAGGGAATCGGAGTCCACTACGGTCGTCAGCCGGAAGATGGTCTTGAGCCGTTCGCGCGAGTAGAGGTTCTCGCAGTAGCGAATCTTCTCTATCGCGGCCTGTTGCGAGGGGTACACCGGTACGATCGAGTTCGCGCGCTTGGTGAAGCCGCGGCTGAACCTCAGCACCCATCCGTCCAGCAGCGACTGCTGCAATGCGGGCCACGCATTCAGCGATGCTTCTTCGACGCGGCGGCAGAGCGAAGGCTCGATCATCGCGCGATGCTAGCGGTGTCGGACCGCGAGCGCGATAAGATGCCTGCGAGGGGAGAGTCATGCGCGACGCGTTTCCGGTCATCGTCCATACGCTCCTGTGGAGGCGCGGCGCGGTAGTGCTGTTGCGGCGGGCGGGAACCGGTTATCTCGACGGCTGGTATGCGTTGCCGGGCGGGCATCTGCAACGCGGCGAGGGGATCGTCGAGTGCGCCGTGCGCGAGATACGGGAAGAAACAGGTATCGACGTACGTGCGTCACAGTTGAGGGCCGCCGCCGTGATGCCGTATCGGTCGGGCGAGCATCAGGGGATCGACTTCATCATGGCGTGCGACGACTTCATCGGCGAGCCGCAGCTCGCTGAACCCGAGCGGTCCGATGCGATTGGCTTCTGGCGCCCGGATGCGCTGCCGCACAACACCGTTCCTTACTTGCGCCGGGCTTTCGCGCTCGTCGCAAACAGGGAGTGGTTTCTGGAATCCCGGGACTAGGCGCGGTCGATGTTGCGCGGTTGGCGTTTAGGACTCGCGATCACGCTCGGGCTCGGTGTGGCCGGTTCGCTGCCGTTGTTCGCTGCTTATTTCGGTGGCTACGAACTGCATCTGCTCTACCGTTCGTTCGTCGGGCTGTGGGTGAATGCGGTGGTGATCGGTTACATCGTCGGTTGGCCCTTGTTCCCGATGCTTGCGGCCGACACGGAGCGGCTGATGCTCGCGATGGAACCCTCTGATCGCTCGCTCGCGCGTACCGAGCTGAGCGACGCGTGGTCGAACCGCGGGGTCTGGATCGCGCGCGGCCTGGGTGTTCTTTACGGCGCGATCCTCACCGCGCCGGTCGTCGTCGACGTGCTGCACGGACAGCGCCAGGCGTTGCCGTATCTGTGGGTGCCGCTGGTGGTGCCGTTGTTGTGGGCGACGATTCTGCCCGCGTTGTGGCGGCTGATTCGCGTGTCGCTATTCGTGCGGCGGCTTGGCGGTCGCGTTCGCATCGATCTCGACGATCTACGTGTGCTCGGCGTATTCGCCGACATTGGCATTCGACACCTGCTCGTCATCATCGTCGGGCTGTCGGTGATCCCGATGCAGGCGATCCTCACCGGCCAGATTCAGACCGTGGATTTTTTACCTGCACTCGTCGTCACCGTCCCTGTCGCGCTCGTCGTGCTGTTGCTACCGATGTGGGGCGTTCGCGCCGCGGTGACGGCGGCGAAACGCCTCGAACTCGATCGCCTGACGGCACTCGGGAACACCGTGGAACAAGGCAGCGACCGGCACATGCTGATGTCGTTGTATCGGCGGCAGATTGCCGACATACCGGAGTGGCCCGCATCCGCGGGCGCCGCGTCGCGCGTGTTGTTCTACGTTGTCATTCCGCCGCTGGCGTGGATCGCGGCAGCGCTTGTGCAGGACCTCGTCTCGAACGTGTTGGGCTTGCGATGACGCTGTTACAATCCGCAGCCGTTTGAAAGCAACACATTCAGTACGAGGAAACGCTCTCATGAAACAGCCCGTTCGGGTCACCGTCACCGGCGCTGCCGGACAGATCGGGTATGCACTGATGTTCCGTATCGCGTCGGGTGCGATGCTCGGCAACGATCAACCGGTCATCCTGCAGATGCTCGAAATCACGCCGGCGCTAGGGGCGCTCGACGGCGTGATCATGGAACTCGAAGACTGCGCGTTTCCGTTGGTGCACGGCATGATTCCCACCGACGACCCGAACGTGGCGTTCAAGGGCACCGACTACGCAATGCTCGTCGGTTCGCGTCCGCGCTCCAAAGGTATGGAGCGCAAAGACCTCATTGAAGCGAATGCCGCGATTTTCTCGGTGCAGGGCAAGGCGCTGAACGATCATGCGTCGCGACAAGTGAAAATCCTGGTGGTGGGCAACCCTGCAAACACCAACTGTCTTATCGCCCAGCGTAACGCCCCCGATCTGAACCCGCGCCAATTCACCGCGATGACGCGCCTCGATCACAATCGAGCCGTGGCACAACTTGCGAAGAAGACCGGCAAACACACCACCGACGTGAAGCACGTGACGATCTGGGGCAATCACTCCGCGACTCAATACCCCGACGTGCACGCCGCCACTGTGGCCGGCGAGAGCGCGATGAGTCTCATCGACGCGAGCTGGTACGCGAAGGAGTTCATACCAACGGTGCAGCAGAGGGGCGCGGCGATCATCGAAGCGCGCGGTGCATCGAGCGCGGCGTCGGCAGCCAACGCCGCGATCGACCATATGCACGACTGGGCGCTCGGAACCGCGTCGGGCGACGCGGTGAGCATGGGTGTGTATTCGGACGGCAGCTACGGCATCGAGAAAGGACTGATCTACTCGTTCCCAACCGTGTGCAGGAACGGCGAATGGCAGATCGTGCAAGGTCGCACGATCAACGATTTCAGCCGCGAGCGGATGAAGGCAACCGAAACCGAGTTGCGCGAAGAGCGCGACGCTGTCGCGCATCTGCTACCGAAGTAATCAGCGACCTTTGAACGCGGGCGGGCGTTTCTCTGTGAACGCCCGCCGACCTTCGGCACCATCCTCGCTGTCGCGAACGCGCAACAACTGCTGACGAGCCACCGCAGCCGCTTCGGCCGGGCTCTTGTTCAACGTTTCCAGCGAAAACCGTTTCAGCGTCTCCACTACGAGCGGTGCCGATTGCGCGAGGGTTCGCGCGTATTTCATCGCCGCTTCACGCTGCGCGCCGTTCGGCACCACCTGATTGACCATGCCGACTTCATAAGCACGCTGCGCGGATAAGTCCTGGCCGAGCAGCATGAACTCCATTGCGATCTTGTGCGGCAATCGTGCGGCCGCACTCGCTACCAGTCCGCCGGTGAATCCGACCTGCGCTTCGGGATACTTGAATATGGTGTCTTCCGCGGCAACGACGAGGTCACACATCTGCACGATCACGTATGCGCCGCCGATGCACCATCCGTGCACCGCTGCGATGACCGGTTTGTAGAGCTCTACGCCGACGCTCGGCACGCCCTGCCACATCTCTCGAGGGGCGTCTTTGATGTCGGCGCCTACCGAGAAAGCACGCTCGCCCGCGGCCGCCAATACGGCGACCAATTCGTCGCCATCAGCGAATCGTTGCCATGCCTGACGCAGACCTTGAATGACGCCTTCGTTCAGCGCGTTCATCTTGTCTGCGCGCTCGATGACGATCAGCGCGATGCCGGGTTCGGCCACGGTGTAAGAAACGAGGTCGCTCATCAGTGCGACGGCTTAGCGTTCGGATCGAGCCACGCGTTGAACGAAGCGGCTCGTTTGTCGCGAAACGCCGCGACGCCTTCGCGCGCGTCGGGATGATGATCGGAGATGGCGGTTTTCGATGCGATTTCGTCGAGTGCCTGTTCGAACGAGAGTTCCGCGGCGTTGTACACCGATCGCTTCAAGAGCCGCATCGACACCTGTGGTCCGTTCGCGAGTTCGGTGGCGAGCGCCATCGCAGAGGCTTCGAGCCGGTCGGCGTCGACGACTTCGCTGACGAGCCCCAGGCGCAGCGCTTCCTCCGCATCGACGATGCGCTTGCGCATCAGGAAGTCCATCGTTTTCGCGACGCCCAACAGTTGCACCAGCAGGTACTGTCCGCCTTCGTCCGGTAAGAGGCCGAAGCGAAGCGTCGCGCTGCCGATGCGTGCGGTGCGCGCCGCGATACGGAAGTCGCACGACAGCGCCAGCGAAAAACCGGTTTGAATCGCCACGCCGTTGATCGCTGCAATCGAGAGCTTGTCGAGACCGCGCACGGCAGCGTTGAGTCGTTGGGAAATCGTACGCAGTCCGTTGTAGGTGCCGAGCGCATTGTCGTGCCCGGGCGGAATGCCGGGCACCAGCGGTTTGCCGCCGAGCTCCGCATCGCGATAAGCCTTCAGGTCGTCGCCGGCGCAAAACGCGCGACCGGTGCCGGTGAAGACGACGACGCGAACTCGATTGTCCATTTGCGCCTGCGTAACGGTCTCGATCAGATCGCGCTTGATCGCGGTAGTCATGCCGTTGAGCCGCTCGGGCGTGTTGAATTGGATCCATGCGATGCCGGGTTCGCGCACCGACACTTCGAATCCAGAAAATGCTCCGGTGTCCATTTGTTTCCCCTTTGCTCGCGCTGCTTCGCTACTATCGCCGCTTCGCTACTATCAAAGACCCGTCCAGGAAGTTCAACGATGATTCACCGACGTCTCGCTCTGTTGTTTCTACTGATAGCCGGCTCCAGCGCAGCCGACGATGCGCGCGATGCGATCTTCGGCCAATGGGCGTCCGATACTTCGATTCTCGAAGTGAACGAAAGCGATGGCACGCTCCACGCGCGCATCGTTGCGATTCTGAATCCGCTGTATCTGCCGAACGAAGAGGGTCCGGTGGGAACGCCGCGCGTCGATCTGCACAACCCCGATGCCGCGCTTCGAACGCGGCCGCTTATCGGTCTCGATCTGCTGAGTGGATACCAATTCAAAGACGGCAAGTGGCAGGGCGAGTTGTACGATCCCGAGTCAGGGAAGACGTACAAGAGTCAGATCACGCTCGGCTCGGACGGCAAACTGAACATGCGCGGTTATGTCGGCGCGCCGATGTTCGGCCGCACCGCGGTGTGGGCGCCGGCGTCGAGTTGTTCGAAGAACATCGTGGCAATGTTGGCGGCCTCGAAGCTCGCGAGCAGTTGCGGCTGACCGCTTGTGCGAGGCCGAAGCGGCGGTCAGCCCATCACCTGCTTCCAGGTGCCGAGGTCGTCGATACGAAGGTACGGATTCTGCCGCTTCGTCTCGCCCATCGTTGCGTTCGGTGCTTCGCTGTAATGGTGGCCCGGCAGCAGCAGCGTGTCGTCGGGCAACGCCGCGAGTTTGCGCAGGCTGTGGTACATCTGCTCCGGATCGGAGCCGGGTAGGTCCACGCGCCCGCACCCCTGAATGAACAACGTATCGCCCGATACCAGCGTGTTCCTGATTCGGAAACACTGCGATCCGGGCGTGTGACCGGGCGTGTGGAGAAACTCCACTTCGATGTCGCCGACCTGCAATTTGTCGCCTGATTCCACTCTGACCAGATCCGACTCCGAAACGCCGGTCACTTTGCGAACACCGTCGGCTTCCTCGCGGTGCGCGTAGATCTTCACTGGTTGCTTCGCCAACAATTCCGCAAGGCCGGCGATCTTGCGTCCGCTGAAACCTCCGCCGATGTGGTCGGGGTGATAGTGCGTCACGAGTGCACCTTTCAACGTGTAGTCGTTTTCAGCGAGATGCGTCGTCAGAGCGTCGATATCCCAAGCCGGATCAACCAGCACGACCTCGCGCGTGGCGCGCGATCCGACCACGTAAACGAAGTTCTGCATCGGACCGATCTGCAACTGTTCGATGATGAGTTCGGACGTGGCCATGGCTTCTCCGCGAATTCGATTTTGGCAGTAGTGTAACCGACGCGGCCGAGCGCACCTTCAAGGTGCGCGATCGGCAGTGCTAGACTCGGCCGCCTTTTCAACGGCGGCATCCGGGTGGACAAGCGAGCACTGTTGGATGAACTGAAGATCGATCGCGGTGCGGCGGCAGAAGAAGCTCCGCGGCGACCCATACGTTGGATTGCGTTGGTTGCCGCCATCGCCGGCGTCGCGTTCATCGCATGGTACGTGGTGTTTCCAAAGGCCGATCCGGTCGCGGTGGCAGCGCCCGTAGTGTCGACAAAAGCGCCGGCAACCGCTGCACCCTCGCAGAGGCCTGCCGCGGTCGAAGGCAGCGTGCTCGATGCAACGGGCTACGTAGTTGCGCGACGGCAGGCGACCGTTAGCGCCAAGACCACCGGCAAGGTCGTCGAAGTCTTCATCGAAGAAGGCATGCGCGTGCAGGAAGGCCAGGTGCTTGCGCGGCTCGATGCCAGCATCCCCCGCGCCGAACTCGCGCTGTCTGAATCGCAGCTTGCGTCGGCGCGAAGCAGCCTCGAGGAGATGAAAGTGCAGATCCGTCAGGCGGAACTCGATCTGCAGCGCACGGAAGGCCTGACATCGCGCAAACTTGCCAGCCAGGCAGACCTCGACCGTGTACAGCTGACGCTGCAAGGGCTGCAGGCGCGGCTCGAACGTCAGCAACGCGACGTGGTAGTTGCCGAGCGCGTGGTGTCAGTGCAACGCCAATTGCTCGACGACATGGAAATTCGCGCGCCGTTCACCGGCGTCGTCGTTGCAAAAGCGGCGCAACCCGGCGAGATGATCTCGCCGATTTCCGCCGGCGGCGGCTTCACGCGTACCGGCATCTGCACGATCGTCGACATGGAGTCGCTCGAAGTCGAAGTGGATGTGAACGAGGCCTACATCAATAGGGTGCAGCCGAGCCAACCGGTGTCGGTGGCGTTGAACGCCTATCCCGACGAACGTATGTCCGCGGAAGTGATCGCGATCATTCCGACGGCAGATCGCAACAAGGCGACCGTACGGGTACGCATCGCATTGCTCGAGAAGAATCCGCGCGTTCTGCCCGATATGGGCGTAAAGGTAGCTTTCCTCGAGGACAAGGCGGCCGCATCGTGACCGTGCCGGATCGGCAAACCCTGTCCGTTGCTGCACAAGAATTGTCAGTTGCTGCACAAGAAATGACAGGCGTTGCATGCCGGTGTGAGTCAGCATGGGCGCCTCCCTTCCATCGTTAGTCACCCTTCCATCTTTAGTCACTTAGGGGAGTTGAATCGCGATGTCGGCAATCATCTCGTTATCGAAAGTATCGAAGAGCTACACACGCGGTAAGCAGGAGGTCGTGGTGCTGCGCGATCTCGATCTCAGCATCGAGCAAGGCGATTTTGCGGCGCTGATGGGACCTTCGGGTTCCGGCAAGACGACGCTGCTGAACCTCATCGGCGGGCTCGATCAGCCGACGTCCGGCAGCATTACCGTGGCCGGACAGCAGCTCGAAAAGCTGAACTCCAAGTCGCTTGCGAAATGGCGGGCGGAGAATATCGGCTTCGTGTTCCAGTTCTACAATTTGCTGCCGGTGCTAACGGCGCAGCGCAACGTCGAACTGCCGTTGTTGCTGACGAAGCTCTCGGCCGCCCAACGGAAGAAGAATGCCGCGACGGCGCTGCAAATCGTCGGTCTGGAAGACCGTGCAGGCCACAAACCGGGCGAACTATCGGGCGGCCAACAGCAGCGCGTTGCCATTGCGCGCGCGCTCGTGGCCGATCCGACCCTGTTGATCTGCGACGAACCCACCGGCGATCTCGACCGCGACACTGCCGATGAGATTCTCGACCTGCTGGCGCTGCTGAATCGCGAACACGGCAAGACCATCGTGATGGTTACGCACGACCCCAAGGCCGCGGATCATGCGCGACACGTGCTGAACCTCGATAAGGGGCGCCTGGTGGAGCAAATGCACGCATGAGTTTCCTGTCGCTGATCTGGGCGGGTCTTTTCCGCCGCAAGACGCGCACCGTGTTGACGATGTTCTCGATCATCGTCGCATTCCTGCTGTTCGGGCTGTTGCGCAGTATCGCCGATGCCTTCGCGGTAGGCGCCGACGTGGCCGGCGTAGACCGGCTGATCGTGCAGCCGAAGTACTCGATCATCGATCCGTTGCCGATCGCGCACGTGAGCCGCATCGCTCAGGTGCCGGGCGTCGCAATGGTGACGCATGCGAACTGGTTCGGCGGTTTCTATCAGGAACGCAGGAATTTCTTCCCGAAGTACCCGGTCACTCCGCGCGAGTGGTTCAGCGCGTATCCGGAGTACCGCATCGATCCGGCGCAACTCGATGCGTTCGAGAGGACGCGAACCGGTGCAGTGGTGCCTGCGGAACTTGCCGCGAAATTTGGCTGGCACGTGGGCGACAAAATTCCGATCGAGGCCGATATCTTCCCGAAGAAGGATGGCACGCGGCGATGGGAGTTCGACCTCGTTGGCACGTATGAGCCGGGGGACGCGAGCGGCGCTCAGAACGGCGCATTTCTGTTCAACTACGCGTTCTTCGACGAAGCGGCTCAGTTCGGGCAGGGCACCGTCGGGTGGTTCGTGGTGCGTGTTGCAGATCCGTCGAAAGCCGCCGAGGTCGCGCGATCGATCGACAAGCAGTTCGAGAATTCGCTCAACGAAACGCGCACTGCGACCGAAGCCGAGTTCGCGCGCCAGTTCGCAAACCAGATCGGCAACATCGGCCTGATGATGGGCGGCATTCTAGGAGCGGTGTTTTTCACGATCATTCTGCTCACCGGCAACACTATGGCGCAGGCATTTCGCGAGCGCGTACCAGAGCTTGCAGTCTTGAAGACGCTCGGTTTCAGCGATGCGATGGTGTCCGTGCTGGTGCTCGGAGAAGCGGTAATGTTATGCGTTGTGGGCGGCGCGGCAGGTCTGGGCATTGCGGCCTTACTCGCACCGGGCGTTGCGCGAGGCATCAAGGACATCCTGCCGGGATTCGAAATCGTCTGGCAGACGATCGTTGCTGGTCTCGCCATTGCGGTGTTGTTGGGGCTGCTGGTGGGTGCCGTACCCGCGCTCACCGCACGGCGCCTGCGCATCGTCGATGCGTTGAGAGAACGCTGATGTTTGCGCAGATTCGCGAAATCACCTGGATGAACCTGCGCAACCTACGGTCACGCCTCGGTGCGTCGTCGGTAATCGTCGTCGGCATCGCGGGCGTGGTCGCTGTGCTCATCTCGCTTCTTGCGATGGCGGTGGGATTTCGTGCGGCGCTTGAATCGACCGCGGCGCCCAACAGAGCAATCGTGCTGCGCGGCGGTGCCGGAGGTGAACTGTCGGGCGGTATGGACAGGGAGTCGGTCAACATCGTGTCGCAGATGGAAGGTGTCGTCGCGGCAAGCGGCGAGTTGTACACCATCGCGGATGTACCGAAGCGGCGCAGCGGCACGCCGGCGAACCTCGTCGTACGCGGCGTCGACCAGACTGCATTCGTGGTGCGGCCCGAAGTGAAGATCACTGAGGGGCGAACCTTCGAGCCCGGAAAAGGCGAGGTCATCGCCGGCCGGCGGGCGGCCGAGGAGTTCGCAGGAATCGATCTCGGTGCGACGGTGCGTTTTCGCGATAGCGACTGGAAGATCGTCGGAATTTTCGAAGCGAACGGCGATGTGAACGAGTCGGAAGTGTGGGGCGACGTCAAGGTGGTGCAAGCCGCTTTCCGGCGAGGTGGCGGCGTCAGCACGATGCGCCTGACCGTCGCCGATCCGTCGGTCGTCGGCGCGATCGCGGAGCGCATTGCAAAAGATCCGCGACTCGACCTGCAGATCCGGACCGAACAGGACTTCTATGGCGATCAATCGAAGCGCCTCTCGTCGATCATCACCGGCTTCGGCTATCTCGTCGGCGTGATCATGGCCGTGGGTGCGATCTTCGCGGCGTTGAACACCATGTACAGCGCGGTATCGTCGCGAACAGTCGAAATCGCCACGTTGAGAGCGATCGGTTTCGGCGCCACTCCTGTGCTGATCTCGGTATTGATCGAGGCGCTGTTGCTTGCGTTGCTGGGCGGCATTCTCGGTGCGTGGCTTTCGTATCTGATCTTCAACGGCCTGACGGTGTCGACGCTGAACAGTTCGTCGTTCTCACAGGTTGCGTTCGACTTTGCGGTAACGCCGAAGCTGATGACTCAGGGGCTCATCTGGGCCGTGATACTCGGCTTCTTCGGCGGTTTGTTTCCCGCCTTGCGTGCCGCGCGTTTGCCGATAACGGTTGCGCTGCGCGGCGAGTAAGTAGCGAGTTCAGACGAACTCGATCAGCGTGATTTCCGAACGCGAGCCGATGCGCAACACCGGCCCCCAGGTACCCGTGCCGGGCGAAACGTATAGCCGCGAAGCGCCTTTCTCGTACAGCCCGTGTATGCGCGGATAGATGCGCTTCACGATGAAGTTGAACGGAATGATCTGACCGGCATGCGTGTGGCCCGCGAGCATCAACGGGATGCCTCGCTCGGCCGATGCATCGAACCCGTCGGGCCGGTGATACAACAACACACCATAGTGATCGCGCGACAGTTCGATGCGGCTGAGCGGCGCGGGAATGTCCGCGGCTCTGTCGACGTCGTCGATGCCGATGAACTGAAACGGCCCCAGCGTCACCGCCTGGTTGCGTAGCACGATTGCACCGAGCGAGCGCATACGCTCGTCGATGGCAGTGAGGTCTACATAGCGTTCGTGATTGCCGATTGCGAACAGCGCAGGCGCGTTGAACGTGCCGAGCGGTGCAAGATCTGTACGCGAAATACCGGCGAAATCGATCAGGTCTCCGGTGATCAGCACATAATCCGGCTTCAATGCGTTCACGCGCGTAACGATGCGGTCAAGCAGACGCGGACTCCGCGAGCCGATGTGTACGTCGCTGATCTGCACGAGCGTGCGGCCGGTGACGCTCGTTGGGCCGGGGATGCGCACGTGCTCGACGTGCATGATTTGCGTGTTGATGAAGCCCACGACGCTGAGCGTGACGATTACTGCCGCGATGACCATACCGGCCGGCTGCGGCGGAAACGACACGACGGCGTTGATCAGTTCGAACGGCAGTAGCAACGCGAAGAGCTGAAAGCAGACGCCGAGCCAGGTAAGTGCAGCTGCCGCCAGTGCCCGAGTGGCAGGTGTCGGATGGCGTTCGTAAACGATTCGTCCCAGCATCGGGCCGACGATGATCGCCAGCAGTTCGATCGTGCCTGGTGTCCACGCCGGAAACAGCAGGCCAAGCAGGCGCAGGATCGGATAGACCAGAACGGCGAAGTACAGAACGACGAAAACGGCGGTGCGGATGACGCGCAGGCTGCGGCGGCTCGGCGCCGGCGCATCCTTCACATCGGGATTCGCGCTCACAGGCTCGGTCCCGACAACAGACATACGGCATCCTCGTCGCCGGTGTTGACCAGGGTGCGACTCGTAGCGGAGTGCGGCACCAGACACGCCGAATCGCCCACGAGTGTCGTGTCGCCCAGCGTGACCTCGCCGCTGATCGCGATGCACAGCGTATACGGCGAGAGCTTCGACAACGTCAGCCGCGCGGCGGGCGCAAGTCGGATGCGTCGGGCGCTGAACTCTTCGAACTCGACGATACGTTCGATGGTGCAGTCGGGCTCCTGCACCAGAATGCGCGGCTCGACGAGTGGTGGAATGTCGAGGCGCATGTCGGCAACCGCGGTCTCGGTGTCCCAGTGGTCCTGCGTCAACACCTTTTGCGCGAATGACAGAATGCGGCGCTCGTACGTGGGTGTCTGCAGCTCGATGACCCGGACTCCGTGTTGCAGCGCGTGCGGAAATCGACGCGGCAGTTCCACGATATCGCCTTCGCTCAACGGGCGCATCTGCGTGAATGAGTTCATGGCGTCGCGGCGCCTGCGTTCGTCGTCGATGAGATGCGGGTCGAGTTCGTCGAGCCATCGCTGCGTCAGCTCGAGCGGGGCCACGGCGTCGTGCGCCATACCGGCTGTGTCGCGCTTCTCGTCCAACAAATCGTCGATGGTGCGCCGGACCGTCTCGTAGTCGCGTACGGCCTGCAGGTAGGCCGCGCGAAACCGGTTGTCGTCGGCATACATGGCGCGCCGCGCGGCGTTCATACCGAACCGGATCGCGCCGCATCCGTCGGGCCATGCGTGCCGATCGACGTGTGTGACGACATAAACTTCGTGCTTGGTTTCGTGCAGTTCGAAGTACAGGTCGCCGAGCACGGGCTGCGGTGCCGGGTCGAGAACTTTGAGCAGCATGATCGAGGCGGCGCCGCACAGGTGTTGGGGCGCGCTCGCCAATACCCACGACAGCGGCGTGGTGAAGCGCCCGTCGGTGACGCTGCTGGTGCCGCGCGCTTCGATGCCGGTGTACCAGACCTCGTGTCCCCAGGGCTTTTCTACAGTTATCGGCGCGAGCCGCAGCGGTTGCTGCAACGAGAACACCGCGGCGCGGCAGCGCTTCGCGGTAGCGTGGAAATGATTGGGTGTGGGCATGTCGAGCGGCCTATCGGTAACGAACGCAAGCACTGCGTCGCGTTCGATCAGATACACGGCGGTGAGCCGCGTATGCCGTTCCGGCCGCGCCCACGTTTCGTGCAGGTCGAACCGGCTGACCAGCGTACGAGGTATGTCGTACGCTGCCGCCGCGCGATCGAGTGTCTCGTCGATATCGGTCGAGTGCGGAGCCACGATCAAACTGCGCCGGGCAGGTAAGATGGCGGAAATTATAGAGCCTTTGACTCGTTCAACAGCGGAATCAGTCAACGGGGAAGCCCAAACGACGATGTACTACAGCTATATGGACAGCCCGATCGGCCCCTTGTTGCTTGCGGGCAGTCGTCATGCGCTGAAGGTGATCGGCTTCTCGCGCGGCGACAAGGCGCGCAGCGAAGAGGCAGACTGGGAGCGGCTCGATGAGCCGTTCGCACGCGTAAAGCGGCAGCTGCAGGAGTATTTCGACGGCGAGCGGCGCACCTTCGATGTGCCGTTGGCACCCGACGGAACAGATTTTCAGCGCGCGGTATGGCATGCATTGACGACGATTCCGTACGGCACCACCTGCACCTATCTCGACATCGCGGAGCGTATCGATCATGCGAAGGCGCTGCGCGCCGTCGGTGCGGCGAACGGCGCAAACCCGATTCCCATCATCATCCCTTGCCACCGCGTCATCGGAAGCGATGGCTCGCTCACCGGATTCGGTGGGGGGCTAGATACGAAGCGCTGGCTGCTCGATCTCGAGCGCAGCCGTTCCGGGCTGTTTCGCTGAAGGCCCCGGTGCACTTCATCTTCGACTTCTTCGGAACGCTGGTGACGTATCGCGAAGGGGTGCACGGCAATCCGGTAACGCGCGCGCTCGACGCGCTATCGGCGTTCGGCGTCGAGCCGACGGCGGAAGTGCTTACCGAGCGTTTTACCGAGTGTTTCGCCGCGCTGGAGACGTCAGCGAGCGCCACGTTGCGTGAATTCAGCATGCACGACGCGACTCGGTTGCTGTTCGAAGAACTGGGTGTGACGCTCTCCAACGGGCGACTCGATGAGTTCATCGACGCCTATCTTCGCGACTGGACCGAGAACGTTCAGGGGCTTACGAACCTGACGAACTGGCTCGACGCATTGCCGGGATCTAAGTCGGTGCTCAGCAACACGCATCACGAGCCGATGGTGGTCGGGTTGATCGAGCGGCTGAACATGCGCGATTCGTTTCAGCAGGTGACCGATTCGCTTTTTTGCAAGGGGTCGGTCGGTCACGGATTCCGCAAGCCGCATCCGAGCATCTATCTGGCGCACCTCGACGCGATCGGTGCCTCGGTCAGCGATGTGGTGTTCGTGGGAGATAACCCTGAGTGCGACTACTTCGGCCCGCGGGCGGTGGGAATCGAAGCGTTTCTGATTGCGTCCCGACCGGTCACCGGCGTGGCGGAGCACCATCGTCTGGCGCACCTCTACCAGTTGTCGGAGCGGCTCAGTTAGACGTCGAGTGCTCTTCGACCTTCCAGTACTTGCTGCCCTTCAGGGACAGATCAAACATCAGACCCTTGTCGTCGAAGATGAACCCGATGATGGGTTCCTGGATGTTGTCGGTGTCGATGCTGTTGCCGACCCCGAAGGTGATCACCGCGATGCTGCCATCGATGCCGGCCTGCCAGCCGTTGCCGGCGCGAAACTTATCGAGCGCCTCCTGCGACATGAACATCACGATTTCGGTCCGCCATTGCACGCCTACCTGGAAGCCGTACGACAGCGAGGTGGTGCGGTAGTACTGCACGGTTTCGCCGCCTACCAGCAACGCGCCGTCGCCGATTCCGCCGCCGAAGATGAGGCCGGCCTTGTAGACCTTGGGAAATACCAGAATGCCGACCGATTTCTCGATCAGCTGGGGCGCCAGAGGGATCTTGGCCTTGAAGTTGGCCAGGGCGGACTGGACGTTGGCATCCAGCGATTGCTTCGCGGCCTGGGCGTTACCCGCCAGCAGCAGACTGATGGTCATCAACAGCAGCGAAAAGCGGGTAAGCGGATTCGGCATCGGCAGGGTCCCTTCCAGCACGTACAAAAAGCGCGCGCCTTTATAGCAGAACTATTCGTCAAATGCCGCCAGCGCCCCGCACCGACGCGGTGCTACTGATCCTGCACCTAAGCCGTAGACTTTTTCACCGCTCGGTTACATAATGGTAACCGTATGGTTACTAAGACGCGCAACCCGGATCGAACGCGACGCGCCATCCTCGACGCGGCGGTTGCGGAGTTTGCTGCCGTCGGCCCCGCGGGAGCGCGGATCGACACCATTGCCGCGGCGGCCGGCGTGAACAAGCGGATGCTGTACCACTACTTCGCGAGCAAGGACGGGTTGTTCGCCGCCGTGCTCGGCGACCAGCTCGGATTGACGCGGTCCGACCCGCCGCCGACCTCTCTGGCTGACCGATATGCCGCCGTCTCCGATCGGCCCGAATGGATCCGTTTGCTGATGTGGGAGGCGCTGGCCGGAGACGACCGGCGCGGTGTATTGGAAACCCCGGAAGGGGCTCGTCGGACGGACCGCCACCCGAATGGACTCGACGCGTCGCACCTCGAACTCGCATTCACTGTGCTTTCGTTGTGTCCGTTCGCGTTCCCGCAGCTGACCCGGCTGATCACCGGTGCGTCACCCACCGATCCGGAATTCGCGGCATCGTGGTCGGCGTTCCTGGCGGCTCTCGAGGCACGCATCGAACGTAAGGTCGAAGTGATCGAAGCACCTAAACCGCGGTTCCGCTTGGCGGCGAGCGTGACGGAATCGCCACCGCCGTAAGGCGCATCCGCAATGAAGCGCTCGACCTATCGAGCCGCGAAAAGTCCGTCGGCTTCGACGTCGGTCAGCGATGAGGTGAACACGTCGATCAGCGTATCGACGTCTTCCCGGGAGTGAGCGGCAGAGAGAAACGCACGCTGCGTTCCCGGCACGAGCACGCCGCGATTGAGCGCGTGCAGGTAGAACGCTTTCTCCGCGGCCGGGTGGCGCGGACGGATATCGCGCACGCTCTCGAGCGGCTCGCGCTGGAAGTAGATGTGGAACATCGATCCGACGTTCTTCATCTGCACCGGCCATTGCCGGTCGCTGCAGAACGTGTTGAAGGCGCGCGTAAGCCGGTCGCCTTCGCCGTTCATGTAGGGATAAATTTCCGGGTGCGCCTTCATGTAGCCGACCGCGGCTGCACCCGCCGCCATGGTCATCGGATTTCCGGAGAACGTGCCGCCCGAGAAGATGCCGCGTTGTGCGCCGAGACCGGTGAACACGTCCATCACGTCGGCGCGTCCGGCGATGGCGCCGATCGGCATGCCGCCGCCGAGGGCCTTGCCGTAGGTTGCGAGGTCGGGTACCACGCCGAACAGCCCCTGCGCCCCTTCGTACGTCAGTCGGAAGCCGGTGATCACTTCATCGATCATGAACAGCACGCCGGATGCACGGCACACGGTGGCCAGTTCGCGCAGGAACTCTCCGGCGCCCGATTGCGGATTCGAACTCTGCACCCCTTCGACCATCACTCCGGCGAGTTCGTCCTTGTGCCTGCGGATCAGATCGAATGCGGCTGCGTGCCGATACGGCAACATCATCATCAGATCGCCGATGGCCTTTGGGACGCCGCGCCCCATCGGCAAGGTGCGCAACGCTTCGGGCGGACTCGACGGATCGGCAACGAGCATGCCGTAGTCGTGCGCGCCGTGATAACAGCCGTCGAACACCGCGATCTTCTCGCGTCCGGTGAATCCGCGCGCCGCGCGCATCGCGTAGAACGTTGCTTCGGTGCCCGTATTGCAGAACACCACGCGTTCCGCGCAGGGACTCGCCTCGTGAAAGAGCGCCGCCAGATCCATCTGCGACGTAGTGTGGATGCCGAACATCCAGCCTTTGTCGGCGCGCGCGACGATTGCATCGTGAATCGCCGGATGCCGGTGCCCCAGTACGTGCAACCCGAAGCCGACCGAAGTATCGATGTAGCTGTTGCCGTCGGCGTCGAAGACGCGCGAGCCGCGGCCGCTGTCGATGAAGATCGGGTGTGGCATCTCGAGATTGGCAGCGAGACCGGAGTTGAGAATTTCGGCGCGCGAGGTTGCGATTTCACGACACTTCGGCGTCTTCGCCAGCAACTCGCGTCGCGCGGCATCGAGGCGTGGTGTGTTGCGCGCCTCAGTGGTCATGGCAGATCGACGCGAACACGTCGAAGTAGTCCGGGAACGTTTTGGCAACACATTCCGGATCGAGAATGGTGACCGGTACACCACCGAGCGCGGCCAGCGAAAAACACATGGCGATGCGATGGTCGCCATACGTTTCGATCTGCGCGGGCTCAAAGCGCTTCGGCGGCGTCACTTCGATACTGTCGTTGCCTTCGGCGACGTCCGCCCCGAGTTTCCGCAGTTCGGTGGCCATGGCGGCCAGACGATCGGTTTCCTTCACGCGCCAGTTTGCGATGTTGCGGATTCGCGTGGTGCCGTCGGCGAACAACGCCAGCACGGCAACCGTCATCGCGGCGTCGGGAATCGCATTCAGATCGAGGTTTATGCCGCGCAGGCGGGCGGCACTCACTTCCACGAAGTCGTCGTCGACGTGCACCTTCGCGCCCATCGCGCGCAATACGTCGATGAAACCGATGTCGCCTTGGGCGCTGTCGCGGCCGATGCCTTGCACGCGCACCGGCCCGCCACGAATCGCGGCGGCGGCTAGGAAATACGTTGCCGAAGAGGCATCGCCTTCTACGAGGATCGATCCCGGCGACCGGTAGCGGCCGATTGGAATATCGAAGCGCCGATACTGATCGTGGCTGGCGCGAACGCCGAAGCGTTGCATCAGATTCAGCGTGATGTCGAGGTAGGGTTTCGATACCTGCTCGCCCTCGATCGTCACCGTGACCGGAGCGTCCGCCAGCGGCGCGGCCATCATCAACGACGTCAGGAACTGGCTCGACACGTTGCCGCGCATGCGCACGTTGCCGCCGCGTAGTCCTGTTCCATGCACGCGCAACGGGGGAAACCCGTCACGAGCGATGTACTCGATACGGGCGCCGAGATGGCGCAGCCCGTCTACCAGGTCTGCGATCGGACGCTCGGTCATGCGCTCGCTGCCCATCAGCCTGAATGTACCGCGACCGAGACATAGTGCAGCCGTTAGCGGCCGATATGCTGTGCCCGCCATGCCGAGATACAGCTCGCGTTCGACGTCCTCGGTGACCAGCGGGCCACCTTTGCCGATCACTTCCGCTACATCGCCGTTGCGACTGACGCCGACGTCAAGCGCAACCAGCGCATCGAGCATGTAGCGCGTGTCGTCGCTGTCGAGGAGATTGGTGATGCGCGTGGTACCCTCGGCCAGCGCGGCAAGCAGCAAAACCCGGTTCGAAATGCTCTTCGAGCCAGGCAGCTTCACCACTCCTTCGACGTGATGGATCGGGTTCAGAGTCAGGGATTTCATGGCCCGCGCATTTAACGACAATCCACCCGGCGGTGCTACTTGGAAACAGGCATGACGGACGTCGCCAGCGAACTCGACGCATTCGTCGAACGTTACGTACAGCAGTATCCGGAGCTGGTCGATCCGTTTGATCCGCAATGGCGTTCGCCGTGCGAAACGGGCGAACCGTTCACTGCGGGCGACGATGAAAGATGTGTGTCGTGGCGGCCGCTGCGGCGTGCATTTGCGGATGACTTCGCCGGCCTCGAGCGCGCGCTCGAGACCACGATTCACGACGACATCAAGGCCTACTACGGCAGATATTGGTCGGGCGGCCTCGAAGCGACCGCGCAGGAAGGCCACGTGAGCCTGATACTGCTGTGGAATCCGGCCGATGCAGAGCGGTTGGTCGAGAATCTGATCGGCCACGCGCTCGCCAAGCGCGGGGTACGCGCGCCGTTTACGGTGTTTTTCGCGTGCACCGAACCCGATTCGGAACTATTCCTTTCGGTGGACAACGCCACTGGTGAAGTGGTGCTCGAGGCGCCCGGCTCGAAGCCGATTCGCACGGTTGCGCCGTCGCTAACGGTCTTCTTGAGGGGGTTGGTCCCCGCTGCTCCTGGGATGCATCCCGAACGGCGGGTGTTGCCGCCGTTCTGAGCCGTCCATGCCGGGACGAGGCGGGCGACGCATCGCATGCGCTAGCGACTCGCGCTCGTCCTGCGTCAGCGATTTCGCCATTTCGACGAATGCGTGGTGGCTGGCAACCTGTGCCGCGCTGAGATTCGTGCGCAGGTCGGCGAGTGCCGCTTCGAGGGCTGCGGGATCGAACGGGTCAGCGGTCAGGGTTTCGAAAACCTCGCGTTGTTCGCCGCGCATCCTGCGCAACACCGGCCACAACTCGTCCTTGTGTTTGCGAAGTTCGGGCGCGATGGCCGCACGGCGATCGTCCGAAAGAAATCCGAGCAAACGGAAGAAGCCGGCCGTTGGGTCGGGCCCCCATCCGGGTGGGCCGAACCCGGACGCGCGGCCCGCAACGAAGCCGACCAGCAACAGATTCAAAATCAGGGACAGCACCAATCCGCCGATCAGCCACTTGTTAGTTCGCATCCGAGTACGCCTCGTAGTCGGCAAAGGCGAGCAGGCTGACGTCGGATGCGAGATCCTCGTTCACTCCGCCGGAGCCGTAATCCACGCCTATCGCAAAGCCCAGCGCCAACGGGATGATCGCGGCGGCAACCGCCACCGGTCGCAACAGGCGCGGACCGAACTTCAGCCACCCGAACATGCTCGGCGCTGCCGCGTCTTCCGCAACCGCCGCGAGAATGCTGCTGCGCACCGCGCCGGTCGACAGCGTGGCCGCCGGAAGCGCGTCGTCCAACAGCTCATCTAAGGCGCTGGACTCGGCCAGCAGCCCCCGGGCAGCGTTCGAATCGGCGATCAGACGTTTCGCCGCCGTGGCCGAGTGCGTCGGCCATCGTGAAAGGTCCGCGCCATGGCGATCGAGCAGTAGCTCGAGCTCTTCGAGGGTCATCGGCTTGTCGTGCATGGCTGCGTCTCTCGAGTTTCAATCAGCGGGCGCAACGCGGTTTTCAGCGAACGTCGGGCGCGCGAGAGCAGCGACTCGAGCGCGTCCACGCTGACGTCCAGCACTGCGGCTGCATCAGGGTTGGACATTCCATCGAAATGGCACAACACCAGCGCGGTGCGCTGGCGCTCGGGCAATTGCGCGATGGCGTTCTGCATCATTTTGCGGCGTCGCTCGGCATCGATCGTGTGCGCAGTGTCCGGCGCTTCGTCGACGATCTGCTCCAGATCCTCATGATTCGTCTCCCGTCTTCTGCGATGCCGGTCTATCGCCAGATTGCGCGCGATTCGAAACAACCATGTCGTGAACCTCACGCGATCGTTTTGCCAGCTGTCGGCCCGCGTCCAGATGCGTAGAAAGGCTTCCTGTGCCACTTCGTCTGCATCGGCACCATTGCCGGTCATGCGGATCAGGAACTTCTGCAACCCCGCGAGGTGTCGATCGAGGAGGCGTGTGAACGCCTCCCGATCGCGGCGCTGCACCTGCGCCATGAGTTCCTCGTCGGTGGGGTTCGGCAATCGACGGCCTCAATTGGGCGGTGGTGTCGAGGGAGTTTTCGAGGGCGTTGGGGAAGCTGCGCGTGCTGCCTTCATTTCGTCGCGTGTCACCGTGCCGTCGCCGTTGGTATCCATCGCCTTCATCTTCGCGGCGAAGCCCGGAAACTCGTCCTTCGTCAGCACGCCGTCGCCGTTCTGGTCGAGCTTCTTGAACATCTGCGTCTTCATCATCGTCTGCGCGGTTTCCCACGCTTTCGCGAATTCGGCTTGAGACAGCTGACCGTTGTGGTCAGCATCGAGCGCCTTGAAGAGATCGGCCTGGAAGGCTTCGCGTTCTTGCGCCGTAGGACCGCCGTCAGGGCCGCCGTGATGCCCCTTACCCATACCCGGACCCATAGCCATGCGTGGCCCGTGCATGCCGGGTCCCGGACCACCCGATCCGCCCGGCCCGCCATGCGGCGGTTTGGCCGCGAGGAACTCGGTCTGCGTGATCTTTCCGTCGCCGTCCGCATCGACCGACGCGAACACTTTCGCCCCACGCTCGTCCATCTTGCTCAGATCCATGTCGCCGCGATGGCCCGGCTTACAGTCCGATTGCGGAGGTTGGGTAGTAGCGGGTGCGTCGGCAGCCAACGCCGTCGTCGCAATGAAGCCGGCCAGCAACAAGCCGCCGGCGCCGTATCTGAATCGTCGATCCTTCGTGACCATCGGAAATCTCCTGGTGTGTTTCCTACATCTTCCTACGCCCCGGGCGCGCTATTCCGTCGCGGGTCCCTTCAGTTCGACCGTGTTTCCGTCGGGATCTTTGATGTAAATCGAGGGTCCGGTGCCCTTGGCTCCGTAACGTTGCGAGGGCGCGCCGTGTTCGATGCCGTGAGCGGTGAGATGCGCCGCGATCGCATCAGCGTCGAAACGGCCGAGTTCCAGTGCGAAGTGGTCCATGTTGCGCGCGTCGATTCCCGGCCCCGCGCCGCCCAGCTGACCGAGCGGACTCGACACTGGCACGAGATCGATGAGCGACGCACCGGCGCGCAGCTGCACCAGGCCGATGTCTAGGCGTCGTTCGATGGTGAGTCCCAGTGCGTCGCGGTAGAAGGCAAGCGCCGCATCCAGATCGCTTACTCGCAGCACTACGTGGTCGAGCGCGTTGATCTCAATCGGGTGCATCGTATTCGATCTCCACAATATGGACGTACACCGCACCGTCGGGCCGCTTCACTTCGACGTCGTCGCCGCGCGACTTTTTCAAAAGCGCTTTCGCCACGGGTGAGTCGACGCTGATGTAGCCGGGCTCACGATCGAATTCGTCAGGGCCGACGATGCGGTAGCGGTGCGTTGCTCCGTCGTCGTCTTCGAGCGTTACCCAGGCGCCGAAGAACACGCGCGATCGATCGGGCGGAATCCGGTCGACCACAACGAGTTCGTCGAGGCGCTTCGACAGGAACTGGATCCGCGAGTCGATCTCGCGCAGCTGCTTCTTGCCGTAAATGTACTCGGCGTTCTCCGATCGGTCGCCTTGTGCGGCCGCCTCTGCGACCTTACGCGTCACCTCCGGGCGCTTCACTTTCCACAAATGCTGCAGCTCGTCGGTCAGCCGGCGCTGGCCTGTCGGCGTGATGAGCGAAGTGGATTTCGCTCGCGGGGGCCGATAGCGACTCACGTTCGCTGCACCTTTGTGGCCTCGTCAGTTGCAGCGAGCCGTTGCAACGTTTGGTCGAAAGGCGGACCAAGCAAGCCCGTATCGGTGATGAAGCCGGCAACGAGATCGTGTGGCGTCACGTCGAATGCCGGATTGCGTACCTTCACGTCGACCGGCGCTACAGCGCGGCCGAGTACGCGGCGCACTTCGTCGGGATCGCGCTCTTCGATCACGACCGAAGCACCGTCGGGCGTGGCCGGGTCGAATGTCGAAGACGGGCATGCGACATAGAACGGAATGCCGAAGTGGCGCGCCAGTATCGCGATGCCCGAGGTGCCGATCTTGTTCACGACGTCGCCGTTGCGAGTCACTCGATCGGTGCCGACTAGCACCCTGTCGATTGCCCCTTCGGCCATCATTCGCGCCACCATCGTGTCGCAGATCAGCGTAACGTCGATGCCGGCTTGCTGCAGTTCCCAGGCGGTGAGGCGGCTACCCTGCAACAGCGGTCGGGTTTCGCCCGCGTACACGCGAAACGGAATGCCTGCAGCGTGCGCCAGATACATCGGCGCGGTCGCCGTGCCGAGTTCCGACACCGCCAGTGCGCCGGCGTTGCAGTGCGTCAGTATTCCGGCACCGGGTTTGATGAGGTGTTGTCCCGCGCGTCCGATCGCACGGCACATGCGGCGATCCTGTTCGTGAATTTCTTCGGCGGCGGTCTTGATTAGGCGGTAACGCGCCGCGCCATCGCCCGCTGGTTGGGCAGCGCGGACGATGCGATCCACGGCCCACGCGAGATTTACCGCCGTCGGCCGGGCCGTACGCAGGCGATCTGCGGCGGACTGCAACGCGTTGTAGAAAGCCTCACCGCCGTCGAGGCGATGCGGCTGCATCGCAACGACTAGTCCATAGGCGGCGGCGATGCCGATGGCCGGTGCGCCGCGCACCTTCAGCTGTCGGATGGCCATGTAGACCGTCTCGAGCGATGTCTGCAGTTCGAACACCACGTGTTCCGGCAGTTGCGTCTGGTCGAGCAGTTCCAGACGCTCGTTGACCCAACGGATGGGCTCGGGCGCGACGCTGCTCATCGTGCACCGCTTCGTGAACTGCCGAGTGCAGTCGCCAGAATGCGAACGAGCGATGTGCCGGTTTCGTGCGCGGTTGCGCCGCAGACGAATACGCCGTCTTCGTGACCCAGGGTCGCGAACGCCAGTGGTCGGCTGCCGTGTTGGCCCAGCAGCGCCGACACGGCATTTGCCATGGCAGGCGAGCCGTACGCAATGTCTTGCGTCGTCACGGGTAATCCCAACTGCCGTGCTTTCCGCCAGATGATCGGCGTGTGCACGTGCATCACCCACGCGATGGTCGGGTCGGCGGCATACACCATGCCGTGCGTGATGCTCTCCGATGACGGCGGCGCCACGCCCGTGGCGCACACGTCGAAACGCCCGGCGTTCCAACGGTCGATGCGCACCAGCTTTGTGTAATCGAAGTCCGCGTCGCCACCGGTCTGGCTCGCGGTGACATAAAAGCGCCGCGGGTCCGCTTCGTCGCGAACGCTGAGATTGCCGTATGCGAAGCCGTCGTAACGGTGCGGATCGCGGCCCACCAGATCGAGTTGCCGCAGGATCGTGCGCCAGGCTGCGAGCTGAGTGAATTGCCCGGTGACGATCGCGTCGGCGCTGCTCGGTACGTCGAGGGTATAGCGAAAATGAATCGCGCCCTCTGCAGCGGTCGTGGATACGGTGGTCATGGATCGTTGCTGTCTTCGGATCGGGGCTGAATATAGACTCGACCGCGGGTGACAGACAGAGGAAGGGCAACATGGCTGATCAGGAATCGAAGAATACGTGGCCGAATTTCGACGTCGGCGAACTGTTCAAGCAGTTTCAAATTCCGGGCGTGGACGTCAGCAAACTGATGGAAGGCCAACGCGAGAACATCAAGGCGCTGCAGGAAGCGAATCAGACGGCACTGCAGGGTTGGCAGAATCTGATGACGCGACAAACCGAGTTGATGCGCGAAGCATTCGAAGCGTGGCAGGCGTCGGTGAGCGAGACGGTGAAGACACCGCCCGGCGAGATGGCGCAAAAGCAGATCGAGCATGGCCAGAGGGCGTTCGAGAAGGCCCTTTCGAACATGCGTGAGCTCGCCGAGATGGCCATCAAGTCGCAATCCGACGCAGCCGACGTCATCCGCAAAAGGTTCGAAGCGGGTCTGAAAGAGATCCAGAACCGGTAAAGTGGCGCGCTAAGTCGATGCGATTGGAAAAAGCCGCCGGCGCGCTCGGCGCGTTCGTGCACGAAGTTCAGGTAGCGGACGCGATCGCCTCGAATGCGTTGTTCGAATCGATTCGCGCGGCGCTGCTCGAACATCAGGTGCTGTTCTTTCGCGACCAACGAATGACGCCGCAGCAGCAGCGTGCGTTTGCCGTGCGGTTCGGGCCGATCGAAGGTCATCCGGCGTACGAAATGGTCGACGGCACGGCCGACGTGCAGATTCTCGAGAGCACGAAAGAGAAGCCGTCGAAGATCGAAATGTGGCATACCGACATGACGTTCAGGCCGGCGCCGCCGATGCTGACGATGCTGCATGGCAAAGTGATTCCGCCGTTCGGCGGCGATACGCTGTTCGCCGGTATGACCGCCGCTTACGACGCGCTGTCGCCGTCGATGCAGAGCTTCCTGAACGGATTGACCGCCACGCACGATTTCGCGCACGGCTTCAAGGAGAGTCTTGCGGAGCCCGGCGGCTACGAGCGCTTGGCGGGCGCTCTTGCGGCCAATCCACCGGTGTCGCACCCGGTTGTTCGCACGCATCCTGAGACGGGCCGCAAGGCGATCTACGTGAATTCGTTGTTCACGGTTCGAATCAACGAACTGACGGCCGCAGAGAGTCGCGCGGTTCTCGAACTGCTGTTCCGTCACGTGACCACGGACGAATTCACCGTACGGCTCAGCTGGGAACCCGAAACGCTGGTGATGTGGGACAACCGCGCCACGCAGCACAAACCGGTGAACGATTTCTTCCCGCAACATCGGCGCATGCATCGCATCACCGTTGCCGGTGACGTGCCGTGCTGATACGCGCGATGGAGGGCGCACTGGGCGCGGACGTCAGCGATCTCGACGTTCGAAGCATCGACGCTGCACAGCTCGCTGAAATTTGCGCTGCGCTGCTCGAATATCACGTACTCGCGCTGCGCGACCAACAACTCGATCCGGCCGCGCTGAGCGCGTTCGCTGCGCGGCTGGGCGATAGAGAGGTATACCCGTTCGCGGAATCGTTGCCGGACGACCCGTACGTGGTGCCGATCGTCAAAGAACCCGAAGACGAATCGAACTTCGGCGGTATCTGGCACACGGACTCGAGCTATCTGCCCGAACCGCCCAGCCTGACATTGCTTTATGCAGTTGCACTGCCGAGGCAGGGCGGCGATACGCTGTTCGCCGACATGCACGCGGCGTACGACGCGTTGCCCCAGAAGACGCGCGACGAGATCGACGGTATGACGGCGCAGTACACGGCGTCGCTGGTGCACGACGACGGCGGCGCGCACG
>JBGSNQ010000085.1:0-2276 GCA_041739525.1 Pseudomonadales bacterium | reverse complement strand
GGGCGCAAAGGTGGTGGTCACCGATCTCGAGGGCTCGCCGATCGACGAGACCGCGTCGAGCATCGGCAGCAGAGTCTCGGGAGTGGTTGCGGACGCTGCGGATCAGCGATCGATGGCGCAAGCCGCCGAGCACGTGCTCGCGTTGCATGGGCGCATCGACGTGCTGGTGAACAACGCAGGCATCGGCGGCCCGGTGCTTGCATTCGAAGAGGCGGCGCAAGCCGAGTCGTTGTTGGCGATGGGCGATGCCGCGTGGGATGCACAACTCGTGTCGAACCTGCGCACGGCATTCTCATCTGCGGCGGCGGTGGCGCCGCACATCGGGCAGGGCGGCAGCATCGTGAATATCGCGTCGATTGCGGCGCTCGGGCCGACGCCGCAACTGCCGGCCTACGGTGCGGCGAAAGCGGGTGTCGTTCATCTCACCCGCACGCTTGCGATTGAACTCGCGCCGCGGCGCATCCGCGTGAACTGCATTTGTCCTGGGCTCTTGTGGACGCGCGCTTGGGAAATGCTCGCTGCGCGTATCAGAGCGCGCACGCCCGAGTTTGCGAACATGACGGAGCGGCAGGTGTTCGAAGCGATGGTGGCGGCGCAGACGCCGCTGGGTGGCGAGCAAACGCCGGAAGACATCGGTAACCTCGCGGTGTTCTACGCCTCCGACAAAGCGCGGATGATCACCGGACAGGTGGTTGCCGTAGACGGCGGCATTTCGGTCAAGTGACCCGGTCATGTTAGGAGAGCAGGCGTGAAGGAACTGACAGGCAAGAATGCGTTCATCACCGGCGGCGCGAGCGGCATCGGATTCGCGATGGCGCAGGCGTTTCTGAATGAAGGCATGAACGTGGTCATCGCCGACGTCGATGCCGAGGCGCTGGCAAAGGCGAAGGCGGCGTTGTCCGGCAGCAATGCGCGTGTGCTCGCGGTGCAGCTCGACGTCACCGATCGCGCCCAGTACGAGGCGGTCGCGCGCAAGGTAACGGCCGAACTCGGCAACGTGCACGTGCTGTGCAACAACGCCGGCGTCTATCGGGGAGGCGCGCTCGATTCCGTCACTTACGCAGACTGGGACTGGGTAATGGGCGTGAACGTAGGCGGCGTCATCAACGGCCTGCAGACGTTTCTCTCTCGCATGCAGAAGCACGGCGAGGGCGGCCACGTCGTCAACACTGCGTCGATGGCGGGCGTGACCACTTCGCCCGGTCTGGGCATCTACAACACCAGTAAATTCGCGGTTGTCGGCATGAGCGAAGCGCTGCGCAAAGACATGGCGCCGCACGGCATCGGCGTTTCGGTACTGTGTCCGGGCATGGTGCGTACGCGCATTCTCGAGAGCGAGCGGACGAGGCCCGAGCAGTTCGACGTCAAGGAAAAGACGGCACAAGCCGCTGCCGCTGCGCACAGCGAGATGATGACCATGGCAATGAATACCGGCATCGATCCAGCTGACGTTGCCGACCTCGTCGTGCACGGCATCAAGACCGATCAGTTTTATCTGTTCCCGCACCCGGAGATGAAAGACGCCGCGCAACAGCGCGTCGATGAACTGCTCGATTCGTTCGGCGAGGCGGATCCGGAACGGCTGGCGGCGCAGGAGCGGTTCATGTCGCAGCTGCTGCCGTCGAAATCGTAGCGGTGCGGATCCGCGTTTCGGTTAGTTGGAATCCTTGGCAGGCGGCCAGGGAAAGTCCTCCGGGACATTCAATGAGCCGTGAACGAAGGTGTTCCACTCCACGGTGGCAGCATTCGCGGCAGCACGGTGACGATCCGCCGCTTCGTTGTTCCCGGCAATGAACGCGCTCATGCAGGCCCGATACACGTCCACCTGATCCATGAAGCGATTCCACACGTCGGCGTCGTTCTTGTCTGGCGGACGAACGGGTTGTGCGCAGCCGTGTGTCGGTTGCGGCGAGTGAGCGAATGCGGGCGCGCCAATCAGTAGCATGAATGCCAGCCCGAGTGTGGGGCCGCGCCGTCGCCAGTCGATCGCTGGTGTGTGCATGTCGCCACCTTCAGACTGGTTGCCAGACTCACGGAGATTCTGCGCCGCGGTCGGATGAGTGATCACGATTGGATCACATACCGGACTTTCGGCGGTGCGCCGTCTCAGAGTCAGCGCGGCTGCGCATACGAAAGCGCGGTCGCAACGGCGCCGACCGCGCGTCGGCCCGGCCTAAACCCAGCGACCGTCCTTCATCACCGTCAGCTTCGCGTGGTCCTGCAGAACGCGAATGTCGGCGATCGGATCGCCGTCTACGAGTAAGAGATCGGCGAGC
>JBGSNQ010000127.1:0-25758 GCA_041739525.1 Pseudomonadales bacterium | reverse complement strand
TGGCGAACGTGCGCAGCCCCGCGGATACGTTCGCCGGTGTACCCGCCGCCTCGGTGGGTCCGTCGGCGCATGCAACAGCGCTCGCGCGCACGACGGCGCGCGTCGGAATCTGGGGTGGCTGGTGGGATGGCGCCACTGGCGACGCCGTGTTGCGCGCGGATGCATCGATGCCAATCGCCGAAGCCGTGATCGGTCCGTGGAACCACGAAGGCGACGCGTCGGCCAGCCCGTTCGGCGCGCACGCTGGCGGGACGGTGGAGAGCCAGGACATCGTTGCGTTCTTCGACCGCAACTTGAAAGGCGACGGCGCGCAGGATCCGCACCGACGCTGGTGGGTTTCCGGCGCCGAGTCGTGGCGCGAAGGCACTGCGTGGCCGGCGACCTCGCCGATGTTGCTGTCGCTCGGGTCCGGGAGAACCCTGCGATCAGGTGAGGCAATGCTCTACGAAGCGTTCGACGTCGATTTCGCCGCGTCGACAGGCGCGGACAATCGCTGGATGGCCGGGCTGCTGCATCCGGTCGTTTACAACGATCGCAAAGAGGCGCGCGGTTTGATCTCGTTCGTTGGTGTGCCGCTGAAAGAACCGCTCAACGTGTTCGGCGGGCCGATCCTGCGATGCAACGTGGCGATCGACGGCGACGAGGCGGCGCTCTTTGCGTATCTCGAAGCGAGTGACGCCAACGGTCTGACGCGCTTGCTGACGGAAGGCGTCTCACGTATTCGCGGCGGCGAGGTCGAAGTTCGCCTGCGGTCGATCGCGTTCGAACTGCCGGCCGGTTCGTCGCTGCGCGTGTCGCTCGCTGGCGCCGACGCCGACACGTTCGAACGTGTGCCCGAAGCCGGCGCGCGTAGGATCACGCTGCGCAGCGCATGCTCGCTCGAGTTGCCGGTAGTTGAGCGGTAGTTGAGCGGTAGTTCAGCGGTAGTTCAGCGTGACTGATGCGCGGCGCGACCTGGACGACGGTTGCGCCCCAGCGCTTCATCCGCGCTCCGTTCCGAATTTGCCCCGGCTCGCGCTGCGCTGTTGCTCCACGACTTCGCGCGCGGCCTCGGCGTGAAGTCCCACCTCGGTCAGCAGCAGCGTCGCGAGTTGGAGACCGGCTTCAAGTACTTCGGGAACGACCTCCGTCGCACCTGCGGCGGTGAGGCGCGCCGCGTGAGCGTCGTCGCGAGCGCGCGCGAGGATTGGAAGTTCCGGTCGGGCTTCGTGCGCGGCGCGCACCACGCGCTCCGCTGCGTCCGGATCGTCCATCGTGACTGCAAGCGCGAGCGCCGTTTCGATGTGCACCTTATCCAACAGCGTCAGGCGGCTCGCATCGCCGAGGAATACCGGTGCTCCGCGGGATCGCAGTGCGCTCACACGATCGACGTCCAGATCGAGTGCGATGTGCGCGATCTGCTGGCGATCGAGGGTCTCCGCGAGGAGCCGGCCGAGGCGGCCGTAGCCAGCAATCACCACGTGGTCGGCGAGGTCGGGCGCAACGTCGAAGGTCGCGTCGTCCCCTTCTGTACGGGCGCGGTCGAGCCGCTCCGCAAGTACCCGGGCGAGTCGGGCCACGGGCGGCGTAGCGAAGAGTGTCGCTGTCACCACGAGCAGCATGAACTGCGCGGTGTCGGCAGGCACCACGGCGAGACCGACCGCGAGGGCAATCGCGGCGAAAGCGAACTCACCACCCTGGCCGAGCAGCAGGCCGGTCTCGACGGCCTGTCCGCGGGACAGACCGAACAGACGCCCAAGAATGTACATAAGGGTCGCCTTGATCAGCAGGAGCCCTGCGACCGACATCAGGATCAGGCCCGGCTGGTGCAGCATCGCCGTGATATCCATGTACATGCCGATCGAAAGAAAGAACATGCCCATGAGCAGCCCTTTGAAGGGTTCGATGTTTGCCTCGATCTCGTGGCGATACTCCGTTTCGGCGATCAGCAGGCCGGCGAGGAAGGCGCCAAGAGCAGCGGTCAGCCCTGCGCTCTGCGTAAGTGTTGCGCTCGCCAGGATGATGAGCAGCGTTGCGGCGAGGAATACCTCGGGACTCTTCGACGAGCCAACGAGCCGGAAGAGGGGGCGTACGACGCGTCGCCCGACGAGAAGGATGACCGCGATGGTGAGCGTTGCTGCCGCGACGGCGAGCGCGAGGGAAGCGAACAACGAATTGCTGCGACTGCCGAGCGCGCTCACGAGGAAGAGAATCGGCACCACCGCGAGGTCCTGAGCGAGCAGCACCGCGAAGCTCGAGCGCCCGACCACCGTACCGAAACGACCCTCGTCCGTGAGGAGCTGCACGACCACTGCAGTCGACGATAGTGCGAGACACAGCCCGAGCACCACCGATGCCTGCGGCGAGTTGCCGAACGCGTGGGCGATCACACCGATGATGAATGCGGTCGTCACGATCTGAGCGCCGCCTAATCCGAAGACCAGGCGACGCAGCGACCAGAGTCGATCGAGGGAGAGCTCGAGCCCGATCATGAAGAGCAGAAACACGATACCGAGCTCGGCGAGCGCCCTCACACCTTCGATGTCGGTGATCAGGATCTGACGCAGCCAGGGCAGTTCGTTGGCGAAGCGGGCGAGGCCGTGCGGACCGAGTGCAAGGCCGATCAGCAGGAAGCCGAGCACGGGACTGAGGCGCCAGCGGCGCACAACCGGGATGACGAGTCCTGCAATCGCGAGGAACACCATGGCGTCGTGAATACTCATGCGTGCCGTCGCCGCGATTCGTTACGCAGGTTGTTTGCGCCGCAGCAGGAACGTCAGTGTCGGCGGCACGATCATCGTGGTCACGATCACCATCACCACGATGACCGAGAACATCGCTTCACTCATCACGCCGAGCCGTTCACCGACCATCGCGAAGATCAAGCCGACCTCGCCGCGCGGCACCATTCCCCACCCGACCACCCACTTGTCGACCCCGCGACCGGCGGTGAATCCGGCGACGAGCTTGCCGATCACGGCCGCCGCAGTGACGCCGAGCGCGATCAGCACCAGTGCCGGATCGGCCAGTGTCGCCAGGTCGACCTGCATACCGGTCAGCACGAAGAACACCGGCACGAAGAAATAGCCGATCGGTTCGAGCATGTGCTCGTGTTGATGGCTGCGATGGCGCTCGAGCACGTCGCGCACGGGTTCTCCGCCGCCTGAATCGTTCGTCGGCAGCAGCGTTTCGACTTCGCGAACGATCTTCGGCGCGTCGAATGTTCGCAGGAACACCGGTTCGTAAAGTAGTCCCGCGGCGAACGCACCGATGATCGGCGCGAGGCCGGCGAGGTGCGCGAGCCAGGCCATGAAGAGACCGGTCGACAGCACCTGCGCGAACAGCATGCTCTGGCTTCGATCGAGTCGTGCGAGCCAACGGGTCGAGTAGGGTGCGATGGCCCGGCCGACGCCGATGGATACCACGAGGAAGAGTGCTGCGTGCAGGATCGTAGTTGCCGCCGCGGCGACGCTGATCGTGCCGGCCTGCACCAAACCGCCGACTACGGCGAGAATGACGAGCCCGAGCACGTCATCGATCACCGCGGCGCCGAGCACGATGCGTGCTTCGGTCGTGTTCAGCGCCCCGAGATCGCGCAGCACGCGCCCGGTAATACCGACCGAGGTCGCCGACAGCGTCGCGCCGAGAAACAGATACGCGTTCCGGTCGAGTCCAGGCAGTAGCCAGGGCCCGACCACTATCGCGCCGAGAAAAAAGGGTGTGGCGATACCAACGATGCCGACCAAAGTCGCACGGCCACCGACCTTGACGAGCTCCTTCAGGCGAGTCTCGAGACCGATCTGCAGCATCAACACGATCACGCCGAGTTCCGCGATGAACGTGATGACCGGATCATCGCGAACCGTTTCGAAGTAGTCGAAGCCGATGAGCGTCAAGTTGCCGAGTGCGACTCCGAGCAGCAATTCGCCGAGTACGGCCGGGAACCCGATGCGCTCGGCGAGCGGCGCGAACATCCGCGCGGCCATCAGGATCAGCGCAAGCCACAACAGGTTCTCCGCGACGCTGTCGTCGCCACCAGCGGCCCACGCGAGGCACGGCCCCGCCACACCGAGTACGGCAACCAAGCCTCGCCAACGCTGCATCGAACCCCCTACCGTCGTGATGAAGCGGCCATCGTGTAGGGGGGGTGCGCGAGGGTCAACGGCGATGTACGCCACCCTCGGTGATGTCCGACTGCGGCGTTTTAGGTCGATTGGCATAATCTGCCATTGTCACTAGACTGCGAGTCCATCACGTGATCGGAACTCGACCGATGCCTACCCGCAACGTCGTACTTACCGAGCAACAAGCGCTGTTGGTCGAAGAACTCGTGCGGTCCGGGCGGTATCAGAACGCGAGCGAGGTCCTTCGCGATGGCCTGCGGCTTCTCGAGCGACGGGAAGCCGAGGAACGCGTGAAACTCGCTGCCCTGCGTGATGCGATCGATGAGGCAGAGACAGCGATCGCCGCGGGAGACGTCGTCGACTACTCAAAATCGCTGCTCGAAGAAGTCGCGCCGAAACGACGCCGCGTCAAGCCGACGCGGCGCCGTTGAACCGCATCCGAATCTCCGGCCCTGCGCGGCGCGACATTGTGAACGCGCTGCGTAGCAGTCAAATGGACTTCGGCGCGGTGGGCCGCGCACGAACGCGAGCCTCATCGACGCAGCCATTCGCGATCTCTCCCGCGATCCGCGCCGTGTGGGTGTCCGGCCGATCGAAGAGGTGTTGATGCGCGGGATTCGCTACTGGCGCCGCGCCAGCGATTCGATGTAGGCGACGAATTCCGGGTCTTCGCCCCTCAGCAGAATCGGCAGCCTGTCACGAAAATCTTCGCGCTGACACCACTCGCGCATGTAGTCTTCCCACGACAACCAGCGCCGTAGCTGCCTGGGCGACATGTTCGTTTCGAACAGCAGCAGATAAGCGCGTTCGAACAGCGACACGAGCATGCTGAAGATGATGTGCATACGCTCGCGCTGCTCGTCGTTCAGCGATGGCGTTCCTTCCGGAGAGAACAGACGTAGGTCCGGGTTCTGCAGCACGATCTTCAGAAAGTCCTGGTAGTTGTCCGAAACCAGCTGAAAAACCTCTTCTTCTTCGTTGTCGCGCTCCTTCTTCTGCTCGTACAGGAAGATCCCGATCGCGGCAGGCAAGCCGATCGCCGTCACGACGTAGCTGAGCAGTTCCCAATCAACGAGGGTCACGGGAGTTCACCGCGCACGATGTCGCGACCGCACACCATCGCGCGAAGCTTGCCGTACGCAACGTCGCGCGGCAGGTATTTCAGTCCGCAGTCTGGAGCGACGACGATGCGCTCGGGCGGCGCGTGTCGCAGCGCCGCACGGATGCGGTCCGCGACGATCTCGGGCGTTTCGACGGTGCGATCGCGCAGGTCGAGCACGCCGACGTGAATGCGCTTCGACGGCAGCATTTCGAGCAGTTCCATTTCCAGCCGCGGCTGCGCGCATTCGAGCGAAATGTCGTCCGCGGCGCACGCATCGAACTCTGCGCAGAACGCGTAACCGTTCGGTTTGTTCGCAACGTGTTTGCCGTAGCCGAAGCAGACGTGCAGCGCGGTGGTGCCGGTGGCGCCTTCGAGGGCGCGATCGATCGCCGCCACAGCATACTCGCGCGCGGCTTCGGGACGCGCCTGCACGTACGGTTCGTCGAGCTGAACGATGTCCACGCCGGCCGCGAACAGGTCTTTCACTTCCTCGTTGACCGCCGCTGCGTACGCAAGCGCGAGTTCGCCGGGCTCGCGGTAGTAATCGTTCTGCGCTTGCTGCGTCATCGTGAACGGGCCGGGTAGTGTCACCTTGATGGGCTTGTTGGTGTGCGCTTTCAGGAATGCGACGAATGGTGCTTCGACGGATGTGCGCCGACGCACCGGCCCTACGATGCGCGGCACGGGAACCGGTTTGCCCGTGCGGTCGATCGCTTCACCGGGTCGGTCGAGGTCCACGCCGTCGAGTGCGTTCGCGAAGAGGTTCGAGTAGCTCTCTCTGCGCATCTCGCCGTCGGTCACCACGTCGACGCCCGCGCGAATCTGATCGAACAGCGCGACGAGCGTCGCGTCGCGCTGAGCCTCTTCCAGATATTCGGGCGCGACCCGCCAAAGCTCCCTCGCGCGTACGCGGGGCGGCAGTCGCGCGTCGAGTCGGGCACGATCGATCAGCCAATCGGGCTGCGCATAGCTGCCCACGAGCATGACGGGGAGTAGGGGTGTCATTCGATTTCCGTACTCGAGTTGAGATTTGCGCGCATCTGAATGGCGACGCGCAGATAAGTGTCGAGATCGCGCTGGGGAATGCCGCGTGTAGCGATTGCGTTCACATCGGCGGCGTTGTGCACCAGCTTCGGCTTCAACCGCTTCGCCTTGGCGGTGAGGAAGACGTTGCTGCGGCGCCGGTCGGTGGTGTCGCGGCGCTTGCGAACCAATCCGGCGCTCTGCATCGATTCGAGCATGAGCATCGTGGACGATTCGGCGAGGTTTGCTTCGTCGGCCAGTTCGCGCTGCGACATGCCGTCGTGGCGCCACAGCACGCGCAACAAATACCAGAAGCCGTTCGTCAGTGAGTGGCCGATGTGGCGCTGTAACGCGCGGTCGAATGCGCGATGTGTGGCGCGCGTCTGATAGCCGTAACTTTTCAGTGGATCGTGATCGAACGTTTTCCCGGCGCGCATGGCTAGTCCGGCCGCCGCATTTCGTAGATCGAAGTGACGTTCGTGTAGTCGTGATAGCCGAGCCGCGCCACTTGCCCGAGCGCGATCGAATCGATGCGACCATTGTTGCCGATGAGCGAATCGTCGATGTATACGCCGACCACTTCGCCGAGCACGAGGTGGCTGCCGCGACCATCCGTGCCGGCCGGCAGCGAAACGATTTCGAACACGCGACATTCGAGCGCGGCGCGCGCTTCGCCGACGCGCGGCGTGCGTACGTTCTTCGAAGCCACGGCTGTAAGGCCTGCTGCCACCAACTCGTTCTCACCATAGGGAAGTTGCCGCGACGTTTCGTTCATCGGCAACGCCAGGTCTGCAGAGACGATGCTTGCCGTGAACTCGGGTACCGCCTGCACGTTGCGCAGCGTGTCTTTGCTGCCGCCGCTCGGGTGCGCGTTTGGTGCGAAGCCGACGATCGGCGGATCGGACGAGAACGCATTGAAGTACGAGAACGGCGCCAGGTTCACACGACCTTCGCGGTCGATCGACGTGATCCAGCCGATCGGTCGCGGCGCAACGAGCGCGTTGAGGGGATTGAACTTCAGCGGCGCGGGCTTCAGGTCGATGCGCGGGTCGTAGTGCATGCTAGTGGCCCGTAACAGCCAAATGAGTAGTGCTTGCGCGCGCCTCGAACGCGCTGACTGCGTTGCGCCTCCTCGCGTGGTGCCCGCCACAGCTCGTCGGCGCGCCTGGCCAGCGCGTCCGATGCATCACGCAATCGCTACTCATTTGGCTGTTACGGGCCACTACGCGAGCAAACCTGACGAACGCAACAGCGCGTCGAGGCGGCGTTCGAGTTCCGGCGTGGCCGACACCATCGGCAGCCGGTGTTCGTTGTTCGGCAGAATGCCCAGCCGTTTTGCCATGTATTTGATCGGAATCGGGTTGGTGTCCCAGAACACCGCGCGATTCAGTTCGAGCAGTTCATAGTGCGCGCGCCGGCCCGCTTCGAGATCGCCGGAGGCGGTCGTTTCATACAGTCGCGCGACGGGTCCGGGCACCAGATTGCCTACTGCATTCATCAACCCGCACGCGCCGAGCGCCAGCATCGGAAAGCTGAGTTCTTCGAGGCCGACGAAGATGCGGAAATCGCTGCCGAGCCGAGCCAGGCAATCCGAGACGAACGCGAGATCGGTGGACGCGTGTTTCATGCCTGCCAACGTCGGGACGCGCTCGGCGATTTCGACCAGCGTCGGCAACTCGATGTTCACCGCCGCGCGTACGGGGATGTGATAGATCATCAGCGGCAGGTCGCTGCGTGCGCCAAGCGCGGCGTAATACTCGACGAGGCCGCGCTGCGGCGGACGGATGTAGTAAGGGGTGACGATCAGTAGCGCATCCACGCCGGCATACGCTGCGAAATCGGTGAGCGCAAGCGACTCTGCGAACGACTGCGATCCGGTTGCAGCGACGATCTGTGTGCGCCCCCTGGCCACTTCGATGGCGGTCTGCACCAGGCGGTTGCGTTCGTCTACCGTCAACGTGCTCGGTTCGGCCGACGTGCCGTTCACCAGAATGCCGTGACCGCCTTCCGCGATGTGTCGCTCGACGAGCGTCGCGTAGGTGGCGTAGTCCACCTCACCGTCGCGGAACGGCGTGATCAGCGGCGTGATCGAGCCGCGCAGAGCTTGTGATTCGAGTTTCATCATCGTGCTACGTGCGATTGGTCGCGAAACCGGGATCGGTGCCCAGAATGCGCCCCGGCTGGTCGAGGCTCTCCTGCCACAGCAGCGACTCCATGTAGATGTTCAGCGGCTGATCCTGAATGGTCAGTTCGTACACGCTCGATTCGTCGTACGACGCGTGGTTGTGCACCGCCCAACCCGGCGCGGACACCATCAGATCGCCGGCGGACCATTCATACCGCTTGCCTTCGACTCGGCTGTATCCCGAGCCGTGGAAGTAGTAGTTGATCGCCGACGAAACGTGCCGGTGCGGGCGATCCACGATGCTCGGCGGGCGAATCGTCATCGTCGCGAAGAAGTTCGGCGTGGTGCCGTTGAAACGTTCCGTTTTGGTGTTGTAGAGCAGATACAGGCGCCGGCCGACGTATTGCGCACCTAGCGCTTCGAGCTTGTCGAGGTTTGCCTTCACCGTTTGCCACGGCCAGTGCAGCACGTTCGACGGAACCGGAGTCGGATTGATCAGCGTTTCGTACGGCATCAGCGCGGCGCCGTCTTCGCCGATCTGAAAGGTGGGCAACGGATACGGCTTCGCGTGCTCGGAGTGTTCCTTCTGACGAGCCGGTTGAGGGTCTTCCTCGATCAGGTGTACGCGCATCATTTCGAGCAGCGCGGCGTTCGAATACGTCAGTCGCACCTGAAGGTCGTTCGTGTCGTTGATGTGGCGATAGGTTGCGTACGAAGGATGGTTCCACACGTCGTATTGCCTGAATGCGATATCCCGATCCGCAACCCGTGTTGTACCGCCGCCGCGGATGCAGAAGTTCACCTGCGTGGAGTTGTGGCGGATCGGCACGGTCTGTTCGCCCGGCTTCAGCACTTCGAGCGCAACCTGCACGCCCGGCGTGAGCCCGCGGCCCGGATCGGGTGCGTTCGGATGCACGAACAGCGCGCTGCGACGTCCGTTCGCGGGCCGCGGCAGGTCGGCGAGCCGTTCGATCTCACGGTCGATGTCGGCGCGTTTGATCAGTACCGGCGGCCAATCCCGGGCTGGCTTCGCGCGCTCGGGATCGCAGTGCGGCGGCGGTGCGCCATCCACGATCAAAACGTCGGGTCGATTCATCACGAGCCCTCTTGCAGTTCAGTTTTGAAAAGAAGCGCAACTTTGAAAAGAAGCGCGCAACTTTGAAAAGCTTTGGCATAAAAGTATTATCGGTCGGTCAGGCGGCGTCAATCGAGCGGACAACACGAGTAAAGCGCCATGAGCAACGCTTCGAATCTGGTGTGGCCGGAAGGCGGCAACACGCGGATTCCGTACCAGATCTATTCCGATCCGGCGATCTTCAGAATGGAGATGGACCACATTTTCGCGGGCGCGGGTTGGGCGTACGTCGGACTCGAGATCGAGATTCCGAATCCCGGCGACTACAAGGTGACGCGCATCGGCGACCGCTCGGTAGTCATCACACGCGACGAGAACGGCGACATTCGCGGCTTCGTGAATCGCTGCGCGCATCGCGGCGTGAAGTTGTGTCGCCACGAGTTCGGCAACACGCGGTTCTTCGTGTGTCCTTACCATCAGTGGTCATACGACGCGACCGGCGCGTTGCGCGGCGTGCCGTTCATCAAGGGCGTGAATCAGCTCGGCGGCATGCCGGAGGATTTCGAGCGAACGGACTACGCGTTGCCGCGGCTGGCGATTCTCGCTCGACACGGCGTCATCTTCGCGTCGTTTCATCACGACCTGCCGTCGCTGCCCGCTTACCTCGGTGAGGTCAATACGCAGTATTTCGATCGTGTGTTCGACGGCCGCCCACTGAAACTGTTGGGGTATTCGCGCCAACTCATTCCCGGCAACTGGAAACTGATGTTCGAGAACATCAAAGACCCGTACCACGCGTCGCTGTTGCACGTCTTTCTCGTGACGTTCGGGCTGTTCCGGGCCGACCAGAAGTCGCAGGTTCGAATGGACCCGACGGGACGCCACGCGCTGCTGATATCGCAGCGCGGCGAAGCAAAGGCGAGCGCTGCAACGCGCGACATATCGAACCTGCGCGAGGATTTCGTGCTGCAGGACAAGCGCCTGCTCGATCCGGTGAAGGAGTTTCCCGACGACGCGACGGTGGTGATGCAGACGATCTGGCCGAACCTGATCGTGCAGCAGCAATCGAACACGCTGGCGTTGCGGCAGATCCAGCCGCGCGACCCGAATTCGTTCGAACTGCACTGGACGTTCTTCGGTTACGCCGCCGACGACGAAGCGATGACGCGCCGCCGCCTGCGTCAGGCGAATCTGATGAGCGCAGCCGGCCTCGTTTCGGGCGACGACAGCGAAGTGATCAAGCTGACGCAGGACGGGGTAGTGCGCCATCCGGCGGATGCGGGCGTGTTGCTGATGGGTGGGCGCGACTCAAAGGACACGCAGCACATGGTTACCGAGACCGCCTTGCGCGCGTTCTATTCGCACTATCGCGCGGTGATGGGCTTTTGACATGGCGGTTGACGTTGCACTGCAGTTCGAACTCGAAGACCTGTACTCGCGCTATGCGTCGCTGCTCGACGACGGTCCGTTGCGCGACTGGCCCGATCTGTTTGCAGAGGAATGCCTGTATCTGCTGATTCCGCGCGACAACTACGACCGCGGTCTGCCGCTTGCGATCATCCGCTGCGAGAGCCGCGGCATGCTCGTCGATCGGGTTCGCGCAGCTACCGAAACGGTCATGCACGAGCCGCGCTATCTGCGACACCACGTCACCAACGTTCGCGTAACGGCAACGGACGGCGCTCGCATCCACGCAACTGCGCACTTCAGCGTGATGGAAGTGCTGCCCGACGAGTTGCCTCGTATCCTCTGTGTGGGCCGCTACATCGACCTTCTACAACGACGCAGTGATGGCGCGCTCGAGTTCGTGGAGAAGCGCTGTGTGTATGATTCGGTGCTCGTGCCGAATACGATTGTCTATCCCGTGTAGGTTCTGACCGTATGCAGGATACGAGACTCGTCGCGCTCGACATCGACGGCACGCTGATTCCCCCGGGCGCGGGACATGAGGCGCTACCCGACGTGGAAATAACGCAGGCGATCGCGCGTTTGCTCGACGGTGGCGTTGCAGTGGTATTGGCGAGCGGCCGCATGTATCCCGGTACGGCCCGGATCGCGCGTCACCTGGGTTTGAGCGGAGCGTTGATCTGCCAGCAAGGCGCCAGCATCCACCGTATGGATGGAAGCCTGCTGCACCGGTCTGCCATCGATGCCGACATCGCGGATGAACTCGTCGCGTACGCGCAGCAGCACGACTGGCCGTTTGCGTGGTTCGACGCGGTGCGTTACCTCGTCTCGCGCGCCAACGATGCTTCGGAGGAATACGGCCGCGTATCGGGCGTCGTACCGGAGTATCGAGCCGACGCGCACCGCGCAGGCGTGGTGCCCACAGGCATCGACATCATCAGCACCTCCGAGCATGCGAACGGTGTGCATCGTCACCTCGAAGCACACTACGGCGACCGCATAAACCTGTTGGATTTCCCTTCTGTAACCGCTGCGCATTCGCGCGAGGCGAGCAAAGGCAATGCGCTTGCGCTGCTGGCGCACGATCTCGGCATCGAGCAGCACGCGGTGCTTGCCGTCGGCGACAGTGTCAACGATGCGTCGATGCTGCGTTGGGCGGGGCGTGGTGTGGCCATGCCGCACAGCGACCGCTACGCGCGCGATGCCGCCGACGAAATTCTCGACGGCACGGGCGTCTCGGGACTGGCGCCGCTGTTGCGGTCGATATTGAATGCACCATGAACGCATCAGGAGGAGCAAATGGCGAAGGGCATCTACGAGATTCGCGATTACACCATCGACCCTGCATGGTTCGATCGATACGTGGAGTGGGCACGCAACGATGCCGCGCCGTGGCTTGCGGCGAACCTGGATGTGGTCGGCTTCTGGGTACACGGCGGCGAACCGCCTGTGGTCGGCGGATCGAATCCCGTCATCTCGCCAAACGGGCAGCCGAATGTCACATGGATCCTGCGCTGGCCGGACCGAGTGACACGCGATCGCGAATACGCGCGTGCGTTTGGCTCGGACGGTTGGCGAGCCGTCTGGAGCAAGCACCCAAAACCCGATGCATATCTGCACTCGAACGCGCGCTTTATGGAAATGCTGGCGTCGTAGAGCCATGCCTGGTCACGACACTAGCCTACTAACCGACGAACACCGCGCCTGGATCGGCCGCGAAGAAGCGCCGATTCACGTCGAAGTGAGCCGCCGCGACATCGTGAAGTACGCGATCGCCACGGAGCAGACGCAGCAGAAGTACCTGCGCGGCGACGAAGCGCCGCCGATGTTCATCTTCAATCTGTTTGGCGCCTTGCGGCCGATCTCAGAACTGCGCCCCGACGGTTTGTCGCGCGGCAGCGGCACCGGCCCGAAGCTGCCGTTGCAACGCGTGATGGCGGGCGGCACCGAACTCGTGTTTCAACGTCCCATTCGCCCCGGCGATCGTCTGACCGGCGTGCAGCGCGTAGTCGACATGTACGAGAAGCAGGGCAGCCAGGGGCCGCTGATCTTCACGGTGCGGGCGTTGCGCGTCACCGACGCGGCGGGCGATCTGGTGCTCGAAGAAATTCAAACGGGGATCGCGCGATGACGCTGCGTATCGCCGATCTGAGAGTGGGCGATGCGCTACCCGAGCGCAGCCACACGCCGACCAACGTCAGCCTGTTCATGTACAACGCCGCGGTGTGGAATCCGCACCGCATTCACTACGACGAAACGTATACGACGCAGGTCGAGCGGCATCCAGCCATCGTCATCGACGGGCCCTTGCAGGGCGACTGGCTGGCACAATGCGTGACGAACTGGCTGGCTGACGATGGCACGCTGGTGCGTTTCAGCTACAGCAACCGCAAAGCGACGTATCTGGGCGAAACGCTGGTGTCGGGCGGCCGGGTCACCGCAATCGATGCGGCGCAGCGGCTGGTGACGGTAGAGCTGTTCGTGAAGAACGCCGCCGGGGATGTGACGTCCCCCGGCGGCGCAACGGTTCGGTTGAGCGGGTAGCTTCAGCGCCCGCGATCCAAAGTTTTCGAGGCAAGCTCGACGTGCAGTTTGAGGTGCTCGGCGACTTCGTCGATCGGGCGCCGGCAGGTATGCTTCGCCGCTCAATTGCAGCCATGTTGCACCGATGTCGTCACAACCCGCGCTTGATCTGTCCCGCGTCTTCACGCTAGAGCCGCATGGCCCGGACACCTATGTGGCCGAGAGTCCGCATTACCCGTGGGGGCGCATCTACGGCGGCCTCGTAATCGCGCAAGCGTTGTGGGCGGCCACGCAGACCGTGCGTACGGAACACGTCGTCCACTCGTTGCACGCGTATTTCATTCTGGGCGGCGAATTCAGCGAGCCGGTGCGCTACGAAGTGGACCGCACGCGCAACGGCCGTTCGTTCACGACGCGGCGCGTGGTCGCGCGGCAAAGCGCCGGCGCTATCCTTACGCTCGAATGTTCGTTCCAACGATACGAAGAAGGGGCGGAGTCGCAGCCGCACGAGATGCCTGCAGACATACCCGGCCCGGACGATCTGCCGCCCGTGTACGACGCCGGCCTCGATCGTCGTGAGGTGCCCCATCGCGGCGGCCATCCGGGTTCAATGGTTTGGGGACGATTTCCGATCGCCATCGGCGATGACGCCCGGTTGCATTACTGCGCGCTTGCGTACCTGAGCGACATGAACGCGATGGATGCCGTATCGAATTCGCGTGCCGGTGGTCCACAAGCCGGCGGCGACTGGATGGGTGCCAGCCTCGACCACGCCATGTGGTTTCACCGGCCCGTGAAGGCGGATGACTGGGTGTTGATGGAAATGACCGGACACGGCCTCGTGCGCACGCGCGGGCTGGCCACGGGCCACGTGTTCGACCGCAGCGGCGCGCACGTCGCCACCATCGCGCAGGAAGGGCTGTTGCGGCCGAAGCGATCCGCCTGACGATTCGTGTCGTTTCCCGGAAGGAACCTCCGGGAAACGACACTAGCCTGCAGCGACACCGACCGCGGAACGCGGCTCGCAGTTCACGTCGCTGTCGTTCATCTCGCGCGTCCACGCGGCGAACTCGAGCTGGATGCCGTCGGGGTCGAGGAAGTAGATCGAGCGCACGAACGTGGACGGCGTGATGTCTTTGCTCGCCTGGTTGGGTGAGGCGTCGTGATTGATCACCGGCGTTACGTCGATCCCGGCCTTCGCCAGTTTTTCGCGATACGCGTCGATCTTGTCTGGCGACACATTGAATGCAACGTGGTTCATCGTCGCGTTCGCGGTCGTGATCGGACCTTTGCCAACGAGGTTGGCCGGGTGCGTTACGCCCGGCACCGACTCCGGCGAATCGGGGAACCAGAAGAACGCCAGCGCGTCGCCGTTGCCGATGTCGAAGAAGAAGTGTTGCCCCATGTTGCGCGGCAGATCGATCGTCTTGATCAGCGGCATGCCGAGCACTCCGCTGTAGAAGTCGACCGTACGCTTCATGTCTTTGCACGTAAGCGCCAGATGGTTGATGCCGCGAATCTCGAACTTCGTGTTTTGTTTGCCAGCCATGGTCAGCGTCCTCAAAGGCGGTGGGTCGATATGGGCGCAGATGATCTACAACCGCGCCGGCTTTTTCCAGGCGTTTTGCCGCGATTCAGGTGGCATTCGGCGTCGGGGCTGGCATAGGTACCTCGCGGATTCGTTCGTCCACGTCGTCGTATTCCAGCCGCAGCGCTTTGCACGTGATCGCGTGCAGGTTGTACGTCAGCGCGGAGTACGTCAGCTCCATGATGTTCTCGTCGGAGAAGTGGCTTTGCAGCGCCGCGAACGTGTCGTCGGGCACGCGGCCGCCTTCGAGGATCAGACAGTCGACGTATGCGAGTGCGGCGCGCTCCTTCGCCGAGAACACATCGGATATCTGCCACGACGGTATCGCCGCGATCTGCGCTTCCGTGATCTTGAAGCGGCGCGCGGCTTTGCAGTGTTGTGAGTAGACGAACTTGCTCGCCTGGGTAAAGCCCACACGCATGATCGCCAGTTCGCGAATTTTCGGGTCGAGCGGATTGGAACTCTTGTCGGGCGCCATGCCGAACGCGCTGGTCGCGTGGTCGAAGATCTGCGGCACCAGAGCGAACACGGTCCACCAGTGGCCCGGCGTGCCGGTGGCGGTGCCGGGCTGAGTCACCGGATCGCGTTCGCCAAACAGCTGGTCGTAGTACTTGCGGATGCTGCCGGTGGCCTGCGCCCGGGTTACCTGTCTGAGTCGCGGCATGTCGTTTCCCCCTCTCCTGGTCGTTTGATCATTTGTTGGCGCGCTGGATGGCGGCGCCCAGCGCGTTCGACTGTGCGGTATCGAGATATTCATCGATGCGCGTGATCTTACCGTCTCGCACCGAAACGAAGATGCATGCGGGAATGGCAATCTCTTCGCCGTTGGCCACGCGACAACGCAGCACGTGCCGCTGCATGACGCGATCGCCGAGCGAAACGCGTTCGACCACGTCGTAGCGGATCTGCGCGACGTTTTTCGTCAAACCGCCCAGTGTCTTCAGATTCTCGGCTTTCGATTGCGTCGTGTTGCTGAAGTTGTGCCACACGAGGATGTCGTCGGCATACAGCGCGGTGATACCGGCGACGTCCTTCTTTTCGATGCGTTCGAAGAGTTGCTGCGCGACCTCGATCGCGATGTTCGGCATGGCGTGCACCCTCAGTTGATTCGATAGTCGGAAATCTGGATCTCGGCGCCGTAGTCCGCGAAGTCGCCGGCGGTGCGGCTGGCGCGGAACTCCCCCCAGTTGATCTGTCGGTAACGCGCCGGTTCGGATTCGCTCAGCACGCTCGGCAGCGGCGCGTAGTTCGCGTCCGGCGCCGGATTGAAGAAAAACGGCGCGCTGTGGCGTTCGGTGCGGCTGCTCGCAATGACGCGGTGCAACGCGGCGGGATAACGATCGTTCGACCACACCTGAACCACGTCGCCGATGTTCACCACGAGCGCGTCCGGGTTCGGCTCGACCAGGGTCCATCTATTGCGCCGGTACACCTGCAGGCCGGGTTGATCGTCCTGCAGCAGAATCGTGACCGCGCCGGAATCGGTGTGGTGATTGATGCCGAACTTGCCGTCGCCGCCCAACGGGGTTGTCGGTGCGGCCGGCTCTTCGCAGATGGGGTAATAGTTGAGCCGCAGAAAACTGCTGTGGCGCGGCGCAAACGTCGCGTCGAGAGAAGTCGCCGGCATCTGCAGACAGCGTGCGATAGCACCAACCATACGAAAGCTCAGCGCTTCGCACGCCGCATAGAAAGCCTCAATGGTGTCTTTGAACCCGGCGAGGTCGCGCGGCCATTGCGCAACGGAACCGGCGAGCGGCCCGTGGGTCTCATCCGGACCGACGTCGAAGATCTGTTTCCAATCGCGCTTGTTCTTTGTCAGTTCCCGGTCGAAGAAGCCCCACGAGTTCGTCGCGGTGCGTTCGATCGCGCGTTTGGAATCGATGGGGAGAGCGAAGAAGGACCGCATCGCGGCGTGCGTCGCTTCGAGCAGCGAGGCCGGCACGCCGTGGCCAACGATCTGGAAGAAGCCCCAATCGCGGCAAGCCTCGTGGATCTGGCGCAGTGTGCGTGGATCGTCGTCGAGGCGGCTGATGTCGATCACGGGGATGTGCGCCGGATCTGTCATGATTCTCTGTCATGATTATGCCGTCGGAGTCTGACGCGGGTGTGGTCGCGGCGGCAAGTTTACGGATCGCGCGAGCAGGCGGCGGCAGCGGGTGCCGTAGTGCAGAAGTGGCGCGCTTTAGGAAGGGACTCGAGTCGATGGTGTCGATGTTGAAGTACCGTGCTCTGGCGGGTGTCGCCCTCTGCGTTCTGGTCGCGGCATGCGGTAAGAGCGGCGGTGCCACCTCGCAAGACCCGGCGCCGATTCCGGTGGTGGTTGCTGCAGTGGAACAGCGCGACATGCCGGTGGTGCTGAACGAAGTGGGCACCGTGGAATCGACCGGCAGCGTCGCGATCCAGTCGCGCGTGGATGGCCAGATCGTGAAGGTGTTCGTCGCGGACGGACAAGAGGTGAAGGCCGGCCAACCGTTACTGCAGATCGATCCCGCGCCCCTCGAAATTCAGCTGCGTATTGCGCGCGCGACGCTGGCGCGCGATGAAGCCACGCTGGTGAACGCGCAATCGAAGGCCGACCGCGGCAAATCGATGCTCGCGCAGAAGTTCATTTCCGAAGACGCCTATACGCAGCTGAAGACGGACCTTTCGTTCGCGAAGGCCACCGTCGACGCCGATCGCGCGGCGGTCGACAACGCGGCACTGCAGTTGAGCTATACGACGATCGTCGCGCCGGTGGCCGGCAAGATCGGCCGTGTGAATCAGCAGGTGGGCAACATGATCCGTGCCGTAGCGCAGACGCCGCTCGTGTCGCTGAACGTGCTCGATCAGGTAGACGTCGCGTTCTCGGTACCGCAGCAGCAGCTCGAACTGGTGCGCGCCACGCTGGCAACGTCCACGCCACAAGTGCGCGCGGTGACGACCGGCGCCGGCGGCGAGCGCGTCGAATCGCTCGGCACGCTGACGTTCATCGACAACGCCGCAGATCCGCTGACCGGCACCATCAAGTTGCGTGCGCGTTTCGACAATCAGTCGCGGGCCCTGTGGCCGGGCGCATTCGTGACGGTCGCGTTGTCGCTGCCGGTGGACGGCAAGTCGATCGTGGTGCCGACCGTTGCCATCGGCGAAGGTCCGCACGGTCAGTTCGTATATGTGGTGAACGAAACCATTGCGGAGCAGCGCCAGGTGCAGGTGGGCCGAGCGAGCAACGAGTGGACGATCGTCACCGGCGTGCAGCCCGGTGAGCTGGTGGTGGTCGATGGTCAGTCGCGCTTGAGCCCGAACGCGCGCATTTCGATTTTTCCGCTTGATAAACAAACAGCCGGCAAACATCCAGCGGGCGACCCCGCATGAACATCTCCGAGCCGTTCGTCCGGCGTCCGGTCGGCACCGCGCTGCTGACGTTCGGGCTCGCGTTCTTCGGCACGCTCGCATATGTGTCGTTGCCGGTTTCGGATTTGCCGGCCGTGGACTTTCCGACCATCTCGGTCAGCGCGTCGTTGCCCGGCGCAAGTCCCGAGACGATGGCCACTGCGGTGGCGACGCCGCTCGAGAAACAGTTCTCGACCATTGCGTCGCTCGATTCGATGACCTCGACCAGCGCCGAAGGCACCGCGCAGATCACGCTGCAGTTCTCGCTCGATCGCAACATCGACGCGGCCGCGCAGGACGTGCAGACCGCCATCGCAACGGCCGCGCGGCAACTGCCGCCCGATATGCCCACACCACCGTCGTTCCGCAAGGTCAATCCGGCCGATTCGTCGGTCATGATTCTCGCGCTGACGTCGCAGACGTTGCCGATGTCGAAGATCGACGAGTTCGCCGAAGGCATCCTTTCGCAACGAATTTCCACGCTTCCCGGCGTTGCGCAGGTGCGGATCTTCGGACCGCAGAAGTTCGCGGTGCGCATTCAACTCGACCCGAACCAGCTCGCGTCGCGCAACTTAGGCGTAGACGAAGTGATGCAGGCCGTGCAGGACGCCAACGTGAACCTGCCCACCGGCACACTGAACGGCGCGCAACAGGCGATCACGGTTGAAGCGAGCGGGCAACTGAACAACGCGGAGGGTTACCGGCGGCTCGTCGTCGCATATCGCAACGGTGCGCCGGTGCACCTCGACGATGTCGGCAGGGTGTTCGACGGTGTGGAGGACAACAAGGCGGCGGCTTGGGTCGGCGGCGATCTCACGCGCGCGATTCTGCTCGCGATTCAACGCCAACCCGGCACGAACACCATCGGCGTGGTCGATTCCGTGTGGGAGGTTCTGCCGGCGTTGCGTTCGCAAATGCCTGCCGGCATGTCGATAGACGTCGTGTACGACCGGTCGCAGACGGTGCGCGCGTCGGTGCACGACGTGAAGATCACGCTGGCGCTCTCGCTGGTGCTCGTGGTGATGGTGATCTTCGTATTCCTGCGAAACGTGCGCGCCGCGATCATTCCGAGCATCGTGATTCCGTTGTCGTTCGCCGGCACGTTCGCGGTGATGTACATGCTCGACTTCAGCATCGACAACCTGTCGTTGATGGCGTTGACGCTGTCCGTCGGCTTCGTCGTAGACGACGCGATCGTGATGCTCGAAAACGTGAACCGGCACGTGGAGCAGGGCGAATCGCCGCTGGCGGCAACATTAAAGGGCGCGAAGGAAATCGGCTTTACGATCGTCTCGATGACGATTTCGCTCGCTGCAGTGTTCATACCGGTGCTGTTCATGAGCGGCATCGTCGGACGGCTGTTCCACGAGTTCGCGATCACGATCATTACCGCCATTCTGATCTCCGGAGTGCTGTCGCTCACCCTGACGCCGATGCTGTGCAGCAAGCTGCTGCGCCCGATGGCGAGCGGCCATGTGGACGAGGACCGTCGCTTCGATCGTGTTAAGGCTGCCTACGCGAATTCGCTCGACTGGGTGCTGGCGCATCGCTACGTCGCATTGCTCACCCTGCTGGTTTCGCTGTTGTTGACCGGTGTGCTCTACACGTTCGTACCGAAGGGTTTCATCTCGAATGACGACACCGGAATGCTGGTGGCCACCACTGAAGGTGCGCCCGACATTTCGTTCGACGCGATGTCGCGTAAGCAGCAGCAGGCAATTCGCATCATCGCGCAGGACGAACACGTGGCCCGCGCGATCGGCTTCGTCGGCACCGGCGGGCCGAACGGTACGTTGAACAACGGCCGCATTCTGGTTGCGCTGAAGCCGCAGTCCGAGCGGCCGCTGGCGCAAACGGTGCTCGAGGGTCTGCGGCCGCGCCTCGACGGAATTCCCGGCCTCAAGGTGTATCTGCAGAACCAGCCGGCGCTGCGCATCGGCGGCTTCGTCAGCAAGAGCGAGTTCCAGTACGCGCTGCTCGACGCTGACATGAACGAACTGATTCAGTGGGTACCGAAGCTGGTCGAACGGTTGAACCAATCCGGCGCTGTAGTCGATGTGAACACGAACCTGATCCTCGACAACCCGAAAGTGCAGATCACCATCGACCGCGACCGCGCATCGCGAATGGGCGTCAGCGCCGACCAGATCGAGCAGGCGCTGTTCACCGCGTACGGCGCGCGACAGGTGTCCACCATCTACGCCACCACCGACCAATACGCCGTGATCATGGAACTGCTGCCCGAGTTCCAGCGCAATCCCGATGCGCTCGGTCTGTTGTACGTGCGCAGCACGAACAATGCTCTGGTGCCGTTGCGGGCGCTGGCGGAATTCAAGAACGTGAGCGGCCCGTTGACGATCTCGCACGTGGGGCAACTGCCGTCGGCGACGATCTCGTTCAACCTCGCCCACGGCAAGGCGTTGGGTGACGCCGTAGCCGAAATCGAACGCGCGAAGGCGGAACTCGGCACGCCGGATACGTTGCTCGGGCGTTTTCAGGGAACGGCATTGGCATTCCAGTCCTCGTGGGCGGGGATGGGTCTGCTGCTGGTGCTGGCAATTGCGACCATCTACCTGGTGTTGGGTGTTCTGTATGAAAGCGCCGTGCACCCCCTTACGATTCTGTCAGGCCTGCCGAGTGCCGGCCTGGGCGCGTTGCTGACACTGCTGCTGTTCGGTAAACAGCTCGACCTGTACGCATTTCTCGGCCTGATTCTGCTCGTAGGCGTCGTGAAGAAAAACGCGATCATGATGATCGACTTCGCGTTGGAGGCGCAGCGCACCCGCAACGTCGATGCGGAGGCCGCAATTCGAGAAGCGTGTTTGTTGCGATTCCGTCCGATTATGATGACGACGTTCGCCGCACTGTTCGGCACGTTGCCGATCGCACTCGGGTGGGGCGCCGGTGGCGCCTCACGTCAGTCGTTGGGGCTGGCGGTGGTGGGCGGTTTGTTTGTTTCGCAGATGCTGACGCTGTATCTCACGCCGGTGGTCTACCTGCTGCTCGAGAATCGATTGCAACGTTGGCGCGATGCGCGTGCGGCGCGCGACGGCGCTACGACCACCAAGCTGGCGCCGCGTTAGCGCGGTGCGTGCTTCGGTGCCACGCCGTTAGGCTGGGCTTCTTTGAACATCTTTCCGAGTTCGACCAGCTTGTCGCGATTGCGCTGCGACCGGATGTCAACGTCGTAGACCAGCACCGGTCCGTCGCGTTCGACGAGAACGCCGTTCGACTGCATCAGAATCCCGCGTATCCGTTCGTTGTCCGCCAAAGCGTGCGCGCGCATCTTTACGATACCGCGCGATCGGGCATGGCGGGTCATCGCTTTGAGCAGGGTGCGGCCCAGACCGCAGCCGTGCATTCTGTCCACCACCGCAACCGCCGGCTCAACGGTGTCGTTAGCACCTTCGGAGCGGAAATAGCGCGCAACACCGACAATCGGCGGCTCAACGCGGCCGTTAGCGTCGATGAGACGCGCGCCGATCGCGACGTGGTGATCGGGGTCGGTGTTCAGCAGGCTGTCCACCAGGTGGGGGGAAAGGGTCGGCATCGCCGAGAAGAACCGCAGATAGCGCGAGCGGCGTGAGAGCCCCTCGAAACCCGCCAGCAGATCGGCGCGATCGGCGGGACCAATCAGTTCGAGGCGGATCCGGGTGCCGTCCGCGAGTGTGGCGACGGGGGCAAATGTCGGATCCATTCGAGTGGCGCGTCCTGCAGCCATGGGTGCGATCTCCATTGCAATGCAGCAAATGGTAGCGGATTTTGGAGGCGATCCAACCCGAGGTTCTTAGATGACTTTGTTAGCGCGGTCGCCTTTGACGAATGGATATTAAAATCAATCAGATAGATCTCACCAATCGATCGAGGGCGGGGTTTCGGATTCGCACCTGATCTCCGCCTGTCATTCCGAGTGCATCTGCGGTGCACAAATACAGGGTAGCGTGCGCAGATGCACTGAAGGGGGGAGGTCAGGCTCAGGCGGCCGGATGATTAATTAAATAATTCAATTGTGATATTGAAATAGTTAATTTGGTCGGAATAGGATCGTGCCGTCGATTCCCACAGGAGCCCATCGAATGAACGACGAGATCGACCGGATTCTGGCAATGGTCAAAGACGGCACGCTGACCCCCGCGCAGGCGACTGAAATGATCGGTGCGCTGCGTGAGTCGGCGCGTGCAGGTGCACAAGATCGCCCAAAAGAGCCGCCGCAGCCGGAAGCTTCGGCACCTGAGGAAGCGCGCTCGACGAGCGGCGGCGATCGGTCGGATGGACGCCGGCACCGGCGGCATGGGCGCCGCCACGGCGGCGGCTTCGAACGTGTGTTCGACGACCTGGGCAATGACATCGAGCGCGCCATGGGCGCCGGTGCACGCACGCTGCGGTGGGCACTGAAATCCGGCCTGCAGCTGAAGGGTTCGGTGTGGGGCGACGATTCCAACAACGCGGTGCTGTCGCGCGCGGACGCACCGACCGGGCAGGATTTCGTTTGCGAAGCCAACGACCTCGCGGTGTCGCACCTGCGCGATCTGCGGCTGAACCGCTCGACGTTCTCGCGCAACGAACTCAATGCCGCGTCGATGCAGGACATCGAACTGAACGACTCCCGCGTGACCGGGCAGCGCTTGCGCGGCTCCTCGATCAAAGGAGCGCTCATCGAGAACGGCGAACTCACCGACAACGAATTCAACGGTGCGGGTGTTACCAGCCTGACGGTGGGTAAGGGGCGTCTCACCGGTTCGAATTTCAACGGCACGCAGATTCGCGACCTCGGCATTTCGGCAAGCGGTGTGGAGCACTGCCGCTTCAACGGCACCAAACTGAAAACCGTGGTCATCCGCGCAGAGAGCATCGTGAAGGGGCTGTCGCTGAATGGCGTGCTCGGCCGGAACTGGTTGTTCGAAGACGCCGTAGTGGCGGAGACGCAGATCAGCGGGCTGCGCGTAGACGGCTTCGTTCTGAAGGGCAGCGGTCTCGAACGCGTGACATTCAAGAAAACCAATTGGTCGGAAGGGCTCGATCCGAATGCGCTCGGCTTGATTCGCGACCTCGAAATGCAACGGGTGATCCTGAAGGACTGCCGGTTCGAAGACTGTCGTTTCGACGGCACGCGGCTGGAAGGATTCGATGCATCGAACCTGACGTTCAGGAACGTCGATTTCACCAACCTCGTCATCAAAACGGCCGAAGATTTCGTGCGGCTGGCCGGAGCTCGCAACGTTGCCTGATGTAGCGCATACACCGTGTCCGGCGTGCCAGGGGCGGCTGTATCCGAAGCTGCTGCGTTGCGCGGATTGCGGCATCGAGGTGACGACGCGGTACGCGACGAACGAGTTTTCCGACCTGGAAGCCGAAGACCTGCACCTGTTGCGGATCTTCGTCCTTTGCGAAGGGCGGATCCGCGACATGGAGTCGGCGCTCGGCGTCAGCTATCCCACGGTCAAGTCGCGCCTTGCCGCGTTGCGTACGCGGCTCGGTCTCGCCTCGGATTCAGCGAAGACTAAACCGGAGGAGCCTCGGCCGGAGCCCGCGTCCGCGCGCGACATTCTCGATCGGTTGGCTAACGGCTCGCTGCCTTACGAGGAGGTGCTCGCGAAAATCCGCGCGTTGCGTGGTGAGAAGTAGCCGCACGTCTTCCGATCAAAGAACCTCTGGCAGCCTCCCCAACGTTTCCCCCCAACCGCGCTCGCGGTCGTCGCGAGCGTCGGCGCCGTCGAGAATGACCAGCTGGTCGGTCACCGTGATTTCGGTGCGACGACCGGCCCCGACAAACAGCACGGTGACCATAGAAGTGGTTAGGCGCTGATCGGCGCGCGCGATCGTCATTGAAAAGCACAGTCGCTGATCCGGCACGATGTCCTCGTACCGACAATCCTCCGTGAACGGTGCTTCACCGCGCGGACCGAACTCGATCTGCTTCACGCCGCCCACTCGAAATTCGTGCGCGATGATGCGCGACGCCCACGTCGAATCACCGGGCATGTACCACTTCTGCAATGCGCGCGGGTCGCTCCACGCGGCGAACACCCGAGCCGGAGATGCGTCGCAGCTGCGCTTTACGACCAGAGTGTGGTGTGCAGTCGATACAGTGGTCATTTGCGCTGCCTCCCTTTGCTTTTGCTTGCGCGCGTTTCTTTGCCGGTGCGTTCTGCCGCGAGCAATCGGTCAAGCGCGCCGAGGCGCTTCTGCCACAACGCCCGCCGTTCCAATATCCATCGAGCCGCTTCGTCGAGCACGTCTGGTTCGAGCCGACACCAACGTTCACGGCCGCGCCTTTCACACGCCACCAGCCCGGCTTCCTCGAGCACCGCGAGATGCTGGTGTACCGCGGGAAGAGACATGTCGAGCGGCTCGGCGAGTTGCCCGAGCGTTGCATCGCCTAGCGACAGTCGCGCCAGCATCGCGCGACGGCTCGGGTCGGTAAGCGACTTGAAGATGCTGTTGAGACCGGCGTCATAGTTAGGCATACGCTTAAGTTTTCATGCGTGAGAGCAGGACGTCAAGAGCGAACCTGAGCGGGTTATGCTTCGGCGCGTCGCCACCGTCTGACGAGGACACCTGATGAAGATCGCCATTGCCGGGCTCGCCCACGAGACGAACACGTATTGCCGCGGCCGCACCGAAGCGAAGGATTTCCATCAGCTGCGCGGCGAACGCCTGTTCGTAGCGCGCGGTACCGAAACCGGCTTGGGCGGCGCGCTGAAAGCGTGCGACGAACTCGGCATCGAGGTGGTGCCCGTGCTGTTCTGCGATGCGCAGCCGTCCGGCATCGTCGCGCGCGAGACATATGAGGAGTTCAAGGCGGAGATCGTACGAGGCATTCGCGAAGCGATGCCGCTGGATGGCGTGTTTCTATCGTTGCACGGCGCGGGTGTGGTGGAAGGCATCGAAGATCTGGAAGGCGACTTGTGCACCGCTGTTCGGGACGTGATTGGCGAAGCGGTGCCAATGACGGCCGGCTTCGATCTGCACGGCAACGTCACGCAACAGATGGCCGATGCGCTCGATGGCGTGTTCGCGTGCCACCAGTATCCGCACATCGACATGCATCTGCGGGCGGATGAAGCCATCCGCTTGATCGTGAGAATGCACAAAGAAGGCTTCAGGCCCGTGCTGCACGTAGAACACGTGCCGATGCTGCTGCCCACCACGACCACATTCGAAGGTATTGGCGAACGTACCCTGGCGCGCATGTTGGAGGCGGAGCAGGAACCGGGCGTCATCGACGTCAGCTGGTTTCACGGTTTTCCTTACACCGATGTGTCGCACATCGGCACGTATGTGGTCGTCACCACCGAAGGCGACGGTGAGCAGGCGCGAAGGGTGGCGAGGAAGCTTGCGCAATCGTTGTGGGACGAGCGCGACCGGTTTCGGGCGCGCAGCCTGAGCGCGGACGAAGCGGTCGCCGAGGCGTCTTCGCGCGCCGAGGAGTTGCGCGCGGCC
>JBGSNQ010000108.1:0-10169 GCA_041739525.1 Pseudomonadales bacterium | reverse complement strand
ATCGTCCATCTCGAGAATGAGGAAGAGCGACGCGGAGACCGATAGCCCACACACCAGCAGTGCACCGATCACCGTCGCATTCCGCGGGGCAAACAACCCGAAGCTTCCGAACAACACTGTCAGCCAGCAGACGATCACGATCATGAACACCATCGGTACCGAACGCTGGGACCCGTTGAACACGAGCCAGCGTGTTTGCATGATCGCGTTGGCGAGTTCGAGTGCGCGCGCCTGATACCAGCGCTGCGGTTCACTCGTCGGGTTGAGCGCAAGGATGGCGCCGATCAATTTCTCGCCGGCGCTTGCGCCTTGCGCACCGGAACGCATCTCGGCGCCGCCATCGCTCCAGATGCTATCGACCTTCGCTGCCAACGTCGTCTGCAACGCTGCGCGGATCGTTTTTGTCTCCGGACCGTACGCCGCCAGATCGCGATCGAGCGCGAGCAACGACCCGGCCGTGTTTTTCACTGCCGCGTCGTCGGTGTCGAACGTGCTCTTGGCAGAACCGGTGACGAGGCCTAGCACCAGTGCGGTCATCGTCGCGATCATCGCCATCGAGAGTCGCACTACGTCTTTCGAATCCGATTCGAGGTGATGATCCGGCAACAGCCGGCCGACGATCATCCCGACCGCCGCGCCCCCCATGATCGCCAGGAACGAGAACATCGCAATTTCGGTCGCGCTCATCGAGGTCTCCTGGCGACGAAAATCTCGTAACGACCCGGTTCGAGCTCCGAATGCTCAAACGGCACGACGCGCGCCTCGAAGCCGACGTCTTCGAGCAGACGCAGCCAAGTGTCGCGCGCAAACAATCCTTCGAGGTGGCGGTCGTGCACCACCTCCACCGTTTCGCCGTCGCGCGTCATCACCGCGTATTCGGCCATACACGTCTCGTCGTTCGGGTCCGGATCCCACGACCATTCGATGAATCGCACACCTCGCGTTCCGGCAGCATCATCGACGCCGCCGTGATCGGTGCCGTTCCGGAAGTTCTCGCGAATGGAATCGGGTGCGAGCACTGCACCGCCCCCGGGACGGCAGTGCACGAACACCGTCTCGAGTGCGCGGCGCAGATCGTCGCGCGATGTCATGTAACAGATCGCATCGTGCACGAACACGCGATCGAACGTCCTCCCGAGCCGCACCGTGCGCATGTCGCCTTCGAAGTGTTCGGCGTCCGGATTCAATCGACGGCTGTGCGCAAGCATCCCCGGCGCCGGGTCGACCAAGGTCATGCGGCCGAACCAGCCCGTTAGAAACGAAGCCATGTTGCCGCCGCCGCTGCCCAGCTCGAGCAGCGACTCACACGGCCCATCACCCGTTTCGAGCAGACGAGCGCCAAAGAAGGCGGCTTCTTCCTCATAGTCTTCCGGCGGCGAAAACAGCGGCCACCACGTAGCGAGATCGTCGTATAGCTTCTGCATGGTTCTCGAAGATCGTTGCGGGGCGCCGATGGTCGCTCATTTTGGCGACAAGCGCTTCTCGAAAAATCCTCGTATCAGACGACTTAGCAAGGCCTCGCGCTCGACCTCGTCCTTCACCAGATCTTTGATCGAGTAGAGAAGACCGCTGACGCGCAGTTCGATGCGGCCGGCCACGATCCGATACTCGCAATCGATCGACCAACCGTCGTCGAGCAGTATCGGTGTCGTCAGCTTTCGCCAGTCTGCGTCAGACACCACTGCACCTGACCGCGCCGGATGCGGACGGGCTCATTCGTTCACGTGCCGCGCCTGCGCTGCCTCTTTGAGCTTCAGCTCGTCCGCCGGTGTCAATTGCGGGCGGTCGACGTTCAGCGTGATCTTGTTGATCGTGCCGGTAAACGCGAACGGCGGCTGATAGTCGGCATCGTTCACGCCGGTGAGCGTGTCGGATCCGATATCGAAGCTCTCGTCCCACTGCAGAATCATCGGCAGCGTGCGCTCCATCGTCTGCGTAGCCACGACCTTGCCGTCCACCGACAGCGTACCCGTGCCGGGCCTGCCCAATCCGCTCATGTCGTTGAACGCGAGCGTACCGACGCCGAGTCCGTCGTATTTGAAGTCGAACGCAATCACGTGACGACCGGCAGTCAGCACGTCCGGTCCTTCCCACTTCAGCCGCTGCAGATCGACGAGGTTCCACAGGAACACGGGTTTGCCCTTCAGCAGGTAAAAGCCGTATCCGGCGAACCGACCGCCCGACGTGAGCATCATGCCGTCGCCGCCGCCGACCGGAACCGTGACGTCGGCGGTGAACGTGTAGGAACTGTTCAAGATGGACGGCGAATCGCCTTGCGGCAGACCCGTCATCGGATGCGTGTAGACGAACTGCGTGCGACCCGCGGTGATGTTCGGACGCGGCGCCACGAGGCGCCCCGCTACCGACGCATCCATCGGGAACACCTGGTACTTGCGCGCCTCTTCGACGAACTCCGCTTTCAACTGCTTGACCTTGTCCGGGTGCTTCGCCGCGATGTCGTTCGATTGGCTGAAGTCACTGTTCAGGTCATACAACTGCAGCACCTGGTTGTTCAGCGGATCCGGGTTGGCCGCACCGAACGCTTCCCACGGCGCCCGGTTCACCTTCGTGCTGAGCAGCCAGCCGTCGTCGTACAGCGCCCACTGGCCCATCATCTCGAAGTACTGCCTCGTGTGTCGCGACGCCACCTTCGCGTTCTGCTTGTCGAAGGTGTACGCGAAACTCGTGCCTTCAATCGGCGCCTGCTTGATGCCGTCCACCGTATCCGGCGCCGGAATGCCGGTCACTTCGAGAATCGTCGGCACGACGTCGATGACGTGCATGAACTGCTCGCGAAGGCCGCCCTTGTCCTTGATGCGTGCCGGCCACGCGACCGCCATGTTCTGACGGACGCCGCCGAGCCGCGACGCGTTCTGCTTGAACCACGTGAACGGCGTGTCGAACGCCCACGACCAGCCGGCCGACATGTGGTTGTACGTTTGCTCCGTTCCCCACACGTCGTACCACTTCATCTGCTCTTCGACGGGCATCATGTTGATGCCGTTGAAGAACGCCACTTCGTTCGGCGTGCCGAGCGGACCGCCCTCCGCGCTCGTGCCGTTGTCGCCGTTGATATAGATGATCAAGGTGTCGTCCAGTTTGCCCATGTCGGCGATCGTCTGAACCACGCGGCCGATCTCGTAGTCGCTGTAGGCCGCATACGCTGCGAAGATTTCGACCTGGCGAATGAACAGCTTCTGCTCCGTGGGCGTCAGTTCGTTCCACGGCTTCAATACGTCCTTCGGCCACGGCTCGAGCTTGGTGCTCTTCGGAATCACGCCGAGGCGCTTCTGATTTTCGAAGATCTGCTCGCGCAGCTTTTCGTAGCCCTGATCGAACAGGTGCATCGCGCGAATCTTGTCGACCCATTCCTGGGTCGGATGGTGCGGCGCGTGCGTCGCACCGGGCGCGTATTTGACGAAGAACTTCTTGCTCGGGTCCGTTTGATTGATGCGATTCAGATAGTCGATCGCGTCGTCGGCCATACCGGTGATCAGGTTCCAGCCCGGCTTGCCGGCGAACGGAAAGATCTGCGTCGTGTTGCGAAACAGGTTCGGCTGCCATTGGTTGGCATCGCCGCCGACGAATCCGAAGAAGTACTCGAAACCCATGCCGGTCGGCCACTGGTTGAACGGTCCGACCTGACTCGCCGCGAACGCCGGCGTGTTGTGGTCCTTTCCGAACCACGCGGTCGAATAGCCGTTGTCGAGCAGAATCCGGCCGACCGTCGCCTTGTCTTCGGAAATGATGCTGTTGTAGCCCGGGAAGCCGGTTGACTGTTCCGAAATCACCCCGAACCCGACCGAGTGATGGTTACGACCGGTGATCAGCGCCGCGCGCGTCGGCGAACAGAGCGCCGTCGAATGAATGTTGTTGTAACGCAAACCACTCTGCGCGATGCGATCCATCGTCGGCGTCGGAATGACGCCGCCGAACGTGCTAGGCACGCCAAAGCCGGCGTCATCGGTGATGATCAGCAGCACGTTCGGCGCCTCTTTCGGCGGCACGATGCGCGGCGCCCACCATATCTTCGACTGCAGCGCACTGTCCTTGATTTCACCGCCGAACTTCGGCTCAGGGGCTGGCAGCTGATTGCCGCTGATCGTGGTCGTCGCGCTCGCTGAGCCCGGCGTACCGGTCGTTTGAATCTCCGTGGCATGCAGGATCGGCAGGCAGCCGATACCCAACGCCGCCAGCAGAACAGCCCACCGCCCCTTCATCGTCATGTTGGTTCTCCCTGGAATTTAGAACTACTTCGTCGTCTGCTGCATTTGAACGAACGCAATGCTCTCGTGAGCCGTCGCTAAACGCTACTGAATTCCGCAGGTCGCTTTGATCTCGGCGATCTTCTGATCGATCATTTTGTTGTAGTCACCCGATGCGACTTGCGCCTTCTCCTTTTCCGTTCCGGTCGCAACACCTGTCACGAGACCGATCGGGGAGAATGCAGACACCCCTTCGAGAACCTGTTTGCCGACCTTGGTCTTCTCGGACTGGAGGGTGCGCAGGTCACTTTCGGCGGTCGCACAATTGACCGGAGCCGCAAGCTCCTGCTTCTCGGTTTGCGTAACGGGCGCCTGGCAGGCCGTAACGAGCACTACAGCTGCGGCAATCAGGATTGTTCTCATCGATCTCTACTCCGTGGTTGGGTTATGAGTTTGGGGCGCTCGGCGACAGGCCGAGACTTCTGAGTGCGATGCCGGACGACACATACCGTCCGCCTTCGAGCACCGTGTCGACAGCTGTCAAAAGATCGATTGCGAGTCGGTGCTTCAACACCACGCCATCGGCGCCGGCTTCGAGCAACTCCTTCGCAACGCTCGGCGCGTCGTGCAACGTCAGCACGATCACGGCCGACTGCGAGTCTTCGCGAATCCGCCGAATACACGCGGTTGCGTCACCGTTCACCGTCGACATGTCCATGACGACCATCGTCGGCCGCAGTCTGATCGCACCTTTCAACAGCGAGGGTGCATCCGACACGACGAACACGTTCGTGAACAAGCCGCCCAGCAGCTCGCGAAGGCCGGTGACGACGAAGTCGTTCCGCTCGGCGACCAGAACGGTTTCAGTTTGCTGCCCGGTACTGGTCAAGGAGCCGCAACCCGATGGCAACGCCGGCGAACCATCACGCGATATTTCCAGTATGACTGATGACAGATGCGGCCAGAGACTAAACTCAGCACGCCCGAGCGTAACCTCGGGAAACTACCAGCGCAGAGAACCGTGCGTGGCCGATCAGAACTCGCTGGGCAGGTCCACTAAACCGAATCGCAGCGCCACACGGACGAGTTCTGCCGTGGTGCGGGCACCAAGCATCTGCCGCAACTTCAGTCGGTGAAACTCGACCGTACGATCGGAGATGGCGAGTTCGGCCGCAATCTGCTTCGTCAGCTTGCCGTTCGCGATGAGTTGCAGGATTTCCCGTTGGCGCGGCGTTACCTGCATGCTCGCGTGCGGCGCATCGCGGCCTGACCGTTGTTCGATTGCGTCGATCAGCGCAGGCGTCACGTACTCGCGGCCCACGAGCGCTTCGTTTACCGCGGTCACCAGTTCCGCTGCAGCCGAGTGCTTCAACACATAGCCGAGTCCGCCGGCGGCGCGGGCACGTTCGAGGTAGGCCGGGTCGCGGTGCATCGTCAGAAATACAACGGCGATGTTCGGCCGCGTTCTGCGCAGCTCGATCACCGCATCGATACCGTTCATGACGGGCATGCCGATGTCGGTGACGATGACATCCGGTTCGCAACGCTGTGCCGCATCAACCAGCGCCGCGCCATCCTCCACCAGATCCACCAGGTCGAATTCGTTCTCGAGTAGCCGGCGCAGCCCTTCGGCGACGATGCGGTGATCGTCGGCAAGCAATACACGCACGCGACTCATTGCGCTCCGGCCGCAAGTGGAACCGACGCAGTCACGCTCGTGCCTCGTCCCGGCGCACTGTCGACCGACAGCCTCCCGCCGAGTTGCCGCACGCGCTCGCGCATGCTCGACAGTCCGAGGCCGCCGCGACGTTCCTGCGCGAACCCTTTGCCGTCGTCGCTCGCGACGAGACGCAGCGCGTCACCGATGCGCTCGAGCGATACGGCAACGGATCTGGCGTGCGCGTGCCGCACTACGTTACGCAGCGACTCCTGCGCGACGCGAAAGAGACACAGGGCGACGTCCGGTGCGATCCGTTCAGGTACGTCGCCCACACGCACGTCGACTTCGATATCGGAACTGCGGGCGGTGCGGCTGCATTCGGCGCGAAGCGCTGCGATCAATCCGAGATCGTCGACGATCGACGGATGCAGCCGGTACGAAAGATCGTGCACGTCTTCGCTGATGCGAATCAGCTCGTCGCGCATCGTTCGCGCCGTTGCCGCGTCGCTGTCGGCGTGCGAACCGAGCTGGCTTGCGTCGATTGCGAGCCGGGCCAGGCGCTGACTGAAGTCATCGTGCAGTTCACCGGCGAGCCGCCTTCGTTCTTCTTCGTGTGCGCTGATCAAGCGCGCGCTCATGCGCATCACTTCCGCCTCGGCGCGGCGCCTTCGCAGCCGTTGAAGCAACAGCAACACGATCAGCACCGCCTGCACGGCAATGACGGCGACGACCGCCAGAATCGTCAATCGGTGTTGCTCCCATACCGACGGCGGCCGAAACCGCACAACGCTGCCGGCAGGCAACAAGGACTCGTCGATGCCCCAATGTTCGAGCTCGCGCCAATCGTAAGTGGGTGGTGTGGACGGCACCACGACCTCGCGCGCATACGCGAGCGAACCCGTCAGCATGCTCCGTACGGTGTCGGCCAGTATGATTGCCGCGCTGCGTTCGCTCGCCAGCACGCCACCGACGATGCCCCGACCCAATTCGTCTTCGACCACGCCGAAAATCGGTACGGGCGTGATTGCGCGCAGCGCGGCGAGCGCGTTCTCGCCTTCGAACACGACGCCGCGGCTGTCGACCGTCAGCGTGCTGTAGAGAATCAGTGTGTTCGGCGGCAATGCTGCAACCGCTTGCACGATTTCGTCGAACGGTTGCCCATGCAGCCAAAGGACATCCAGCCGACCCGCATACTGTTCGAACTCGCGCTGCAACGCGTCAGCCCAGTATTGGTCGAGAGCCGCCGCGCCGAGAACGACTGCGACGCGTTGCGTGTCGGGCCGCACGTGCAACGCCCCTTCGATGAATTCATGCAGCCCGACTTGCGGAAATACGATGACGTCGTTCGGACCCGCGACGAGCTTGCGCACGATGCGCTCCTCGCCCATCAGCAGCCGCGGCACCGATGGGAACAACTGGTCTCGATGCGTGATGAAGAGCTGCGCCGCAGGCGGCGCGAGTGCAACGATCACATCGGGCGGCTGCTTCGCGAAACGTGCGTTCAGAAACGCAATGACGGCCTGACTGCTCTCGGCATCGTGCCGGTCCGCGTGCAGATCGATCTCGTCGAAGATCACCGGAGCCGCGAGCTGTTTGGTCAGCTCGCTGCGAAAAGTCGTTGCCACGGACGCATAAGGCGCGGCGTCTCGCGCGAACGAATGCACGATCAGCACCCGCTTTGGTGCGTCGGGGCTCGCCGAGGTCGAAAACGGCAATACCATGGCGAACAACAGGACGAATGCCGCCCTCTCGCGTGTGCCCACTCGCGTCATTTCACAGATCCCAGAACCACCGAACCGCGCCTCGCCATGACCCAACGATTTTTGGGTACTGACGGGCGGCTATCTATACACGGGTCGGGTCACTTAGACCACGGCGCACGCTCTGCTTCAAAGCGCACCACCGAGCCCGCCCGGTTCAAGCGAACTCGGCTTTGAGGCGCGGCAAAACACTGCTGGCAAGGCACTCGATACGGCGCGTGCCCGACTCGACAGGCTCGCCGGGAAACTGCGCCCAGAAATGCACGTCGACGATCTGCGGATATCGGTCGAGCATCACGCGCAATCGTTCGACGGTCGCAGCGGGGGTCGCAAGTTCGTAGAGGCCGTCGCGCAACGCGGCCGTCGGGTCAGTGAATCGCGGCACTGATTCGGGAGGTCCGAACGCGCCCCAGTCGATGTATTCGTTCGCCTGGTAGAGGACGTGCTCTCCTACGATTGAAGCTTCGCGCTGCGGATCCTCTGCGACGATCGCCCAGTCACCGACACAAATCGCGCCTCTGCGCGGCCGATCGGACTCGTTGGCGAGTGCTGCGACGTACGCATCACACCCGATCCCGCCGGTCGACAGGAATCCGTCGCCAATTCGCGCAGCACGCTCGATCGCGGGCGGTGCCATGCCGCCGACGAAGATTCTCGGCGCGTTTTCCGGTGTGGGCGTGATGCGTACATCGTCCACATGGAAACGCCTGCCATGCATTCGAATCCGCTCGCCGCGCCACGCGCGCCGCACGATCTCGATACCTTCCTCCATCAGACTCGGGCGGTGCTTCAACGATCGCCGGAAGGTCGCAAACTCGAGCTCTCGATAACCGAGACCGACGCCGAGGTCGAAGCGTCCACCCGTCACCAGCGAAACCGTCGCGGCGTCTTCGGCCAGCCGGATCGGATCGTGAAGGGGCATCAGCATCAGATTGGTTCCGATGCGCATCCGTTGCGTCCGTGCGCCGATCGCGGCCGCAATGACGAGCGGCGACGGCGTGTAGCCGTCGTCGCAGAAATGGTGCTCGGTGAGCCAGACCGAATCGAAACCGATCGATTCGGCCCAACGAATCTGTTCGAGCGTCTGCGCGTACAGACGCTCGAACGGAACGCGCCAGCGCGCCGGATTGCGGAAGTCGTACCAGAGGCCGAAGTTCACCCGACGCGTCACGAACCCCTCGTTATCTACCTGACTACAATCACGGCACTCGTCGACGCGTCCGGCGGGGATCGTATCGCTCGTCGCGCGCGGTGCCGCTTCCGTCGCGCGACCTCGCCATCAAAGGTCGATCGTGAAACTGAGCCCCCAACTTACTCCCGGTGTCACGGTGCCGGAGGCAAACAACGGCACGATCGGAAACGGCACCTCGAACGTCTCGTCTGTGAGATTGCGGCCGTACAGCGACAGCGACATGTTCTTGTAGAAGTAGCCAATCGAAGCACTCAGGTCCTCGCGGGAATCGACTTTGCCGATCGCGAGGTTCAGCAGACTCGTTTCCACCTCGTCGACCCACGAGTACTTCGTGAACACCTCCACGTTACCCGGCCCGATCGGATATGTGAACGTACCGCCAAGGCCGTAGGTGTACTCCGGTGCATTGCGGGGCGTCAGATAGCTCGCATCCACGATGAGATCGACGCCATCGTTGGCGTTGACGTCGGTTTCGAAACTGTCGTACTTCGCATCGAGATAGCCGCCGGTCGCGAAGAAGCTGAGATGTTCGTTCGCAACCCACTGTGCTTCGATCTCGATCCCCTGATAGGTCGCATCGGCAACATTGCTGAACACCGTCGCTACGGTATTCGTGGAGGGGTCGAGCTGCACCGAGCTTTCCTGTTTGTCCTTGTACTCGTTGTAAAAGGCCGCCACGTTCAGCTGCACGGTGTTCTCGAAGAACTGACTCTTCATACCCGCCTCGTAGCTGCCGATCTTCTCGGGCTTGTACTGGTCGCGCACGAAATCGGCGATGTTCTGGTTCACGCCGAAGAACCCGCCCGAGTGGAAGCCCTCGGAATACGACGTGTAGAACATGATTTCGGGCGTGAAGCGATAAGAAACGCCGATCTTCGGCGTCCACTTCGTCCACTTGTTATCGAGATTCGCATACGCGGGAAAGTTGTCGATGCCGCGGCGCGACACGGGTGCGAGGTAAGCCTGCCCGGCTCTGAAGTCCTTCTCTTCCTCCGTGTAACGCGTGCCGAGAGTCAGCGTCCAGTTTTCGATGAACTCCCAGTCGGCTTGCATGAAGCCGGCATAGGATTTGGTTTCCTGAGTTTCATAAAGACGCTGATCGAACGGATCGCCGAGGCCCGCCAGCGATGCGCCGGTGTCGCACTTGGTATTGCCGAACGCGCCCGCCCAGCACGCCTCGAGCGGCGAGATCGGCGGCGGTGCTGCCGGACCGGGAAGCCACGTGTTGTTGGTGAGGTCGTAGCCTCCCAGCGTGCCAACGTATTTCCAGAACTCACCGCCAGTGATCCAATCCTGCGTGAACTTGCTGTCCCAGTAGTGGAAGCCGGTTACCACCGAGAGCGTGTCCCAGG
>JBGSNQ010000043.1:0-1772 GCA_041739525.1 Pseudomonadales bacterium | reverse complement strand
CGGCGACACGATGCTGGGTCTGCCGCCGCTCAATCTCGCGCTCGCGCACGCGATGATGGCGCGTACGCGCGTGCACAGGTTGCTCGCTGGCTATCGCGGCCTGCCTCCGCTCGACCTCGCCGCAACCGCATCGACGCTGCTCGCAATCTCACAACTCGTGATCGACCTGCCGGAGGTGGTGGAACTCGATGTGAATCCGCTCTACGTCGACAAGAACGGCGCGACCGCGCTGGACGTACGTATCCGTGTGGCTACAGCAAAGCGCGCCGGCGTTGCCCGGCTCGCGATCTCGCCATATCCGGAGGAACTCGAGGAAACCATCGCGCTCGCCGACGGACAAACGCTGTTGCTGCGGCCGATCCGCCCGGAAGACGAACCGGCGCTGCACGCGGCGTTCGCGACGTTGACGGCCGAAGAAATCCGCATGCGCTTTTTCGTTGCGATGCAGGCATTGCCGCATCCGCTCGCGGCGCGCTTCACACAGATCGACTATGACCGCGAGATGGCGCTGGTACTGACGCCGCCCGGCCCAACGGTCGACATCTGGGGCGTGGTGCGCATTCACGCAGACCCGGATCTCACGCGCGCCGAGTTCGCAATTCTGGTGCGACAGGAGTTCGCGCACCGCGGCCTGGGCACGCTGCTGATGCAGCGGATCATCGCTTACGCGAAGCGCCGCGGCATCAGCGAACTATACGGCCTGGTTCTGCGCGAGAACCGCAAGATGCTGCAGTTGAGCCGCGAACTCGGCTTCAGCGCGAGTATCGACCGCGACGATCCATCGTACGTATCGGTATCGCTCGCACTCTGAGCGTTCGGCACGCTCAATACGTGTAGCGCGGCTCCGCGCCGAAGTCCCACAAGAGCGCGGTGCCGCCCATCATGGCAACCACGCCGACCAGCGCCATGGCGACCACCGCGCTCGCGAACAGAAAGCCGCGTTCGGCCGGAATCTGCATCACGATCGGCACGCCGAGATACAGCAGATACAAACAATGCCACGCCACCGCCACACCTACCGCGATGTCGAACCACAGCGACGGCTGTAACCCGAGAAGACCCGCAACGAAATACGGCGTTGCCGTATAGGTGGCAATCGCAACGCCGCGCGCGAACGTAGAGCGCGAGGCGGCATAGGTCGCCGCCATCCAATGCACCATGTAGCCGAGGAACGTCACGCCCGCGAGCATCGCGAGATAAAACAATGCGCAGATCTTCTGCGCACTCTCAGCCGAGATTTTCAGTGGCGGCTCTTCGCCGAACTGCCAGCCGACGTGGGTGACGCCGTAGTACCAGCACAATGCCGGCACCAGCGCCCACGGCGCCGTATGCGTGACCAACACGCGCAGCGCCGACGTTGCCGATTCGCCGATGTCGGCCCACGTCTGCGAGGGCCGCACGAGAATGCCTAGCGAGTACGGTTTCATCGATGTTCTCCCCTTAAATCAAATCGGTTCTCGCCCTGAATCGGATGCGCGGGTTCCGCGCGCGAATCTTCGAACAGCGTCGCCTGGCCTTGTCGTTCGAGGTCGTCGAATTGACCCGCATCTACGGCTCTGAAAAACACCACCGCGGCGCCCACCACGACCAGTGCAGACAACGGAATCAACAGCAGCAGAATTTCCATCAGCGCGCCTCCGCGAGCTCTGCACGCGCCACCGCGGACTTTGTGCGCGCCTCCGCGGACTTGTCGGTGCGCGCGAGACGCAGTGCGTTCAACGTGACCCCGAGCGAACTCGCCGACATGCCGATGGCTGCAGCCCACGGCGGCA
>JBGSNQ010000013.1:0-3245 GCA_041739525.1 Pseudomonadales bacterium | reverse complement strand
AGCCGCCGCGCGGTCGACGCGGTGCTCGCGGGCACCGGCTGTGCGTCGATCGTTTCGCGCTGAACGCGTCTCGCCATGAAGGCCAGGACCCGCCTCCGCTCGACCGCCGCGCGCACGTTTGCATCCGCTTCCTTTCTGGAACTGACGCGCGGCAAAGCGCGCTTGAAACGCAGACTGCTCCGGCTGCCGCCGACGGTGCACTACTTCCACCAGGTCGATGATCCGTATAGCCACCTGGCGGTGCAGAAGCTCGATCAGCTGAAGGCTGCATACCGGCTCCCGTTCCAGGCGCACCTCGTATCGCAGCCGACAGCCGCCTACCGAGGCAGCAGTGAACTCTTCGACGCTTGGGCGGTGCGTGACGCGCTGAGTGTCGCGGCTGACTACGGTGTCTCGCTGCATGTGACGCGTCTGCCCGAGGCACCGGCCGTGCGGGCAGCGAACGACGCGCTCGCCGCGCACCTCGATCGGGACGATTTCGCGCGGGCCGCCACCGAAGTCGGCGCAGCGCTCTGGGCCGGAAGCGCCCCCTGCGGCACACTCAACCAACGATCCAGCGAAGGGGCTGTGCACGAAGGCAACGCGCTGCGCCGCAAGTGGGGACACTACGCCGGAGCAATGTTCTATTTCGACGGCGAGTGGTTCTGGGGCGTCGATCGCCTGCGAACGCTCGAGCAGCGTCTCGTCGCAGAGGGTTTCGCCAATCGCGCAGATGGACCGTGTGTGCCGGAGCCGACACCGATCGACACCAGCGGATCCGCCGCGCATCACATAGTGCTCGAGTACTTTCCGTCGTTGCGCAGCCCCTACACCGCGATCGGTCACCAGCGCGTCGTCGACCTGGCGGCCCGCAGCGGCGTGACGCTGAAGCTGCGCCCCGTTATGCCGATGATGATGCGCGGCATCCCGGCGCCGTCCGCGAAGCAGCGCTACATCATCGTCGACTGCGCGCGCGAGGCCCGCGCCCGGAACGTCCCGTTCGGCCGCATCGTCGATCCGTACGGCGAACCGGTTAAACGCGCGTTCGCGCTGTTTCCCGGCGCGATGGCCCTCGGCAAAGGACTGCAGTTCGTGACCGCCTACCTCGACGCCGCCTGGGCTCGCGGCATCGACATCACAACCGAAGACGGACTGCAGCGGGTCGCCGCCGATGCCGGCATTGAATGGGGCGCGCTGCGGCGCGCCGCAGACGGGACCGATTGGCAGGTCGTCCTCAACGATAATCTAAACGCGATACTCGAATGCGGACTGTGGGGAGTGCCGAGCTTCCGGGTCTCCGGCGGTAGCGGCGCGACCGCGTTCGCCTGTTGGGGCCAGGACCGCATCTGGCGTATCGAAAACGAAATTGCACGGCGCGCGTAGTGGACAGCCGACGCGCGCAAGGTGAAGGCACCCGAAGAGCACTGATGCGTGCGGCAGAGCGGTTGATTGCCGATCGCGGCATCGAAAACGTCTCGATGCGCGACATCGTCAAGGCCGCAGGGCAACGCAACGAATCCGCACTGCAATATCACTTCGAGAACTACCCCGGTCTCGTCGCCGCGATCCACGCCTCGCGCGATGCCGAAATGCAGACACAGCGGGCCGCGCTGCTGCAGCAGCTGAAGCAGCGCACGGCCAGACCGTCGCTGCGCGACATCTGCGCCTTGATGGTCGAGCCTGCTCTGCTGCTCGCGCGCTCGAAGCCCGATTTCCGCCGCTATGTCAAAGCATTCGGCCGCGAAATCAGCCTCACCGCGAAGTCCGCGATCGCGTTCGTGACAGGCACCGAAGTGCCCGGTCCGAGCATGCTCGAGACGCGGGCGTTGCTGCTCGCGGCGCTGAGTCACCTCGACGCGGTCGCGCGCGAACGCCGGCTGGACGGTGCGCTGCGCTTCATCTCTGCGTCGATGTATCACGAGGCGAGACAACGTAACGCATTCCGCGGACCGCGCGGCGAGTTGTTCATGAGCAGCCTGATCGACGCGCTGGTCGGACTACTGAGCGCGCCCGAATCGGACGAGACGAAGGCCCTCTCTCGCGCGGTCCAGCGGGCACGCGGCAAGCGCAATACGCAAATGAACCCATGAACGGAGGGTAGCGACATGCTTCGAGCGATCATCCTGTTGGCACTCTTCGGAATCATCGCCGCGGTGGTCTGGCAACAGCTGCGCTATCTGCACGCGCGACGCGACATCGTGCACGACACACAGCAGTTGGTGTATTCCGGCGGCGCGTTTCACGTCGTGACGTTTCTTTACTACGGCGCCGGCGCGACGCAAGGCGCCGCGGACGATCACGACCTGTTCGCTGCAATCCGGGATTTGCGCTCTGCCGCGGAGTCTGGCGGCGCGGCGCACGTCGTCTACGCCGGCAAAGTCGCGGTCAACGCGCTCGCGTCGAAGCAACTCGTCGACCGATTCGGCGGCGAGGTTCCGTGGAGCGCCGTACTGTTGACGCAATTCGATTCGCGGGCAGCGGCCCATCGAATCATGGCCAGCGACGAATATCGCCAGGCGTCGGCGCGCTTCAGCCACACATACGTGTGCGGCATGCAACGCTCGCCGTGGCTCAATCTCGGATTCCCGGTCGTCCTGCTCGGCAAGCGTGCGTTACAGATCGTCACGCGCGCACCGTCGCACTTTCCATTCGTCCCCGCGGAGCCCAACCCGGCGATCGAGGTACGCGCCTCGCAACTGCTCGCGGCGCGCGAATACGGCGAACACGCGGTCGTCGTCGCCAATCTTTTGCGCGAAGGGACGTCTGCGAATGCCGCTGCCGATCGCCAGTACACCCAGCAGATGTTCGGGCTGATGGCGGAAGGCGTGCACGGACCGATGCACATCGGCGATGCGGTGCCGCTGGAAGCGGATGACCGGTTCGACCGGGTCGCCCTCGTCTACTATCCCGGTGTGCAATATTTCGCCGACATGATGCGTAGCCGGTTCTACCGCGGCATCGTCGGCGACAAACAGCCCGGCGATACCCAAGCATCGATCACCGTGCCGGTGCTCGACCGACTATGACGATGCTTGTTTGCGGCTGCCCCCCGACCCGATTGTCAGTCAAGCGAGGAGAAGCACGTGACGCAATTCATCCGCACACCCGACGAGAACTTCGCCAACTTGAGCAACTTCGACTATTCGCCGCGGTATCACGCGTGGCAGGACCTGAGGATGCACTACGTGGACGTGGGTCCCGCCGACGGGCCGGTCATGCTGCTGCTGCACGGCATGCCGACGTGGTCCTATCTCTACCGCTACATC
>JBGSNQ010000199.1:0-55364 GCA_041739525.1 Pseudomonadales bacterium | reverse complement strand
CACACGACCACAATCTACGCGCTGCGTATCTTCATGTTCTTGCTGATGCCTTGACGTCGATCTTGGCGATTGTGGCTCTGGTGGCGGGCAAGTACATTGGCGCTGCCTGGCTCGATCCCACGATGGGCATTGTTGGAGCGCTCCTGGTCGCCCGTTGGTCATATAGTCTCGTCCGAGAAACGGGAGCTGTTCTGCTCGACCACCAAGCTGACGCACACGATCTTGATGAACTGCGAGTCGCCATCGAAGGGGACTCGTCCGATCGTGTGACGGATCTGCACGTGTGGAATATAGGGCACGAGATATTTGCGGCTGAGATCGCCGTCGTGAGCGACACACCCCAAGCCCCGGAACACTACAAATCGCGAATACCAGCAAACCTCAACATTGCGCACGCAACGATCGAGGTCCACCGATGTACAAGCCACTGAGCGACTGAACAGCATGGAGTTGGCTTGGCGCCAGTTACGAGCCAATGTACTGTGCGATCCGCTATCGACTTTGGGCAGCCAGTTTCTGCATCCAGGCTTCAAGTTCATCCTCGATCCATGCCACGGACCGCGGACCCAGCTTGACGGGTTTCGGTGCCGCGCCCTGCGCCATAAGTGCATACCAGGTGGAGCGGGGCACGCCGGTCTTGGCGCGTCGATCGCGTTCTCGAATCAGTCGCATCGCAGTTCTCCTACTGAACAAGCGAAGCCATGCTAGGACCGTCGTGGCGCAGAGTCCGCAGAAAACCAAACCAACCTGCTGCGTGGTTTTTTCTAAGCGTCATATCGACGTCGCGATCGGCGAGCAGGACGGCCAAGTGCATGCGAATTGCCGGGGGCAACTTTGGGGGCAACTGCGGTGAGAGTTTGTACCTTTCGTGAGTGTTCACGCGCCATGGCGCCGGCTATTGGAGGGAGTCTGGCTCCACCAGTTCACCCTTCCTTCGCGCATCACGCTTCGACTACCGCGATCCACGCTACGCGTTCAGTACATCCGGAAAGGTCCTTAGAAGGAGTCGCGGTTGCTACTGCGCCGGCGTGTCGCTTACGGATGGCGACAACCAGCCACCGTCGACCGGGTGCGGCGCGAATCCACCGGCTTCGTCGATCCAACCGCCTCCGGTGGCTTTGTAGATGCTGGTCACCGAGTTCAGCAACGCTGCGCGCACGCGCGCGAGTTCGAGTTGCGCGGGGAACAACTGCTGCTGTGCGTCGAGCACCGTCAGAAACGACGTATAGCCGCCGTTGTATTGCAGCCACGCCAGCCGCGCGTAGCCCTGAAGGGCGGTCACCAGCCGTTCGGCCGCGCCGAGTTCGTCGCTGAGTTTCTGCCGGGCCGACAGCGCGCTGTCGACGTCGGCGAACGCGTTCTGAATGGTCGCTTCGTAGTTGAACAGCGCGGCCTTCTGCGAGGCGCGCGCCTGTGCGACCCGGCCGGAGATGCCGCCGCCGGTGAAGATCGGCCCGGTGATGGAGCCGGCATAGTTCCACGTCTTCGACGAGCCCTCGAACAGATCGGACAGATCGGTGCTGGCGCCACCGAATAACCCCGTTAGTGAAATCGTCGGGAAGTACAGCGCCTTTGCCGCACCGATCTGCGCGTTGGCGGCGATCAGATCCTGTTCCGCCTGCGCGATGTCGGGCCGCTGTTCGAGCAACTGCGACGGAAGTCCCTCTGGGATCGGCGGCGGTATGACATCGGCGATCGGCTTGCCGCGCGGAATCGGTCCGGGATTGCGGCCGAGCAGGATCGACAGCGCGTTCTCGGCGACCACGATCTGCTGCTCGATCTGCGCGATCCTGCCTACAGCGGTTTCGTACTGCGACCGCGCCTGATCCACCGTCATTTCGGAAACGACCCCGTACTTGAATTGCAGCTCGAACAATTTCACCGATTCCGCGTACGCTTCGCGCGTGCGCAGAGCGATCACGAGTTGCTCATCGAATGCGCGCAGGTTCAGATAGGTCGTCGCGACCGACGACACCAACGACAGCAGTACGCCGCGGCGCGCCTCTTGTGTTGCGAACAGGTTCGCGCGCGCCGACTCGGTCTGCCGGCGGATACGCCCCCAGAGATCGATCTCCCAGCTCGCGGTGGCGAATGCCTGATAAGAACTGTCGGGATTCTGCATACCTGGCGTAACGAGCTGATCGGGCAGACGCTGGCGCGCGGCATCGCCTTGATAACCGAGCTGCGGAAACAACGGCGAGCGCACCGTAGTGAAGACGCCGGCTGCCCGTTCGACGTTGGCGGCGGCGATCATGACGTTCTTGTTGCCCGCGAGCGCATCGACAATGAGCTGATTGAGCACCGGGTCGTCGAACTGCCTCCACCACTGCGTATTCGCCGTGTCGGCCACATCGTCGATCTGATACTGATACTTCGCCGGTACCTCGACATCGGGTCGATGATAGTCGGGCCCGACGGCGCAGCCGGAGAGTAGTCCGGCCAACACTACGATGGCGCGTCGGCACATCTCAGTGCTGCTCCGGATTCGCGGCCGGCGGTTCGGGTTTGGATACTCCGTCGGCATGACCTTTCTTGCCGAACAGCTTCTCGCTCCATGTCGCGAACGCCCAATAGAACATCGGGATGAAGAAGATCGCGATCACAGTCGCGGCGAGCGTACCGCCGATTACACCGGTGCCGATCGAGTGCCGGCTGTTGGCGGATGCTCCGGTAGCGATTGCGAGCGGTACGGTGCCGAGGATGAATGCGAACGAGGTCATCACGATCGGGCGCAGCCGCAGGCGCGCCGCTTCGACCGCCGCGTCGAAATACGACTTGCCTTCCTTCTCGTGAAGCTCCACCGCGAATTCGACGATCAGGATCGCGTTCTTCGCCGCTAGCCCGATCAAGGTCAGCAGACCGATCTGAAAGTACAGGTCGTTGTCGCTGCCGCGCAGTGCGATTGCAACGAGCGCGCCGAGGATCGCGAACGGCACGGCCATCATCACGCCGACCGGTAGCGACCAGCTCTCATACTGCGCGGCAAGGATCAGGAACACGAAGACCAGGCCGAACACGAAGGCGAGGGCAGACGTGGAGCCGGAACTGACTTCCTCCCGCGCCTCGCCAGACCAGTCGTAGCCGTAACTCGACGGCAGCGTCTCTTCGACGACCTCGCGCATTGCCGCGAGTGCCTGACCCGAGCTGACGCCGGCGGCCGGTGAGCCCGTAATCGAGATCGCCGGATAGTTGTTGAAGCGCGTGACGAGGTCGGGACCGACGACGTACTTCGTCGTGACGAGTGCGGACAGCGGAATCATCTCGCCTTCTTTGTTCTTGACGTAGTAGCGGCCGATGTCGTCGGGCGTCATCCGGTATCGCGGCTCTGCCTGCAGAACGACCTGGTAGAGGCGCGAGTCCTTCGGAAACTGGCCGACGTACAGCGAGCCGAACATGGTCTGTAGGGTGCTGTAGGCATCTTGTACCGGCACGCCCAACACCTCCGCTTTCTCGCGATCGACATCGGCGAGCAGTTGCTGGCCGTTCGCACGGATCGTCGTTGCGACGCCGGATATCTCTGGCCGAGTGCGCGACTTCACGATGATCTGGTCGACGATCTCCGCCAGTTGCGCGTAGTTGCCAGCACCCTTCTGTTCGATCCAGATCTGAAAACCAGCCGTTACGCCCAGACCGGGTATGGCGGGGGGATTCACCACTGCAACCAAGCCGCCGCGAATATCCGCGAACTCGCGGCGCGACTCCTGGATGACCGCATCCGCCGACAGTGCCGCTGAGGCGCGCTCGTCGTAGTTCTTCAACGCGATGAACAACAGGCCGAAGTTCGTCTTCATTTGCGAATCGATCAGGCTGTACCCATCGACCTGCGTGACGTTCGCCACTGCGGGATTCTTGCTGATGACTTCGACGGCCTGGCGACCGACCGCGCCGGTGCGATCGAGGCTCGCGGAGTCGGGCAGGAAATATGCAGCGAACAGATAGCCCTGATCCTCCTGTGGCACGAAAGCGGTGGGTAGCCACCGGAACATCAACACGCAACCAAGCACAACCAGCGCGACCACGCCAAGGCTCGTGAGCCAGCGATGTATGACCCACTCGACACCGCGCACGTACGAATTCGTCACGCGGTCGAACGTGGTATCGAACCATTTGAAGAACCGGTTCTTTTCGCCGTGTTTGGCTTGTATCAGGATCGCGGCCAATGCGGGCGACAACGTCAACGCGACGATCCCCGAGAACACCACGGAAACTGCAATCGTTACGGCGAACTGTTTGTACAGCGCGCCGGTGATGCCGCCGAGGAACGCGACTGGAACGAACACGGCATTCAGCACCAGCACGATCGCGATGACCGGTCCGCTGACTTCGTCCATCGCCTTCTTCGCAGCGTCCTTCGCCGACAGCTTGAACTGCACCATGTTCCGTTCGGTGTTCTCGACGACGACGATGGCGTCGTCGACGACCAGACCGATCGCGAGGATCATGCCGAACAGCGTCAGCATGTTGATCGAGAAGCCGAACGCGAGCATGCCGATCATCGCGCCGAGGATCGACACCGGTACGGCGAGCGTCGGAATGATGGTGAGGCGCAAGCTGTGCAGGAACACGAACACGACGAGGATGACCAGCACCACCGCCTCGTAGAACGTCTTGATCACTTCGTCGATCGATGCCTGCACGAACAGAGTCGTGTCGAGGGCGATGTCGTATTCGAGGCCCGCAGGGAACGTCTTCGACAACTCGGCGAGCGTCGCCCTGACGTCCTTCGAAACCTGGATCGCGTTTGCGCCGGGTTGCTGATACACGGCGATCAGCGTCGCCGGCTTGCCTTCGTAACTGGTGCGCAGCGAATAGCTCTGCAAGCCGAGGTCGGCGTAACCGACGTCCTTCACGCGCACCAGCGCGGCATCCTGGTTCTGCGCGCGTAGAATCATGTTGTCGAACTGGGCCGGGTCCGTGATCGTCAGGGTTGTCACGGGAAACGTCTGCTGCACCGGATACGGCGTCGGAGCCGCACCGATGCGGCCGACGGCGAACTGCTGATTCTGCTGCGAGATCGCGTTCGCGATTTCCGACGTCGAGATCTTCAGTTGCGCCATTCGATCAGGCTTCAGCCAGATCCGCATCGCATAGTCGGGCACACCGAAGATGGAGGCCTGGTTCGCGCCCGGAATTCTCGCGATCGTGCCGAGTACCTGCACGTTCGTATAGTTCGCGACGTAGTCCGGATCATAGCGGCCGTCTGGCGAGAAGAACGCGATCACCATCAGGAAGGTCGAGGTTTTCTGTTCGACGGACACACCCTGGGCCTGTACCGACTGCGGCAACAGCGCCATCGCCTGATTGACCCGGTTCTGCACGTCGACCTGCGCGAGCGCCGGGTCGGTATCGATGCTGAAGTACACGGTCAGCGTGTAGTTGCCGGTCGATGAACTCGTCGACGACATGTACAGCATGTTGTTGGCGCCGTTGACCTGCTGTTCGATCGGCGCGCCGACGTTCTGCGCCACGAGGGTACCGTTGGCGCCCGGATAGGTCGCGGAGACCTGGATCTGCACCGGCGTGATCTGCGGGTACTGCGCGATCGGCAGCGTGAACATTGCGACCGCGCCGGCAATACAGATCGTCAGTGCGATGACGATCGAGAAGATCGGCCGGTCAATGAAAAAGTGGGACAGCATTGCAGCGGCGCGACGCGTTACTGAGCGGCAGTCGCGGGCAGTGCCGCGCTCGGAACGATCCGGACGGGTGCGCCGGGGGTCAGCCGCGCAACGCCGTCGACGACGACCCGGTCGCCGGCTTCGAGTCCATGCGTGATGAACCAGTCGTCTCCATGCCACGGACCGACTTCGACGGGCCGCATAAGGGCTTTGTCGTCCTTGTCGACGAGCACCACGAAGTGCCCCTGTGCGCCTTGCAGCACCGCCTGCTGTGGTATCTGAATCGCGTTCGGCCGTACCGCGCCAAGTACCCGCACGCGTACGAACTGGCCAGGTCGCAGCAGGCTGTCGGGATTGGGGAGCGTGGCGCGCACCAGGAATGTGCCGGTCTGCTGATTGAAGTCGGCGTTCGCGAACGTGATGCGGCCGTGGCGGCTATAAGTACTGCCGTCGGCGAGGATCACTTCGACGTCGTACTCGTCCTGCGGCGGTAACTTCACCTCACCGCTGGTCTGCTGTACCTGACGCCGCAGCATTTCGTTCTCGGAGATGCTGAAATTCACGTAGATCGGATCTAGCGGCGAGACCTCGGTGAGCAGGCTGTTCTGCACGTCGATGTACGACCCCACGTTGACGCGCGCGTAACTCGACGCACCGGCTACCGGTGTTCGAATCGTCGTGTAGCCGAGATTCAACTCCGCCTGTTGGACGTCGGCCTTTGCCATTTCCACCGCCGCCGCCGCGGCTTTTTCCTGGCCGACCGCGTCGTCGAGATCCTTCTGGGCAAGCGCGTTCAGCGCGACGAGCGGCTGCACGCGAGCGAGGTTGTCTTTGGCCACCTGCCAGCGCGCCTGTTGCGCCGACAGTGCACCCTTCGCGGATGCGAGCGTCGCCTGGAACGGCTTCGGATCCTGACGGAATAGCACGTCGCCCGCTTTGACGAGACTGCCTTCGGTGTAGACCTGTGCATCGAGAAATCCGGCAACGCGAGCAACGATCTGAACCTGCGCCGAACTCTGCGTCTGGCCGACGAATTCATAGCTGACAGGCGCGTCCTGCCGCGTCACTGTGACGATCGATACCTCTGTCGGTTGGGCCGCTTCCGGCACCGCCGGTTTCTTGCCGCAAGCAACCAGCAATACGGCTGAGATGCAGCCGAATACGAACCAACGCATGGAGTTACATCCCAACTAGTACGGGCAGTCTGCGCGAATGATCCGGCAATCGAAAGTAGGGGGGATTACCTATTGCGAGCGAAGCAGCGAGGAACGATTAGGGTTCTTCCCGGTGTCAGCCTCGTTCTCACTGCCCGGCTGATTGTGATTCGGTTCCGCCAGTGCAAAGCCACAGTACCCTCTCCGGCACAAGGCTGCTTCATACTGGCGCCGTGCGGTGGAGGCGCCATGAAACCGGGAGGCTTTAATTCGATGTGAATGTCAGTTGAGGATCTAGCGCCACTGCGACTTATCATTAGGACTTGAGAGGCGGGGAAAATATGCGAATCGGGATCCGTGCATTTATCGCGTCTACCGCGTCGGTTGCGTGCGTTCTATTGCCCCTGGTTTCAGTGGCGGTGGCCACTGAGCCCAACGCTCAGGACGCAGCGGAAATCCAGGACCTTCAGAAACAAGTCGATGCGCTGACGTCGGAACTCGCGAAAGTGCAGACGGGTACCAATTCGCAGGCGCGGAAGCGGGCGATGCAGAGTCACTGGTCGATGATGCAGAACTACCTGCAGTCGATGCGCCAATGGCCGGGCATGAACCCTAAGGGGGCGTCCGACTGGGTGCTGATGAGCCCCGCGATGATGGGCGGCGGCACAATGGGTTGGTACCACGGCACGGGACCGGGAAACAGTTGGGCAGTTCCAAATGACACTCCGACGCAGTACGAGGAGCACATGCAGGCGCTTCAACAGCGGATGCGCAACCAGGCGGCAGCGATTTCCGCCGAGAACGACCCGACCATACGTGACGCGCTGATCCGACAGCACTACTACACCATTTATCGCGACATGCAGACGATGCGCGGATTGGATTGGATGTGGAACCAGAGTACAGCGAGCGCGTTGCCGGACGCGAGTTCGCACGGCGCGGCACTGGAAACCAAGTACTGCTCGCAATGTCACGCCGCGCCGGCGCCTAGCGCGCGTACAGTCAAGGAATGGGCGGACGTGACGCTACGCATGCAACAGCACATCACCGATAAATCCACGTCTAACGGCGGCGTCATGGTGCCGAGTTCATCCGAAATGGCATCTATCATCGACTACCTGGACAAGCACGCGAAGCCGGGCACCTAGATCGTCCGCGCGGAATGTTCCATGCTCGGCCCTTTCTTGTGCGAAGCTGCCGCAGGTTCTATCCGTCTGACAGACGAGCTGAATCCGACGAGTCGATGCTCAGCGGGCAGAGCATGAATTGCGGGCCAGACGCCATGCAACCATAGCCTGCGGGGAACCCCTCCAGTCGATCAGTAGCTGCGCTTCAGAATCTGCTTCTGCAGCTTCTCGTAGTTCTTCTGATCGATCGCGCCTTGATCCAGCGCCTTCTTCAGGTCTTCGAGTTCCTGACCCTGCGACACGCTCGACACGTGCTGGTTGACCTCTGCGCCGCCGCCGCAGCCGACGAACGCCGTGGAGGCGATCAGCATCAACGCGACAGCGAGTTTTCGATTCGATCTCATGATGCCTCCGTTAGTTCGACAGCGACCGCTTGATGAGGTTGTCGCGTGCCGTCTGATATTGCTTTTCGCTCATCGCCCCGGACTTGTAGGAGTTCTGCAGGTCGATCAATTGCTGGCCGATGGACACCGTCGTGGTGCTGGTTTTGACGGTCGCACCGCCGCCAAAGCACCCGCCGCACACCAGTGCCATCACTACACAGGCCGTCAGCACTTTTGCGTTTCGCATGGCTCTGCCTTTTGTGGATCAAGTGGATTCGGGAGGCGGCATGTTAGCACCTTCGGCTTCGCTTGGGACAGCCGAAGAGGAGTGCAAAACGCCGCGTCACTGCGTGTTGCACTCGAATTCCCCGAACCCCAACGCGCGACTTAAGGGGCGCCGTGCGTGCTGCGTCCGGTGGACTATTGAGCATCCAAGCTGTTTCAATGCCGCGTCCCACAGGGCGCCGCGCCCACTAACTGTCAGGAACTCAACAATGACCGACGGGAGTTTCCCGCCAAACGATGTCGATCTGCGCGGAAGCTGGATCAACCAGAACAACTCCGTGCTGTGGGTGGATGAGCAATCGGACGGATGGATCAGTGGGCGTTTTTCCTCGCAGAAGGGCCGCGCAGCAAGGGGTGTTGCCTATGTGGTTCGCGGATGTGTGAATGGCGAGCTTGCGAGCTTTGCGGTGAACTTCCGCAACGATGGATCGAACTTATCGGCCATCACCAGCTTTTCCGGTCGGTACGTTCGTGGTGCCGATGGTATCGAGCGGTTGCACACGTTGTGGATTCTGTCGCGGCAATTCGAAGACGAGGCAAGGACGAAGCCTGCGCAAGCCTGGAATTCGTTCATCACGAATTCGGATGTCTTCGAACGTCGACAGTTGGCCGACTGATTCCGGGGTACGCGCGTGGCGGATAACCGATCGCGGGTCCGACGCATCCTTTCCATCGGAGTACCGATCCTCGGCGGCATGGGGTCGTCGGCCTTGTTGTCGCTGGTCGATACCGCAATGGTCGGTTGGCTCGGCAATGCCGAACTCGCGGCGGTCGGTCTCGGCAGCTTCGCATCGTGGATTTACCTCGGCTTCTTTCAGGGCCTGACCATCGCGGTGCAGGCGCTTGTGTCGCGGCGAGTCGGGCAAGGTCGTATCGAAGAGTCGGGGGCTAGTCTGAATGCGGCGCTGCTGCTACTTGTCGTAGTCGCGCCGACGAGCGCCGCCATTCTGTGGATGGCGACGCCCACCTTGTTTGCGTTGCTCAACAACGATCCGGCTGTGCTCGCTGCCGGTGTCCCGTATCTGCGTTGGGTGATCGCGCAGTCGCTCTTCATGGGCGCCATCTATGCGTTCAACGGATTCTGGAACGGCATCGGCCGGTCGCGGATGTACATCGCGCCGCTGATCGTCATGCACGTTACGAACGCGGTGCTCGCGTACGCGCTGATCTTCGGTCGGTTCGGGCTGCCTGCGATGGGCACGGAAGGCGCTGGTCTTGCAACCGCGCTCGCATCGGTGGTCGGGTGCGCGCTGTACTTCGTGCTGGCACATCGACACGCGCGACCGCTAGGCTTCATGCGGGCGCGACCGACCCGCGACGAGTTTGGCGCGGTGTTGCGGCTCGCGGTTCCGGGCGGACTGCAACAGCTGTTCGACACGCTGGCGCTGACACTGATGTATCGGATCGTCGGTTCCATCGGCACGATCGAACTGGCGGCGTACGCCGTATTGATCAATCTGGTCGGCCTCGTTGGCTTGCCGGCGTTCGCGCTCGGCAGTGCAGGGGCCGCGCTGGTTGGTCAGGCGCTCGGTCGTGGCAACGTCGACGATGCGTCGCGCTGGGCATGGGATGTTCTGCGCGTCGGCGCGATCGGATTGGCGATGATCGGTGTGCCGTTCTGGCTCGTTCCGGACCTGTTGCTTTCGATCTGGTTGCACGAACCCGCAGCGGTGGACGTGGCGCGAACGCCGATGCGCATTCTCGGTGCGATGATTGTCATCAACGGTGCGGGCTACATGCTGGCGGCGATGCTGAACGGTGCGGGCGACGTGCGACGAGTCACGTGGGTGAACCTGATTACACAGTGGTTCTGGCTGTTGCCCGGCGCGTATTTGTTCGGTCCGGTATTGGGCGGCGGTTTGTTGGGCGTCTGGTGTATGCACCAGTTCGGCTTTCGGGCACTGCAATCGGTCATTTATGTTCTGATCTGGCGAACGCGTCGCTGGGCGCACATACAGCTGTGATGTAACGCGGACATACCCTATGGCACTGAAAGCGACTGTATACAAGGTCGAGCTTTCGATCTCGGACCTCGATCGGAACTACTACCAGGATCATCCACTGACGGTGGCCAGACATCCGTCGGAGACTGACGAGCGGATGATGGTGCGAATGGTCGCGTTTGCACTGAATGCGAGCGAGCGACTCGAGTTCGGCAGGGGGCTCAGCAATGAGGATGAGCCGGCGCTGTGGCGCAAGAGCCTGTCCAACGAAATCGAATTGTGGATCGACGTCGGGCATCCGGACGAGCGGCGCTTGCGCAAAGCCAGTGGCGTGTCGGCGGAGGTAAAGGTGTACTGCTATGGCGAGCGGGGCTCGGATCTCTGGTGGCGCCAGAACGAAGCCGGTCTCGCGCGATTGAAGAATCTGTCCGTTGCGGGTCTGCAAGCGCCGGGAATCGATCGGCTCGTCCAACGTACAATGCGCCTCCAATGCACCATCGAAGGCGGTTACGCCTGGCTTTCGAGCGACGAGGCTCAGTGCGAGATCAGCGTCAGGTCGTGGCCACCGACATCATCAAATTAGAGCCATCAAACCAGGAGGAGCGTTATGAAGGACTTCAACGGCAAACTCGCGGTCATCACCGGCGGTGGGACCGGTATGGGACGGGAGCTTGCGCGGCAACTGAGTGCCGAAGGCTGTCATGTCGCAATGTGCGACGTCTCCGAAGAGAACATGCGAGAGACAAAGCGTCTGTGCGAAGAGGCGGATAAGGGGCTACGCATCTCCACATTCCGTTGCGACGTGTCGGATGAAACGCAAATGCTCGCGTTTCGGGATCACGTGCTGAGCGTCCACGAAACCGACCACATCAATCTGCTGTTCAACAATGCAGGCATCGGTGGTGGCGGTAGTTTCATCATCGACGACCGCGCGGAATGGGAACGCACCTTCGGCGTGTGCTGGTTTGGCGTTTACTACGGCAGCCGCGCGTTCATGCCGTTGCTGGTAGCGAGCAGCGAGGGATACATCGTCAACACGAGTAGCGTGAACGGCTTCTGGGCAACGCTCGGACCGATGATTTCTCACACGGCCTACAGCGCGGCGAAGTTCGCGGTGAAGGGTTTTTCGGAAGCGCTTGTAACAGATCTGCGTCTGAACGCGCCGCACGTCAAAGTCGCGGTGGTGATGCCGGGACACATCGGCACGTCGATTGCGATCAACACCGGCAAAGTGCTCGGTCGACCCGCGCCGAAGGACATGAGCGCGGCCGACATTGCGGTGATCCGCAAGCGCATGGTCGAGCGAGGTATGCCGGTCGGTAACGAAACGGATGATCAGATTCGCGCGGCGTTGCAACAACAGGCGACCGACTTCCGCGACAAAGCACCGCTCAGCGCAGCGCAGGCGGCGAACATCATTCTCGACGGCGTGCGAAACGATCGCTGGCGCATTCTCGTCGGCAACGACGCGCATACGCTCGATCAAATGGTGCGTGAAGCGCCCGAGCAAGCGTATGAAGTGGACTTCCTGATGTCGTTGCGTGGGCAAGGACACCTGAATTCTCTGACTCGTTGAGCGCCCCGAGCAAACCGTTAGACCGCGTGCATCTAATCGCGGATGTAGCGGCTTGACAGTCCCGGAAGAGCGGAATACAAAGGCGCTGCGTTGCCCCGACACACAGCGTAGCGCTCAGATGGTCAACGATTTGTGACGGTCATGGCTGGCGAGATTGAAGAAGACGAGGACGATTACGACATGCCGCTATCCGAAGAGGATCTCGATGATTTCGAGGGCGACGGCGAAGCAGAAGAAGAGGGCGTCGTGCTGGACCCGCGCGAACGTGCAGCACGATCTCTGGAAATTCGGCGCGCGATCGAGTCGCGCGTCGAAGAGCGCAAAATGCGCAGCGATCTCGACTACCTCGAGGTCGATGACGATACCGACGAGGACGAAGACTCCGAGGAGTAGCCCGTCCGGCTCACGATAATGGCGCGCATCCATCGCTGCGTGATGAGACATGCCGCGCCCTAAGGTCATCTTCGTCACGGATCCGATGTGCAGTTGGTGTTGGGGAATGGCTCCCGAGATCGAACGTGCGCGTCGCGACGGTGACGCCGAGTTCGAGTTCGACTGTCTGCTCGGCGGTATCAACATCGCCAGCACTCATCCGGTCAGCGACTTCGCGCGCGCCCGTCTCGCAGACGTGTGGCGGCGCGTGGTTTCAGTGACACAGGCTCGTTTCGGGGAAGGGTTACCGCGCGGCGATTTCGTCTACAACAGCGTGCCAGCCTGTATTGCGGTCGAGGCGGTGCGAGAGCTGGACGGCGCGCCGCCGTTCGATTATCTGCTTCGATTGCAGAAGCGCTTCTTCGTCGACGGAGTGGATGTGGGGGACGAGTCCGTCCTCGCTCGCGAGGCAGTTGCCATGGGCGCCGACGAAGCGCGTTTTCTGGCGGCCTGCCGATCGCCTGCAATCCTGGCCCGGATGGAAGCGGGCTTCGAAGTCGCAAAAGCGTTCGGCACCTCGGCGCTGCCGAGCGTTCAGGTCGATGTAGCGGGTAAACGCGGACTCGTCGCCGGCGGTTACGTCGACGCTCCGACCCTGCTCGAATCGGTGCGCGGCCACGTCCGACGCGTTGAAGGGCTCGTGGAACGACTCTAGAAGAAGCTCGCCACGGCGGGTCGGAACCGATCCATGTCGACCAGGAACGAGTCGTGACCCTGAATCGACGGCAAGATCTGAAAGCTCATCTCCGGTACGACCGTTTTCATGCAGTCAGCCAGTTCCTCTTGCTGGTGGGTCGGAAACAGGAAGTCGGTTTCGACCCCGATCACCAGCGCCCGATCGAGTTGCACGCGGGACAGGCCGCCCGCCAGGCTCCCGCCGTGGTCGGCCGCATCGAACAGATCCATGGCGCGCGACAAATATAGGTAGCAGTTGGCGTCGAAGGCGCCGATGAACTTGTTGGCGTGCGCTTCGAGATACGACTCCACTTCGAAATCGATGCGGAAGGGGCCGTGGTTCGCCACTTCATCGGTCGCCCGTTCGCGTCCGAAGCGCTGATCCCATTCGCGCGCGGAGCGGTAGGTGATCATGCCGAGCTTGCGCGCCAACCGCATTCCGCCGATCGGACCTTCGCCCGACGCGTAGTGGCCGTCGTTCCACGACGGGTCCTTGCGGATGATCTCCCTTTGCAGAGACCGCAACGCAATCGCAAACGGCAGACTGCGGCTGGCGGACGAGATCGACACCAGACCGCGAGACAGATTCGGGTGCAGCATACAGAACGCCAGCGCCGTCATTCCGCCCATCGACGCCCCAACGGTTGCGAATAGCGACTCAATGCCGAGGGAACGCACGACTTCTGCCCCCGCACGCGCGATGTCCTCCACGCACAACACCGGAAAGGTCAGGCGATAGGGCTTGCCTGTCTCGGGATTCATCGAAGCGGGCCCCGTAGAACCGAAGCAGCTGCCGAGTGAATTTACGCAGATGACGAAGTAACGATTCGTGTCGATCGGCTTGTCGGGTCCGACCATGTCTTCCCACCATCCTGCGCTGGGATCTTCGGGGGACGATGCGACGTGCGCCGATGGCGAAAGTCCCGTGAATATCAGTACTGCATTGTCGCGATCGCGACTCTGCTGTCCCCACGTCTCGTACGCGATTACCGGGTCTTTCAAACGACCGCGCATCATCGGGAATAGGCCGGTCAGCTTCAGCAGCCTGCGCGCCGACGTCATGCTTCATCACCGTGAGAAATAGGAGGGACGGCTTTATAGCAAGCCGTTTCAGGGGTTGGGAAGGCCCGCGGTGCGACGAACGCACCAAACATGGTCGAGGTAGGCACCGAAGCGCTCATTTTGCGCAACCTATGGCCTAACTCTCGCCATCCTTATACCCAGAACGGTCGTTTGCGTAGGACAATGCCGATTGCTACATACCAACAGACCTGTTGAGGTGCGATTCCATCATCGTGACATCGCCGCGGGTCTTTTTTTCAATGCGTTATAGCCAGTAGCGATTGACGTCGTACAATCAATATCGCTGTAGAGGGACACCGCATGCTTCAACGACGCGATTCCGGCACTGCACCGGAGCTGATGTATCCGCGGGGACCTCATACCACCCGGTCGGTCGTCCTGGAGGCCAGTCACCCCACGCCCGCGCCCGGTCTCATTGCGCTGTTCATCAAGAATTATCAGTACGGCGGCACACAGCGCGTATTGCTCCGGCTCGCGAACAAGCTGTTCGACTATGGCCATCCAGTGCGCGTCATCTCTTCGGGCACCGGACCGCTGGAGTCGACACTCGAAGAGGGTGTCAAGCGTGTTTACATTGCGCCGGGGAATAGTCTGCATGCGCGGGGGCTCGCGCTACGCGCAAATCCCTCCGCGGCGGCTCAAATGGCGCTGCCGCTCGTCCTCGCGCTGAATCCGTTGAAGGCGCTGCCGTTGCTGGCGCCACTCGCGAACTACCTGGGTAAGGCTCAGCCCAGTGTATTGATCTCGGGCACGGCGAGCCTCAACGTCGTGTCGACGCTCGCCAAGCGCATCGCAGGCGTGCAGACGAGCCTCGTACTGACCGAGCACGTGACCACCGACCAGCGGCGCATCAACGACTGGCGCTTTGCGCGGCGACATCTTCCCGCGCTAATGCGGTGCACGTATCGCGACGCGAGTGCAATCGTCGGCGTATCCACCGGCGTTGCGAACGATCTCCGTGCGTTGCTGCAAGTTCCGGTCGAGCGTGTGCGTTGTATTTACAATCCGGCAGTCCCCGACAACATCCAGTCGCTCGCGGGTGCGAGCGTTCCACATCGTTGGTTCGACGTAGACCAACCACCGGTGATTCTGTCTGCGGGTCGCGCCGGTCGTACGAAGGACTTTGCGATGCTGGTGCGTGCGTTTGCGCGGGTGCGTAGCGAGCGGGCCGTGCGGCTCGTGATTCTGTCATCCGCCGCGGCGGGTACGCCGCAAAGCGCGCAGCTCGAATCGTTACGAGCACTGGCAAGAGATCTGAACGTGGCCGACGATTTCGAGATTCTCGATTTCACCGCCAATCCGTTTGCGTATATGGCGCGTGCCGGGGTGTTCGCTTCGTCGTCCACGTCCGAAGGATTCGGCAATGTCGTAGCCGAAGCGCTCGCGTGCGGGTGTCCGGTTGTGAGCACTCGAACGGAAGGGCCGGTAGAGGTTCTCGAAAACGGTCGCTACGGGCGGCTCGTTCCGGTCGGTGATGTCGGTGCTATGGCGGCCGCGTTGAGCGCGACGTTGCGTGCGCCTCGCAACTCGGCCGAGTTCGTCATTCGTGCGGCGGCGTTCGGTGAAGAACGCGCAGCGCGCGCGTATGAACTGTTGTGTCGCGAGGTCGGTGCCCCCGCTGCGTTCGGACGCAAGGCCTAGGAAGGTTCTCCACGCGACGCTACAGTCGCGTGTTCGAGGCCACCAGACTGTCGAGCGTGCCGCAACTCCCCAACGACCGGCGTTTCGCCGAACTTGCGATCAGTGCCGGCGCGGTCATCGTGAGCATCAGCTTCTCGATCATCCACCTCTTCTTCGATCCGCTACTGAATCCCGACGGCGTGATCTATCTGTTGGCGGCACAGGCGTGGCTCGATGAAGGCTACGGCGCCGCGGCCTCGATCTACCCGTTGCCCGTTTATTCGGTTCTGATTGCCTTCGTGCATTCAATCAGCGGTGCAAGCCTGCTGATGAGTGCACACGGCCTCGACGCCGCGCTGATTGCTGCGCTGATCGTGGGATTGCAGCGGCTCGCTGCGGCACTGGGCGGCGGCCTTCGTGTTCAGGCACTCGCCGTGGTGTTTGCGCTGCTCCTGCCCGAGCTCAATGGGTTTCGGAGTTTTCTGCTTCGAGATTTCGCGTACTGGATGTTCGCTACGTTTGCGCTGGTATCACTGGTGCGCCACGCGATCGCGCCTTCGTGGACACGTGCAGCCGCGTTCGCCGTGTGTTGTGGAGTCGCTGCGGCGTTTCGCGCCGAGGCGATTCCGTTGCTGCTGGTAACTCCGTGCGCGTTGCTCTGGCGAGCAGCTGGCAAGCGCACGTTTCCGATGGTCGCGACGTGTGTGCTGGTTGCGGCCGGTTCGATGACGTTGTTGTACGTTGCGGGTTCGGACGCGCTTTCGACGACGTGGTTCGCCCAGTCTCTGCGTCAAGGCGTCGATATGGCAGCGGCGGTGCCTGCGCAGATCGACGCCCAGATCACCGGTTTCGCCACACATGTGCTCGATCCCAGATTCCACGACTACGCAGGGTTCGGCGTGGTTGGCGGCCTCGCGACGATGGTCGTGGTGCACCTGGTGAATGCCGGATCGTTGCCGTTGACCGCGATCGCGGTCGTCGGACTCGCGACCGGTGGTGCGCGTCATATGGATCGCCGCGGTACACCGATCATAGTCGTTGCGTTCGGCGTCACGGTTGTGTCGCTTGCTGCATTGCTCATGGCGCGCGGCATCATCCAGACGCGATATGCGATGCCCGCGGGCTTGCTGGTCGTCGTTTGCGCCGCGTTCGTCATCGATCACTGGTACGCTCGCGCGCGCGTTGCAGGCAGCTGGTTACGGTGGGCCACGCCGCTGCTCGCGGTCTATCTGCTCGGCGAGGCGGCATTCGGCTTGTTCAATTCGAAGCATCACTACGTCGACGCGGCGCATTGGCTAGCGCAGCACAGCGCGCGCGATGCGCGCGTCTTCAGCAACGATGTGCGCGTCGTATACCTGGCAGGACGCAAGGTCGATTGGCGCGACGCAAACGTACTTTCGCCTGATACAGTTGCGCCTGCCGGAACGGCCTACGACTTCTGGGTGATGAACGCCGGGCGCGAGCGGACTGCAACCGACGCGCTGGCAAGTGCACGAGGCATGGCTCGCGTCGCGCAGTTCACGAACAAAAAGGGGCAGACGATGTCGATCTACTCGGCGTCGTCGCCAACGACAGAAGCTGGCCGCGTTCGCTGATGGTGTCTCCACGCGTGCACGGCAATCGCTGCGATCATCGCGGCGGAAATCAGGAAGGGCAGCGGCGCTGCAACCTGATACAGGCCTGGCCCCAATAGCGGCCCGACGATCCACCCCGCTGCGGAGCACGCCGCCGAGATACCGGCAACGCCGCCTTGTTCCTCTGCGGTAACCGCGAGCGATGCCCCCGCGCTGAATCCGGCGCCTGCGAAGCCCATGCCGAATCCCATCAGCACGTTCGCCGCTATGAAGGTGGAATAGCGATCGATGAGTGCCATCGTCACCAGGGCCACCGCCAACATCGGCAGACCGATCAGTAGCCAGGTGATCGGCATCAATGAGACGCGCTGCACGATCGCGGTTTGTGCCAGCAGACCCGCGATGGCCGAGGCCATCATCGTGGTTCCAAACGCAGCGGCTGCCGCGGATGGCGAAAGGGCAAGCGCGTCCTGAATACGAAACGACAGGGTCTGCTGCACCACCGCCGCACCCATGTACATCGCGATGCCCGGCACGATCCACGGCAGTACCCGTCGATCGGTCAACTTGACGCGCGGTGGATGCGAGGCGTGCGGGTGCGTCGGTATGGATGGCAGATAGCGCAGCGTCAACGCGGCCGCGACGGCCACGCAAACGACCGCGAGCACAAAGGGCGCCAACAACGAAATCGCCGCCAGCATGCCGCCGACGGCAGGGCCGGCGATGGAGCCGAGATTGTTCGCGGCTCCGATGCGGGCGAGCCCACGTGCGCGGTCGCTTGCCGTAGTGATGTCCGCGATGTATGCGCCGGCCGCCGGTGCCGAGGCCGACATCAGCGTCGCCTGCGTCATGCGGGCGGCGATCATCGCGAACCACGCGAACATCGGCGTGAGCCAGCCTTCGAGCGCAAACCAGAAGCTCGCAGCGAACAGGCTGCCGCCGATCACGTAACCGAACTGTCCGATGATGAAGATGCGGCGGCGCCCGAATCGATCGCTGGCACGGCCCCAGAGCGGGCTCGCGAAGAAGAACACCACCGACGACGCCGCGATGATCGCGCCGACCTGGATCTCTTTGAGCCCGACCTCGCGGCCGAGGCTCGGCATCACCGCGAACATCGCGCTTTGGCCCAGTGCCTGAGCGGCGAGACTGCCGCACAACAATAGAAAGATGCGCCGCACGGGCGGTGAGCCGTGCGGTGGCTGACGATCGGGCATCGGTTATCCTTGCGCGGGTTCGACGTTTGGGCCACGGAATATAACGATGCATGAGCAGCGCTTCGATGTCTTGATCGTCGGTGCCGGTTTGTCGGGGATTGGCGCGGCTTATCACCTCCAGGAGCAATGTCCTGGAAAGAGCTACACGATCCTCGAGGGACGCAGCGACATCGGCGGCACCTGGGACCTGTTCCGGTATCCCGGCGTTCGATCCGACTCGGATATGTACACGCTCGGTTATTCGTTCCGGCCGTGGACGGCACCGAAGGCGATTGCCGACGGGCCGTCGATTCTCGAATACGTTCGTGAGACCGCGCGCGTATATGGCATCGACAAACAGATCCGCTTCGATTTGCACGTGCGTCGCGCGTTTTGGTCGACGCCCGATGCCGAATGGACGGTGGAAGCGGAGCGTGCCGATTCGGGCGAAGTGGTGCGATTTCGCTGCGGCTTCCTGTTCATGTGCAGTGGCTACTACGACTACGCAAAGGGGTACACGCCGGCGTTCCCGGGCGCCGATCGTTTTGCAGGACGCATCGTGCATCCGCAGAAGTGGAACCCCGACATCGACTATGCCGACAAGAAAGTGGTGGTCATCGGCAGCGGAGCCACAGCGGTAACGCTGGTTCCGGAAATGGCAAAACGTGCAGCACACGTGACGATGCTGCAGCGGTCGCCCACGTACGTAGTGTCGGCGCCGGAGCAGGACAAATTTGCTAACACGCTGCGCAAGTACTTCTCCGGGAAAGCCGCGTACGCGATCACGCGATGGAAGAACGTGTTGCTGGGCATGCTGTTCTTCTGGTTTTGCAGACACTACCCGGCGCGGGCGAAAGCACTGCTCGTCGGCGGCGTGAAAGCGGCGCTCCCCGGCTATCCGGTCGAGCGAGATTTCTCACCGGCATACAACCCGTGGGACCAACGCGTGTGTCTGGTGCCCGATGGCGATCTGTTCGAGTCGATCAGGACACGCCGCGCGTCGGTGGTAACCGATCAGATCGAGAGCTTCACCGAGACGGGAATCCGTTTACGCTCCGGCGCGACGCTCGAAGCCGATCTCATCGTTACGGCGACCGGGCTGAATCTGCAGGTGTTGAGTGACTTGCAGATCACCGTGGACGGCGCGCGAGTCGATCTTGCTGAAACGATGGCCTACAAGGGCATGATGTTCAGCGGCATTCCGAATCTGGCGCTGTCCATGGGATACACGAATGCGTCGTGGACGCTGAAGTGCGATCTCACCTGCGGCTACGTCACGCGGTTGCTCAATCACATGGCGAAGCGCGGCTACACGCAATGCTGTCCGCGCGCAGGTGCGGATATTCCGAAGGAACCGATGCTCGATTTTTCGTCGGGCTACGTGCAGCGCTCGATCGCGAAGTTCCCCAAGCAGAGCACGAAGGCGCCGTGGCGGTTGTATCAGAACTACGTGCTCGATATCTTCGCGCTGGGATACGGTTCACTCGAAGACGGCGTCATGGAATTCTCTTCACCGACACGTCGCGGCGCGGAGCTTCAAGCAGCAGGTTGATGGTCGTGGACGCGCACTACGACCGTAGTGCGCGACTTCACAGGCTCGTTGGCGCTATCCCGGGTTGCGACAGAAATCGGCGATGTTCACCGCGGTGTCGCGGCTGATTTCAGGGCAGGCGATCGGAAAGATCTCCGTGCCATGGATCGTACCCATCACCTGTCGGCAGCGCGCCCTCACGCCGGCGCGCATCAGCAGACGATAGAAGCCGATGCCTTCGTCGCGCAGCGGATCGCATTCGTTCACGCTGATGATCGTCGGCACCAGATCCTTCACGTCTTCCTCTGTGGCGAAGCCGGGCCAGGCCAGCGGGTTGCGGCGTTCCAGTTCGAGGATGCCGTAAGCCATCGGGCCTTGGTTGTTGTGCAGGTCGAGCAGAATGCCATTGTTTTCCCTGGAGGACGGATTCTGCGGCAGGGGCCACATACCGGCGATGTAGGGGCACAGCGCATACAGACCACGAATCAGCTTCTGGTCGCCGTCGCGCTTCAGGCGCAAACCGGTTGCAAGCGTGAGATTTCCGCCGCCGCTTTCGCCGGCAATGATGATTCGCGACGTGTCGATGCCGAGCTTCGCACCGTTCGCTGCAACCCACTTCAAACCCGACACGCAGTCGTTCAGGCCGGCCGGATAAGGTGCCACTTCCGGTACTGACGACGGCGTCAAGGCGTTGCGAAAGTCGACCATTGCAACCGCCACGCCCTGCGCCGCGATGATGCGCCCCCATGCGCGGTAGTTGCCGTCGTAACACGACATCGACTGCATACCGCCGCCGTGAATGTAATACACGCACGCGACGGGCTCTTTGTCGGAGGGACGAATGAACTGGATGTTGATCGTGTTGCCGTCGGGTTGCGACGGGACCTTGTAGTCGGTGACGGTCAGTCCGGCGGACGGTGCAATCGTTTCGTTGTTGCAGAGTTCGAGAAAGCCGCGCAGCGCATCACGTTGCTGGAGGGCTTCGGGCGTGTTGGCCGATGCCAGCAACTCTTCGCGGTTCGTGACGTTGCGTTGCCCGCCGATGTCCATTGCTCCGAACACAGCCTTGATGCGGGGATCGATCCTCGGGTCTTCGGTAATCCGGGTATTGGCCATCGTGGTTCTCGGTTGCAAGGGTGGCAGCCATCTTCCAACAAAGGTCGCGTCGTTCCAATCCTCGCGGTTGGAATCCGTGCAGGTGGAATCCCGCGGTGGAATCGATGCACCACCGTGCTCGCGGCGGTTGGCCCTGTTACGCTATCGCGCCATCGATTTCACCAAGCCGCCGCATTTGAATCAGGTATCACCCCGCGAAACGGCGCGCGCGTGCGCGATCGACGTCGAGCATCTCGTAAAACGCTTTCCGAACCAGCCTCGCGACGTCATTCATCGAATGTCGTTCACGGTGCCGCAGCGACAGTGCGTTTCTTTGCTCGGTCCTTCGGGCTGCGGCAAGACGACACTGCTGCGCCTGCTGATGGGCATCGAGCAACTGAGCGAAGGTCGCGTGTCGATCGATCCGAATCTCGCCGGCCACTTGTCGTACGTTTTTCAGGAGCCGCGCCTGGTGCCGTGGCGGACGAGCTTCGAGAACGTCAGGTTGCCGCTGGAACTCACCGGGGCGGCATCCGGAGAAACCTCTGACGAGATCGAGGCATTGCTCGGCTCGCTGGGGTTGGCCGAGCGCGTTTCGAATTTTCCGAAAGAACTGAGCGGCGGCATGCAAATGCGCGTATCGCTTGCGCGCGCCCTGATCACAAAACCGAAGATCCTGCTGCTCGACGAACCCTTCGCTGCGCTCGACGAACGCACGCGGTTTCGTTTGCAGGATCTACTACTCGACCTGCGCGCGCGACTGGACCTGCAATACGTCTTCGTTACGCACTCCATCTCCGAAGCCGTGTACCTCGGCGACCGCGTACTGCTGATGGACCGGACGGGGCAGATCGACACCGATCAGACGATCGAATTCGCCACGCGCGATCAGTCGCTGAAGTTGACGCCTGCATTCAACGAACACGTGAGTGCGTTCGCGCGACGCTTTACCGAGTTGGAGGCGGCGTGATCGCGATGCTACGCAATCGACTGCCTGCGTGGATCTTCCTGTTTGGGCTGCTCGCAGTGTGGGAAACGATAGTGCGCAGCGGATGGGTTGCGTCCTATCTGCTGCCTGCGCCGAGCGACGTCTATGCAACGACACTCGAACTGTGGCCGGAGATATGGAACGCCACTCTCTCGACCCTCAGTTCGATCGTTTGGGGGTTGAGTGCGAGCTTCAGTCTCGGCGTAACGCTCGCGATCGGCTTCTTCGCCGTGCCGATCTTGCGTCGCGCGATTCTGCCGTTCTGCCTGTTCTTTCAAACCGTGCCGATCATCGCAATCGCGCCGCTGCTGGTGATCTGGTTCGGCTTCGGTGAAACCACGGTTAGAGCATCCGCATTCATCGTCTCGCTGTTTCCGATTCTCGCGAACACACTAACGGGACTCCAAGAAACGGATCCCCTGTTGCGTGAGATGTTCGCGCTGCACCGGCCGACGAAATGGAAGATGATCAGCAAGCTGCAGATCCCGTCGGCAATTCCCTACATTCTCACCGGGTTGCGCATTTCCGTCGGGCTCGCGACGATCGGTGCGATCGTCGGCGAGTTCATTGCCGGTGGCGGGTTAGGCAGCCTCATCGACTCGGCGCGTACGCAGCAACGCGTCGACCTGGTGTTCAGCGGTGTGATGGCGTCCAGCGTGCTGGCGCTGCTTCTTGTTCTAACGATCGACCTTATCAGCGGACTGTTGTTGCGGCGACGACCCTACACGAGGAGTGCATGATGTCTCGAACGATTCTGGCGGCGCTGACGATCCTGCTCGGCTGCGCGGCAAACGCCGATCCGGTGCAGCTCGCGCTCAACTGGAAGGCCGAGCCGCAGTTCGGCGGTTTCTATGCGGCGCAGGTGCTGGGTCTTTATGCGAAGAACAGTCTCGACGTGGCGATCATAGAAGGCGGGTCCGGAACGCCGACGATTCAGGTGCTTGGCGCCGGCAAGGTAGATTACGCGATCGTTTCTGCGGACGAAGTGGTGATCGCCCATGACCGCGGCGCCAAGAACATTGTCGCGCTGTTTGCCACATTCCAGACGAATCCGCAGGCGATCATGACGCATGCGGCGCGTGGCTTTCAGTCCGTCGAAGACGTGCTGAAGGCGGATGGAACGTTGCTGTGGCAGTCGGGTTTGCCGTATGCGCAGTTCCTGTCGAGAAAATACTCGCCCATCAAAGTACGTACGGCGCCGTATCTCGGGGGTATCGGCAACTTTCAAAACGATCCGCTGCTCTCGCAGCAGTGTTTCATCACGAGCGAGCCGCTTGCGGCGGCGCGCGCGGGTCTGAAGGTCACCACGTTTCTGGTGGCCGACTCCGGGTACAACCCGTACACCACCGTGCTCGTCACGACACGCGAGCATTTGCAACGTCAATCCGCTGAGGTGCAACGTATGGTCGCGACTGTGCGAAGTGGTTGGGAAGCGTATCTTGCCGATCCCACCGCGACGAACGCCGAGATGGCGAAGATCAACAAGGCGATGGACGCGCAAACGTTCAGCGAGAGCGCGCGCGCTCAAGCGCCGTTGATCAAGACCGCAGACACACAACAGATCGGCGAGATGAAGCCGGCGCGCTGGCAGACGCTGGTGGATCAGCTCGTTGAGCTGAAGGTCATTCGCGGCTCATTGGTCACCAAGAACCTGTATTTCGACCGCTGAGCGAACGGCCCTCAGGTGCGGGGGCGGGGCGCGCGCGGCTTCTTGGGTTGACGAGGTGTCCCTTCGGCCTTGTGCTGGGCCGAGCGCGGTCGTTTGCGGGTTGGCGTTTCAGCAGTGGCATCGCCCTTGGTGATGCTGTTCTTCAGATATTCCATCAGATCGACGATTTTCGCGTCGACCGATTCTTCGTGCGGCGTGACGGCTGCCGCGACCACGTCTTTCCCCGCATTACGCTTCGTTTCGATCAATTCGAGCAGGCGACGGGTGTGGGTGTCTTCAAGGTCGGTCGGATCGAGCGAGGGCGCGCGTAACTCTTCGATGCGACGTTCGAATGCCTCGATTGCCGGTGCGTCGGCTGCGGCCGAGTTGTCGATTTCGATTTCCCCGATGCTGCGCAATTCGTCGTCGAAACGCAGCGTTTCGGCTCGCAGCAGCCCGGCTCGCGCAATGATGGCGACGAGGTATTGCTTGCCGCGCATCACGAACGTTGCCATACCGGCGCGGCCGCGTTCCTCCATGGTGGCGGCCAGCAGGCGATAGGCTTTCAGCGCGCGCTTGTTGGGGATCAGGAAGTAGCCATGCTCGAAACGCATTGGATCGATGTCGGCCAACGGCACGAATCGGCTCAAGTCGATTTCCTGAGACAACTTCGGCGCGACGGCCGCGAGTTCGTCATCGGTAACCACGACAAAGCGGTCCTTCTCGTATTCGTAGCCGCGAACGATATCGGACGATTCGAGCGCGGTGCCTTCGTTCGGGCAGAAGTAGCGCCGCCGCAGCTGTGTACCGTCGGGCGCCAACATTCGCAATGAGGCGCGGCCGGATCGTCGTGCGGAAATGAGAGTGACCGGAATGCTGACGAGACCGAACGAGATGTTCCCCGACCAGAATCCGCGTACGACGCTACGCTCCGCAGACGGTGGTGCCGGCGGTGGTTGCGGTGTTTCTACCTTCGGCGGCTTACGCGGAGGCACTGATCTTCTCCCGCGGTTTGCGTTGAGTCGTGCGCAGGCTCGCCTCGAGCGCTGCTTTTAGAGTCCCGGCCCGCGGCTTGGCCTTTACGAGCCCGAGCTTTGGCTTCTGGCCGCGCCGTTTCGTGTCGATCATAGCCATCACTTGATCGCGGTATTCGTCTCGATACGCAGTGGGATCGAAATCTTCTTCGAGCATCGACATCAATTGCTGCGCCATCACCAGTTCTTTCTTGTCGAGCGTCGGACCCTCGGGTGTCTCCAGGGTTTCTATCGCGACTACTTCTTCGGCATGCCGTAGCGACACCAGCACGAGTACGCCGGCGTGTACACGCAGCGCTCCGACATAGGCTTTCTTGCGCATGACCCAGTGCGCCACGCCTTCGACCTTGTTGCGCGTAAGCGCAGCTGTCAGCGCGCTGTAGGGACCACCGGCATCCTGGTCCGGGCCGAGATAGTAGGGGCGGTCGTACCACTGCGCATCGATGGCTCCGACAGGGACGAAGCGGGTGAGTGCTATGTCGCGCGATTCTTCCGGCGTAAGCGACTCGAGCTCGTCGGGCTGCAGCAGCACGATCTCGCCGGGCGAGGCCTGGTATCCGCGCTGCACCTTGTCGTGGGTAACGATTTCGTTCGTACCCGCGTGCACCATTGCCTGTGTTACGGGCGTGAGGTCGGCGCGGTGCAGCAAACGGAAGTGAATGTCGTGATCTTGAACGGCGGAATAGAGCTTGATCGGCACGCTGGCGTCAGCGACCCGCAGCACTCCTTTCCACATTGCGCGAACAGCCATGATCGAATGACTCTTGTTGCCGGTGGCGGAAGGATCTCGTTGGGATGCAGGAACTGCATTCTTTGGAGATCCAACCTACCGGTGATGTTACCGAATCCGTCATTGCTCGTCTGGCGTCGGCCGTCGAGGTCTTGCGACAGGTTCGCGGAGCGTAACGAGGCAAGCTTCATGCGGCAGGCACATGAATGGGCGCGCGATCGCAACATTCACCGCCGCACCCCCGGCGATTCGATCGGCAACTCGCCCGCGCGCCACGCAAGATAGAGCTCCAACGCAACGTAAATCTCGGAGCCCAGCGCACGCGGCTCGGCCCGCACACCCGCATCGCAGTCGCGGATGCGGCGATGCAGCGAGCCCAACGTTTGCCACTCCAGCCGGTAGCCCGGGAATGCGGTCGGGTGACCCTGGGTCAGGCGATCGCCACGCAGCATCTTGCCGAAGTTGTCGTCGTGGCACTGATTGCAGGCGAGATTGAGTTGTCCACGGCGCGTGAAGAAGTAGTCCCGGCCTCGCGCGAAGTAGGGCGCCGCGGCACCATCGATCACCACCTCGTATGGCTGCCCGCGCGAGAGCTGTGCCACGTAAGTCGTCAGCGCAAGCAGAAGGTCGCTTTCGTACGGCAACGGTTCGAGGCCCTGATATCGGGTACGACAGATATTGATGCGGCGTTCGAGGTTCACGAGCGCGCCGGTCGAGGAATCGATCTTCGGATACCTTGCTGACACACCGACGAGTGCGCGTTCACCGTCCGCCGCGTGGCACGATCGGCAACTCGCCGTGCCGATCGACTCCGTGAACGACCGCGCACCGCGATCCACCCAGAGATATCCAGGGTTGGCGAAGGGGTCGTCCTGCAGCAACTGCGTTTCGCGAGTCAGAAATGTGTACCCCGACGCAACACTGGCGCGCGGCAGATCGGGGCGCGACGCGAACGAACGAGTTTCGTCTGCATGAGCGAGGCCCGCGAACATCAACGCGAGGATCGCAGCACTTCGCCTCACACCACCTCCAGCGTGACGCGCTCCGAGAAGGTGTGTCCGTCCTGATCCGTCCAGCGGAAGTCGAGCGTTCCCGACTCGGTCGCTCGAATGAAAAAGTTCAGGAACGGGTTTGCCGCGATGGCGGGGAAGAGTTCGGCCCGGAAGACAGGCTTGCCGTTATACAAGCACTCGAAGCGCTCGAGGATGAAGCGCGGAATCTGCCGGCCGAACTGATCGCGCCGATAGCCCGTCTCCATCTCATGCTGAATCATTGCCTTGATCTCGATGACCTCACCCGCGCTAGCGCGGTTCGGTGCGGCGATGCGAATGCCATGGGCGTCGCTCACAGCACGCACGCTGCGAGCGTGACGACGGTGAACGCATGCCCCGTCCACAGGCTGCCGTCGTTCATCTCGGCAACGGCGCGGATGCGTTGGGAGTCGCCAAGTCGGATGCGCGTACGCACGTGGGCTATCCCGGCGCTGGGGCCGAGCTCGAAGCGTGCGACGTCCGGCAGCGGGTTCTTCTCAGCGAACACTGCGATCCGCACGACGTAATCGGTCTCGGTCATCGGGCTTTCCACCGCCACCGACAGCGGTACCGAGTAGCCGTTTTCGGAGATCGGTGGCAGTTCCACCGTCACGCGACCCTCCCGAATTTCTCGTTGGCTGAACATCGCCTTGATCGATGCCTCGACGTCCGCTGGCTCGGCGAAAACCCGCACGGGCCACGCCGCGGCCGTGACGAGTGCGGCGCCTGCAACCGTCAGCAACCGCCTGCGCGTGAGTGCATCGGTTTCATTCATGGTTCAGGCGCCGTAAGGGAGGACAGGTACGCAACGAGATGCTCGATCTGCTCACCTGTGAGAATGGTCTTGCCGCGATACGTCTCCGCAACCTGGTTGAGAGATTCGGTGCGGTAGTACGGCGGCATGATGGTGGCGGGATTGAGTCGCGACACATCGACGATGCGATAGCGGATCTGTGCTGCAGAGAGGCGCTCGCCGATCGCCGACAGATCCGGACCCAGATCGCCTTGGAAGGGTGCATCGAGATCCGCCACGCGATGACACACGACGCAGTGACCGGTCGCGCGATCGACGAAGATCTCGCGCCCAGCCTCCGCGCGACCTAACTCGGTGGCGAGCGGTTGGGATGTCGCATCGATACGGCCGGCTGTCGCGGCGTACGCGCAGAGCGCGAGCAGAAACGTCGCAGACGCACGTTTCATGAAAGGAACGTCTCCCGCGTGATCGCGCGAAACCAGTCAGCGGCCTGATTCGCCTCTCTCCGACGGAACTCCAAAGGGGCATCGAGCGGACTGATGCCGCCCGAGCTCGGAACTTCCGCGAACGTGCCGCCCCGAGTCGTGTACACCCCCGCGATCGAGATCGCCTGGGTGTCGTCGACGTAGGAATAGCACGTGTTCACGAGCGTCGCGGGTTCCACATCGAGACCGCTCAAGAGACGTGCTACCTGAATCGCGCACACCTTCGCGTGCGCGTTGGCCGCGAATGCCGATTTCGGCATCGGCGCCGCAATGGCCGCATCGCCGATGACGTGAATACCCCGTTGCAGGCTCGACTCGAAGCTGACGGCATCGACGGGACACCAGCCGCTCGAATCGGTGGTGCCGGCGCGCTGGGCGATGAGCCCTGCTTGCTGGGGCGGCACCACGTTCACGACGTCGCCGCGCACGGATTCGAAATCGGTGTTGAGAGTCATGGCGCTCGGGTCCACACGCACCACACGACCGTCGCTGGATGCGCCACGCCACTCGAGGATAGACCCGTAGCGTTCGGTCCAGATCTTCGTGAACAGCGGCTGCTTGGAGAACCGATCATTGCTGTCGAGCACGATCAGTTTTGCACGCGGCTTGCGTTGCGCGAGGTAGTGGGCGATGAGGCTCGCGCGCTCGTAGGGTCCCGGTGGACAGCGAAACGGCGCCGCCGTCACGGACATCACGACCACGCCCCCATCGGGCATCGACTCGAGCTGGCGTCGCAGCAGTGTGGTCTGCGGTCCCGCCTTCCATGCATGCGGCATGCGTTCCACCGAATCCGGCCCGTAGCCCTCGAGTGCTCCCCAACGGAAGTCGATGCCCGGCGCGAGGATCAGCCGGTCGTAGTCGAGCGATTCGCCAGGTTCGAGCGTGACCGTCCGCGCGACCGCATCGACGTCGGTCGCTGAGGTTCGCCGTACGTCGATCCCTTCCTTCGCCAGCGCGGCGTACGAGAACGTCTGCTGCGCGAGGCTGCGATGCCCCGCCACGACGAGATTGCTCATGGGGCAGGCGACGTAGCTCGTGTTGGGTTCGATGAGAGTCACGGACAGATGCGGCAGCAGACGCTTCGCGAAACGCGCAGCCGTGGCACCACCGAAGCCGCCGCCGACGACGACGAGCTTGGCGTGAGCGGTGGCGGCGACAGCACGCGATGCGACGCTGCCGAGGCAAGCCGCAGCGAGCGAAGCAGCGAACCTCCGACGCGTGATCGACGAGTTCACACGCTGCCTATGGGCTGCCGAGATAGGTGGCAATCGACTCGATCTCCGCGTCGGTGTAGCCGCGCGCCATACGGTGCATGACGGTGTCGCCGCCGCTGCGATACGGCGTGATGAGCGCTTTGAGACGTTCGGTGGTGTAGCCCTCGAGGCTCACGATGGAGCTACCGCCTGACGAGTGGCAGCCGGAGCACACCGACGCGAGCACCGCTCCATGCGACAGCGCGGAATCGTTAGCCGCGTTGGGAGCTGCCGTGCTCAAGGCCGGGAGGCACACGATCGCGCAAAGGCCGAGTAGCCGCACCACCCGATCAGGCCCTCAGATTCTGATCCTTGATCGGCAACGTGCGAATGCGCTTGCCGGTTGCCGCGAAGATCGCATTCAACACCGCCGGCGCTGCCACGCCGATCGTCGGTTCACCCACGCCACCGTAGAAACCGCCGGACGGCATGATGATCGTCTCCACGTGTGGCATCTGCGCAATGCGCATCGACGGATACGAGTCGAAGTTCCGTTCCTTCACCTCGCCGTTCGCGTACGTGATCTCGCTGTAGAGCGCCGCCGACAGGCCGTAGACGAACGAGCCCTGCACCTGCGCCTCGATCTGCTGCGGATTGACCGCTGTACCACAATCGGTGGCCGCCACGATGCGATCGACACGAAGCGCGCCGGAGCTGTCCACCGTCACGTCGGCACACGCCGCGACATAGCTGCCGAACGCGTACAGCAGCGCGAGTCCGCGCGCCTTGCCGTCTTTGCTGCCCCACCCGGACTTCTCCGCAACGGCCTTGAGCACCGCGGCTCCCTTCGGGTTCTTCTTCAGGTGCGCGAGACGAAACTCGAGAGGATCGCGCCCGGCGGCGTGGGCGAGTTCGTCCATGAAGCACTCGAGATAGATCGCGTTCTGGTTGACGTTGACGCCGCGCCAGAATCCCGGACGAATCGGCGGATTGCGCATCGCGTGATCCACCACCAGATTCGGGAACTCGTAACTCATCTGGTGCTGGTCCATCGCCGGATTGAGGCCGCCTTGCACCACCCCCTGGAAGGTGGCGAAGTCCGCGCCATCAACGAGTCGTTGGGGTGCGAGTGCGGCCAGGATCGACTGACCTGAAATGCGCATGTGCAGACCGGTCAGGTTGCCATCGGCGTCGAAGCTGCCCCGCATCTTCGCCATCGTCGTCGGGTGGTAGAAGCCATGCATCTGATCTTCTTCACGCGACCAGAGCAGTTTGATCGGAGTACCGGGGAAAGCTTTGGCGATGGCGACGACCTGATGCACGTAGTCCGGTCCACCACGCCGGCCGAAGCCGCCGCCGAGGATGGTCTTGTACACGTCGCACTGTGCGATCGGCAGCCCCGACGCTTCCGAAGCAGCCGCGAGCGCCGCTTCGCCGTTCTGTGTGGGACACCAGACTTCGCAGCGGTCGCTCTTCCACACCGCCGTTGCATTCATCGGTTCCATCGTCGCGTGGTTCTGCGACGGCACCTTATAGATGGCGTCCACCACACGAGCCGCCGATGCAAAGGCGGCCTTCACATCGCCGTTGCGGTTGCCGATGAACGCTTCCTCTGCGTCGAGGCCGCTCTCGAGCAGTTTGGTGAGTGCCGCGTCGTCGAAGCTCGCGTTCGCCCCGGGGTCCCACTCGATGGGCAGCGCCTCGAGGGCTTTGTGGGCGTGCCACCAGGTATCCGCGACGACCGCCACGCCGTTCGTGCCGGTCGAGGTCTCGACTTTTATGACGCCTTTGACGCCGGGCATCGAGCGGACTTTGGACTCATCGAAGCTCTTGAGCTTGCCGCCGAGCACCGGGCAGTCCTTGATGCTGGCGTTCAGCATATTGGGAAGCTTGATGTCGGCGCCGTAGACGAGCGCGCCGGTCAGTTTCTCGGGCGTGTCGAGTCGCTTCAGGGGTTTGCCGGCGATCGTCCACGTGCTCGGATCCTTGAGAGGTACGTTTTCCGGCACCGGCAACTTCGCCGCCGCTGCGGCCACCTTGCCGAAGGTCACTGTGCGTCCGCTCGGCTTGTGCGTGATGACGCTCTCCTTCGCGACGCAATCGGCCGGCGCCACTTTCCATGCATCCGCCGCTGCCTGAATCAGCATCACGCGCGCAGCGGCGCCGCCTTCGCGGACGTATTGCTGACTGCCCCGCAAGCCCTGACTGCCTCCCGTAGAGAAGTCGCGCCAGATGCGCTCGCGAGCGACGTTCTGTCCCGGCGTCGGGAACTCCCAGGTCACTTTGTTCCAGTCACACTCGAGCTCTTCGGCCACGAGCTGCGCCAAGCCCGTCAGCGTTCCCTGGCCCATCTCGGAGCGCGCGATGCGAATCGTGACGGTGTCGTCTGGCGCGATCACCACCCATGCATTGATCTCAGGAGAGGCGGTCGGTTCGGCGGCGTGTGCGAACTGAGTCGTCGTAGGCAGCGACAGCCCGAGTGACAGGCTGGCACCGGTTGCGCCGAGGCCGATCACGAAGCGGCGACGGCTCATGTGTGCGGGATGCTGTGCCATGTTCGTCTCCTACGCCTTGTCCGGCGCGTTCTTGCGGCAAGGTGAATGCCTTCTCGCACGCGCTGGAACGTGCCGCAACGGCAGATGTTTGTGATAGCCGCGTCGATATCGGCGTCGGTGGGGTTCGGCGTGCCCGCAAGCAGAGCCGCCGCGGCCATGATCATGCCGGGCTGGCAATACCCGCACTGCGGTGTGTCGAGCTCCGCCCACGCGAGCTGCACCGGGTGATAGCCGTTCTTCGACAACCCCTCGATCGTTGTGATCTTCTGGCCGCTGCCCACGGCGGCGAGCGGATAGACACACGACCGGACCGCCAGACCGTCGATGTGCACGGTGCATGCGCCGCATTGCGCGACGCCGCAGCCGTATTTGGTACCGGTGAGTCCCACTTGCTCGCGAATAACCCAGAGCAGAGGCGTGGTGGGATCGACGTCCACGTTCACGCGCTTGTCGTTGATCGTCAGTTCAGTCACGACGGCCTCCCTTAGAGTGTCTACCGATTGAGTCTGTAGCCTACTCTGAAGGTCGCCCCCTAGACGAGGCACCCGATGGATAAGAGCACGACGAGTTCTATGCAGACATCGCGGCTTGCAGGATGAGCGCGACTTAGAGCGGCTGAGAGATCACCAGCACGACCGGCATTGCCAACTCGGCAATCCGCAGGGCGCCGGAACGTGCTTCGTAGTCTCCCGGTTCTGCCTTGACGTTACCCGACACGGATGCGCGCGCGATGACCTCGACGCTGCCGGCGCCGCCGATCGAGCTCCCGGGCATCATCGCGTCGGCGTCCGACAGGGTGACCTCGAGCGGCAGGTCGGACAACGCGAAACGTTTGACGGCCAGCGGCATAGGTGATCCGTTGGAAGATCGCACGATCAGGAACACGGTCGTCGTTGCAGGCAAGCGGACCGCTTCGCCAAGCGACACTCGTACTGCGATGCGCACCGATCCGGCTGCTGCATCGTGGATTGGCGCGGCAGCGATCGCTTCCGCGTTGGCGCCGAGTTTCAACTGCACGCGCTGTTCTGCGGCACCGAATTGCAGTGGACCTGAGACCACTTCCATGTCTTCTGGGTGCAAAGACACCTCGCCGCTCATCGACAACCGAGCGACCACCTCGACGGGCTTCGGATCAGCCGCGCCGGCAACGGGCGTGAACGCAACTTCCACCGGCAATTCGTGTACACCGAATGTCTGCACGCCGAGAGGCATACGTTCTCCAACCGGGCGGACGAAGACGTAAATCTTTGCGGTTGCGGGCAGAGCTTCGACCGCACCCGAATAGGAAACCTGTACCTCGACCGGCGGCGCCGCTCGATTCTGTGGCTGATCCGGCTGTGGAGTGGATTGTGGCTCCGCTCGCTGGACGGCGGGCTGAGGATCCTCGATCAGCATCATGCGAGCCAACGCGGCGATCACGATCACACCCGCTATTGCGCCGAGCGCGATGTCTCGACGCCGATACGATGGCTTCAACTCACTCATGTAGCCGGTCTCTTGTGATTTCGCGAAGTGTTGCGATCGACTCGCGTCAATGCACTGCTACCAGCTAAAAGCCGTTACTGGTGATTTTGTGGCAACCCGATGCGCCGCAATTCTGATATTTCGCAGTAAGGGGCTTGCCATGCTCCTTTTCACCCTTGGTGGCGTGACAAGCGGCACATGTCGATGCGTAGGCGGTCGAAGGGAACGTGGAGATATTCGCGTTTCCTTTGATCGTGACCGCTCCCAACGTCTTGTCGGTATGACACTGAACACACGTTTTGACTTTCGTGATGCTGTGGTTGCCGTTTGTCGCCGGCACCACCGGGATGTACCCCGGAGGATTGGGGAGGTGTTTATAGGTGGTGACCGTGACCGGCGTCCAGGCAGTGGTGCTGGTGTGGCACGAAGCGCATGCCGCTACGGATGTCACGAAGTGACTCGATGATTTTGGCGTAACGACATGAGCGGTGTTGCTACCGTCATGTTGGCCATCGTGGCAGCTCTGACACGTTTCGAACGTGACCACCGAATGATCCATCGTCGCGTTGGCGAAGGTGCCGCCCGCGCTCTTGTGACAGCTGTAGCAGTTCACCTCAGCTGATCCGTTTGCGATCGGAATGTGTGGAAGCGGATTCGGGTCATCGGTCACGTCGACAACGCCCGCAGTGCCTGACATATGGCAACCCGAAGCCGCGCAGCCGGTAGTGACGCCCGTGTGATTGAAGCCCGTGGCGTTGGCGAATGTCGTCGTGCTATGGCACGCGCCGCAATCGGCGTTCGTCGCGATGTGCGTGAACGTGCCGAAATTGGTCTTGCCGACTGCGATGCTGTCGTTGTGGCACTGCATGCACTGACGCCCGGTCATTTCGGGGCCGGAGTGATTGAAGGTGCCACCCGCAAACGACGCTGCTGTTGGCGGATACCCCGTGTGACAGTTGCGGCAATCGCGCGATGTCGGCACGTGGTTGACGGGTTTCCCGGCTGCAATCAGTCCGTCATGACAACTTGAACACGCAAGTCCCTGGTTGATGCCTCCGGTATTCAATGTCGTGTGGTCGAAGCCCGCCGTAAAAGTGCCGCCCGCCTGATGGCACTGCTGACAGGTATTCGAGGTTGAGGGATGCGTTGGGCCCTTGCCGATGGCGCCGGTGGTATTGCCCGCGACATGACAGCTCACGCACGGTTGCGCCTTAACGGCCGGATCCTGGTGGTTGACGGGATTTGTTTCCAGGAAATTGCCGGTCGTCGAATGACACGCGTTGCATTCCCAGCCGTTGGCATCGACCGTGGCGTGCACGGAATCGCCTGGATGAGCGCGGGCGGAGTAGGTTGCGTTGTCGTACGAGCCGTTGTGGCAAGTGCGACATCCTGTCGTGTACGCCGGATGAACCGCATTCACAAACGGATCTGCATTGTTAAAGCCGCTTGTGACCGTTCCGTTAACTCCGGGACCGTTGGTTGTGTCTGCATGACACGTGCTGCAATCAGCCGACGTGGGGATGTGTGCTACCGGTTTCTTGATCACCAACACACCGTCGTGCGCTTTGCCGTCATGACAACTGCTGCAGTTGTTCGTTATGCCTGCAGCAGCGTGATCGAACGTCGGCAATGCAAAGCTAGTGAAGCCGGTGGCGTCATGGCATACGAGACAATCCTGGCCCGCCGCAGGCAACGGCACGTGCGTTACTGACCGTCCGGTCGCTGTCGATCCGTCGTGACAGAACGTGCAGGTCGGGTTCGACGTATTGCCGACGATCGATAGGCCCGAGTGGTCGAATCCCGCGCCGAACCAGTTGCTGCGTTGCGGGTCATGGCAAGCGCCGCAATCCTCTATCGTTTCCAGATGGCCGCTGGATTTGCCGGTCGCAACGCCACCGTCATGACACTCCGAGCAGCCGGAGTACTGTGCCGGGAGTGTGATGTTTCCCAGCGAACCGAAGCTGCTGTGATCCACCGTGGCCAGGGCAAAACTCCCACCGGCCGAGTGACAAGCTCCGCAGCTCTGGCCGGCAGCCGCAGCATGAATGTCCACGAGAACTTGCGGTGTGGTCGGCGTGCCCTGAATGGGCAGCGTGACGGTCGCTCCCGTGGCATCTACGAAACTCCACGTATGCGCGCCGTCATGGCAGTCCGTGCATTGCTGGCTTGTGACCGTGGGAGAGGTATGGTCGACAAACCCGCCGGCAAAGGTCGATGTGTTGTGGCAGTTGCTGCAGTCGGAAGTTGGCGCAATGGGTATGTGCCCGGCAGTCATGCCGACAGCGTTCAGGCCATCGTGACAGGACTTACACGCGATGGGGTGCCGAGCGAGAATCCCGTGATCGAACGCACCAGCCATGTCGAACGTACTGGTGTTGTGGCAGGTGTCGCAGGCTTGCGTAATGTTGCCGGTATCCGGATGCGGATTCGGTGCAGAGTTCTTCCCGGGAATGGCAATGCCGTTTGACATCACGCTCAGGCCATCGTGGCAACCACCTTGTGCACAGGTGCCCGGCACAACGACGCTCGGATCCGAGTGATTCGGAAAGGGTGTGGTGAATGTCACCGTGCTGTGGCACGCGTTGCATTCAACCGAGATGTTCGGATGTCCCGACGGACTGAGATCGCTGGCGGTGCCAATCGCGACAGTGCCGTTGTGGCAGTTGGAGCAGCCTCCCGTGATACCAGTGTGATCGAATGTTCCGTCAGGATTCAGATTGATCCACGTGGTCGTCGAGTGACAGTCGCTGCACTCTTGTGTGGTGACGACGTGGTTCGCCGATTTGCCAACGGCGACGATGCCGTCGTGGCAAGTGCTGCATGAACCGAATACTTCGGCGTGATCAACAAAACTCGTGAGGTTGAAAGCCAACGGATAGTGGCAAGCCTGGCAGGCGTTGCTCGTGGCCATGTGTGTGCCCGACTTCGCCTGAATCCCCGCGCTGGCATTCGCCTTGTGGCACGAAACGCAGTTGTCCGAGAGCCCCCCGTGATAGTTGTACGCCAGGGCGCTCGGATTGGTTGTCGGATCTGGATTGAGCGTGGCGTCGTCGAGCGCTACCACCAACGCGATCGCGCGGGGGCTCGATTCTCCGTTAGCGGTAACGACCAGCTGCACGGTGTAAGGACCCGCTTTGTCGGGCACGAATGTAGGGTTGATGGCCGTTCCATCCGACAACGCGGCGGTGCTGCCTTTGGGTTTGGAAACAAACGACCATGCGTACGTCAGAGGATCGCCGCCTGTCGTGGTCGATCCGCTGCCATCGAGATACGCGGTATAGGGATCAGCGCCGCCGTTGCATGCCAATGGAGGCGGCGATCGCGAGTAGGTCTCTCCATTCAAGAGGGTCTCGCACACGCCCCCCGCGTCGGCCGTTAGAAGGGCGGCTGAGCTTGGGGCAGGGGGTGGTATGGGAGGCGTGCTCGTGGCGCCTCCGGATCCGCCGCCGCAACCTGCCGTGAACATCGTGACAAACAACAGCAATGCCAAGGCGACCGGCGCGTTGGCGGTGCCGCGGCAAGTCAGTTCCCCGTATGACATCGACCCAGGCAAATTTACTGTCCCACGAATACGGCGCCGTCGACGAAGCTCTCGAGTCTCTCGCCAATGGAGGTTTTCAGACGCTTGGCGGAAAAAATGTGCCCCGCATCACAGTTGTGCGGCTTTGCACAGGCACTTCGAAGAGGGCGAGATTTCCGGTCGCACATGCTATTGAGTCAGCAACGACAAAACGGATCGCGAGTGCTCGTCGAACATCGCGAGCCACCGTGCCTCCGGATTCGCATGTGCGAGGTCGTACGCACTGGCTGAATTCGAGTTGCGGATTCGTGCGTCTGCCCCCTGCTGGAGGAGGTATTTCGCCATTTCGAAGCGATCGGCGTTCGCGGCGCGGAACAGTGGCGTATTGCCCAGGGCATCACGGCTGTCGAGGTGGGCACCTGCAGCCACCAGCAGCGTCGCCGACGCAGTATCGCCGTCGATCGCAGCAAGATGAAGCGGCGTCGATCCGGAACTCGAAGCGACGTTCGGGTCGTGGCCACTCTTCAGCAGTGCATCTACCGACTCGGCAGAGTGCGCGCCGACGGCCCGATGAAGGGGTGTAACGCCGGATGAATCGGCAGGGAACTTCTCCGTAGTGGGAACCGGCTTCAGGGCCGTAAGAAGCAGGTCCACGTCGTGCGAGTCGGTGCTTCCCGACGCGTACCAGAGTGCCGTGCGACCTCGTTCGTCCGCGAACGTCGCGTAGGCGCCGTGTTCCAGCAGGCAGCGAATCGATTCGGCAACCCCGGCTTCGGCTGCGATCATCAGAGCAGTGCGTCCGCCGGCGCCACGCACGTTCGGATCGGCATGATGTTCGAGCAAGCGCGATGTCATGTCGGTGCTGGTGCGACTCGCGGCAAGACCCAGCGCAAAACGCCCCTGCGCATCGACGGCGTCGGTCGGCGCACCCGCTGCGAGCAGTGCAATCGCAATCGTGTCGTAGTTCTTCTCGATTGCAACCTGCAACGATGTTTGCCCGCCCGGCAGCATCGTGTCGTCGCGTGCGCCGTGCGCGAGCAACACCGCAACGACCTCTGCGTGTCCCTGGTCGACGGCACGACTGAGTGCAGTCTGTCCGATCGCATCGCGTGCGTTTATGTCGGCGTTCGTGGTCAGGAGCTCGACCAGCTTCACGTTACCGCTCCATGCTGCAACGCTGAGATCAGGCCAACCTTCGAACCGTTTGTCTTTGCGCAGGCCCGCCAAACGGGCTGTGGGATCGAGTTGCTCGGCGGATGTGGCCTTCGATGGATCGGCGGCCACGCCTTTGGCTTGCGCAAGCTGCGCAGCGGTCCAGCCGGCGGCGTTGCGCGCGGCGAGGTTCGCGCCGTGTCGGGTCAGCAGGGTGACCACACGTTGCTGCCGGTGCGCGATTGCGACGTGTAATGGCGTATCGCCATTGCGGTCTGCAACGTTCGGGTTCGCGCCCGCGCCGAGCAGAGCTTCGACAACGTTGTCGTGTCCCTGCTCTGCGGCGTAGAACAAAGCGGTTCGTTCGGCCCGATCGCGTTGATTCGTGTCCAGATGGGCGTCGAGCAGAAAGGTGACGACGCGCGCATGTCCCGCTGCTGCCGCGGCCATCAGCAGCGTCTGACCCTGATCGTCCGCAATCGTCAGGTCGTGTCCGCCGAGCCGGCCAATCACGGCGTCTTCGTCCGGCATTGCGACGAGCGTCAGAAGATCGCCAGGCTTTTGCGAGAGGCTCTGGAGTCGTTCCAACGCGCGTGTGTCACCGGAGCGCGCCGCGCGCGTGTACCACTCGCCCGCTTTGACTATATCCGTCGTAAACCCGATCCCTCGCTCGTAGCACTGTCCGACCATGTACTGCGAAGGGATGTGCCCGGCAGTTGCGGCCTCCTGGTATAGCCGTGCGCTCTCCTTTAGATCCTGCGGTATTCCGATGCCCGCGCGATACAGGTTCGCGAGCCGGTACTTCGCGTCCGTATCACCGCGCTGAGCCATCTCGTCGAGTAGCCGCCGCGCCTTTGCGTAGTTGCCCTGCACGATGCTCGCGTCGACGTCGGCGAACGAGCCCTCGACTGCGCTCGCGATCGACGTCACGAACGAAATTGCGAGAGTCAGCACGAATCTGACGAGACTACTCGGTCCCATACTTTGTCTCGATTTGAATACCGACGCGACGTAAGAAATCCGTTGGCAGAATTCCACCTGCACAAACGATGACGTCATCGTTGGCGACCTCGGCCGGTTTCTCCTTCGCCTCGATGAGCACGTGACGTGGCGTGATTTCGACGACGTTCGACTGGAGTTTCAGGTCGATCTTCCCCGCGCTGTGAGCCGCGTCGATGCGCTGGCGATTCATCAACTTGGTTCGAGAGAATGCAGCGGAACGGTACGAGAGCGTCACTTTTGCATCAGGTGCGTTCGCAACGGCGAGCGCGGCCTCGAGCGCAGAATCGCCGCCACCGACGACTAGCACGCGCTTACCGGCATACTGCTCGGGCTCGATGAGCCTGTAGACGACCTTCGGCAGTTCCTCACCCGGAACACCGAGCTGCCGCGGGGTCCCACGCCGACCCAACGCCAGCAGTACGGAGCGCGTTCTGTACTTCTTCTTGGTAGTTGTAACGATGAAGGCGTTGCCGTCGATGTCGATCGCGTCGACACGCTCCTGGTAGTTGATGCGTATTCCGGACTCGGCCTCTGCGTTTTTCCAGAACTTCATCAACTCTTCTTTGTCGATGTGTTTGAAACTCATCCAGCCGACCATCGCCAGCTTCACCGGTGCCGTCATCACGAGCTTGCCGCGCGGGAAGTGCGCAACCGTGCCACCGAGGAGGTCCTGTTCGACGGTCACGTAGTCGATGTTCTGTTCGTGCGCCGCGAGGGTTGCGGCGAACCCGGCAGGTCCGGCGCCGACGATCACCACGTCGTGTGTGCCGGCTTGACGGTTGCCTTTCGTCAATACGGTCTTCGCGATGTTGTCGATCGCTTGTTGCCCTTGCACGACTGCATTGCGAATCAAACCCATTCCGCCGAGCTCGCCTGCGATGAAGATGCCCGGCACGTTCGTCTCGAACGTCGGCTTTACCTGAGGGATGTCGACACCACGCTCTGCCGTTCCGAACACGAGCCTGATCGCGCCGACCGGGCACGACGTTTTGCATGCGCCGTGTCCGATGCAGTCCGATGGACCGACAAGATGCGCTTTGCCGCGAATCACACCCAGTACCTTGTGAGCCGGATATTCGGGACACGCGTGAACGCACGACTCGCAGCCGATACATTTGAGGGGATCGATCACCGGATGCAGCGACGGTGGTGCGGTCAGTCCCGCTTCGATGGATTGGAAGTGAATCTCAGCGTTTTCTCTGTGTTTTCGCGCACGTCGCAGGGCCACTACCAAGGCGACGAGAGCGAGTGGTGCGGCGTATGAGAGATACGGCACCAGATCTGCGATCGACGTCATCATCCCTGGCGGTCTCAATCCATTGGCGGTGTACGCAAGCGACGCATTATCGAAACGCGGTGCACTGGCGGCAATGTAATGATCTCGAATATGTGAGAAATCGCGCACATATTCCCGACGAGGCCGCTATGCTTGCCCGCAAATCGTCGTGTGATTTCACGGATGAAACAAAGTCACTCCGCCGTCGACATCGAGATCGTCGATCTCGCAGCGCGCACATCTGCGCGCAAGACGGATCTGGGTGACGCTCGCCGTGTGGCCCATACCGCGCATGCAGCACCCACTCGCGAGACACGCGAACGAGAACCAGTTACACGTGAGGTTCCCGCGGTCCCCAAGATCGGGGCCCCGACGAAGAGTGCGTCCGCGGACGCGGACACGCGTGACCCGCTGTGGATGAGATTCGGCGCGCTGGTGTTCTACTCGATGTGCGCGCTCGTTCTGTGGTGGGGCTGGGAGGTCAGGGATCAGCACTACATCTCGGCCAAATTCGGTGTGGGTTACGCGCTCGGTATCATCGGTACGACGCTGATGGCGTTGCTGCTCCTGTACCCCGCACGCAAACGCGCGCGTGCGTTTCGCAACCTCGGCCCCATCCGGTATTGGTTTCGCGTGCACATGGTGTTTGGCGTAGTCGGACCGATCCTCGTGGTGTTTCACTGCAATTTCAGCCTCGGCTCGTTCAACAGCGAGACGGTGTTGCTGTGTACGCTGATCGTTTCTTTGTCTGGATTTTTCGGACGCTACTTCTATTCGCGTATTCACCACGGTTTGTATGGACATAAGGCGAGCCTCGAAGAACTACAGCACGATTTCGTAGAGATCCGCAAAAGAGGTTCGGTGTTCTCGCAGTTTCTGCCAACCGTCATGGAAGATCTGGCGCGAGTGGAACGCCCGTTGCTGTCGCCGACCGGGAAGCTCGACCCCGGCATGGGTACCGCATTCTTGACGGGCATCACGACCCGGTGGGCCTATTTGAGGATTCGACTGAAATTGAGCCGTGCACTGGACGATGCTGCGAAGACGTCGCCAATCGTCGCGCGCGAACGCATTCGGCTGGAATCTAACAGTCGTCGTTATGTCGCGGGTCGTCTGGAAAAGTTGCGAAAATTTGCGCAGTTTCTCCTGTTCGAACGCCTGTTTTCGATCTGGCACGTTGTCCACTATCCACTCTTTGTCGTGCTCGTGGTTGCAGTGATCGTGCACATCATCGCGGTTCATATGTACTAATCGTGAGAGTAAAGCACTGGGCACGCATCGTGCTGATACTGACGTTGTTGATGCCGGGGTTGTCCTTTGCCGCAAGTCTCGAGCGATTGGTCATGCCCGGTCCGGTCATCAGCGGGCACGCCGATCTGGAAAACGATTGTTCGAACTGCCATCGCGCGTTCGTAGCGGCTGAGCAACCTGCGCTCTGCATGGATTGTCACAAGGAGATTCGCGGCGACGTGACGTCGCTAACGGGTTTCCATGGACGCATCGCCAAAGACCAGCCCCAGCTGCTGTGCAAAACCTGCCACACCGAGCACAAGGGTCGCGATGCCGACGTCGTGGGTCTTGATCGTTCGGCCTTTGATCACGATCGAACCAATTTCCCGCTGCGCGGCGGCCACGTCGGTCGCGATTGCAGCGCGTGTCATGCACAAGGCAAACCGTTCAGAGAAGCACCGGTCGAGTGTGTCGCCTGTCATGGCGACGCGCAGCCGCACATGAAGCGACTGGGCGAAAAATGCGCCGACTGCCATGGTGAAGATCGGGCATGGCCCGACGTTCGTTTCGATCATTCGAAGACGGCGTTCGATCTACGCGGCGCGCATGTCGAGGTCGTCTGTAAGCGTTGTCACGTCGACGAAGTGTGGAAAGGCCTTGCGAAGACGTGTGTGTCTTGCCACAGCGCCGACGACGTACATCGGGGCAGCCGTGGAACCAATTGCGCGGCGTGCCACAACACCATCAAGTGGAGTGGAGTGGCGTTCGATCATTTCAAACAGACCGGATTTGCGTTGGTGGGCCGACACAAGGAACTTGTCTGCAGCGCCTGTCACCTCGACAACATGGCGATCAAGAAGCCACCGAAGGAATGCAACGGTTGTCACAGCGCCGACGATCATCATCACGGCCGTTTCGGCGGCAACTGTGCCGACTGCCATGGCGAAACGACATGGAAGAACGAGTTCGATCATCTCCAGAAGACCGGTTTTGCGTTGAAAGGCGCGCACGAACCGCTGCGCTGCGAAAGCTGCCATCGCGGCGCATTGACCGACACGTTGCCGAAGGCGTGCATCGGCTGTCACGAGAAGGACGATCCGCACGGCGGCCGCTATCGCGCGTGCGAAAGTTGCCATTCCGAAGTCACGTGGCACTCGGTCGCGTTCGATCACGCATTCACGAAGTTCCCGTTAATCGGCATTCACGCGTCCGCCGCGTGTGAGTCGTGTCATACGAAGCTCGATTTCACGGGAGTGTCGCAGGTGTGCGGCGATTGCCACGCGGATCGCGACTATCACAAAGGCGCATTCGGAAAGGTCTGTGGTACCTGCCACACCCCTAACGGTTGGGATCGCTGGCAGTTCGATCACGACAAACAGACCACGTATCCGCTGACGGGCGGACACCGCGACCTGGAGTGTGCCGGCTGTCACAAAGTCCCGGTTCCCGACAAAGCTAAACTGTCGAGGGAATGCGTCAGCTGCCACGCCAAGGATGACAAGCATGACGGCAGGTTCGGCACGGATTGCAGCCGATGCCATACAACCGAATCGTTCGCCGATCGCAGTTTGCTGAACAGGTGACGGCGATGTGCGTGGGCATGCGATTCCTCGGGCTCCTCTCGATGCTCATCGCAGCGACGCTCGCTCAGGCGGCTACCGCGACGGGGACGCCCTTCGACCATTTCACGACCGGCTTCGAGCTCGACGGCATGCACCGCAGCGTGGATTGCGAGTCCTGCCATGTACAAGGTGTGTTCAAAGGAACGCCGCGCACATGCGCGCGATGTCACGACGGCAGCAATCGCGTCGCGAACTCCGCCAAATCGCCGCGTCACATGATGACCACCGCGGTCTGCGAGGCGTGCCACACGACGTTGATGAGCTGGAATACGGTAGCGGCCGTCGATCACGACGAGGTCGTTGGCACTTGTCAGTCCTGCCACAACGGCACGTACGCCAGTCCGAAACCGGTCAATCACCCGCCGACCTCGAACGATTGCGAGCAATGCCACAACACCTTTTCGTGGACGACGATCGCGTTCAATCACGAGGGCATCGTCGACAACTGTGTTCGCTGCCACAACGGATCTACCGCCACCGGCAAGGGACCGCAGCACATCCTGACCGACAACGTCTGCGAGGACTGCCATACGACGAGCTTCTGGAATCCGGTGACCGTCGTCGACCATGCGCACGTGGTCGGCAGTTGTTCGAGTTGCCACAACGGCGCAATCGCAACAGGCAAGTCGCCGAGTCACTTGCCGACGACGGCAGAGTGCAACGAATGCCACTCGACGTTGGCATGGGAACCGGCATTGTTCGATCACGCAGGCATCGTCAGTGGCTGCGCCCAGTGTCATGACGGCGTGCGGTCGACCGGCAAAAACGCAAATCACATTTCCACCGACATGGTGTGCGAAGCATGCCATTCGACGGTGGCCTTTAAACCCGTCGTGACGGTCGATCACGCGCACGTGCTGGGTTCGTGTTCGTCATGTCACAACGGTACGCGCGCGACGGGCAAGAATGCTGGTCACGTCCCGACCACGGAAGAGTGCAACGAGTGCCATTCGACGCTCGCCTGGGAGCCGGCACTGTGAGCGGCCGTTCGATGGGTCACCGCAAGGTTCCGCGCGATTGCGGTCGTGCGGGATGTCACCGCGTGGACAGCATTTCGCCGTGACGACGCTTTGCTTTCGTGCCGGCCTGGCCATGCTGGCGGTCCTTTGGTGTGGGGCTTCGTACGGCGCCTCGCCTTATCAGGCCGCGCGCATCATCGAGCAGTCGGGCAGCACCGTCGTAGTCGAATTCGTGTTCACGGACAGTGTTCGTGTGACGGCGCAAGACATCAAAACAGATGCAATCGAAATCCGGCTGCGCGGATCGACGCTGTCCGCGCAGTTCGATCAGAAGGATGAGAACTTCGCGGGTGATCTGGGTCCGATAGAGCATGTCTCCGTCGAAGGTAGTGGCGCCGGCGGATACAAACTCTCGGTGAGCTTGATTGCGCCAATGACGATCGAGATGTTGCCGCAACCGGATAACCGGAGGATTGCAATCCGGCTGACCAAAGCGGTAGAGGCGCGCGAGGCCGAAGTCGCCCAAGCGCTCACAGCCACGGAGGCGTCGATCGGCACATCGGGCTCTGTCTCGATGGATCAGAACTCGATGGGTCAGGATTCGACGGAGCAAAATCAGTCGAATGCGATCGACGTTGCGGCGCCTCGCGATACGACTGCGACTCCGATTCCATCCTCGGTGACCGCCATGGCGGAAGCCGGTTCGGTGCCGGATGACTTCCGTAAGGCGTTCGACGAAGGACGCCAGGCCGCGATGAGCCAGGACTATCCACGCGCGATCGCGCTCTTTACCAAAGCTTCGCAATCGCCCGATGTCGCGACGCGTCAGGAAGCGCTCGAAATGCTCGCAGCCGCGCGTGAGCGCAACCATCAGGATGCGCAGGCGAAAGTCATCTACGAACAGTTCCTCGCCCAGTATCCCGATTCCGAAGCCGCGCCGCGGATTCGTCAGCGTCTCTCCGGCCTTCTGACGCGCAACCTGCCGGTAAAGAAGAAGCTTGCCAAACAGAATGCCGACGGTGACATGTGGACTGCGGTCGGCAACGTATCGCAGTTCTATCAACGCAACGAGATCGCGGTGAATGGCGAGAACGCGGTCACCGGTGTCGACGGCATGTTCACGAACGCCGACATCATCGTCGATCGCCGGTCGTCGAGTCTCGACCTCGGCATGCGTGTATCGACCAACGGCCTCTACGATTTCGGCTCTGGTGGAAACAGCACGTATCAGATGTCGACCGCCTACTTCGACGCCCAACAGATCGATTGGGGGGTGGATGTACGCATCGGGCGACAATCGCAGCAGAGCAATGGCGTACTCGGCCGCTATGACGGCGCCCAGATACGTTACAAGGTCGCTTCTTGGCTGGAGGTGGGCGCGATCGGAGGCTATGCGGTCGACTACAGCAGAAATGCCTTCTCCAACGACCGCCCGCTCTATGGCTTGAATGCACAAGTATCGATTGCGGATGGCAGGTGGGAGTTCGCGCCGTTTTACATCGAGCAGCAGGCGAACGGACTGCTCGACCGGCGCGCCATCGGAATGGAGACACGCTATTTTCGTGACAATATATCGGCGTTTTCACTGCTCGACTACGACACGTACCACAAGGCATTGAATACCTCGTACGTCATGTTGAACGTCCGCTTCGAAAACGGCCTGACGTCGTATGCTACGTTCGATCACCGCCGCAGCCCTTACATCACCACCGAAAATGCGTTGATAGGACAGGGGGTCAGCAACCTCGGTGACCTCGAAAGTACGTACAGCAACCAACAGATCGAGCAACTCGCTGACGACCGCACCTCAACGCTCACCTTGGCCACGGTCGGTTTCGACAAAGAGGTATCGCCGCGGTTGCAGATCGGCTCCGACATCTCGTATTCGGACTATGCGGAAACGCAGGCATCGGGCAACGTCGCGGCGGTGCCGTCGCAGCAGGACTACTACTACACGTTGCGCTTTCGTTCCGATGAAATCTTCGGAAGCCAGTCGTACTCGGCTTTGTATCTTCGCTTTACCGACGGCGACGACTCGCGGATGAGTTCGATCTACTGGAACAACCGTTTTACCTTCTTCAGCCAGTGGCAGTTCTATCCGCGCATCAGGGTCGATTACCGCGATTTCACCAATACGGGTGACTCGCAGTGGACGGTCGCGCCATCGATGCGGCTCGACTACCGGCCGAATCGCAATATGTATTTCGAGTTCGAAGCCGGCTACGACAAGACGCAGCGTGACTCGAACATTCAGATGCAGCAGATGGACATCATCGGCTACTACGTTCGCCTCGGGTATCGGACGCTGTTCTGAGGTCCATATGCCGCCCAAGGGAAACCGTTTCCGCAATGAGTGATAGCCGTCCTGCGCTACCTGGTTTCCACATAGATCCGCGCTTTCAGTCCTCCAGCGGCCATGCGAAAAATAGTCATGGGCGGGAAACAATCCACTGTAATGGCCGTAAGGATGCTGCTGGCACCCATCATTCGGGTTCTGTCTTCGATCGGCTTCAGTTACAGGGACTTCGCCGAAACGGCCAAGACGGTGTATGTCGAGGTGGCAATTGCAGAGGACCGGCGCCGCGCGCGCAAGACCAGCCTGTCGCGCGTGGCGCTCATCAGCGGCATTACCCGTAGAGAAGCGGCAAGGTTGCGCGATGTCGTTATCGCCGAGCCGACCACCTACGCAGATGCGGGTGCGTCGATCTCGAACCTGATACACGCGTGGAATACCGACCCCCGATACAGCGAGCAGGGCAACCCCCGTGAGTTACCCTTGGAAGGTGCCGCGTCCTTCGAAACGTTGATCGAGTGTCATAGAGGGGTGCTCGATGCCAACGAGCTGGTTCGCGACCTGGTGCGCCTGGGTGTGGTCGAGACCAGATCCGGTTTTGCGCGCGCACGGGTGAACCAGTTCCAGTTGCGTCCGTTGGATGAACTGTCCCTTCAGCATTTCGCGCGTGTGATCAACGACGTGGGTCAAGCGGCGGGCGCCAATGTGCTTGGCTATGGCGCGCGTCGCTTCGAACGAAGGGCGATCGCGTATCGGGCCGATCCCGATAGCGCAGCTGAGTTGAAGGTCTATGTCAGCGAGCGAATGGAACGTCTGTTCGCCGAACTGCGCGACGTGATGCAGCCCGACAATGCGCCTATAGAGGGCGGACGCCGGATCGGATTCGGTGTTTATGGAATCGGTGAGGACTGACGTCCCGTGACTCAGTAAGCGATTTCACGCTGTTCTGCTGCTAACGCAGCGTGTCGACGAACCCGATGCTGGCATCGGGGCGTGCGTAGCGCGCCGGGAACAGTGTGCGTAGTGCATCGAAGCTCTTCGCCACCCATGCGTCGTAGCCGCCTCCCCAGCTTCGGTGAACGTTGATCTCGTGAATCGAGATTGCGAGCTCTTCGAACGGCGCGGCCTGTTCCTCGAGAAGCAGTGTGTACTGTTCCCGTTCGAGATCGGACATCTTCGCCGGCGCCGAGGATGCGACGAGTTCGCGAGCAAGGGCAGCGTACGTATCGGCGATCTGGTAAGTGGACGCCGATGCGAATTCGGCCACGCCGTAACTCGCAGCCTTTTCGTATGCCGCTACGGTCGCTTTAAGCGCTTCCTGTTTGCGCCTGAGGCTCTTCCTCAGGTCACCTGACAACTCGACCGCGTCGAATGCGCGACGCGATCCGGCAGCCAATTGTGTTTGTGCTGATGCGGCAAGATAACGGCTGCGATCGTTCGCGGCGGCATCCGAATGATCGACGAGATCGACCTGCTTACGCAGCCACGGCTCGGCCATCGTCGACTGGCCCTTGCGCACATAGAGCAGTTCGATGTGATGCGCCGCCTCCAGCGTCTGCGACATCGGAGCGGGATAGGTATCCACGTAACTCCGGAAGCAATCGATCGCCTGAGTCGGATCGTCATCCGCATAGAGTTCCGCCGCGTGGTACAGCGCGACCTGGCCGACCTCAGTTCCCTTGTTGGCAAGTGCGACCTGATTGAACTCGTGCGCGGCCGCGAGTTTGCGTCCCGCCTTTTCATCGAAGTTGGCGAGCCGGCGACCAAGATCCGGCGCGAGATCGCTCTTGGGATAGCGCTCTCGGAATGATTCGAGCAGGTCCGCCGCGTCTCCCCATCGTTCGGCTGACTCATACACGGCTACTGCATCGAGATGGCCCTTCGGTGCCAACTCCGACTGTGGATCGTCCTCGGCGATGCGCAGGTAGTTCCTGACGGAAGCGTCGACGTTGCCGCTCTGGTCTTCGACTTCCGCCTGTTTGTAGATCGAAGCAGCCAGACGTGCCTTGATGCTCGCGACTTCCTTAGAGGACGCATCGGTCAACGTCAACGCCTTCCGGTAGTTCGTTTCGGCGACGGCGTATTGCGCTTGCTCCAAGGCGCCTTGAGCGACGATCAGAGTCGCCGTCAGCGCGGTTGAATCGGATAGATGCGCGTCGCTCTGCAACAGCGCCGTGGCCAGATTCATCGCTTCGGCGTACTCGTGATTCGCGAACAGTGTGTTGGCCGCATCGACCTGGGCTTCGGCCGCATGTGGAGCCGTTGGAAAGAGTGTTGCGTACTCGATCTGCGCATCGATCCGGCTCCGCGTCAGCATTGCCACTTCACCGGGTTTTGCATCCTGCAGCAGGGTTCCGAGCGTCAGGATCGCGGCGTAGCCGGCGTCCGGTGCGTGTGCATCGGTTGGATGTTCGTGGACGACGCGCTGGTACGCCGTCAGTGCGCGGGCGGGTTCGTTTGCATCCGTCAGTGCGTCGCCTTCGAGAAACAGAACCTCGCCAACAGCAGGGTCGAGGGGAAATGTTCGGATGAACTGTTCGTAGTACTGCGCCGCGGCGAGCAGTACCTGCTTTTGCTTCTGCTTCTGGCCGTCCCTGTGCGACAGCTTCGCGATCTCCAGAAGATACGTTTTCATCACTGGTGCATATTGGTCACGTTCCTCGAGGCCGACGACGACCCAGTACTGCTGGTCGAAGCCGTACCGCGCTACGAAGGCTTCCTTGCGTTCGCGTGCTTCCGAGGGGAAGTCCGCTTCTGTGAGGATTTCGATTCCACGCTGGGCGAAAGCAACGCTGTGGGAGTCGAGCGGATTCGCGCGCACGAACTCGTCAAGCGAGGCGACGCTGTCGCGAATGCGCTGTTTGTGGCGCAGGTCTTCGGCGAGCCGCACATAAGTGCGGTACTGCCAGCGGGGTTTGTGGAGTTGCTCGAAATGAGCGGTGAGCGTCTGCGCACCGTCGAGCGAAGTCACCGCTAGAACGACGGCACGTAACGTGTCGTCGAGCATTTCCTGTGTCGCGCCGTTCGGCGCCTCGTCTTCCTCGAGAATCGAGTCAAGCGTTGCGAGAAATGCCTCGAGGCATTCGTCGTAGTCACCCTGCCTCAGCTGCGACCAACCGAGCATGTAGTTCGCGTTCTGCCAGAAGCGGCCCGTTCGTCCCTGCTTGACGACGTAGTCGTAGTCGGCGATGGCGTGCTTGTAGTCATTCGCTGAGAACGCGAGTTCTGCTCGGCGGAAGTGCGCCTCGGCGCGATATTCGCTGTCGGGAAATTCGTCGATGAGACGGTTGAGGTAGCGGTTGGTCGCCTTGTGGTCGTCGAGGCCGTCATACGCTTCGGCGAGGTGGTATAGGAGGTATTCCGTGTCGCCTGCAGTCGGGTCGGCCAGCAATGTCTCATACCGGGCGATGGCCTCCTTGTACGATTGAGTACTGTGTTGTGGATCAGTCTCTGCGCCGAGTCGACGTCCGAGGTCACCCAATCGCCGTTGAATTGCGCGATTGTCGGATGCGTCGGGCAGGGTGCCTTCGACCCGATGGTAGGCCGCGACCGTATCGGCGGTGTCGATCTTTTCCGTTGTGGGCGTCGTCGGTGATGTCGGCGTGAGCGGCGGCAGTTGCGCAAGTACGACGCCGACGTTGGGAGATTTGTTCTCGAGCGTTTTCGGTTCGCTGCTGCACGCCGGCAGGCTGAGTATCAACGCGACGACGATGATCAGTCTCATGGCGTGCCTGCACTCGAGGGTCGATCGGCGATGTGGTCGCTCGTTCTCGCGATGCCGACGTGGATCAGGCGGAGTTGCTGCTGAGCCATGTCGACCTCGTATCGCGTCATGTCGGCGATGGAGCGCGACAGCCGCGCACGGCGGTCGCTGGCGAGGCGAGAAGCGTTTGTCGCGATGTCACGCGCGCGCGCCGTGAATGAGACGGGTACAGGTTCTGCGAGCGGTGCCGAAATCCGTTCGAGGTCGCGCAGCTGCAACAGTTGCGCCTGCGTGGAATCGGCGTTGAACCAATACAGCCAATCGTCGTGCCCGATGCGGGCGCGCCACTCCGAAAGCGTTGGGTCCGATGCACCCAGCTCGGCCGGCTGTGCTAGTGCATCCAGCAGGCGCGCGTCCCAGGCGCGGTCCTGGGTTCGGGTGGTGAGTACGTCGAGATCGACGAGGCGCTGTTCGAATCTGACTTCAGCATCTCGGTAATGCGTCAGGGCGACGTTCGGCGCGGCAATGTGTTCGAGGCACATCGGATACGCGACTTGCGCGGTTTTTCCGGCCGAAGACCAGGGTGATTCGTTTACCAGCGTGAGCCAGATGCGAGCCGCCAGCTCGTAGTCGCCATGTTCCATCGCCCGTGTCCCATAGGACGCCATGAACTGCTCGTGATACCGCCCCTTGGCAGGCGCGTCTCGCAGCGTGGCTTCGGCAGACCCAGATTGGGTGCGCTGCAGGTTGATTGCCGAGAGCGCAATGCGAGCGCGCGTCTTGAGGTCGAGGGCGTCGTCCGTATAGACAGGTATCGACGTCAGATACGTGAACACGCGTTCGGCGCGGTTCGGAACACCTGCGGCGTGCAATCTGACGCCGAGATTGAAGAGTGCGTAGGCGCGAAAGTTCTCTTTCGGCGACAGCTCGGTGGAGATGATGTACTGCGCCCGGTCGAAGTCTCCATCCGCCGTGGCGAGCTCGGCGCGCATGAATGAGACCTCTGCGTCGATCGGGGCGGGCACCGCGGCTGCATCTTGGAGTTCCCGGCGAGCCTGGTCGAACTGTTGTAGCGAATCCTTCAGGCAGGGCCACGCCTGACGCGCATGACAATTGCGGGCATGGAGAAATCCGAGACGGATGCGCAGGCGCGGTTCCGCCTGTGCGGCGTCCAGTTTCGCCGCCGTGTCGTCTACGAGGTCGTGCATTCCGAGTGCGGTCGCCGCGTTCAGTTGCGCGAGTTCCAGGTGGAGCCGGGCCGTCGGATCCTCACCTGCAAGCGCGAGGAGCGACATCGAGTCAACAAGTGCCTGCTCGTGCTGATCCTGGAACGTCGTATAGAGCACGGACCGGTATTGCAGCTCGGTTGCGACCGCCACCGTCGCCGCAATTGGACAACCAAGCAGCCAGTCGCACGATTGGGTATTCGTTGCCATGTTCTCGTCGGCGGTGACGATTCGTACATCGACGTCGGGAGTGTCTTTGGTCTGCGTGTGCGAGAGTTCGATCGCGACGAAGAGCGGCGCCGTCGATTCGGGCAGCACGAGCGGAGTGGTCTTCACGAAGGGTTTGGCATTGTCGCGCGTACCCGAGATGGTTGCCGTGAGTGTGTTGGTGCCGGGGAGAGTCGTACCGATGTAGCTCAACATGGATGCGCCACGACGCAGCGCGTCGCGCTGTTGATCCGAATACTGCGCCGTGCCGACGACCGTACCGTTCATTTCTAGCGACACGGTGGTGAGTGTGGCGGTCGCGTGCGGGTCTACCGAGACGTACACAGCGACCTGCGATTCACCGGGTACGATTTTCGAACGGTCCGCGAGCATCATGTCGCGGCGCAGTTCCACATACGCGCGGCGTAGTGCGTTGAACGGGGTGTTGGACGCAGAATCTGATGGCGTCGCGGCGCCCCCCGACGGGCCCGATGGCAACGGATCTGCATGGGCGACCACTGATACGACGATCAGTAATGCGGTGATACAAAGGAATCTCGGCATGGCCCATCCATGTTGGCCGCGGCACAGATTCGACGAGGCGTGGTACTCGAACAACGCGGCACGCGCTCGCCGTATCGAACCTCGTCATTATCGGAGCGGGCGCGCGAATGGCCATTTGCCGCTGCGCCGAATTGTGAGCCGTTCGGCACTATTTACTGTGCTTTGGTGCGCAGCAGCGGCCGCGCCTGGCAAGTGAGTCGCGGAGTCGCACTCGCGCGTGATTGATTCACGATGGGGGATCATCTGCCTGAGACTCGATTCGTTGCGGCAACGCCAGGTCCTCGAGGAAAAACGCCGCAAGATCGTTGCGCCCCTCGACCCCGGCCTTGCGGTAAACGGCGGTCGCCTGCTGACGTGTGGTGGCTTCGCTGATGCCGCGCGCCCGGGCGATGTCCTTGTGGGACAGTCCCTTCAGCAGGAACAAGGCAACTTCCTTTTCCGCGACCGACAACCGCCAGCGAACGAATTGACGATCGATCGACGCGCCGAGCCCGAGCAGTAGCGTCTCGGCCTCTTTTCGCCACACTCGCGCCGCTTCACTACTGGACGCGAGGCGAAGATTCAGATCACGCGCCCGTATCACCAACGTACGGATCAGAACCGCCGCCGCCACCAGCGCGATCAGCACGACAGCCGCTTCGACGAATACGTGGTAATCGGATACGCCTTCGCCGAGGTCCCCCCACAGGTCCACCGCCGCAAGCATCGCAATCGCCGCGAAAGCGCCGATCAGAAGGCCGTAGCGCCATCCTTCAGATGTGGCATCGGAGACCTTCAAACCGAGGTAATCCCTGATATAGCGGCGTGTATCACATGTGCAGGATGGCGATCGGGCCATGGGACCGTCAACGTCCGTCCCGCTCTCCTTAGGAATTGAGGTCGATCATGGAAAACCCGGCTGCCCTAAAAGAAGACAGGTCTCGTGAGGTGCGCATCTGGGATCCGCTCGTCCGTTACGGCCATTGGGTGCTCGCGGTCGCCTTTCTCATCGCCTATCTGACGGAAGACGATCTGCTGACGATCCACGTCTGGTCGGGATACGTCGTCGGGATCGTGATCTTAGTTCGTATCGTCTGGGGGCTGATCGGGACGAAGCACGCGCGCTTCGGCGATTTTCTGTACTCCCCGCGCGAGTCGCTCGCATATTTCTTCGACACGCTGCGAGGCCGCGCCAGGCGTTATCTCGGACACAGTCCCACCGGCGCGCCCATGGTGTTCGCGCTGCTCGTCAGCCTCGCGCTGACTACAGGGTCGGGGCTCGTCGTATATGCCTATGACAAACATGCGGGTCCTCTCGCCGGAATGGTCGCCGCCGATGTGTCCGAGTCGGTCGAGGATTTCTGGGAAGAGACGCACGAGGTGCTCGCAAATCTGACGCTGCTCCTCGTGGTGCTGCACATCGCGGGCGTCGGCCTTGCGAGTTTCTCCCATAAGGAGAACCTCGTCCGCGCGATGGTCACCGGAAAGAAACGCAACAATACCTAACGGCGACGCAGTGGCGCGCTCGCCTCGAGCGACTCGCATACCGGTCTCGCGTCGACCGGCGAAGAAAACTACTTCGGCAAGTTCGCTGGCACGGAACCGAGCCCCGATCGGTTCAACGGGGCGGTCATCCCCGCGGAAGATCCTGCGCTGCGAATCATCACGGCACAGGAATCCGCGTCGGGTCTCACGGGAGTGTGGGCACGCGAGAACACCCGCGTCGAGATCTTCGACGCCCTAGTGCGTAAGGAAATCTACGCTACGACTGGCACGCGCATGCGGGTGCGCCTCTTCGCCGGTTGGGACTTCAAGCCGGGCGACGAGCTCGTGCCCGATTTTGCCGGGCTGGGCTATACGCGAGGGGTTCCGATGGGAGGGCGCCTCCATGTGCCGCCCAAAGGCGCCGCCCCCACGTTCATAGTGCACGCGCTGCGGGACCCCGACTGGGCGAACCTCGACCGCATCCAGATCATCAAGGGCTGGATCGACGCGGACGGCAAGGCGAAAGAAAGGATCTATGACATCGCCGTATCGGACGGTCGCAAGATCGGCGCGGATGGGCGCGCGCGCAAGCCGGTTGGCAACACCGTGGACATCTCGAAGGCCAACTTTACCAATACGATCGGCGCCCCAGTCCTCGCTGCCCACTGGCGCGACCCGGAGTTCGACCCCAACGCGCGGGCGTTCTATTACGTTCGCGTGCTCGAGATCCCCACACCGCGATGGACGACCTACGATGCAGTTCGCTTCGGGGTGAAGCTGCCAACCAGTGTGCCGGCGACAGTCCAGGACCGCGCGTACACTTCGGCAGTCTGGTATTCGCCCGGCAAGTAGTAGCGTGATTCGGCGTCGTCTCACAGCGGATGGATCGCGCTACGGCAGCTGCAGTGAAGCTGGCAACAGCTCTTCGGATCGTTAGCCGCTCGCGTTTTGTGGAGGTATACGTAGCCCTCGCCCCCACTCAGATCACGGATTTCTCAAGAAGCGATATCGGGGTGTGTATCGGAAATCTTGAGAACGTTCTGGGCGCTGACTTTGCGGAAGAGGCATCCCTTGCCATCCCGCGAGTTACGTGGCCTAGAGCCTAACGTTACACCACGGGGGTACATTCCGGGGTACCTGGTCGCGATCGGATACTAATTTTTGAAGCAATCTTTGCCGGCATTCGACTTCCGGATGGTGTTACCGATGAATTGGACAGGCAGTGGGCCAATCTACTTCAATCCCTATAGTACGGCTGCGAGACTGGGCGCCGCCTTGAACGCAGGAGAACTTGCCCATGGATGCGAACGGAATAACCGCAGAACGGCAAACAGCGCTGTACCAGGACCTGCACCGCGACGGGTACCTCGTGCTGCGCGGCGTCGTTCCGGATGCGCTGGTCAAGGCGGCGCGCCGTGTGCTCAACCGGGCGCTCGGCCAACTCGCGAACCATGCTCAGTTCCTTGCGGTCGATGACGGTGTCCTCGCTGAGGCGGATGCCAGTGCACTCCAGGCACGCGTAAAGCGCGCGGCGCGTGCTTACGAACGGGCCAATTCCGATCCCGCGATTCTCGCCCTGCTCAACGACACCGCGATCAAGCCGTTCATCGAGGCTGCGATGGGCGCCGCGATCCCGTCGGCGCGCGACTCACAACTGGCCACCCTGTTCCCTTGGCCGCCCAGCCGGTATGTGAACGAGTCGGGGTACCGCGACTGCGACACGCCGTTCCACGCATGGCACGGCCATCTCGACGGCCTGTGGAACGGCGCGACGGAAATGCATCAGGACATCGACACGCCGATGACCGAGGATGCGCTCGCCCGATGGTCGGCGTCGCCGTCCCGCAACCAGCAGCCGCGCGAGTACCCGGAACGCGGGGTAAACATCGGTAGCTTTACGGCGTTGGTGGGCGTGGCGTTATCGGATCAGATGGAGGAAGGCGCAGGGAATCTCGGCGTGCTGGCCGGCGCG